>PLON01000005.1 GCA_003142095.1 Acidimicrobiaceae bacterium | reverse complement strand
CAATACTGACCCGCGCTCCTAGGTCGCGCGCGTCGATCCACTGCAGGAACGTGTCGCGCGGGCCCGGAACGGCCACGACTCCGCCGCGTCGTACCCGCTCGACCCAGTAGGGAAAGCGCAGCGTCGCGTCGAAGGAGCCAATGACGAAGGTCGGACGAACCATGGTGGATCCTTCGCCGAAGTAGGTCCATCCGGCCCGTTCACTGGCGGCCTTGAGCGGTCCGTAGGTTTTCGGACCGACGGGAGCCTCGAGGTCCTCGGGGTCGTCGACGATTGAGAGTGTCGCTTCCGTGGCGCCGGGTGCCGGTGGGTCCTCATACGCCGAGATCGAAGATATCTGCACATAGTGGCCGCCGCGTTCTCCGAGCGCGACGGAAAGTCGTTCGACGTCGCTCGGCCGATACGCCGTCGCGTCGACGGTGACGTCAAAGGACCTGTCCGCGAGGGCGGAGAGATCCGCGTGGCGGTCGCCCGTGAGGCGTTCAATCGCCTCGGGAAGATCGTTCGGCGTGACGCCGCGGTTGAAAACACTGACCTCGTGTCCTTGATGCCAGGCGGACCAAGCAATGGCTCGACCCACGAACGACGTGCCCCCGACAATCAACATCTGCATGCTCTCTCCTCTCACTGGTCACCACGCTAGAGGTCTCGACTCTCGTAGAGAAAACGCCAATTGCGCGTCGGCAATTCTCGGGGCACGATGATCTGCGTAGGGGAGGTTCTTGTGAGGGCGACTGGTGGCGCACGCCTTCGCGCTTTAAGAGTGGCGCTGGGCACGATGGTTATGGCGGCGGTCGCGGTGGTCGTGTCAACAGCGGGACCCGACGTACGAGCCGGTGCGAGTACTGCGCCGAACTGCACGAACCCCGCCACGACGACAACGCGGTCTCTCTCCATGGGCGGCTGTACACGAACGGTGATCGTGCACGATCCGTTGAGAACGTCCAACACGAAGCGAGCCCTCGTTTTGAACCTGCACGGCAGCGGGGCCACCGCGCTCGATCAAGAAGTATTTTCGGGCATGAACTTCACGTCCGACGCCGACGGCTTCATCGTGGTACGAAGTGTTGGGTGAGGGACACGAGTGGCCGGGCGGCCCCGTGATGCCCTCGAGCATCACTTCAGAGCTCCGTCCCCAGTCGAGTGCGATTGACGCGAGCGCCGTAATGTGGTCGTTCTTCGTGGCGCGTCCGCTCGCGAGTTAGAGGAAACCGAGTCGCGAAAGCGGCCAGATGCGCACGAAGGCCTTACCGATGACGGCCGAGCGTGGGATAAGTCCCCAGTAGCGACTGTCGCAGGAATTAGGTTCGTTGTCGCCCATCATGAAGTAATGGTTCTTCGTGACGTGCGTCAGCGTGATGGGTTTCACACCGATCTGGGCAACGTGGGTCCACGGCTGTTTGAGGGGCTCCCCGTTCACGTAGATGGTGTTGCCCTTTGACACCAAATAGTCACCGGGAACTCCGATCACGCGCTTGACGAGATCGGCGACGCTATCTCCACAGTCCGTAGCGACCGCCTTCGGAGCTTTGAAGACCAAGATGTCGCCGACGTGGATGGTGCCGAATTCGACGCCGAGTTTATTGACGATGATCCGGTCGCCGATGTGCAACGTCGGCTCCATCGAACCCGAAGGGATAAAAAAGGTTTGAAAAACGTAGGTGCGAATTAACAGCGAGACGAGGACCGCCACCACGATGACGATGAGCCACTCAATGAGGGAGCGCTGGCTGGACCGTCGTTTCGAAACGGGTGGAAGCGGGGTCTCGTCGACTTCGAGAGTGGGAGGAGGAAGCGACACCCGTTCAACAGTACTTGGCGCGGTGAACGTGTCGACTGTCGGCCTGGTGGTGATGCGTTTCGGACTCGGCTTTCTCGCCGCGTCTTAAGCGATCATGACAACACTTCACTCAACTATCCGTTGGCGATCTCCCAGATGTGTCCATCAGGATCGGTAAAACTTGCCGTCCGGATACCCCATGGTCGGTCCATCGGTCCGTTCAAAAGCGTGACGCTACGCTTCTTCAGCTCTTCGCACGCTTCGTCAACGTCGTCGACTTGAATCGTCAACTGAAATCGTGAGCCGGACGCAGCTGGAGCGACCGACGCGGGTGCAATGAGACCGGGTGCTTCGGAGATCTTTAAGAAGTTCACGGTGAGGTTGTCGAAGTTGACGACCGCCGAATTTTCGTCTTCGTAGACCGTCGAGAGATCGAAGACGTTGTAATAGAAGGCCTTCGCGCGCTGAACGTCGTCGACGAAGAGGGTGATGACGTCCACACTGCTTAGCCACGAATCCATGTCACGATCTCGTTTCGTCTTCTGACTTACTACCACGCGGGTCGAATCGTTAGCATCGTGGCGTGAATCACGCTCAGTACTGCGATGAACTGGAGATTGAGGTTGATCGATTCTCCGACGGTTTGGCCTTCGCGGAGATGTCCGCGCGCGTGCCGACGTGTCCCGACTGGTCGATCGAGGACCTGACCCGACACTTGGGAAGAGTGCACCGCTGGGCGACAGTGTTGGTGAGCGAGCGTGCCGCGTCGCGAATCCCGATGGACCAGATGTCCATCGACAGCGACGTGGTCGACGCACAGTGGTTGCGCTCGGGTGGACGAGCCCTCGTCGATGTCTTGCGGTCGGCAGATCCCGATGACGCGATGTGGGCGTGGGGCGCCGATCAACACGTACGATTCTGGTCGCGCCGACAGTTGCACGAAACTTTCGTCCACCGTCTTGATCTCGAGCTCGCGACAGGTACTGCCTCGTTTATTGAACCGGACATCGCGCTCGACGCCATTGACGAGTTCCTTGTCAATATGAAGTCCGATCGTGATATCGCGTTGCGGGCTCGTGCCGGGCGAGAGAGTGATCTATTTCAGATCAGATCAACAGTGCCACCCGGTCAGTGGAGTGCGCGGCTCGAGGCAGACGATTACGAGTATGTCGACGCGACGAACGATCCTGACGCGGAACTCTCAGGTCCGGCCGGCGATCTCTTGAAGGTGCTGCTGCGCCGAAGTGATCTGTCGCACTCCGACGTTTCCATATCGGGTGACGAGACCTTGGTCGAGTACTGGATGTCGCAGACGGCGTTTCAATAACGCTCTTCGCGTCATCTCAAGGTACGAGAATTCGTTGGAAGCGCTTGGCGGGGAGCGTTAATCCAACGAGGGCGATCGCGAGTAGGTATCCCACGCGCAGCAACATGATCCACTGGAACTGGCCGAGATCGAGGCTTCGTAGCAACGCGGCCGATTGGTAGAGCGGCGAGAAAGAGACGATGGCGCCGAGCCACGCGGGGTAGGGCGAAATCGCGGAGTGACATGAGAGTGGTTAGGGATGGTGGGCGAGGGGGGACTTGAACCCCCACATCCTTTCGAATACAGGCACCTGAAGCCTGCGCGTCTGCCAATTTCGCCACTCGCCCGGAGACCTTGCAACAATAGTCGACTGGCTCCAGCGCACTCTCGACGCCTCCGATCAAGGGGAACCGACCGGTACAGTGAGAGTTGTTATGGTTCTTAAAAATGTGGAAAACCGCCTCGAGCGGATCTTTGAACGGACATTTTCTCGTCCGTTCAAGACGTCGTTGCAGCCCATCGAAATCGGCACCCGAATTGTGCGTGAGGTGGACTTAACTCGGCGGCTCTCGAGCCAAGGTTCCATTTCTCCAAACATCGTGCGCGTGTGGCTCGGTCCCGCGGACGCCCAGCGCTTTGAGGGCTTTCAAAAGGCGCTGGTCAGTGAGTTAGAAGAAACCGTTCGTCAGCACGCCCTCGCCGAAGGCTACGTCTTCGTCGGACCAGTGAAGGTCGCGATCTTCATCGACGACGACCTAAAGGCGGGCACGGTCGAAGTCAAGACTGATTTTGTTGGTGGCGAGAGCCAGCCGCGCCTCGTGGTCAGCGACGGACGCTCCTTCTCAGTGGCTGATTTGCCTTTAATCATTGGGCGCAGCCCCGACGTAGAGGTCGTCGTGAACGATTCAAACGTCTCTCGCCAGCACGCCGAAGTGTGGCGTACCAGTGAAGGGGTGGCCATTCGCGACCTGCAGTCGACGAATGGAACATACGTGAACGGACACCGGGTATCGGCCGTCTCGCTCTCGCCGCGTGACGACATCACGATCGGCCCGTTCCACTTCCGGATTGAGCTCGCTTGACGGTGTTCGCCGCGTCAACCAACTACGCGGCGGTGATTCGCCCGCTACAGGTGCTCGTGATGGTGATTGCCGTCTTGTTCTTTCTGCGAGTTATTCGCGTCGTCACCGTTCAGTCTCGGCCCGCCAACTTCGAAAAGAGGGCCCGGCGCCGCCCCGGAGTCCTGGCCCTCGAATTCATTGAGCCCTCCGAACGCAGCGGTCAGCGCGTTGACGTTGAGACAGGTGTCACGATCGGGCGGGCCGGCGATTGTGATCTGAGTCTCCAGGACACGTATCTCTCGTCACGCCACGCACGCGTTGCGAACGATGACGGAGATCTCTCGATCGAAGACCTCGGCTCGACCAATGGCACGTACGTGAATCAAGAGCTGGTGAAGGGCCGGGTGCACTTAGAGCGCGGCGACGTCGTCCAAGTGGGCGGTGTTCTCTTCGAGGTTGTTCGTTGACCCGTTGGCGACACGCTGCGGCGACCGATACTGGACTGGTTCGACAAACCAACCAAGACGCTTTGTTCGCTGACGACTCCCTCGCGATCATCGCCGATGGCATGGGGGGCCACGCGGCGGGCGAGGTCGCGGCGGCGATGTGCATCGACCTCGTACGACGTCAATTCCGTGAGAACCCCAACGTGGAAGGTCTGGTGGAGGCCATCCAAGAGGCCAACCTTGCGGTCGTGAGCGACGCCCGCGAGAACCCCGAGCACTTCGGTATGGGCACGACCATCATCGCGGTCGGACTGACCTACGACCTGGCGGGCATCGCGTCGCCTACGTTGGTCCACGTTGGCGACTCGCGCGCTTACCAACTACGTGACGGTGCTCTTCGCCAGTTAAGTGAGGACCACAGTGTCGCCGAAGAGTGGGTGCGAATGGGTCGACTCACCCCCGAAGAAGCGGCGGTCCATCCGCGCCGCCACCAGCTCACTCGCGGGGTCGGGGTCGAAGACACCATCGCCATCGACGTCACCTCAATTCACGCCGTGGCCGGTGATCGCATCCTGCTCTGCAGTGACGGTCTTTCGAATGAACTCGACAACGACGCTCTCGCGCATCTGGCGAGCGCACCGAACGGACTGGAGTTCGCGGTCGAGAGTCTGGTCAGCGCCGCGAAAGTGGCCGGGGGTCACGACAACATCTCGGTCATCTTGCTCGAATTCGATGAGGTCAACGTCTCGGCATCGCCGATTCGTCGGACCATGAGTTCTGCGCCGCCACCGGCGTCGGCGACGACCCGTCCGACCGGTGCCGGACGCCGACGGCGAATCGTGACGTGGCGGGTGTGGGCCGCGACGTTTCTCTTTCTCGCGGTCGTCGCCGGCGTCGCGGCGGTCATCCACTGGTACGCGTATTCGACGTACTACCTCGGCAATAACAATGGAGCGCTCGCGGTCTTTCGCGGTCAACCCTCCGGTGTGCTCTGGTACAAGCCAGAGATCGTCGCGGAAACGCCCTATCCCGTCGCTGACCTGCGTCCATCGGATCGACGCGCCGTGAACGCGACTATCAGTGAACCGACCGAAGAAGAGGCGATCACCTACGCGAAAAACCTCTATAAGGCGGGGGAACTGACTCGAGGCAATCTCGGGACGCCCACGACGACCACAACCACGACCACCACGACCACGACCACGACGCCGGGGTAGCGAGTGTCTCGACCGGCATTCGCGCGGCCACATCATGACAGCGCATTTACTGCGACACGTCCACGGGACGGATTGCCGGCTCGGCGGGTAGTGCTTGCGTTGCCGTTTCGCGTCTTTTCTCCGACACCGCGTCGCTAATGGAGTCGGTCGCCGCACGGCGACCACTGGTTGAGCGTGCCGCGTGGGCTTTTGCGCCCTCGGTCCAGAAGTCGAGAGCGTAGGCTTAGCGCAGTATGGAGCCCGTTCACGACCCCCGTTTGTACTCAAATCGTTATCAAGTAACCCACTTGATCGCCCGTGGTGGTATGGCGATGGTTTACCGGGCCCAAGACACGCTGCTCAACCGCGCCGTCGCGCTCAAAATTCTCTACCCAGAACTCAGCGAAGACCCTTTATTTGTCGAGAGGTTTCGTCGCGAGGCGCAGGCGGCCGCGAACCTGTCACATCCCAACATCGTCCCCGTCTTTGACTGGGGCGAGGACGGCGATACCTACTTCATCGTCATGGAGTTGGTCGAGGGAACGTCGCTCGCGGAGATGCTGCGCGGAGGAGTCACACTCACCGCAGCACGCTCGGCGCAGATCGTCGCGCAAGTTGCGGCCGCACTTGGCTACGCGCACCGCAGTGGCGTCGTGCACCGTGACGTAAAGCCGGGCAACATTTTGATCACTCGCGACGGTCAAGTGAAGGTGACGGACTTCGGCATCGCGCAGGCAGTCTCGAGCGAAGATCACCTCGCCGAAGCGGGTTCAGTCATGGGTACCGCGACCTACTTCTCACCCGAGCAAGCCGAGGGCGCCGCGGTCGATGGTCGCAGCGACGTCTACTCTCTTGGCGTCGTGCTCTACGAGATGCTGGTGGGCCGACCCCCGTTTGTCGGTGATACGCCGGTTGAGGTGTCGAGTCAGCACGTTCATAGTGCAGTGCCGGCGTTGTCGAAGTTCTCCAACACCGTGCCCCACGACCTCGAAGCCATTGCCATGGAGGCGCTCTCAAAGTCGCCGTCGAATCGCTACCAGACGGCGGATGAGTTTCGCGCCGACCTGATTCGTTTCAGCGAGGGCCAACCCGTTCACGCCGCGATGCGCGACACCGCGTTCTTTGGCGAGGACGCCACTCGCTCCGTCGCGGCGGTTGGTGGCGAGCGAACACGTTCAGTGCCGATTATGACCGGCCCGCGTACCGACGTGCGCCGACGTCGTGGTCGCAACTACAGCGGCATCCTTTTGATCATCGTGATCTTGCTCATCGCCGGTGGTGCGTACGCCTTCTTCACGCACGATAAGACCACGACGACTCTCATGCCGAACGTCATTGGACAACAACAAGTTCTCGCGACGAAGAATCTGAAAAACCAGGGTCTCGACGTTGGCCTCGTCAGATCATTGGCGTCCAAAAAACCCAGGGGCACCGTTATCTCGACCGACCCGAATCCCGGGAAGAAGGTGACCAAGGGCGACTCCGTGTCGATCGTGGTCAGTAAAGGAATCACGACGACACCCGAGACCGTGCACGATCTCGTGGGCTTGAGTGTTTCGAACGCCGTGAGTGAGCTAACGCACGAGCACTTGGTGTACAGGATTGATCAAACGCCCACTGCTCCGCCGGGTGTATCGGTGATACCGAATAATGTTATTTCGCAGTCGCCTAGCGCGGGAACAGTTGTGCAGTCGGGGACAAAGGTGATCTTGACGGTCCTCGCCCCAGGAACGAAGTACGACCTCGAATCCGTTGCCGGCGATACCCAGGCCGCCGCCGGTGCGGCACTCGCCAATCAGCAACTCTCGGTGTCGACGGTGATGCACTCCTGTTCGGACACGATCAATCAGGGCCTCGTCGTGGGGACTAATCCCGCCGCCGGTTCACTGGTCGCGCAAGGACAAGCAATTAACTTGATTGTATCGTCAGGGCCCTGCACCGTCTATATGCCGAGCGTTGTGGGTGACACTGAAGCAGCGGCGAACGCTGCGCTTGGGACTCAGGGTCTCTCGGCCGCATATTCGCCCGATCCAACGGCGGTCTGTGCCGCGGGCGCGCCGCCAACGGTCGCGAGCCAGACCGATCAACCGGGCACGGCCGTTAAATACGGCTCGGTCGTTCAGCTCACTATCTGTCAGACGCCCGCCGCAACCACCACCACCACCACCACAACGACGCCGACGACGACGACGACGCCGTAACGCTTCGTAATAGCATCGTCGAGTATGGCGAAATCCTCCGCAAAGTCGAATCCGAAGAAGACCGTCGGGCGCTACGTTGATCCCGTTGCTCGAGGACGCGTCACCAAGCGTCGTCCCGCCGGAGCCGACCGCAGCCCTCACTGGTACGGCTGGCTGATCCTCAACCTGTTGATCTTCGGCATCCTGATCATCGCGCTGAACTACCTATCCGTATTACCTGGTTCCACGTCCGCGTGGTACTTAGCGCTCGGACTCTTCACGATCTTCGGCGCGTTCTTCCTCGCCACAGGATATAAATAGTCGCTGCCTTAGCCCAGTCGTTCGATGATGGTGGCGTTGGCGAGTCCGCCGCCCTCGCACATGGTGAGCAGGCCGAACTGTCCGTCGGTGCGCTCGAGTTCGTTTAACAGAGTCGCGCAGAGTTTCGCGCCCGACGCTCCGAGCGGGTGACCCAGTGCAATCGCCCCGCCGTTGACGTTGACCTTCGCGAAATCGGCTTTATGCTCGCGCTGCCACGCGAGTACGACGGAGGCGAAGGCTTCGTTGATCTCCACGAGGTCGATGTCGTCGAGAGTGAGGCCTGAGCGCTCGAGGATTTTCGTGGTGGCGGGAATCGGACCCGTGAGCATCGTGACGGGATCGACGCCGGCGAGCGCAAAGGAGTGGAATCGAGCGCGAGGACGGTAGCCCAACTCTCGTGCGCGCTTTTCGCTCATGATCAATACGGCCGACGCTCCATCGGTGATTTGTGACGAGTTGCCGGCGGTGACCTTGCCACCTTCTTTGAATGCGGGCTTCAATTTTCCGAGTGTTTCGACGCTGGAGTCGGGACGAATTCCTTCGTCACTGGTGAAGAGTTCATCGGTGTCGTTGCCCTCCTCGTCACGGACATGAACCGGCACGATCTCGCGGGCGAAGCGACCCTCCGCCGTCGCCCGCGCGGCACGGCGGTGGCTTTCGGCGGAGAACTCGTCGAGCTCCTCACGGGAGATGCCCCATTGGTCCGCGATCATCTCGGCGCCGATGCCTTGGTTGACGAGTCCGCCGACCGGTTCGTAGCGATCTCTGACGCGAGGACCGAAGGGCCATCCGGAGTCGGCGCCGATCGATGAGCCCATCGCTACTCGCGACATCACTTCAACGCCCGCGGCGACGACGACGTCGTACGCGCCGGCCATGACCCCTTGCGCGGCGAAGTGCAGCGCCTGCTGGGACGATCCGCACTGACGATCAATGGTCGTGGCCGGAACGGATTCGGGCCAGCCCGCTCCGAGAACCGCGTTACGGCCCACGTTGAACGCCTGCTCACCAACCTGCGAGACGCATCCCATGATCACGTCATCGACCACGCTCGGGTCGAGTTCGTTTCGCGAGGCGAGGGCGCGCAACGCTTCGGACGCGAGATCTACCGGGTGCCAGTTTTTGAGTCTTCCATTGCGCTTCCCGCCGGGGGTGCGCAGTGCATCGACTATGACCGCGTGTGGCATCGAACTCCTTCATTTCAGTGGGTGAGCCCACGTCACGAAGCCTAGAAGGATCTGGGAACTATCGTCGCGAGCGTGGATGAGTCAGCGAAGAACATGGACCGCTGGCTGGGTGACGGCGGCATGGCGTTACTCGGTGCCGTCGGGGGAACGTTTGAGAACTACGGGGTCGAGGGCGAAGATCTTGGGTGGGCCGAGGGCACGTTTGTCGCTCGCGAACTCTCCGCGAACCCTCACGGAGTGGTCCAGGCGGGGGTGCACGCGGTGTTGCTCGATGCGGCAATGAACTTCGCGATCAACGCCGCACTTCGTGGGAGCGACCGCACCGAGGCGACAATTGAGATGACCACGAAACTCCTACGCCCCGCGCTCGTGGGCGAGAGTTACGCGCTGCGTGGCGAAGTGGTTCGCTTGACGCGTCAGATTGCCTACGCCGAGGCGACGCTCACGAACGAAGAGGCAAAACTCGTCAGTCGAGCGACGGGGACGTTTCTTGTACGACGCGACGAACACTCGTAGGGCGCACTGCTCGATCTAGTTCCCGGTGTAGTAGCGATCGCCGACGGTGAGCGCCCGGTCAAGACGCGCGAGGCCGTCGAGGGCTTCCTCGTCGGTAATGGTGCACGGCGGCACGGTGTGCAGTCGATTGAAGTTCGAAAAGATGAGCAACCGCTCGTCGCGACAGGCCGCGACAAGCTCGTTGAGCGCCGGCGAGCTAGAGCCGTAGGGGGCGAGGGGCTCGCGCGTGGCTCGATCCGTCACGAGCTCGAGTGCGAAGAAGACGCCGAGTCCGCGAACTTCACCGATGATGCCGTGCTTCGTTGCGAGTTCCTCAAGCCCGGGGCGCAACACCTCGTCGCCAATGCGTCGGGCGTTCTCCACGATGCCTTCGCGCTCCATGGCTTCAATGGTCGCAACCGCGGTGGCGCAGGCCAAGGGATGGCCGGAATACGTCAGCCCGCCGGGATAGACGCGATCATTAAAGAAAGCACTGATCGCCTCGTTGATCACGACGCCGCCGAGCGGCACATACCCCGAGGTCACGCCTTTGGCGAAGGTCACGAGATCGGGTTTCACGTCGAAGTGGTCGTAGGCAAACCACGCACCGCTGCGACCGAATCCGCACATGACTTCATCGGCGATGTACACCAGTCCGTAGCGATCGCAGAGTTCGCGCACGCCCGCCAGATAACCCGTGGGCGGCACCATGATGCCGGCTGTTCCCGGGATGGTTTCGAGAATGATCGCGGCGATAGTGCTCGGGCCCTCGAAGAGAATGGTGTTCTCGAGGCTCTCGAGTGCGCGCTGGCATTCCTCTTCTTCGGTCGTCGCGTAAAAATTCGTGCGGTAGAGGTACGGACCGAAGAAGTGCACAACTCCCGCCGAGCCCCGGTCGTTGGGCCAACGTCGCGGGTCGCCAGTGAGGTTGATGGAGGTCGCCGTCGCGCCGTGGTAGCTGCGGTACGCGGCGAGAACCTTGGTGCGTCCAGTAAAGAGTCGAGCCATGCGCACGGCGTGCTCCACGGCCTCGGTGCCAGCGTTGGTGAAGAAAACCTTCGCCGCGCCACTGAAGGAGTGATCCAGGATCAACTCGGCGGCCCGGTACCGCGACTCGTACCCGTGCTGCGGCGCGATCGTCGTCAAGATGTCGGCTTGCGCCTTGATGGCTGCCACGACGGCGGGATGTTGATGCCCGATGTTGGTGTTAACGAGTTGAGATGAGAAGTCGAGATACTCGGTGCCGTCTTCGGCCGTGACGTAGACACCGTGGGCGTCTTTCACCATGAGCGGGTTGATGCTGGCCTGCGCCGACCACGAGTGGAAGACTGACGCCTTTTCGCGCTCGAGGCTGGTTAGTGCGGAACGATCAGTTGCCATGTCACAATCCTTTTTCGCGTCACTTTGACGCTATCGCAAGTGGACACCTTCGCCAACCGACCTATTGGCTAGAGAACAGTGATTCCGAAGCGAGACGCAACGCGAAGCAACTCGGGAGAGTTTCTCTCAATCGCTCGACGTTCAACCACATCGAACCTTTAACTGTGCGAAGGATTTAGAGGTATTTGCCCTAATCTCTCGTGGGGTGGTGGGGCTAGTAAGAATCGAACTTACGACCTCGTCATTATCAGTCCGCCTCTAATTCCGCAGCTCCTGATCAAAGCGTTACGACGAGTCGGAAGGGCGTGTCGAATCTGATGGTTCGTGAAGCTCGGGGGACTACGGGGGGACTTAATTCCGAAGGTATCTCCGTCACTTCATGGCGGTCGACTTCATCGAAATTCTCTCTCATGTCGAGTGTGCGCACCCTCTCCAAGTCCCCGGTCCACGGGGGCGTCCGGTTTTTGTTCGCTGCGGAAGCAGAGATGCTAGCTATTGCGCTCACTGCTCGAAGATTGTGGTTGGGGACTGGGCGGCGATCATTCGTTCGGGGGTGTTTGATCCACCCGAGGGTGAGACGTACGTGTGGTTCTTCCTTACGCTCACCGCGCCAAGTTTTGGCCTGATTCACCGAGTGCCACGTCAGGGGCAACAGCGGTGTCGCTGCGGCGGTCTGCACGATTCTGACGACGGTGATCTTCGTGGTGTTGCTATTGATCCCGATAGTTACGACTACGAGGGACAGGTCTGCTGGAACCGAGATTGCGGGGTTTTGTGGGACCGTACTCGCCGCCGCCTTGAACGTCTATTTGGCGCTAGGGCTTCGTATGCCGTCGTTCGCGAGTGGCAGGCGCGGGGTGCCCTTCATCATCACTCCATTATCAGGGTTCCTAGTTCGACTGATATTGCTCCCCACGAAGTGGCACGTGCGGCTGCGGCTGCCACGGCATCAATCGCTGGTCGAACCTTGGCCTGGGGAACGCAAGTCGATTGTCGTCCTATTCCGATCGACCCGGTGTCGAGCGCCCACCATATTGCCTACTTGTCCAAGATGATTGGCTACAGCGTTAAGTCGATCGGCTCTAGCGCGGCCGCTCCAATATCAGAGCACTCTCATCGACTCGACGCTGCAGCCCATCGAATGCGCTGCAAGCCAGGTTGTCGGGGAAGGCGGAACGGCTGTCTGGCTGCTGCTCACCGCCGGTATGGCGCCCGGTCATCGGTGGTTTCGGTTTCGCGGAATTGGTCCTTCACCGGACTTACCCGTACAAAGCAGGCTGAAGTTCGTAGAAGGTTCGTTGATTCGCTTCCAACCATCGCGCGTGACGCCGGTCGTCTTCAGCGTGCCCAACGGCTTAGGCGCATTTTTGATTCGGTCAACACATCCGATCGTGCACCAATCGTTTAAGTTCATCCGAGCGCGTGGCGTGCACGTAGAAAACTTCGGAGCCAGCCCCTCGAAATTCACTCGCGACTCGCCGAGCGACGATATGAGCACAAGTGCGGCCCAAGTATTTACAATCGGGGCGACGGGACGATGAATCGTCCACCGCTTTCGAAAAGTGATCAACGAGGAACTCTATAGTTTGGTGCAAATGCGCGAGAAGTCATCGAGTGTCCACATTGTTCATGGCAAACATGCGCGGCCATTGGTGAATTCCGGCTCTGCCCTGTGCGTCCTGTCGAATTGGGCTACAAGAACCTGGCGTTCGGTGACTCAGATGAAGAACATGGGAGTCCTTCTCCTCGTTGTCCTCTATGTGGGATGGTTCATTCATCTGAGCCTGAAGATGTACTACGGCTACGGAGAACCCCCCTTCGATCTCGCGATCTTCGATCAGGGTATGTGGCTCGTTTCCCATTTCCACGAGCCCTTCGTGACAATCATGGGACGAAATCTTTTCGGTGACCATACGTCCTTCGTGTTGTTGCTATTCGCGCCGTTCTACCGACTCTTCCCCGAGCCGCAGGGACTCCTCGTCCTGCAGACGCTTTTGCTCGCTGGTCCCGCCGTCCCCATCTACCTGCTGGCTCGCAAATACATCAAGAGCACCCTCATCGCTACGTCACTCGTCGCCACGTATCTGTTGAACCCCGTCTTACAGCAAGGCAATCTCAATCAGTTTCACCCCGAGGCGTTCCAAGTGCTCTTCATTAGCCTGGCAATCTACGCCGCCATCGAGCGTCGGTCAGTACTACTCGTGGTCATGGTGGTGCTCTCGCTGATGGTGAAAGAGGACGCGGCGTTACTCGTCGTTCCTTTAGGCGTGTGGGTCGCTGCTCGGCGAGATCGCTGGTTGGGGATAATAATCGTCGTCGGGTCGGTGCTCTGGGCCATGGTGGCTAACTGGCTGATCATCCCGTGGCTGCTCGGCTCGTCGAGTATCTATTCCTCGCGAATACCGTTCGGTGGCGTTTCAGGTCTGCTGAGCACCCTCATACGCAGGCCCGGGCAACTCTGGTCCTATCTGGTCTCGCAAGGGCGCCCCTTTTATCTTTGGCAACTCGGGAGCACCGTCGGCTTCGTCTTTCTGCTTGCTCCGGAGATTGCCCTCATCGGGGTCCTCGTGGTCGCCGAGATCATCATCAGCAATGACCCCTACATGCATCAGATTCTGTATCAGTACTCGATGCCGTTGGCGCCGGTTTTGGTGCTCGGGACGGCTTACGCCATCGCCAAACAGTCCCACATCTGGCGCAGAAGTGTCTTGACGGCGGTGGCCCTGATTGCGGCAGTCTGGTCCTGCTCCCTGTGGGGTTTCGCCCCGTTCTCAGTCAATGACGTCTACACGGGCTGGGTGCCATCGAGTTCCATTAATGCGCTTAATTATCTCGAGAAGGGTTTACCGCCAAATGCCGTCGTCTCGGCATGGTATCCCTTGGTGTCGCATATCGACCACCGGGACCAGGTCTATGTTTGGCCGACTCCGTTTTACGCCTCAAATTGGGGTCTCTTAAATGACACCGGGGCGAGGCTTCCCGTCGCGAGCCAGGTGCAGTATCTGCTCCTTCCGATTCCGCTCAGTTCCGCCGACAACCCAGGAGTGTTGAATCAGATTGCCAGCAGTTACCGCATTGTACAAAGTCGAGCGGGATTCGGCCTCTACGAAAGGAAAGCCTCGCCGTAGTTACAGTCGCCGACAGTCGCCGCCGGGCTCAGTACTTGAATACGTAAAGAAAGTTCACCCTGCCAGCGTGAACGCCTCTGCGCCCTCGTTCACTCTGATCAATTGCTGAGACCGCACAGTCGTACTGAAAGCTCGTGACGAGATGCCTTCAGTATCGAATTGTGGTCGGGCACCGAAGGCGTGCACGGCGTCAGCCCAGGGGTCCCGACGGGCGTGCCGAAGGCTAAGCACGGCGGCGGCCCCTGCCCCGCTAGGGGGTGCATCGCCTCGATGCCCCGAGGGCCGCCATAGGCGGCCCTCCTTGATACTGATAAGAGGAATTCGGCACGACATTACTGAAATGTCGATGTGGCGCTGCTAGCGGCCCATGAAGTCACTGTCGTCGCTGGTTGCCGACAAGCCTTCAGCCCTTGAGGATGGGTAGTCCTCGGCCATCTTCCGTTTTAGTTCGGTTACAAGTTCACGACGTCGTTTTCGAGACACTGGTTCATATCGTTGAAGAGCTGCCGATTTGGTAATTAGTGCCGCTTCTCCAATGTCTTGCCACGTCTTGCCTTGGCGTCGCGCATCGCGAGCTGCCAGTGTCGCATTCCGCCGAGCAACTTGTTCGATTGCATTCCAGATGCTCACGGCTTCAAGCGGTGTGCTCGGCTCTTTTGAAATTGATTTGAGCAATTCGTAATACGGAGTATCGCGAATGCTCACGAGTAAATCTCCCAACTCGCTCAGCGTTTCTTGGTCTTCTTCTTCATATGGTGGACGCGCGACGTTGGTGGATCGATCTCCGAGGTAGTCATTCAGCGTCTCAAACTTCAAGAGACCGGGCTTTCCAATGAACGGCATAAATTCACCCTAGCAAGTGCGCACATAGGAATTGTCTTTGTGTGAAATATAAACATTTCACAAAAAGAGACTGAAATTGCAAGGTGTGAACTATGAACATGATATGGTGTGAATAATGAATTCCAGAGAGGAGGTGAAAATTATGGAAGTCAAGAGCATTGATCTGCCAATTGATGGCTCTCGTCTAGGCACGAGTGCTACCGGAAACGTGAGCAGCGTCTACAAATATCAAGACGAGTCCGAGCGGAAGGCTGGAACGGCCCGAGTTCAGGATCTCAGCGAAGATGGGCGGTTCTTGTGGACCGTCGAGGCGACGTTGGTTATCGAGCAGTACGGCACTAAGACCACTCAGGTCATCCAGGTGCGAATTCCGGCCAAGGTTGAACCTGTCGTGCCTATAGGCCCGGTGCAATTCAGCATGTTGACCGCGTCTGTTCGATTGACCAAAGGTCAGGTGTACTGGGGGGCTGAAGGCATTGAGCC
Organism: Acidimicrobiaceae bacterium; assembly: GCA_003142095.1. Lineage (GTDB taxonomy): Bacteria > Actinomycetota > Acidimicrobiia > Acidimicrobiales > RAAP-2 > RAAP-2. The sequence continues at coordinate 20,119 of PLON01000005.1, read as the reverse complement.
AATAGCCACCAAGTCGCTACGTACCAGCGATCACGCCACACCGTAAGTAATTAAACGCCGGGAGGGTGATCGTTGTCGCGCACAACGAGGACGGTCGCCCTCACCGGATCTTTAGTCACGATCCACTAGGAGGATCTACATGTTTGGCAAGAAGAAAAAGTTAGAGCGCGTTCCAGAAGATAGCCAACAACAAGAAGGAGACGAGTTCTGGGAGGTGCTCAAATTCGCTATGCGCTGGATAGGTGGCCCTATCGGACTTGCGCTCGCCTGCGTAGTGCCCGGCTGGACGTTGTGGCCCGACCGTATCGTCATCGGGACTCTCACTATGATCGTTTGGCTTTTGTGGGGCATTCCTCACATGAGTCGTCGCTTGTCCCACGCCGTGGGGAATAGAGCTCAAGCTCGGCGCTACCAACCATATGAAGAAGACGGAATCTGGGCTGCGACCGAAACGAGGAACGCGCCCAAGAATTTTGCAGCAGCCGGTCTAATACAACCTGATCGTCAGGATCGGACGAAGGCCGGTTTCGTACCAAGGATTATCAAGCATGGGCCCTACCCGGGGGGCGTTGAGATGTGGTGCTCGTTGCCACCAGGCATGCCCGTAACTCTCGTTGCTTCAAAGTTGGCGGAGCTTCAGTCGGCTTTTCGCGCTCAGTATGAACCAGTAGTTCTACCGGGGCGCCACGGTGCTGAGGTGGCCATTCGCTGGCCCCGTCGAAACCCCCTGGACGGAGACAGTCCGAGGGTTAGACCAAGGGCTTTCGATGATTCTCCCTGGGACCTGCTGTGATAGGTCGTACTGCGGAAGGTGATGCGTCGTGGGATGTTGGCTGGTCGCCACATCTGTGCGTCATCGGTGACACCGGATCGGGCAAGTCCAGTGTCATCCGGGCCGTTCTTGCGTCGTGGCCAGGGTCCGTGGTTCTACTCGACCCGAAGCGCCTCGAGTTTGGGAACTGGCCAGAAGGAGGACGAGTCTTGACCTCCGCGGGTGACCCCCACCGCATCGCTGAAGTACTCCGGCAATGCGCCGACGAGGTCGATAGCAGGATGGAGGACCTCTCTCGAATCGTTGCAACTCACTGGACCGACCCAGATGCTAAACCCCTCGGTCTCCGACCAGTCCTTATCGTCATAGATGAGGCGATGGTGGCTCTGACTCGTCCCGCGAAGGGAGAGACCGAGAAAGAGACCAGGGTTCGAGTGGACAGCGCACGTCAGTCTCTTCTCGAATGTCTAGTCCTCGGTCGGGCATGTGGAGTCCACGTCGTAGTCGGTCTTCAGCGTCCCGACGTTGCCTTCCTGGGTGGCACGGCGCGAGACCAACTGAGGGGAAGGATTGGACTGGGAATCCTTTCACCAGATGCCACCCGCATGCTCTTTGATGCTGACCTTTCCGAACAGATGGATGGGCGGCCCGGTTTCGGATTGGCCGTAAACCTGACGCCGACCATGCCGGTCCCGGTTCCATTTCGATCCGCCTGGATTAGCCCTGCAGATGTCCGAGCGATGTACTTGCCTGAGTCCGAGAGTGCGTGACTGGTATGTCGACCGAGATCGAAAAATTGATCCCACTCCGACCCGCCTTTCGAGTTGCTGAAGTGGCTGAACTTCTCGGAGTGGCGAGGGCCAGTGTGTACAGCCACATTGAGGCAGGGCACCTCGCCGCCGTGCATCTCGGTAAGACCGTACTCGTCCCGCGTTCGGCACTCATCGCTCTACTCGAAGAAGGGAGTGCCCGGTGACCATTAGTCGACTCGTCTCCACCCGGACTGGCAAGGTCACGTGGCGAGTACGGATCAAACAGGGGAGAGCGGTCGTCGAGTCGGCCACGTTCTCTACGTTGTCCGAAGCAAAACTTTTTGAGTCGACGCGTCGGACGCAAATGTCACGGATCGATTGGGTAGACCCGGCCCGGGGACGGGTGTCGCTCGGTGAAGTTGCCGAAGAGTATCTGGCGTCGAGATCGAATGTTGCGCCGCTAACTCAGGGTACCGATAAACAAATGTACCGCCAGCACATCGGTCCGACTTTTGGCAAGCGAGCTCTCGCCAGGATTACTGCGGCCGAAATCACAGAATGGCTAGGTCGGCTCGCGGATCGAGAAGTTGCTCCGTCGACCCGTCGGCGAGCGCTCGCCGTTCTGCGAGGAATCCTCGCTCACGCAGTTGCCGATCGTCGTTTGCGTGTGAATCCGGCCGTCGGAGTGAAAGGACCTAAGGGCGGAGTGCGACGAGAGGGCATCGCGCTTACGGTCGAAGAGGTGAGTCGTCTTCTCGCTGAACTTCCCGAAGAGTGCCGACCTCCGGTCATTCTCATGGCCATCACTGGTATTCGAGTGTCGGAAATGTGCGGTCTGCGTGTCGGTGACGTTTATCGCTCGCCGCAGGGCTACATGTTGCGCCTGCAACGTTCGATCAGCCAGTCCTCACACGATGGCAAGGCGTACCTCGGCGATCTTAAAAGTCATCGCGCGCGCTCCGTTCCTGTTCCTCGTCTGCTTGTTGAATGGATCAGCAAGCGAATAGAGAACGCTGATGCGGTGGCTCCTCTTTTTACGACTAAGAGAGGGCGGGCGTGGACGCGAGGGAACTTCGCCACTCGCTCGGGATGGACCAAGGCAAGGAGGAGAGCCGGCCTGCCCGATGTTCGTATTCACGACCTTCGCCACACCGCAGCTTCGGCCATGCTCGCCGCGCAACCGGATGTGCTGGCAGTGTCTCGCGTGTTAGGGCACTCCACTCCGATACTGACCCTCAGTCTTTACGGGCACGTCATGGATCAGGGCATCGTTCGAGTCATTGAAGCGGTCGAAGGAAGTTGGGGGGACGTAGGGGGGGCCGAACCACGAAAGGAGGAGGGGAACCCTTTGGTGTAGGTGCTGGTGGGGCTAGTAAGAATCGAACTTACGACCTCGTCATTATCAGTGACGCGCTCTAACCGACTGAGCTATAGCCCCGCAGGGCTTCCAATCTAGTCCAGACGCGCCGCGTCTTAATTTGCTGGTGGATCCCAAAGGCGTTGTGAGCTCGCCGAATGATCTGTGCGATCGAACGGGCAGACTTGAGAGGTGATTGACCCTCGCTTCGTGTACCTCGCTCTCGCATTGGCCGGAATCGGCGGCTTCTCGTACATTCGCGACACCCTGCGCGGCGTAACGTCGCCGAATCGAGTTTCGTGGTCGTTGTGGGGACTCGAAGGCGTTCTCGCGTTCGGCGTCGAAGTCCAACAACACGTCGGTCTGGCGTCGTGGATGACCCTCATGCTCGGCCTCATACCGTGTGCCGTCGTGATCGCGTCCTTTCGTAATTCGCACGCCGTGTGGAAGATCGGTGTCTTTGACGTTGTCTGCGGGTCGGTCTCGTTGGCCGGTCTTATTTTCTGGGCCTTCGTCAACGAACCAACGATCGCGATCGTGGCGTTCGTCTGCGCTGATCAAGCCGCTGGGCTACCCACGTTGCGTAAGTCGTGGCTCGCTCCGTCGACCGAGTCGCCGCGGATTTTCGTGCTCGGTTGTCTGAACTGCGCCATCACGGTCATGACTCTCAAGGTGTTCACAACCGCGGGCGTACTCTTTCCCGGGGCCATCGTCATCTCCGACTTTGTCCTGGCCATGTTGATACTTTCGCGCCTCGGACCACGGGTTCGCGGAGAGCTCACCCCCGCGGTGAGTCCGTTGAACTAGCGCCACTTCGATCTTCCTCTTTACGGCGAGGGCAAGGACCGTTACCGTAGCGACGTGGCCACGCTGTTGCCCTTCGACTGGCACCCGTTGGTGCTGAGTGTGATCGTGGCGGCCGGCGTCGCCCACTATTTCCTCGTCAACTCACCGCGCCAACGCCGCTTGGCCCTCTATGCGTTCATTGCGTTGTTGGTCGTGACCATGTGGCCGATCGGCGATCTGGCCGCGTCGGTCTCGCTGACGATCGCGACGATTCAGCGGCTCGTCATCATGTTGCTGGTCGCGCCGTTGCTGTTGCTCAGCATTCCCACGAGTGCGCTCGGTCGCCTGACGAGTCCGGCTCCGATTGACTTCATCGTGCGAAAGTTGGCCCATCCGGGTCTGGCCGTCATTGTCGTGACGGTAGCCGGCACCGCGACCTTGGCGGCGCCGGTTGTCGACTGGGGGGCCCGCTCAACAATCGGTCGCGACGTGATCCTGCTCACCGTGCTCATCGTCGGGATTCTTCTCTGGATGCCCGCACTCGCCATCATGCCTGGGACGCGCCGTTTGTCGCCGGCCGCGCGCGCTGGCTACGTGTTCGGGTCAGCGCTCGTCGTCACGAGCCTGTCGTTTGTGTGGATCTTCTCGCAACACCCTCTCTATCCGGCGCTGCACCACCAGCACGCGTTACTGCACATGACCCCCCTCTTCGACCAACAACTCGCGGGCTTCGTCGCGAAGCTCGGTTGCTACTTACCGATGTGGTGGGTGGCGTTCGTCATCTTCTTTGACGCCGAGAGCAAGGGAATGCCGGTTGAGGAGACGCCCCTGCACTGGGCCGACGTGGAACGTGAACTCCTGCGCATTGACCGCCAGCGAGCCCGGGCGTTACGTCATCATCGGCCCACATAGCGCACCCTTTGGTAGAATGGTTATTCCGCGGGGATGTAGCTCAGTTGGTAGAGCGCGGGCTTTGCAAGCCTGAGGTCGTGGGTTCGATCCCCATCGTCTCCACCCAGTACGAATTTCGAATTTTCGAATTTCGAATTTCGATCCAGTACACAGACCGTCTACGGGTGAAGTCCCTCTTCGTGGGACTCGTGGCTGGCTGGTTCCAACTGGAATGTCGCGTGTTGGACCGCGAAATGCTCTGTCAAACAGCTCTGAAGCGCGTCGAGTATCTGTGGCGCGTGACCGTCGTCGAAGCATGTGCTCTCAACGACGACATGGGCCGACAACGTCGTGAGATCTGCGGCGACGCTCCAGGCGTGAAGGTCGTGCACGTCGATGACGTGATCGACCCGCGTGAGGTGCGTGCGCACGTCGACGAGGTCGAGGTTGTCCGGCGTTCCCTGCAGCAGAATGCTCCCCGCGTCGTGCAGTAGCCCCCACGCCGCGTAGGCCATGAGTGCCACCACGACGAGCGACGCGACGGCGTCGGCGCGTTGCCAGTGCGACACGATAATGACGACGCCCGCGATCGCCGTGGCAATGAACGCGTACAAATCGGTCAGGACGTGGAGATAGGCGCCGCGAATGTTCAGGTTGCCGCGGTTCGCACGACCCAGCACCGTTGTCGCGGCCACGTTCACGACCGCCCCGACGAGAGCGATCACGAGCACGAGTGTGCCGCTCACCGGTCGAGGATTGACGAGTCTCTGTATCGCTTCGACGGCAATCACCAGACCGACCGCTACGAGGCTGATTCCATTGACGGCTGCGCTCAGAATCTCCGCTCGTCGCAGTCCGTAGGTCCACCGAGCTTCAGCGGGGCGCCGCGCGAGGCGCAGCGCCCAGGCGCTCATAGCGAGCGCCGCGACGTCGGTGATCATGTGCCCGGCGTCGGCGAAGAGAACGAGCGAAGACCCGACAATTGCCGCGACGATCTCGGCAACAAAAAAGAGGGCGATGAGGGTGAGGGCAACGAGCACGTGACGCATGTCGCCCGAGGGCGCGTGGTGGTGGCTTTTAGACACCGCAGACTCTCACGGCCTCATTGTCGCACGCTGAGCTCGATATCCCGCACCGTTGTCGGCGACGCGGAGCTAGTGCATCAGTTCGGGCGCGGCCTTCGGCTCGGTGCCGGGAACGCGATCGCGCGCGTACTGGCGGACGTTGAACTGGGTGACGCCGATGGTGAGGGCGACCGCACCAAACTCGTGCAACTCAACAAGCCACACCGGTACGTGGGTCAAATACTGGATGGCGCCAATGGCCGCCTGGGCGAGCGAGACATACACGAGGCGGCGTACCCCCGACTTCAGGGCCGTCGGCGCCCCGCTGTTCCAGATGGCGAGGAGCAGTCCGAGGACCACTCCGATGAAGAAAATGGCCGCGAGGGAGTGGACCCACGCCGCCGACGAAAACGCGAAGGGCAGTCGTCGCGCGACGAGTTGACCCTGGGACGCACCGGCGTGCGGGCCGGAGCCGGTCGCCGCGGTGCCGGTAACCACGAGCACGATGAAGGGAAGCCATAACCAGCGCGCGAGGGAACGAAAATACGGATCGCGCAGATCCTCGCGCGCACCGGGACCGTAGACGTACTTGGCGTGATGGTAGAGCAGAGCGCCGACCGCCACCATCGCGAGACTGAGCAGAAGGTGGAGCGAGACGAGGTAAGGATTTAGCTTCGAGTAGACCACGACTGCGCCGAGCAGAGCGTCGGCGAAGACGCCCAGCACGAGCGCGCCGGAGAGAAGAATGAGGTCGCGGCGGCGTTGTTCGCGAAAGAGCGCCGCGAGAAAGGTGGCGCCTACGATGACGATGAGCGCGCCCGTCACCACGCGGTTGGAGTATTCGATAAAGGGGTGAATGCTCATCGAACCGCTGATTCGCCCCTTGAAACAGGTCGGCCAGTCGGGACATCCCAGTCCTGATCCAGTCAGGCGGACCGCGGCCCCCGTCAGAATGATGAGAATCATCGAAAGAAACGCAGCGAAGGCGAACCAACGAAATGTTGGACCTGAGACACGTCTCATTGGCAAGGGCACCCGCCCAGCCTACGGAAATTGGAAGCATCGTAGGATGTCCGGGTGCCTTTATCCGCAACAGCGTCGTATTCGATCCGTGACGTCCTAAAGGGTTATCTCGCCTTAACCAAGCCGCGAATCATTGAGTTGCTGCTGGTAACGACGGTGCCCACCATGATCGTCGCGGCGAACGGGTTTCCCCGCGCGTGGCTGATCGTGGCGACCCTGATCGGCGGGACGCTCGCGGCCGGTGGGGCGAACGCCTTCAATATGGTGATCGACCGCGACATCGACGCGATCATGGAGCGCACGAAGCGGCGCCCACTCGTCACTGGCGTGATGAGCGCCCGTTCGGCGGCGCTCTTCGCGTTCGCACTTGAGCTACTGGCCTTTGTCATCTTGGTCGTGTGGGTCAATCCGCTGTCGGCCTGGCTCGCCATGTCCGCAACTGCCTTCTACGTCTTCATCTACACGCTGATCTTGAAGCGTCGCTCGAAGCAGAACATCGTGATCGGCGGCGCGGCGGGTGCGGTGCCGGTGCTGATTGGCTGGGCGGCCGTCACTAATTCCCTTGGTTGGACGCCGGTGTTGTTGTTCCTCGTGATCTTCATCTGGACGCCGCCGCACTTTTGGGCGCTCGCCGTTCGCTACCGCGACGACTATCAGGCGGCGAACGTGCCGATGATGCCCGTGGTGGCCTCGCTTCGCCGCACCACGCTCGAAATTCTCATTTACTCGGTAGTGCTCTGGGCGTTGACGCTGTTGATCGGTCCGAGTGCCCACCTCGGGTGGATCTACGCCCTCTCGGCATCGGTGCTCGGAGGGATGTTCACCTTCTACGCGCTTCGCCTCCACCACCACGCCCGTAACGACAAGGCTGACGTCGCCGAGGCGATGCGTCTTTTTCACTTCTCCATTACGTACCTTTCGGCACTTTTTATCCTGATGGCGGTTGACGTCCTTGTCCGAAACCACTGACCAGAAGAAGCGGCGCTCGCCGAAGATGATGATCTCGATAGGGATCGGTGTCGTTCTCGCAATCGCACTTATCGCCGCCGTCTCGGCGTTGACCGGAGGCAAAGTTACGCCGGGCGATGGAGGACTGCCGACGTCGAAACTGGTCGGCCAGCACGTGAAGGCCTTTACCCTTGACGGCCTGAACGGCGGTGTGGTGAAGTCGCCGTGGAGCGAGGGGCGCGCCAGCGTCCTCGTCTTCTTCGCCAGCTACTGCGGACCTTGTCAACACGAGATGCCCAAGATCGCGAAGTACATTCGCAGTCACAGCCCGAGCCCGGTGGAAGTTGTTGCCGTAGACGCCATCGACAAGCGTTCTGCGGCACAAGCCATGATCAAAAGAGATGACGTCACCTTTCCAGTGGCCTTTGATCCCAACGGGGCTGTAACGACCAACATTTTTGGATTCCAGGCGGTGCCCGAGAGCGTCTTCGTCAGCGCGAAAGGCGTGGTCAAACGGGTGTACTACGGCGCCGTTCCCAAGGACACTCTCGCGAGCGGTATCAAACGTTTGAAGAGCGCTTAATCGAATCGGAAAGTTCGCGCTGCGAGGAGCGGAGCGACCACGGCCCACGCGGCCAAGGAGATCCAATCGGCGGCCGTCGGGGCTAGCCCGTGGCCGAGGATCCGGTGCAACGCCTCAGCCATCGCACCAGAAGGTAGTGCGATAACGACTCGGCGAATAACGAGTGGCAGCGAGGTTAACGGGACGACGATGCCCGACAACAAGAGCAGCACGAGATAGAGACCGTTACTGGCAGCCAGATTCACCTCGGCGCGTAACTGACCGGCGAGCGCGAGACCGATTCCGGCAAATCCAATCGATCCGAGCAGTAGTGCTGCGACGACCTCGAGGGCACCGCGCCAGCTACCGTCGGGGCGCCACGCCAGGATGAGCGCGACGAGCGAAATGACGACGACTTGAATCAGTTCCGTCACGAGTACGCCCGCGATCTTCGCTCCGACGAGTCGTCGTTGGCCGAGTGGCGTCACGTGCAGACGACGCAGCACTCCCGACGAACGCTCAAAACCGGTCGCGATTGAGAGCGCCACGAGCGACGTCGAGAGCACGCATAACGCCAAGATTCCTGGCGCGACGAAGTTGATGCGATGAGCGTTCGGCAATGAAACAACGCGCGTGAGCGAGAAGAAGAGCAACAGTAGGACCGGAATACCGATTGTTAAGAGCAAGGTCTCGCCGCGGCGCATGGTCATCGTGATTTCCGCTCGCGTTTGCGCCACGAAGGATCTCATCGCGAGACTTCGCTTCGTTCGTCCCCGATAAGTTCCAGGTAGCGCTCTTCGAGTGAGGCGCGAGTCCGCAGCGACACCATCGAGAGACCGACGCTCGCCAGATAGTTGGTGACAATTGCGATGCGCTCGGGAGTGGAGGCGACGGCGCAGCGCAGTTGCAGTGGATTGTCGAGAGTGACGCTGCACTGCAGGCGCATTGCGAGGGCCGAAGGTTCGATCGGTCCCGAGGACTGCACAATCATCTCGGGTGACCCCGCGAGCTCGTCGAGCGTTCCCTGGGTGAGCACCCTCCCTCGGTGCATGATGACTAGCCGATCGGATTGGCGCTCGGCCTCGGCGAGCTCGTGCGTCGTGATCAAGAGCGCGCATCCGCGCGCGCGTTCGGACTCCAGCAGAGCGCGTATCACCTGACGGCCCTCGGGATCGACCGACGTCGTCGGCTCGTCGAGAATCAACGCTCGCGGCCGGCCGAGCAACGCGAGCGCGAGCAGGGTGCGTTGTTGCTCGCCGCCGCTCAATCGCCGCCACGGCGTCTTTGAGCAACTGGTCAAGTCGAGCAAGGTCATCAACTCTTCAATGTCGCGCGCCGCTTCGTAGTACGACGCAGTCAGTCGCAGCACGTCGCGTGGTGTCATGGGGGCCCAGACGCCGCCGCGCTGGAGCAACGCGCCCGTACGCACGACGACTTCGTGGTGATCACGCCGGGGGTCGAGCCCGTGCAGTCGGACGACTCCGGCGTTCGGAGACCGAAAACCAAGGAGCGTCTCAACGAGGGTGGTCTTGCCGGCGCCGTTCGGACCGAGGAGCGTGACGACCTCGCCGTAGTTGACGTTTAGCGTGACGCCATCTACCGCCCGTAGATCTCCGAAGGAGACCTCGAGGTTCTTGACGTCGACGGCGTTACTCATGCGTTACGAAACTAGACGGTTCTTCGAGGCTTCCAATAACGCCTCGGTAGGCTTGACCCATGATTGACCTCGTTCAACTCCGCCGCGAACCCGACGTCGTAAAGGCCGCCCTCGCCCGGCGCGGGGTTTCGGTGGCCGAGGTGGAGAAGGCGGTAGCCCTCGATATCGAGCATCGCCAGCTCCTGCAAGAGGCCGAGCGACTTCGCGCCGAGGTGAAGGAACTCTCACGCAAGGTGGGCGAGGCGAGGCGCAACAAGGACGGCGCCACGGCCGATGAGCTGACGGCGACGAGTCGGGCCCTCGGCGACGACGAACGCGTCGCGAGCGAGGCAACCGACCTGGTTGCCAGTCGTCTACGCGAGCTGCTGCTCATGATGCCGAACCTGCCTGACGACCGGGTGCCTGACGGCGCCGACGAGAGCGACAACGTGGAGCTGCGTCGCTGGTGGCCTGGTATGGACGACGGCGCCCCGTTTCCCTCCTTCGGCGATCACCAGCGCGTCCCGCACTGGGAGATCGGTCGCGAGCTCGGGATCTTGGACATGGAATCGGGCGCGAAACTCGCGGGCTCCATGTTCGCTCTCTATCGAGGGGCGGGCGCTCGGTTGTTGCGCGCTCTCTCGTCGCTCTCCTTGAATCGCCAGAGCGACGCGTACGAGGAGATTCGCCCTCCGAGCCTCGCCCTCACCGAGACCATGATGTCGACGGGTCATCTGCCAAAGTCCGCCGACGATATGTACGCCGTCGAACGCGACGGCCTGTGGGCTATACCGACGGGTGAGGTGCCGTTGACGTCGCTGCGTCGTGGAGAGATCCTCGACGAATCAGAGCTGCCCCTTCGCCTCACCGCTCAGACCAACTGCTTTCGACGCGAAGCGGGCGCGGCCGGCAAGGACACACGCGGACTGTTGCGCGTGCACGAGTTCGAAAAGGTCGAGCTCTTTGCCTACTGCACGCCCGAACAGGCCGACGACGCTCACGCGGACATCCTTCGCCGCGCCGAAGAACTGCTCCAGGAACTCGGTCTGCCGTACCGCCTATTGAACCTCTGCACCGGCGACCTCGGCACGGCCTCCGCCTACACGATCGACCTCGAGGTGTTCAGTCCCGGCGTGGATCGCTGGCTCGAGGTGTCCTCGGTCAGTTGGTTTCGCGATTTTCAAGCGCGGCGAGCCAACGTTCGCTATCGCACAAGTGACGGATCGACGGCACTGGTGCACACGGTGAACGGTTCGGCTCTCGGGTGGGCCCGGGTCTGGGCCGCGCTCGTAGAGACGTACCATCAAGAGGACGGTTCGGTTCGTCTTCCCGACGTTCTCGCCTCGTACTTCGGGGGAGACGCCACGATTCGCTAGGGCTTAGCGACCTCGTAGCGATAGCCCACACCGCGCACGGTGGCGATGTGCGTCGGGCTCTTCGGTTCTTCTTCGATCAACGTGCGCAGTCGCTTGATGTGAACGTCGAGAGTCTTGGTGTCACCGACGTAGTCGCTGCCCCACACGCGGTCGATGAGTACTTCGCGTGTGAGCACCCGTCCCGGATTCTCGAGCAGAAGTCGAAGCAGGGCAAACTCTTTCTTACGAAGTTTTATCTCTTCGCCATCGACGAAGCAACGGCGCGCGTCGATGTCGAGGCGAATGTTGCCTAACGCGATCACTTCGTCGGACTCGGTAGCCTCCGTGTCGCGTCGGCGGCGCAACACCGCGCGAATGCGCGCGACGAGTTCGCGGAGTCGATACGGCTTTGTGACGTAGTCGTCGGCGCCGATTTCGAGCATCAGCACCATGTCGACCTCTTCACCCTTGGCGCTCACGATGATGATCGGCACAGTGCTCGAGCCACGAATGGATCGACACACATCGAGACCGGACATCTTGGGCAACATGAGGTCGAGCAGGACGACGTCGAAGTGCCCTTCGTTGAACATCGCCAGGCCCTGTTGCCCATCGCGAGCCGAGGTGACGTCAAAGCCCTCACGACTGAGTCCGACAGTGAGCGCGTCGATGAACGACTCTTCATCCTCGATAACGAGAACCTTGATCCGTTCTTCGGGCGGTGATTTCTTGATCATTGCTGGGTGAGGGGCAGTTCCAACGTGAACGTGGAACCTTCGCCTTCGCGCGAGTCGACGAGAACGTTTCCGCCATGGTTGTGAGCGACGTGGCGAACGATGCTGAGTCCGAGTCCCGTTCCACCGGTCTCGCGAGCTCGGCCCGGGTCGACCCGATAGAAGCGCTCGAAGATTCGCTCAAGGTCTTTGGCGGGAATACCCACGCCATGGTCGCGAATCTCGATGTGGACGCACGGGCCCAAACTGTCGCCGTTCTCGCTGGGGCTGGCCTCGATGCGATGGATGTGGATATCGACGGTGCCGTCACGGGGGGAGTAGACGACAGCGTTTTCGAGCAGCGCGTGCAGAGCTGAGATCAATTGGCGACGGTCGCCGAAGACGACTTGGTTGGTCTCGGGTTCGTCGAAGTTGATCTTGACGCCGTGCTGTTCGGCGGCGGTACGAATGCGTTCGATCGCCTCGGCGACAATGAGCGGGACCGAAATCGGCTCGCGACTCGGCGATCCCTCACCCTCGATGCGCGAGAGATCCAACAGATCTTCGATAATGCGATTGACGCGAAAGGCTTCGGAGTTGATGCGCTCGGCGAGGCGCTCGGCCACGGCCGGATCACGTTCGAACTGCAAGGTCTCCGCGAGCAGGCCGAGGGCGCCCATGGGTGTTTTTAGCTCGTGGCTCACGTTGGCGATGAAGTCGCGGCGAATGTCTTCGAGGCGACGGCGCTCGGAGACGTCTTCAATGACGGCGAGTACGCCGAGTGAGCGACGGCCGTCGTCGATCACGGTGGCGCGAATCGTCAGAGTGCGCCGCGGCGGTCCGTAGATATCGATGGTGCGTTCGGCAACTCCACTGGCCCACCCTTCGGCGAGGACGTCAGTGACGGCCTGGGCCGCGATCGCGTCGCCGTAGCGACTGGCCATTAAGTGCTCGGCTTGGACATTGCGAAAGATGACTCCGCCGGTTTCGTCACAGAGGACGAGACCGAGTGGCAGAGTGTCCAGCGATCGGCGAAGCCGCACGGACTCGGCGTTCGATTCGCTCACGGCGTTGTGGGCGGCGCCCGTGACTTCTTCTAGGAAACTCAGCGCTGACTCGACTTTGCCGTCGTCGCGGTGTGGCTCGACCGCGAGTCGTGAGGCCAGGGCCGTGAGACGTTGGGCGATGGCGCGGTGTCCGCGGTGGCGAAAAAGCATGACGCCGATGAAGACACCCACGATCAAGACACCGGCGGCGGCTCCATACATTGCCGCCGGCGGCCAATGGGAAATCACGTTATTGGTCAAGGCGACGAGCACGGAGCCATTCTCGCAGACCTGGTGGGATCGTGTCGCCAGCGACCGTTGTGGTCCCCGATCGAAAGCGAGCCCACAATGTTCTTCGCAGGTGTTTCTTTGAGTCCGTCGACTTCAGACCTTCCCGGTAGCGCGGCGTTGCAATCAATTGCTGACGGAATCGCGTCGTGGGCGCTGATTGGCGCTCTCGTCGCGCTACTGCTGGGAGCCGTGCTCTGGGCGATTGGTAGTCATACGCAAAATATGCATCAATCGGCTCAGGGCCGTCGCGCGGTGTTGACCTCGATTATCGCCGCTATCCTCATCGGCGCCGCGCCCGAGCTCATCAACTTTTTCTTCAACACTGGCTTAAGCGTTCACTAGTGTCGCACTTGCTGTGCGTCTTCTCGCCCGCGTCGTGCATCACTGACCTCGGTAAGTCCACCTTCAATGATCTCTTCAACGCGCTCACCAGTTGGATCGTCGCGAGCGTCGAGTGGATCCTCGACGCGGTGGGCCACGTGATCACGGCGGCCAGCGAGCCCTCGACGGTGATAAATGGCGCGAACAGCGAGTTCAATACCCTGCTGATTCCGGCACCCGTGGTAATGATGCTCGGTCTTCTCGTCTCGACGCTGCAGGCTCTGCGCCACGGCGAGGCGTCGGCCCTGTGGCGGGTCTACCTCGGCGTCGCGCCAGCGTGTGTGGCGGGCATTGCGCTCGCGCGACCAATGGCGGTGTTGATCCTCGAAGCCGTGAATCAACTGTCGTCGAACGCGGCGAGCAGCGTCGCGGCCCACGAAACCGCCCTGGGCGTGGCGCTCACTCGCTTAGAACCGTCGACGCCGGGCTTCGCCGTGTTTCTGCTCGCCTGCGTCGTGGTTGTCGCGACGATGCTCTTGTGGTTCGAACTGATCGTGCGAACCGTCGTCCTGACCTTGCTATTGGTGCTCGTTCCCGTCGTCGTCCCGCTGGTCACGTTTCCTTCGCTTCGCCGCCTGGGATGGCGTCTCGGCGAAACGTTCATAGCTGTCGCCGTGAGCAAGTTCGCGATCGTTATCACGTTGGTGTTGGGTCTCAACGAGTTGACGGGTTCGTCAGCGACCGAGGTCATCACGGGTGCGGTGACGCTGCTCCTCGCCACCGCGACGCCGTACCTCGTGCTGCGCGTTGTCCCGTTCCTCGAACAGTCGGCGGTGCACCAGTTCGAAGGTCTTCGCGCTCGCGCGACGCGCGCCGTCTCCGGCGCGTCCTCCTCGCCGATCGCTCAGGCCGCCCGTTCGATGACCCCCAACGCGCCGGTGCCCGAACCGCCGTCGCGTCCGGCCGACCTCGGTCTCGAGACCTGGCCCGGTTCGGGCGAGACACCGATGCCGCCCCTGAACCCCGACTCCCCGCCGCCACCGCCCCCCATCGGCACGCCGCGCTTGCGCGGAGGACACGCGGCTATTCGAAGTGACAAGGGTGGCCCGGTCGTCGGATGGCACTTTGATGAGTAACTCTCTCGGGCTCGGGGACTCTGACGCGGAAGCGCGCTGGATTGGTATCCGTCGTCATCAAGGTGTGCTCGTGGTTGCGGGTTTCGGACTCGTGAGCGCCTGGGTCATGGGATCGTCTTCGCCGCCGAGCGAACTCGTCGTCGGACTCGCGTTGCTACTGACTGCCGTCCCGATGAGTGACGGACAGACCGTGGGTGAAGCGCTCGTGGTGGTGGCGCGCTACCTCGCTCGTTCGCGGTGGCGTTACATGACAATCCGCGAGTTCGGCGACGACGTGGTCCTTTGGGCGCCGAGTGATGTCGTCTTTCGGGCGTACGAACTTGATCATCGCGGCAGGCTCGATCTCTCGGGGCGTGACGTGGCAGCGGCTGGGGCGCTGGCCGCACTGGTCGACGCGGCGAGCGCGGCCAGCGAGAACCAACACGTCAGCCAGCACGTCATGAGACGTCGAGGCGCCACGTCGACGCTGCTGGCGTTGCCCACCGAGGTGCCGGCGCCCGATGGCTGGCGACTGCGAAACTCGCTCGCCGTCGACGCCCTCCGCGTAGGTGACGCGTCCTCGTTGCAGCTGTTCGAACGTTTTACGTATCTACGACTACCCGATCAGCTGGTGCGCGTTTACCGCGTGCGGGACTTCTCTTCCGTGCCAGAGTCTGGGTCGCTGCTCGAGCAGATTCTTCGAGCGCCGGTTGATCTCGACGTCAGCGTGCACGTCGATGTGGTCGCCGGGACCAAGGCGCATCGTCTCGTCGCGCGCGCGGTGCACCGTGTGCGTAGCGACGAAGTCACCTCCAGTGCCGCGGGCTTTCGCCGTAGCGCCCGCTCGTCGAGGAGCTTCGAACGCCTGGTCGAACGCGAGGTGCTCGTCGCGGCCGGGCGCAGTCTCGTGCGCCTCGCCGTGTTCGTGGTCGTCAGCGCAGAGTCGCTCGAGGATCTTCAACAGTGCAGCACGATTATCTGGCGCCGGGCCCACGACGGCGGTCTTCGGCTCGAACGCGGACGCGGAAACCAGTACGAGTGGTTTCGCGCGCAACTACCGGGCGGGCCGGGGTGGTGAGAGCGTGGACCCACTGGGCGACCTCGAGAGACTTGGTGAGTCTTCGAGCTCCCGCTCACGACGCGGGTACCGGGCTCGCGGGCGAGTCTCTCGGCCAGTGCCAGTACGGCTCATCATTTGTTCTCGACGTCTTTGACGCCTACGGAGCCGGGCTCGTCTCAAATCCCAACGTCATCGTCGCTGGGTCCATTGGTGCGGGCAAGAGCACGATCGTGAAGATGCAACTCGAACGGGCGCTGCGACGCGGACGACGCGCTGTGGTCGTCGATCCCAAGGGCGAATACGCGGAGCTCGCGGCGCGCCACGGCACGACGCCGATCGCGCTCGGCCGCGACGGATGGTGCAGCCCGTTTCCCGCGGACGACGGTGAAGGGCGCCACCTCCTTCGCGCTTTGGTCGCGAGTGCGCAGGGCTCGCCACTGACGAACGAGCAGCACTACGCCCTCGACGAAGCGTGGCAACGCCTTGGCTCACGGCCGACCCGGGTGCTCTTCGCTCTCTATCAGTTGCTCGTAACGCATCTCGAGTCGTCAACTCCGAGCGCGGAGAGATCGCTCGCGTTGGTGCTGCACCGCTTCGTCCACGGTGATCTGGCTGGACTCTTCGACGGTCCCGACGAGCCGCTGCGCTTCTCGGGAGACCTCGTCGTCGTCGACCTCTCGTCACAGTGGTCGTCGAATTCGTTGTCGGTCGCAGTTCTCAGCGCCGTCGCGGCTGCCCAGCAGGTTGTGGGCGACCCCACGTCGCTTGGGTATCTCATCATCGACGAAGCCTGGGCGCTCTTGAGTGACGCCGCCGCGTTGCGCTGGCTGCAGGGATCGTGGAAGCTCGCGCGTGCAAAAGGACTGTCGCACGTTATGGTGCTGCACCGTTGGAGCGACGTGGCAACGGCCGGCGACGTGGGTAGTGTCGAGCGCGACCGAGCTCGCGGACTGTTGCGCGAGTGCGAGACAGCGTGGCTCTTTCGCCAGCCCCCCGACGAGGCGCGCGAGATGGCCCTCGCCCTCGGTCTCGAGCCCCGCGAGGAGAGCTATCTCGTTGCCCTGCCCAAGGGCGTCGCCCTCGTGCGGTACGGCGCACACCGCTCCATTGTGCGCGTCCAGCCCGACGAGCGTGACTTCGCCTTCATCGACACCGACGTCGCCATGCGCGCGTCGTGAACGATCGGCCGATTCTCGGTCGGCGCTACTGGAACGGACTGTACGGCGGTCCCTACGTCACGATGGGCCCGCGCAGCTCGCTCTTGATCGTGGGACCTACTCAGTCTGGCAAAACTTCGTCGCTCGTCGTACCGGCGCTGCTGCGTTGGCGAGACGCCGTAATTGTCACCAGTGTGAAAAACGATGTCGTCGAGATGACTTCAAAGTGGCGTCGAACCCTCGGCGAGGTCCAGGTGCTCGAACCCGGACGCGACGGGGGATTGACCTGGGACCCGCTAGAGGGCGTCTCAACCCTCCGTCACGCGACGAGAGTCGCGCGCGACCTGACGCTCGAATCGGATCGCGGTGACGGAGCATTCTGGAACGCCCTCGCGACGAAGCTGGTGGCGAGTTTGCTGATTCTCGCGCGCGAACGCGGCGCAACCATCTTTGACGTGGCCCAGGTCGTCGAACGCCACGACCTGGGATCGTGGCTGGGCGCGCGTCCGTCCGTCGCCAGTGACGTCGTGCGCAGCTTTCTCGACTACGACCCGAAGACCCTCGATGGCGTGTTGACGACGGCCGACACGATGCTCATGCCGTGGCGCTTCGCGCAGCCGCTGGCCACGGTGCGCCAAGTCGTCGCGGGTGCGAACACGTTGTACCTGTGTAGTCCGCGCGGCGAACAGCGTCACTACGAGCCTCTCTTTCGCGGTGCGCTGCGCATGGTGCTCGAAGAACAGCAGCGTCGTGTCGACGAGGGGACTCAGCGTCGCCTATTGATGGTTCTCGACGAAGCGGCAACCGTCGCTTCATTGGACGAGCTCGATCAACTCGCCGCCACCGTCAGTGGGCTCGGCGTCACCCTCGTGACGGTCGTGCAGGACTTCGCCCAACTGGTGGCGCGCTGGGGACCACGCGCCGCCACGATCGTCAATAACCACACCACTCGAGTCGTCCTCGGGGGACTCGCGGACGCCACCGTGGGCACCTATCTGCCCGAATTAGTCGAGAGTCGACCCGAAGTGCGAAGCGTGCCGATTCGTCTCCGGCCAAGGGGCACGGCCCTGGTGGTGGCCGAAGGTCGCCAGGTCTTTCACGTACGTCTTCGGCCCTGGTGGCGCGATCGCAGCCTGCGTGACCGGGGAGTTCGCCCGCGGTAACTACGATTTCCCCATGGCTTATCAATTGCTCCTGCTCCAAGAGCAGATCTTCGCGATCGACATCGGAGCCACGAACATCAAATTTTCGCACGTCAACGATCTGGGTGTGCTTGTGCGCGGTGTGCGCCGTCGCCCCACGCCCTATCCCTGTTCGCCACCGCGGCTGGTTGAGTTTCTCGAAGAGCGCATCGTGAAGAGCGGTTGTCATCGCGTCGGCGTGGGTTTTCCCGGCGAGTTTCACGACGGTCACGTGGTGGCCCCGGGCAACTTGTCGCGACCCGGGGGTATCGCGACCGACAAGGACCCCGAACTGGACGCCCTCTGGCGAGGCTTTCCCCTGCAAGATGCGCTTCGCTCGAAAACCGGTCGCGACGTGCGGGTAGTGAACGACGCCACGATGGCCGCGCTCGGATGCGTTGAGGGCGTGGGCACTGAGCTCGTGTTGGCCCTCGGCACGGGACTCGGTCTCGCGCTCGCGGTCGACGGAAAGCTGCAGTCCGTGCGCGACGTCGGGGCGGAGATCTTTTGCGACGGCAAGACCTATGACGAGACGATCGGCGAACGCGCACGCTCGCTCGACGAAGAACATTGGAATTCAACGCTCGTGGAAATCGTCGAGGGATTCGCGAAAGAGTTTCACGCCACGACGGTCCACCTCGCGGGAGGAAACGCGCGCCGCGTCGTGCCCGCGGAGTTTGAACACCTGACGCATCGAGTTGTCATTTACGGCAACGACGCGCCGATGCGCGGCGCGTCGCGCCTCTTCGCAACGAGCTAGGCGACCCTCGCGGCGAGATCCACCGCCGCCATGGCCAACACACCCGCCACGATTCGACAGGCGTCGTCGTCGATCGCGAAGTCGGGGCTGTGATGCATGCCGCTCGATCCGTCCGGTAGGGCACCTCCAACGAAGAGGTAGCAGCCCGGCACGCGATTCAAGAACTCCGAGACGTCGTCGCTGGGCGTCACGGGGGGGAACGCGATGACACCATCGTTGCCAACGACGACCGCGGCACTGTTCATCACGCTGGCGGCAACGTCAGCGTTGTTGATGACTGCGGGCGTTCCTTCGTTGAGTTGAAGTTCGCACTTCACCTGAAAGACACTCTCGACTTCTGCGAGCAATGCGCGAAGACGAACGATGGCTTGGTCTTTCTGATCGGTCGTGAAGGTGCGTAGAGTTCCTCGCAACTGTGCGTGTCGCGGGACGACGTTGTTGGCGGTTCCGGCGGAAAGCATTCCCGCCGAACAGGCGCACGCAGTTCCCTCGTAGACGAGACCTTCGACGACTGAGCTGAGGCGCGGCGCGAGATAACTGACTGCGAGCACGACGTTTCCCTCAACACTCGCCATGGCGCCGTGTCCTCCCTTGCCCTCGAGGTGCACGCTGATTGTCTGACCGTCGCTCATCATGATCCCAGCTCGCGTCGCCACCAGTCCGACGGGGGCGAGCGAGGTGACGTGAGCGCCGATGACGAAGTCGACGGGATTGTTGTCCAGAACGCCGCCCTCGACCATGGCTTTCGCGCCACTGATGGCCTCTTCGGCCGGTTGAAACAGGAGAGTGAACTCGCCCGCGAGTTCGTCGCGTCGTCGTGAGAGAAGATCGGCGACGCCGAGGAGGCCCGCGGTGTGCACGTCGTGACCGCACGCGTGCATGACGCCCTCGTTGACCGACGCGTACGAAAGGTTGCCGCGCTCTTCAGCGACGGGGAGTCCGTCCATGTCAGCGCGCACCATCACGCGTTTGCCCGGTCGTGCGCCCACGAGTCGCGCTACGACGCCGGTGACGGTTGGACACGGGCGAATCTCGTAACCGAGTTGAATGAGACGGTCGATCACAACCTGAGTGGTGCGATGTTCGTCGAAAGCTAATTCGGGATGCGCATGCAGGTCGCGGCGGATGTCAACCATTGGAGCTTCGACGTCGTCTAAGAGGCCCGACAGGTCGTCACTGAACGTTTGAGTCATAGTGGCATGGTACTGAGCCGCCCCGGAGGTCCTGAAACGTTGTCGGCTAGCATGGTGGGCCAGTAACAACGCGGCTGTAGCTCAGCGGATTAGAGCATCGGTCTTCGGAACCGAGGGTCGGGGGTTCGAATCCCTC
>PLON01000022.1 GCA_003142095.1 Acidimicrobiaceae bacterium | reverse complement strand
CCGCGGATATCCGAAGAGCCGGATATCGCTGGTATCAAGCGCACGACGTTTCGCCACTCTTCGCGTTTGGCTTCGGACTGAGCTACACCACGTTCTCGCTCGAAGAGCCGTCGATCCAAGAAACGTCGTCGAGCCTTATCGTACGTCTCGACGTTACGAACACTGGCTCTCGTGAAGGTACCGACGTTGTTCAGGCCTACGTGAAATATCCGTCAGCGTTAGATGAGCCCCCTGAACAGCTAAAGGCCTTTGCCCGGGTGAAGTTATTGCCACTGGCCACCCGCCGGGTCGCGCTCTCCATACCGATTTCGAGCCTGTCCGTCTTTCTTCACGGCTCGTTCACTCTCATGCCTGGGAAGTATGGCGTGAACGTCGGACAGTCGTCGGCTGACTTGCCGTTGTCGTTTCGAGTCACGATTCCCTAGACCAGACGCTCGAGACCGCTGGTTCGAGATCCTTCCCGGTGTGGTGGCGTTACGTCTCGACTCAGGAATACGAGTGTCCGACGCTTTTCAAAGTGACGACGTTGTCGTTGTCGTCGAAGTGCTGGGAATCGTCGTGGTTGTGGTTGTGGTCGTGGTTGTGGTCGTGGTTGTGGTTGTGGTTGTGGTCGTGGTTGTGGTCGTGGTTGTCGTAGTCGTAGCCGTAGTCGTGGTCGTGGTGGCGACGTCGCTCGGCGAACCGATCCATCGAACCTGCGGACCCGTGGGAGTCGCGATGCGCGCCATCGATGCACGAATTGAGTGCGACAACGCTAACGCGTCGTTGCCTGCGGTACCGAGCGGATTGTCAGTGTGTTCGCCGAGCACCACCGCGTACGTGGTGTACGCCGTACCGTCTATTTCGTTGACCATCGCCATGGCGTCGCATCCGCCCGCCTCACTGGTGTAACCCGATTTCACTCCGATGACATTTCCTTGCCCGGTAAACGGCGTAAACGAGGTCACGACCCCGGCCAGCGGGAGTGACACGTGGGTCAAAATGACGATGCTCTGCACGACGGGCTCTTTTGTCATCAGATCCTCCGCCACGAGAACCTGATTCTGCGCCGTCGAGGTGTCCCCCATCGAGATCCCCGTCACGTCGACGTAATGTGTTTCGCGAAGGCCGAGCGAACGGGCCGTCTGGTTCATCACCGCGACGAAGGTCGCTTGGTGCATGCCCGTCAAAGCAGCGAGAAGCTGGGCGTAGTCGCCCGCCGAGTGCACGAGCATTCCGCGAAGGAGAGTGCGTTCGCATAGCGTCTCGCCCATCGCGATCTTCACGCCCGACTGATCGGTCGCGTTGTCGTAGTTGTAAAGCGCCATATCGCTCGCGTTCACGACTTCGCACGGGCCGGTCTGTCCGACGGCGAGTGGCAGGCGGTGCAGCACGACCCACGCGGTCATCAACTTCGTCAAACTCGCAATGGGTTGGCGAGGTTGATTAGGGGATGACGCCGACACCGACAACTCGGGAACGATGATCGCTGCACTGCCCTGTGACGGCCAGGCGAGAGACGGCCGCGGAATGGTGGTCGTAGTTCCTGAGACTCCAGTCGTGGTGGTGACTCCCGGGATTGTGGTCGTCGATGAGGACGTGGTTGTCGTTGAGACGGAGGTAGACGTCGTTCCCGAGGAGGCCGTTGCGGGACTTGCGCCAACGATGAGGCCGACTGCGACGGCTCCAACGCCCAGTAGCGAGATGACGACTCGCCATAACTTCGAGGCGAGTGCGTGATTCATGTTCTTTAATTTACAACTTGCGCCTCTGCTACTCATGAGTAATCAATCGAATTCAGTCTTCGAGGAGTGCGATTCGTCCTTCTGTAACCGATTCGTAACCGAAGAGGTGAGTCGCGCGTCGTGACCCTGGTTCTCGCAAAGTAACCTTGGTCAATGAATTCGAAGTTTCTCCGGGCTTCCTACCTGGTCGCGCTGAGTGCAGTCACGGTGAGCACCTTCGCCATGACGACGACGGCGCAGGCTACTTCGCAACGTAACCACGCGGTGGCGTTTTCCATTCGCTTAGAAGACCAGTTCCTCGCGACCCTGCGCTATCTACCCGTACGCTTCGTCGCCACCGTTCGCACAATCACCACGACGACAACGACGACAACGACGACCACAACGACGACGACCGTTCCCACGTCGACGTCGACGACCACAACGACCGCGCCAGCGTCCACTACTACGACGTCCACGCCGGCGACGACCCGCGACCCGACAAAGTTAGTCGCGGGCTCTTTCCACTGGCGTTTTACATCTCTCCCCTCGATACTGCACGCGCAGTGGCAAGTCGGAACGAACAACGTGGTCTTGCAAGGTGCCCTGATGCGCTTTCAGTACGTACACAATCTGACCACGACTGGACAGATGAACACGTCGACGTGGCAGAAGCTGACGAACGCCGTTGTTCAGCACCAGACTGATCCCACGAGCTACAACTATGTATCCGTCACGAAGACGTTGCCCGAGACAGTGACACTGTACGAAAACGGCAAGAAGACATTCTCAACGCTGGCCAACACTGGTATCACCGTCGCACCGACCGAGAACGGGACGTACCCGGTGTACTTGCGCTTCACCGTCACGACGATGTCGGGCTTCCTGCCCGACGGCACGCCCTACGCCGACACGGGTATCCCTTGGGTCTCGTACTTCCACGGCGGAGACGCCTTGCACGGTTTCATTCGCTCGTCCTACGGCTACCCGCAGAGTCTCGGATGCGTGGAGATGCCCTTCGCGGAAGCTGTGGTCCTCTGGCCGCACACGCCGATCGGGACACTCGTTACAGTCCAGTAGTCGCAAGGCCGTTCGCTGGGTCAAGGCTTTCTCTGGTCGCCCGCGATCCCCAATGAGGACGTTGCCGCTCTCCTCAACGGCCAAACTGATACATAGTTCAAGAGCCAGTACGAGCGCGAGACATCTCGGTTGCCGGAGCCTCGGCTAGATTCCAATGAGCAGTAAAGGTGTGCCGGGAAGACTGGTCGGCGAAGGAGAGTTCGTCGATGACCGGTATATACCCATGACCAGACGCCGGGGCCTACCGAGTTGGCGCTGGGAAGCCCTTCGAACAACATTTTGGTTCGTCCCCACGGTGCTCATCATTGTTGCGGTTCTCGTCTTCATACTCACGTTTTCCATTGACGTTGCCACGTACTACCACCACATCCAGTTGCCGTTTTGGCTTCGACGCGGATCCGCCGACGCCGGGCGCGATGTACTGATTGCCATCGCCGCCGCAATCATCACCGTTGTCGGCGTTGTTTTCTCCATCACTATTCTCGCCCTCACTTTGGCGTCACAGCAGTTTGGGCCTCGGATGATGAGAAATTTCGTCCGTGACGTCGGCAATCAGTTCACCCTGGGTATCTTTGTGGCCTCCTTCGTCTATTCGGTGCTGGCGCTCGGATCGATCACGAGTTTTCCCCATCATTTATTTGTCCCGCATCTTTCGATTGCGGTCGCCGAGGCGCTCCTCCTCGTAGACCTCGCGGTGCTCATCTACTTCATTAACCACATCGCGAGTTCGATCCAACTGCCGGCCGTCATCGCGGGCATTGCTAAGGACTTAGACATCGCCGTCGATTCGGAAGTTCCCCTCACGAGCGACGTCGAGGACGTCCGACGTAGTGCTCGGGTAGCACGCCAACCTCTCCAAAATCCCGCCGAGTTACTCACCGCAATCGAAGAGCGCGGTGGGGTTGTCCTCGCCGCGAAGAGCGGATATCTCCAATTCGTCGGCTATGGCCAATTGACCAAGATCGCGAAGCTCCTCGACGCCACGATTCGACTGGATTACCGTCCGGGCCACTTCATCGTGGCGGGTCAACCTATTGCCAAGGTCTTTCCCCGTGGCGCCGCGAAGCAAGTCGAGCGAGAGCTAGGAAAGGCCCACGTCACGGGGCCCCACCGCACGTTGATGCAAGACCCGGTCTTCGCCATCGATCAGCTGGTCGAAATCGCGATTCGAGCGCTCTCGCCCGCCGTGAATGACACCTTCACCGCCCTCACCTGTCTCGACTGGCTCTCGTCAGGGTTGAGCCGGATGTCGCAACGCGAACTTGCGAGTGACCTGTACCGAGATGACGAGGGATACATTCGTCTCATCGGAGCCACGTGGTCTTACGAACGAATGGTGAACCGAGCGTTCGACAAGATTCGCCAAGCCGCCTCTGGGATGCCGGCCGTGCTCATTCGACTCCTCGACACGCTCCGCGTCATTGCGGCGTCCGTGACAACATCCGAACAGCGCGCCGTTCTCTTACGACAAACGCACATGGTTCTGCGTAGCGCGGAGTCCAGCGTCAGTGAAGAGAACGACCTCAGCGACGTTCGCTCGCGCTATCAGCGCACACTGGAGTCACTCGGTGCCGACATCGACCCACCGAGCGTTCCCTAGAGGAGTCGTGCTGCCTCGCACGTTGTCCGTCAACCCGAGTCGCTGTCCACGAGACGAGCCCATCCGAGTTAGAGCTTGAAGCCACCTTCGGGAGTATCGGTATCCGTTGGCGCTTCGCTCGTACTCGATGAAGGCGGGGCGTCGGGAGCGCTCGACGACGTTGTGGCGTCGTCGTCCGCGGAGGCGATGGGGCCGTGCTCTGACTCGTACGTCTTCAGTTCCGCGATCAGTCGATCGATCTCGGCGTTGTTGTCAGAACCCGCCGTCCCGGTGCGCTGCGCGTAGTACGCCTCACCCAGCTGGCGCAGGATACCGTCTGCTTTGCGCTTCGACTGGGCGTCTTGGACCTTCGCCTGTCCGGCTTTCCCTGCTTCTTGAGCCTTTTGGGCTAGCTGATTCGCTTGCTCTTTTACTTTGTCGAATAGTGCCATCTCTCTGTACCTTTCCTAGAACCGACCGAGCATGCCCGTGCGTGATGCACTCTGGTCTTGCTTATCTTCATCTTCGTACTCTTTGTGCAAGGTGGACTGCAGAATGACCGGTCCGTCTCCCGTGAGCGAGATGAGATTCATTCCAGATCCACCAAAGATCGCGGTCATTGCAGTTTGGGCGTTAAAGGCGCCGACTCGCTCAACATTGAAGTTCACCGAGTTGGCAAAAGCCACCAGGGCACCGCCGTGAACTTGAAGTTTTCCACCGTAGTCCTTGGGATTGAGCTCGACCAAGCTTCCTCCACCCGCAAGAATCAGGGTCCCGGTCCCCGCAAAATTCTCAAAGATATAGCCGTCCTTCGCCCGGTAGCCGAGCGCAAGTCCCGCGAAATTGATGTCGTAATTGACGCTTGTCTCGGCGCACACGAACGCTCGGCTCTCGGCCGTCCAACCCGTTGATCCGTCGAGTTCCACAATCTTGACTTGACCGGGCTGATCTCCGGAGAAGCCGACGAGGCCTGAACCGCCCGTCGGCGTGAACCATTGAAAGGCGAGGCTCTGGCCCGACATCGCGCGCTTGGCGACCTCAGTGGCGGTAGCGAGTGCGGCCTTTAGGAAACTGCCACCCTGCTGAGATTCCTGGTGAGCCTTGTCCGCTTTCCCTCCGGGCGTCGTCAGTCGCGTCTCTAAAGTGACGTTGGCGGTCTTCCAACGAAATTTGCTGGCGTCGGCGAACATCGTCTGACCCTCGTCGAGCTGGCAGGTGATGATCTGCGCGAACTCGCCAGAAACCTTGGATGTAATTGTCATGGATCACCTCGCTTGCGCAGAATAGCCCTCGGTGTCGGCCACGACAAACGAAATCTGGGTCGACCCTACGCGAGGGTGGCCGCTTCAAAGGTCACCGTCGCGTCGTTGAGCGACACCACGGCGGTGGGCCTCACCAACTGGTGCGACGAAGCCGAGAGTCGTACGACTGTCCCCCACGAAGCGAAGCCGATCGCGTGGGCCGCAAACCTCATGGGACCTTCAACGACCTTGACTTCAACGACGCCCGTACCACCGAGGGCGAGTGCGGACTCTTGCATTCGTTGCATCGCGGACTCGCGCGCCGAGTACATCGCGGCCGTAAAGTTCGTCAGTTCGACGTTTTGGGTCTGCTGCTGGAAGACCGCGCCGACGCTGCGACGAGGGGCGTAGACGAAACTCGCGCCGTTCGCGAGACCCAGAGGCTCCCACCCGGCGACCATAAGGAGCGCGAAATCGCGGGCCGAGAGATCCGAGACAAAGACGTGGTTCATATCGATGCGAGCTGAACCGACCGGGCGAACCGCCGTACCCAGCAGTGAGACCTCGATATGTGACGAGTGGACCGTCCGCTCGATGTGCACGCCCACGACCCCGTGACCGCCGGCGTTCGCCGCCTCTTGGTGAATTCGCGCCAGCGCATTCTTAAAGGCCAATCCGTGAGCCTCCGTCGCTCCTGTGATCTCGCCCTGGCCCCAGTTCCACATCCCCGCGGGCGTCGAGAACACCGAGAGTCCGCTCACGAGTTCGACTGGTTCCCAGCCAATGGCGTGCAGATTCAGTTCTTCGTCAATCGACAAATCAGACATCATCGACGTGCCCGACGTGGTCATGGATTGACCAGTGGCGGCACGGCGCACGTCGGCCGCAATGTCGATAGGGGTTTCCGGACGCAAACTCACGACAGACGCACCGTCGGTTGCGGCACGGGCAGGGCCTCGAACTCTTTGAACCGGCGGACCCTGTTTCCTCGAAGCAGAGTCTGGATCTCGACATCACCCTGTTCGAACTCTCGCTCCAGCACCTGGAGGTCGGCACCGTGCAGCGAGTCTCCGTGTAACTGGTCGCGCGCGCTTTTCCTCGCGATGGCTCTCGCGGCGCTCTGGGCTCGCACGACCTGCTCGATCTCCATGGGCGTCGTGTTTTGCGCCCACATTGACGCGCCACCGCTACCCATCAGGTATTCGGTCATGCAGTACGCCCAGACCCGAACGGACGAGACGACCGCGACCACCGAGACCGGCGCGTAACCGGCCTCGAACAGTTTCGCCAAACGCTGCCCGGCCAAGTACGTCGTCCAGGGAGTGCCCGTTGCCACTGGCGCGCCCTTGAGTTTCACGGCGGTCCCCAGGAGGTGGAACTCAATAATCCCCGCATCACTCAGTGAACTCTGGGTATCGACAACTCCTACGATGCCGTCGGCGCCGAGAGCCGTCGCCTCTTCGAGCATGCGCGAATACGCCGAGGAGAATCCTTCGGTCCACGCCGCTTCGATCCAGGTCTGTTGATAGTTCTGTCCCCACATCCGATGCTCGCCGCTGATCATCCCGTGAGGACACTGATAGTTCTCGACGTAGCCGCCCTGGCCTCCCCCGTAAGGAGTCATTCCGCGCCGCAGTCCGCCCGCGTAACTGCTCCACTGCATCGCGCAAAATCCTTGGACGAGTCCGACGGGCTCGAGGTCCATCTCCAAACACGCGGCGAAGTCGGCGACACTCAGTCCCGACGAGAACGCGCCGTGGCCGAGGCGTCGTTCCGCCGCTTCGGGCAAATCACTCGGGGACATCAGTTGTCGAGCGAAATGATGGTGACGGGCTTGGTCAGCGTGACTTCGTCGGACGTCTTGGTGACCGCCGTTCCGAGCGCCAGGAACTCGATCGTGTGCGAGCCCCACTGGTGCGACTTCTCTTCGAGGCGAACCCCGACGATGCCTGAGGCTCCGAGTTCGTTGGCTTCGTCTTGCATTCTCGTCATGGCCAACTCGCGCGCTTCGTAGAGTGCCTGAGTGAAGTTCGGCAGTTCAACGTTCTGACCCGTCGTACCGAGCGTTTGGCCGAGGCCGCGGTGGGCGATGTGGTACACGCAGGTGCCCATCACGAGGCCCTGGGGTTGGTATCCCGTTTGAGCCAACGTCCAAAAGTCCTGTCCCGAGAGGTCCGACGTAAACGGCTTACCTTTGGCGTTGCGTCGCGAGACGCCGTCTTCCGCCTTGACGGCGGTACCGACCGCGATGAACTCCGCCGCGTCCTTTCCCCATTCGTAGTAGTTGACGTCAAGTCGCACGCCCACGACACCGTCGGCGCCGAGTTCGGCGGCCTCTTCTTCCATTCGCGTCATCGCCAACTCGCGCGCGTTGTACATCGCCTCAGTCAACTTCGTCAACTCTTGGCTCTGGTTCCACTTTCGCGTCTGAATTCCGGTGTGATAGATCGAGGAACCCATGACGAAGCCCACGGGATGAAACCCGGCCTCTTTCACGAGCAGGAACTCATTTACCGAAAGGTCCGAAGTGAAGAGCCCCTTTTCGAGCTCTTCGAGCCGATGTTCCGTGGCCTGGGGCAGATCGTTAGTTACATCGCTCACTGATTTCCTCCAATAACAATATTTTCAAGAGCCTGCCGCGCGGAATCACTATGGGCGGCCTCATCCTTCAGCGCCTCGAGTAAGCGAAGGATCCACTGATCGATGTCGACTGTCTCGCTTCGAATGCGAATGCCGCCCGAGACGTGCCCCACGTGGCACTGCAGTGCCGCGCCGTCCACTACCGCTTCGAACTGACTACCCGCTATCGAGATGGTCACTGATGAGATGGCGTCGGATTTATGAAACCGGCCACCGGCGCGTTCAATGTGAAGTCGTTCGCCGAGGGTGTCAGAAAGTTCGTCGCAGAGCGCCTTTAACAAGATATGGACGTCGGAACTATTTGAACGCAGCGACGCCGCGGCCATGCGAAGGTCATCCGAATCGTCCGCAAAGGTCATCGTTGTCACCTTACTGGGAGCAGTCGTCATCCTTCTAGGAGACTGTTGAATTAGTCGCTTTTGAGAGACTCGTCCGGAACGGCAACGAAGACCAACACGCTGTAGAACTCTCAGACGGCTTCAAATCGTCGTCCAAGTCAAATCAGTCCAACAAAAATCGCGAGTGCAAATCTCGGTCTGGATTATTCAACAGACTCCTAGCCGCCCAGCGGCGGCGTTGTTCTCGCCACTACCCGACAGACGGCGAATCTTCATCACTGACCAGTTGAGATAGGTCAGTGACCACAACGTCCGCGCCGTGGGCGCGAAGTTCGTCGGCGTACTCGTGCGATCCGGGCTGATCGTGGTGATCGACACCGATGACGAGTGAGAAATGACCCGCGTGTCCGGCCTGAACACCGGAGAGCGCGTCTTCGAGGACGACGGCTTTTGACGGGTCGACGTCAAGCATTTTCGCCCCCTGAAGGAAGGAGTCGGGCGCTGGCTTTCCGGCGAGATGCAGATCCTTCACCGTGTGTCCATCAACGCGGGCGTCGAAGAAGTCGTTGATGCCCGCCGCCATCAGCGCAGCCTCCGTATTTTCACTGGCCGACACCACACCTACCTTGACGCCGCGACTCTTCAGCGCCGTGATGAGCGTGACGACGCCTTCATAGACCTGAACGCCCTGAGTCTTCATGACCTGCAAGACCAGTATGTTCTTTCGACTGCCGACGCCAGACACGGTGGCCGCGGTGGGCGGATCGTCCTCATTGCCCTCAGGCAGAGTGATTCCTCTCGCCGCGAGAAAATTGCGAACGCCGTCGTCACGGGGTTCGCCGTCAACGTACTTTTCGTAATCACTCTCGGGATCGAATGGCGCGTACGTTGTGCCCGTACGAGAGGTCTCCTCAAGCAAAAAGGCATCGAAGGCTTGCTTCCAGGCGGCCGCGTGCACGAGGGCGGTCTTGGTCAACACCCCGTCCATGTCGAACAGCCACGCCGCGTAGGCGCTGAGATCAACGGACGGACCTGTGGCTGGTGCGTCGGTCATGGTGTTTCCTTCCCTCGTTCGTTGTCACTCAGGCGGTGTTCGGGCTCACGCCCGAACGGCTGGGTAGGAGGAGTTCCCGGATCGAGTCTTTCGAGCGGCACGCGTTCCTCAGTCTTTCCAACCGAAAGAGTGAACGTCTCTCCCGCGTGGCACAGTTCGAGGTCGTCGCCCTCGCGCAATTCGTACGTCGTCGACGTAGTCGTCGTTTCGATGTGTAAGCGCCGACCGCAGAAGACAATGTTGAACGCAAGTCGGGTAATCCCGCCGGGTAAGCGTGGAGTGAACCTCAATGAGAGGTTCCACGGACGCATGCCGGCGAGGCCCGCCACGAGCGCGATCCAGGTTCCCGCCAACGACGCCATGTGCAAGCCGTCTCGCGTGTTGTGTTCGCGGTCCTCAAGGTCCATGAGTGCGGCCTCGGCCAAGTAGTCGTAGGCGAGAGCGAGGTAACCGACCTCGGCGGCCATCACCGACTGGATACAGGCCGAGAGCGAGGAGTCGCGAACCGTGAGCCCCTCGTAGTAGTCGAAGTTGGCCTTTTTCTGTTCGGCGCTAAAGATATCTCCGCGCAGATACATGGCGAGCACTAAGTCCGCCTGCTTCGCGACCTGTTTACGATACAAATCAAAGTAGGGAAAGTGCAGTAACAGCGGGTACTGGTCTTGCTTTGTTGCTTCGAAGTCCCACGGTTGATGGTAAGTAAACCCTTCTGATTGGGCGTGGACGCCCAGTTGTGTGTCAAAAGGAATCACAATCTTCTGCGCGGCACGACGCCATAGCGATCTTTCGTCCTCGCTGACTTCGAGCTCCGCGGCAACGTCGAGGTTCCTTTCCGCGGCGTCAGCAGCGACCAAGAGATTGCCCTGCACCATCAGGTTCGTATAGATGTTGTTGTCGGCAATTGCGCTGTACTCGTCGGGACCCGTCACGCCGTCGATGCGAAATCCACCGTCGAGGTCAAAGTGACCGAGCGACAGCCATAATCTCGCCGTCTCGACCAGGATTTCCGTGCCAAAGTCATGTTCGAACTTCTGATCGCCCGTTGAGTGCAGATAACGAACGACCGCGTCGGCAACGTCCGCACTGACATGAAAGGCCGCGGTTCCGGCGGGCCAGTAGCTTGAGCACTCGGCCCCAGCAATCGTGCGCCACGGGAAGGCGGCACCTCGAAAGCCGAGGAG
This sequence comes from Acidimicrobiaceae bacterium, assembly GCA_003142095.1. Classification (GTDB taxonomy): domain Bacteria; phylum Actinomycetota; class Acidimicrobiia; order Acidimicrobiales; family RAAP-2; genus RAAP-2. The sequence goes on along the minus strand of PLON01000022.1, from coordinate 24,231 downwards.
CGCCGCCCGATCCCGAGCCAAGGCAAGTGTGCTGTGGCGCCACCGCAACGCGTGCGCCACCGTCTCGGGCACCGTCAAGTTAAGGACAGGCAATACAAACGCCTCGCTATCCCAAAATGCGTGACCGTCGTAACCGCTCCCGGTCAGACCCTTTGCAGGAATCGCTCGCTCCTCGCTTCGCGCCCCCGCTTGGAGGACGTGGAAGAGGGAGAAGCGTACGGCTTGTTGAATTTCCTGGTCGCCATCGAGTTCCACGTCAGCGTTCTTCCAAAAGTTGTCGAGATAGGATCGCTGCTCGTTGACGAGTCCGTCCCACCCGCTCTCTCGCGCCACCACCAGCGCGGCCGCAGTTTGATCGCGCAGCGCTTCCTTGGTGCGCACGCCCGACCATCCGTAGGCGACGAATTTTACAATCGTCAGCTTCTCGCCGGGCTCCAGCGCTGCCGAGAATGTGATGCGGGCGATGTCTTCAAAATCCACCGCCGATACCTCGGTGCCCTCGGGCCCTTCGACCATGTGATCCATCGCGGCCGACACCATGAGGTTGCTGTAAGTGGTTTGATGAACCAGTTCGGCCGTCGTGTTGTCACTGCTGTGGGTCTGCGACGTCCACGGCGCGTCCAGCACCTCCGAGGCGCGCGGGTCGAAACCCACGGACTTGGCCGCCGGTTCGTTCGCCACCAACTCGGACTGGGCAACAACGCGCACCGCGTCGACGGCTTCAACTTCGTACTTGATCGCGGCGACGGCGCGTTGAACGAGAGAGACCATGCGCGTCGTCTTCACGCGTACTCGTCGACCCGTCGGCGTCGACCATTCTGCGCGCCGCTCCAAAAGGCCGGTGCGAAAATCCAGAACGCGCACGTGACTGTGAAGATCGCCGTAGCGAATGTCGAATGGTTCGTCGTCCACGAGAAGCCTGATTACCTTGCCGTCGGTGACGTTGACCACGACCTGGTCCTGCTCGGGATATCCGTAACCGGCTTCGGCGTAGGGCAGGGGTCGTAGTTCGTACACGCCGTTAAGGTACGAACCTTGCAGGCCGTGGGGCTCGCCTTCGTCGAGGTTCCCGCGCCAGCCAATGTGTCCGTTGCCCAGAGCGAACAGAGACTCACTCTGAGCAAGAATGTCGAGATCAAGTTCGGACTCGCGCAAACGCCACGGTTCGACGTCGAACGCCGGGTGCTGGATCACGTCGCAAACGACCGTGCGCGAGGTTCGCGCTGTTCACTTCGGGGCGTCGTCATCGCTACCTCTGTCGGTACAACTTCGAACACCTGAAGGTCCTCCGCTACGTCGCGGCAATGGAGAACGTCTATCGCCTCAAGCCGTTGCCGGAGTGTACCGCGCGTTTTCCCGAGAGGAATATCGGCCCTCTCCCGTGAATCGGTGTCTGACACAAGTTCTTCGAAATTCTCGTGGCGACGCACCTCGTCGGCATTCTCATGCGCGTGAAGAACGTGCGAGCACCTCCTCGCTCCGAACACATCGAGCAGGAGATCTCGGTTGACATCGTCGCGATTCACGAGTGAGTCAACAGCTCATTTAACTGTGCGACACCCTCGCAATGAAATGCGGTTTTACGCACGATTCTTCACTTTTAATCAACGAGGGCGCGCAGAGCGGTGACGAAATGCTCTTCGCGACGAAGGTACGATCCGCGAATAATGCTCCACGCGCGAATTTTGAAGTCGTCAAGTCCGCTCGCCACAAACGCGGCGATGCGGCGTTCGGTCTGCGCTCGATCGGTCATGTGATTGTCCATGGGGTTCCAAAGAAACGAGGGAACGTCGTACTCGCGGTCCGCGAGGTAGGGCTTCGGATCAATGGCGACATATCGTTCACCGTGGCGAAGAATGTTGTGGTGGTGGAAATCTCCGTGCACAACCCATTCGGCGTTGACTCCAACTACGTCGAGCAGTTCGCGCGCGAGAGGGGCGAGCTCACTGCCCTCGCGCTCGGCTTCGTCGAGCCACCTCTCCACGTCCGGCTCAACGGAGCGAAAGGGCGTGGTCGCCGGACGCCACAACTTCTGCACGAGCGCCACCGCGATGGCGGTTCCGTCGTCCTCACTGCAAACAGAAAGGTCGTCACCGGGATCCGCCCGCTCTTCCAGCACCGCCCTACCCGAGCGACGAAAGGCGCGCACCGCTCCATCGCCGCCCCAGAGTTCCAGCGCATCGGGCTCGTGCAAGGACTCGTCGTCACCGTCGGATGCCACCTTTAAGACCCGACCATCGCTGGTGGGTGCGACAAATGACGCGTAGTTCAGTGCAAACGGTTCGCCGAGTTCGAGACCCCACTCGCGAGCGAGCTCACGCGCCGTTCGCCGCGCGCTCGAGAGATCGATCGGTTCCCGGACGTCCTCAACCATCTGCGTGGATGCTCGTCAGTTCGATCACGCGATCGTCTGCAAGGTCCATTGGCCACTGGCTCGGATCGTGGCCGAAGACGAGGCGAGCCCCCGAGCGCTCGCGCTCGTCGAGCCACTCCAGTCCAGCGAGTTGGGCCGACGCGTCAAAGGAGGAAGTCGGGAGCGAGCGAGTATCGAGCGAGCGACGCAAGTAGCACGCATCGCCGCAAAGGATCAGTTCACGAGGGTCGTCAGTGATGATCCGAAGCGATTGATGGCCCGCAGTGTGACCGACCGTTACGGTCACGACGACCCGCCCGTCACCAAAGATGTCCCATTCGCCGTCGAGCAGTCGTCGCGGTCGCTCGACGTCCACATCGGCTCTCATGTACTGGTCCCCCGCCACGTCGGCCACGGCCGCCTCCCACTCGGCGCGCTGGACGACTAGTTCGGCGTCGAGAACGAGAGAACTTCCCCCGACGTGATCGAAGTGCATGTGACTGAGTACGACCATGTCAACGTCGCCTGGTTCAATCCCACACGAGCGCAGTCTTTCCACGAGGTTGGTGCCCGGAGGCAGGTCGCAACCGAAAAACGGAGCGATCTCTCTCGCGCGCTCGGAGTCGCTATCTCGAAGCTCGGGCGGTAGGCCCGCGTCGAACAGAATGGTCAAGCCCGCGTGTTCGATGAGGTACGCGGGGATTGGGATTCGCATCGTACCTTCATCGCCGCTGATCAGCCCGGCCCGGTCCATCTCGAGCCACCCACAACAGAACCCGCGAATACGCATGATCCTTTCTATCGTGCTCGCGCGTGAAGAAATTATGACGAGTTCCCAGCGCCTTTTAAGAACGTTGTAATAAACCTCCCGCGAAACTGGTTTGTGGACGTACCCCCAAGGAGATGCCGTGACGAACGAATACATGTCCAGTTCCGCCGCCGGATCACATCGCCGAGAACTCCCGTTCGCGACCCCCTGGGTACGCGTTGTTGCGCGAGTGCGTGCGCCGTCGCTCGACACCAAGTTGGCCTCCGGCGACGACCCCGCGGCAAGCGACGTGTTGAGCGTGCGTGCTCAACAGCTGGCGTCTCCTTCTCTTCGCCACACGGTTGCGAAAAGTTGGCTCGACCTCGCACTCCAAGCTCACGTACCCTTCTCGCCGTTCAATCCCGTCGTGCGCTTCGAGCGGCGCCGCGTTCTTTCGGCCGAACCGGAGATCCGCGAACTCGCGAATGCCCTCGAAGGGCCGCTGCCTCGGGTGCGTGGCGTGGCCATGGCCCTATCGCTCCTGCGCGACGGCTCGGGGCCAATTTTCAACCCCGGTAACCACACGAACCTTTCGAGCGCACTGCGAGACACGATCGCCAACATTGATCCTCTCGCTCGCGCGAACTCCTAAATCAGAACTCGCGGCGTCGTCGCAAGTCGTCCCCCGCGTCCGTCCCCCACAGGGTGGAGACGGCGGCTAGTCGCTCAAGGTGAGACTCACGGGACAGTGATCACTGCCGAGAATATCCGGATGAATGTCGGCCGCGATAACTCGCTCCACGAGTGCGGGTGAAACGAGAAAGTAGTCAATGCGCCAGCCAATGTTTCGCTCGCGCGCATTGGCGAAGTGCGACCACCACGTGTATTGACCGTTCCCTTGGTGAAACAGTCGAAACGTATCAACGAAGCCCGCGTCAAGATAGTTTTGAAATCCCGCCCGCTCCTCACTGGTAAAGCCCTTGCGACCGACGTTGGTCTTCGGATTCGCTAAATCGTCAGAGGTGTGCGCCACGTTGAGATCCCCGCAAAATATGACGGGTTTGATGACCTCCAGCTCTTTGACGTGGTGAAGAAACGCCGGGTCCCACTGAACATGACGAAGCGACAGACGTCCGAGATCCTCTTTCGCGTTGGGTGTATAGACGTTAACGACGAAGAAATCGTCGAACTCGGCGCTCAGGACGCGACCCTCGGTGTTGGGGTTTCCAAACTGATCGCCGACCACTCCAAACTTCGTGATCGATGCGTCCGGCAGACCAGGCGTGACCGTCAACGGCTCCACCCTCGAGAAGATGGCGGTGCCGGAGTAGCCCTTCTTCTCGGCGGAGCTCCAGTGCTCGGCGTAGCCCGCAACGTCTATCTCGCACTGAGCCTGCTGTGCCTTCGTCTCTTGCAGACAGATGATGTCGGGATTCAACTCTTCGACGAACGGGGCGAACAGACCCTTCTTCGATACGGCTCGAATCCCATTGACGTTCCAGGAAACCAATCTCATCGTTGAAATGTAGCAACGAGTTCGGCCACCGGGCCGCGTACGGTCCCGAAACGCCTCCAGCTCTGCTTGACTGACTCCATGTCAACACTGGGCGTCACAATCTACGGCGTGTGCGCCGTCTCATTCATGATGGCGATGTACGCGCTCGAACGACGTGGGCACGTTTTCATTCTGGCCTTCGCCCTCGGGTGCGTGCTCTCGAGCGTCTACGGATTTCTCTCCGGGGCGTGGCCCTTCGGCGTGGTGGAGCTCGTGTGGTCCTTCGTGGCCGTACATCGATATCGCCATGTTCAACTGCACTAACACTGTTATCGAGGTAGCCCGAGATCGGGCACTCGCGCGGTCGTCTTCCCAGCGATTTCGAAGGTATCTCTCAGTGATCCGACAGTTCCTTCACACCACTCTCACAATTCGATTGCTTACTGTCGTGATTGTTCTTGAAGGGAGAACCCGAATGAAAACATTAAGCGTCAAATCCATCGCCGCGATTGCACTCGTTGCCACCATGGGCGTCAGCGCGCCGGCGGTCGCCTTTGCCGACTCGACGACGACCTCGACGTCCGCCACCACGACGACCGCCGGAGTCTCGGCCAGAGCCGCTGCAACGGCTTGGGTCACGTGGCACAAAACGTGGGTCGCCTACGTCGACGGGCTGAGGTCAATTCGCTTGACCTACCGCGCATCGGTGGACACGTCGCGCGCGGCATTTCTAACCGCCCAGGCGGTTGCGACAACGCCCGCGGAACACCAGGCTGCGCGAGCCGCGTTTGAGGCGTCACTGGTCACGGACCTGAATGCCCGCATTGCCGCCATCACCGCGGCCGGTGACCCCCCGTCGCCGCCCGCTGGCTACAACGGCACGGCCTACGTTGAAGGTATTCAGGCCGCCAACGTGGCGTTCCGCGCGTCCATTGTTGCGGCGCAGACGGTGTATTCGCAGTCCATTTCGACCGCCACTACTGCGTGGGACCGTCGTGCGGCGCGACTCACGTACGAGCTCGCCGTCGGTAACGCGATCGTGGTGCGCAGCACCGCCCTCGAAGTTCTCGGCGCTCCCCCAACCCACCCGGGTCAGCCGTCGTAACGAGTTCCCCAACAGAAAAATGGCGTGCCTTATTTGAGGCACGCCATTTTTTTACGTTGACTGACTACGAAAACAATGAGGTCGAAGCAACTTCACGAGTCTGGCCTCACACCACGCAGGGTGTTGGTGACCAACTCATGAGCGAAGGCGTCACTCAAAGGCTCGTGTCGCGCCATGAGGCGGTAGTACACCGGCCCGTACAACTCATCCATCAAGACCGGCAGAGAGACATCGCTACGAATCTCTCCTCGATCGATTCCTCGCTGTAAGACCACGGACGCCGCCTCGCGTCGAGGCTGCAACCAGCGAACCCGCAACATCTCGGCAAGCGCTGGATCCGATTGGGCGTGACCGAGAAGTTCGGCCATGACTTGGCCCGCCCGTCCACGAAATGTCTCAATCACGGAGAGAATTTGGGCCGTGATATCCGTCACGACGTCCCCGCTATCGAGAAAGACGCTCGTCTCTCGAAAGCGATGAAAATACGCGTCAATGGCGACGGCGCCGCGGCTGGACCACCACTTATAAATGGTCACCTTGCTCACTCGCGCCCGCGCAGCAATGGCTTCAATGGTCGTCGCAGAAAATCCGTACTCCAGCATAAGATCCGCCGTCGCGTCGAGAATTGCGAGACGAACCGCTTCGCTACGCGGACGTCCAGGGCGCGCACGTACGGAGATCTCATCGGCCACCCTCAAACTCTAGTTCATGTACGCATCGTTCAGTAATTCTGCTATAGTGAAGAGCGTCCAATTGCAGGAGGTTTTGTGTCCGATATCGCCCCCGTAGCCATCCCTCAAAAGCGGCTCAGCCGGGCTCTCGTGTTCCTTTTCGCTTTGGCGTGTGGTATTTCGGTGGCAAATCTTTACTATTCCCAGCCCGTCCTAGGCAGCATCGCCAAGTCGTTTCACGCAAGTTCCGCCACCGTCGGGCTCATTGTCACGTTCGGTCAGATTGGCTTTGCGATCGGTCTCGCCTTCATACTCCCCCTCGGTGACATACTTCCTCGGCGCTGGCTCGTTCCCTCTGTGTTAATGATTACTTTTGTCGGTCTTGTCATCTCCGCATTCGCGCCGAGCGTGACGGTTCTCGTGTCAATCACGTTCATCGTGGGATTGGGTTCCGTGGCCGCGCAACTGTTAGTTCCTATGGCTGCGTCACTGTCCGACGACCACGAACGGGGTCGCGTCGTCGGAATGGTGATGAGCGGGCTTTTGCTCGGCATCCTGCTCGCGCGCTCGGTGTCGGGCGTCATCGCGCAACTGTCCAGTTGGCGCGTGGTCTACGTCATTGCGGCGCTGATGACTTTGATTCTCGCCGTTGTCCTACAACGTCTGTTGCCCCACGAGGTCGAGCGTCCGCACGTGCGCTACAGGGCGCTGCTCGCGAGCGCCGTGCACTACTTCATGACCGAGGCACTCCTTCGTCGCCGCGGCGTCTTCGGCGCGCTCTCCTTTGGCGCCTTCAGCGTCTTTTGGACGACGATGGCGTTTCTCTTGAGTGGCGCTCCGTACCACTACAACGACCTCACCATCGGGCTCTTCGGCCTCATTGGTGCCGCCGGGGCGCTCTGCGCCAACTTCGCGGGGCGCTGGGCGGACCGTCGCTGGACGAAGCCCACCACGTTGGTGTTCACCTCGTTGATAGCCGTTTCGTTCCTGGCGCTGTGGTGGGGCCGCCACAACTTGGCGATGATCATTGTGGGAATTCTTCTCTTGGACATCGGTGTTCAGGGTCTGCATGTGACGAACCAGTCCCTGATCTATCGACTCGCCCCTCACGCTCGCAGCCGCATCAACTCCGCGTATATGGTCTGCTATTTCGTTGGTGGAGCGCTCGGCTCGTGGCTCGGCAGTATGACCTATGAGCACTTTCACTGGACGGGCGTCTGCGTACTGGGCGCAGCGATCGCGATCGTCGCGACCGGACTCGCCGTGATCGACTCACTGAGCAAGACCCCACACCCGTCGCCCAGCGGTTCCTCGCCACAACCGGCGGCATCCAGCGCTCGGTAGCAACGGCGCCGACACCTTTGGCCGCCGCGCTAACGATCCGTAGTCAGCGTGACGGCGTCGAGATCAGTTTGACGCGGGGGTTGATGTCGAGCTCGTGGACGTCGAGTCCCGTCGACGCGGCAAGACCCAACCAGGTCGAGGGAAATGGCACGTGTAGCCATTGGGGTAGCGCTCCAGATAGTCCTGGTGCTCGGGCTCGGCCTCCCAGAACGGCCCCGCAGGCGCGACTTCGGTCACGACTTGGCCGGGCCAAATTCCCGACGCCTCAACGTCCGCAATGGTGTCCTCCGCGACCTTTCGTTGCTCGTCGTTGAGATAGAAAATCGCGGAGCGGTAGCTCGTACCGACGTCGTTGCCCTGGCGATTCACCGTCGTCGGGTCGTGAATCTGGAAGAAGAATTCGAGAATCTCACGGTACGACGTCACGCTCGGATCAAAGGTGATCTCGATTGCTTCGGCGTGGGTACCGTGGCGGCGGTACGTCGCGTTCGCCACGTCTCCGCCGGCGTAACCTACTCGGGTTGAGATTATGCCGGGGCGCTTACGAATGAGGTCTTGCATTCCCCAAAAGCAGCCGCCAGCCAAGATGACCTTCTCTTCACTCACTTCGACTCTCCTTTTGTTGACGGTGATCGATCGAACAGCGACTTGTAGTCGCCGTAGCCTTCCTTATCCAAGTCGTCGTAGGGCACAAAGCGCAACGCGGCGGAATTGATGCAGTAGCGAAGCCCGCCCTCCTCCGGAGGACCATCGGGAAACACGTGACCGAGGTGGCTGTCCGCATTGGTCGAACGGACCTCCGTCCTCTCCGTTCCGAGACTGCGGTCGCTATTTTCGACGACGTTTTTTGGCTCAAGCGGCGCGGTGAAACTCGGCCACCCGCAACCACTGTCATATTTCTTTGTCGACGCGAAGAGCGGCTCGCCCGACACCACGTCGACGTAGATACCGGCTTCTTTGTGGTTCCAGAACTCGTTTCTAAACGGCGGCTCGGTACCGCGCTCTTGCGTGACGTGATACTGCTCAGGGCTCAAGTGAGCCAACTTCTCTTCGCTCTTTTGGTACTGATTTGACACTGTGACTCCTTCTCGCTGCGACAGCCTCATAGTCATCCGAAGTGCGTCGGTCGTTACAGTCGTGGTTACGGCGTAACGGAGACCCAGCGGCGTCCTCCGTCAAAAGTCATCATCATGTTATTGGTGCCGCAGGTTCCGAGCTACATGCTTATGTTCACTCACCAGACGCTGGTGTCGATGTCGAACGCATCTCCATCCATCGCTCCGGACTCGAAAGGGCGGTAAAGCCGAAACGCCTGTAAAGCTCGTGTGCGTCACTGGTGGCGAGCAGCATTCGTCGCACATCCCTTACCTCGGGATGCTCGACGGCCGACTGGACCAGGAACTTGCCGAGACCACGCCCGCGAAACTTACTATCCGCACATACGTCAGAGATCAGGGCAAATACTGCCCCATCGGTGATCAGTCTCGTAATTCCAATCTGCTCACCGTCGGGACCGAAACATCCCAAGGAGATCGAACCGTGAATTGATCTCGTAACGACGTCCAGAGAACTGCCCGCGGCCCAATAACTCTCCTCACTTACCCATCGATGGACCCTTGCAATATCAATTCGCGCACGATCATCGGTGACCACGAACCCGTCGGGTCTCACCGATTCCATTTGTCAAATGTAATGCCGCACGAACATTCGCCCGAAGATCGTTGCACCGTGGCCCCATGATTCGTGCACGATCTATGGCGTATGACAGGCCCTCAGTAGCCTCCGACACGTGGCCCCAGTTCGACAGCAGCTCAACGATCGTCAGCGTGAAGCGGCCTCGTTCGGCGACGGCCCTTTGCGAGTTCTCGCAGGACCCGGTACGGGAAAGACCACCACTCTGAGTGCGAGAGTTGAATTCCTTCTCGAGCGTGGAGTCGCGCCCGAACGAATACTTCTTCTGACCTTCACGCGGCGATCGGCGCGCGAAATAATTGGGCGCGTTCGTGCGTCCCGACGCGACGAACGGGTTCAACGCGTCGCGGGCGGAACATTCCATTCGGTTGCGCATTACACGTTGCGTCGTCATCACGCCTCCGTGGGCCTGCCCGAGGGCTTCGGTGTGCTCGACCAAGGCGACAGCGCCGATCTTCTCGATCTCGTACGAAGCGATCTGGGAATACTCAGTGGTCAGCGCCGACTGCCGAAGAAGGCCACATTGGCTTCCCTATATTCGCGCTCCGTGAATACCGGAATGCCTCTTCGAGACGTCATGAACGAGATCACTCCGTGGTGCGTCGATCGCTGCGACGACATCGCATCGCTCTTTCGCGCTTTCGTCTCCAGAAAACAGACGCTCGGACTGCTCGACTTCGACGACCTTCTGCTCTTTTGGCGCTTCGCCGTGCAGCACGAGGTCCTCGGAAAACGGCTCGGAGCCTCGTTCGACCACATACTCGTCGACGAGTTTCAAGACGTCAATCTCTTGCAACTCGACATCCTGCGTGGTCTTCGCCACTACGACCCCCGCGTGACTCTTGTCGGTGATGACGCGCAGGCCATCTACGGTTTCCGCGGAGCGTCTCCTCGGTACCTTCTCGACGCGGAGAAGTACTTTGACGGACTCACCACGATCACTCTGAACGCCAACTACCGCTCGTCCGCACCAATCCTCAACGTGGCAAACGCGCTCGCGGCGGACGCTCCTGAGGGCTTCACTTCCGTGCTCCGTGAAGAGGTGGCGACAACCGGTGCCGCACAACCGTCGTTGATTCACTGCGTCGACGAACGTCACCAATCAACGATTGTCGCAGAGCGCGTGCTGGAACTCTACGAACAGGGAGTTTCTCTGCAACGTCAAGCCGTACTGTTTCGCGCCGCACACCACAGCGCGGATCTCGAGATCGAACTATCTCGACGTCGCATTCCGTTCATCAAATATGGAGGGCTCAGGTACCTAGAAGCGGCACACGTAAAAGACCTTCTCTCCGCCTTTCGCCTCGTGGACAACCCCCGCGACGAGATGGCCTGGTTTCGGATTCTGCAGTTGATGCCAGGAGTCGGTCCAGCGAAAGCTCGACGCGCTATCGACGCTCTCCGCAACGACGATCGACTGCTCCCCCTGTCCATGGCGGTTATCGGCCAACGGTGGACGCTGCTTCACGACGTGCTCCCCACCGAAACGAGAGAGATGTCCCAAGGGCTCATCGACGCGCTCTGTCCGACGAGCGACGAACCGCTCGTCGCCCACGCCGATCGACTTCGCCTCGCGATCGCGCCGCTGGTCATCTCGACGTACGAAGACGCGCTTCCACGTTTGGAAGATCTCGACGCACTCGTACTCGCCTGCACCGATGCGACGCGACTCAGCGACGTGGCGGCGGCGCAAGCCCTTGATCCGCCTCACTCGACGGGCAATCTCGCCGGACCTCCCATGATGGACGAAGATTGGCTCGTGCTCTCGACCGTCCATTCGGCGAAGGGTCTGGAGTTCGACGCCGTGCACGTCATCCACGCCGCCGATGGAAACTTTCCCTCCGATATGTCTCTTGGAACACCGGAGGGTCTCGAAGAAGAACGCCGACTGTTCTATGTCGCGGTCACGAGAGCTCGACGAAATCTCGCCATTTATGTCCCGCTTCGCTACCACCACCATCGCATCCGCGACGAGCACTCGTGGGCTCAACCCTCACGTTTTCTCAGTGAATCGGTGCGTCTGACGCTCATCGACGTCGCCGCCGCCGATGAGATCATCGCGTCGCCCATCGACTCCCCGCCCGTCGTACTGGACAGCTTTGGCGCGGTCGCGACACAGATTTCCCAGCTCTGGTGATACTTGATGGCAGTGGCTGACATAACCATGCTAGGGTGATGTCAGCGAATGACATCGCTCCCGCAGTGCATGGTTGCGGGGAAATCAACCACTTGGAGGATTTATGCGCGTTTTTGTTACCGGTGCATCCGGTTGGATCGGCTCTGCAGTCGTTGCTGAACTGCTGGGTGCGGGCCATCAGGTAGTCGGCCTCGCTCGATCGCCAGAGTCGGCCGCCGCTCTGCGCGCTGCGGGCGCAGAGGTACATTTCGGCGATCTCGGCGATCTCGACAACTTGAAGAGTGCCGCGAGTGCGTCGGACGGCGTGATTCATCTCGCGTTCAAACACGATCTCGCATTTAGTGGGAATTTTCAGGCAGCTGCCGACGCGGACCGACTCGCCGTCGAATCCTTTGGTGAGGCGCTCGCGGGCTCCGATCGCCCGTTTGTTCTCGCCTCCGGTCTTCTCGGCATCGCGCCGGGCCGCATCGCGACGGAAGCAGACGGTCACGTTCGCGACCCGTCCTTCGCCGCACTTGGCGGCGGTCCAGTGGCTCGATGGGAAACGGCAGAGTTCGCACTGTCTCTGGCCTCGCGCGGCGTCCGGTCGTCGGTCGTGCGACTTCCTCCGACGAACCACGGTGACGGCGACCACGGATTCGTGGCAACCCTCGTTAACATTGCCCGCGAAAAGGGCGTCTCTGGCTACGTTGGCGATGGCTCTAACCGCTGGCCCGCGGTGCATCGCCTCGACTCGGCGAAACTCTTTCGCTTGGCCGTAGAAGAGGCACCCGCGGGATCAACCTTGCACGCGGTGGCCGATGAAGGGGTAGCAATCCGCGACATCGCCGAGGTCATCGGCCGACACCTGAACGTTCCTGAAGTCTCCATTTCCGCAGAGGACGCGGGCGAACACTTCACCTGGATGGCCCACTTCGTCGCCATGGATAGCCCCGCATCGGGCGCGGTCACCCAGGAGCTCATGAAGTGGAAACCAACGCAACAAGGTCTCATCGCCGACCTCGACGAGGGTCACTACTTCAAGGGATAGGCAATGGTACTGCCGGACTAGTCGATCACGGTCAGAGAATTACACGTGACCGTGATCGACTGGTCAGTTTTCAGGAAGAGCGGCGAAGTCGCGCTTCGCTTTTCTGTACCAGCCCATGCCCGAGATGGGATTCTTCCATCTACCCTTCATCTCTTTGAGGGCGCTTTCGTGTGATGCGTCGCCACTGGCCACCATCTCTTTCAGATGCTTGTCTTGCGCCTTTATAACCTCGTCGGCCGTACTGCCGTGGTGCGCGAACTCACATGGTCCTCCCAATTGTGTGCACGTCATTGTTTTCATTAATTGCACTTCCTTTCAGTGAGGTTGACCACTTGATGCGTGCCAGTGGCAACAAAGTGAAGAACTCGCTTCGGGACCATCCTGTGTTCAGGAGGGGGGCACGAGAGAAAACAAGAGCCCACAGGCGCCGTAACTGAGTGAACCGAAGGCGGTGAAACCGGAAGTTGCAGAGAAGGCAGGTGTGTGAAATTGAATGGACAGCAGTCCCTTGTACGACTTGCCAGCGTGCGTCACCCCGACCGAGTAACCCGGCGGACCAGTCAGGCCGCTGTGATCCTGTGCACCGGGTAGACCGGATTGGCCGACGAAGTAATACGTCAGGGCCGAGTATTTAATTTTCTCTACTCCGGCGACGACGACCGTGCCCGTGCCACACGCGTGAAGAGCCTGGCCAACGAGCGAACCTTGGAATCCAACGACATCGCCAGATGTTGTGATTCGTAGCGTCCCGTTAATCATGTCGCTTCCGTCATCCGGCACCGCCGTAATCTGCCAGGTGCCGGTCGGGCTTGGCGAACTTGCGGCCGCCCATGCCCCTTCGCAGAGCGCGATTGGAACTGCTAGAACCACTGCGACGAGTAGGAATCGAACTCCAGTCTGGGCCCTCACCTGGGTGACATTAGGCGACGACTTCAACTGCGTCAAACGGTTTGCTTCTCATCGGTGGTCGGGTCGAGATCCAGCCAACTGGCACCGCAACAAGCACCCGAGATCAACTTTCTGACTCACGTACCTGTGTCGAGTATACACTCAGTGTAGAGTGTCAAGTTATGAGTGTTCCCTTGACATTGCTTGGTCTGCTCGAACGAGAGCCCAGCCACGGATACGACCTGAAGCGCGACTACGACTCCTACTTCGGGCGTACCAAACCACTGCCCTTCGGTCAGGTCTACGCGACGCTCGCCCGGCTGTCGCGAGACGGCTTGGTGGCACCGGGCGAGGTGGAAGCCGGCGACGGTCCGGACCGCAAGCGCTACGCCATTACTACCGAAGGCAAGCAAGAGTTCGACACCTGGCTCAGTGAACCGGTGGAGCCTGAACCCCATCTCCAAACCGTCCTCTTCGCGAAGGTCGTCCTGGCACTCATGCTTGGCCGCTCGGCGGAGCAGTACCTCGACACGCAGCGCGCTGCACACTTGCAGCGAATGCGCCAGCTCACCGAGCTCAAACGCCAGGACAACCTGATCGACGCTCTGCTGGCAGATCACGCACTGTTCCACCTCGAGGCCGACCTTCGCTGGATCGATATGACGGCCGCTCGTCTGCCCTCGCTCGCCGCGGCCGTGACGTCGTGAACGTCATGGCGTCCACTGTTGATAGTCGTTCGAGCGACGTCCTCATTGAAGCTCGTGACGTCGTGTTTGAATTTGGGGAAACTCCGGCCCTTCGAGGAGCCAACCTCTCGATCCGTGAAGGCGAGATCCTCGCCGTCATGGGCCCGAGCGGATCGGGGAAATCGACGCTCCTGCACTGCCTAGCGGGCATCCTTGTCCCCAAGCACGGTGAGGTCTATTTTTCGGGTCGACGCATCGACACTCTCAGTGACGCCGAGCGCAGTGCCCTGCGACGAGATTCGTTCGGTTTCGTCTTCCAATTTGGTCAGCTGGTGCCGGAATTGACGGCCGAAGAAAACGTCGCGCTACCACTGTTGCTCGGAGGCCTTCGACGCAACGACGCCCTCGCGCGCGCTCGAGAGTGGTTCGAGCGACTCGGGATCGATGGACTCGAGCGGCGACGCTCGGGCGAGCTCTCCGGCGGGCAGGCTCAGCGCGTCGCACTTGCGCGCGGTCTGGTCGCGCACCCGAAAGTGCTCTTCGCCGATGAGCCCACCGGCGCCCTCGACTCACTGACTGGCGAACTCGTGATGGAGTTGCTAGTCACCGCAGCCCACCACGACGGAACCACGGTCGTGCTCGTGACCCACGAGCCGAGGGTCGCGGCGTACGCGGGCCGAGAAGTCGTCGTACGCGACGGCCTCGTCGGATCACTCAGTGCCAAACCTCTCGTACCGTGATCCGCTTCGGTCTCCGCTTGACGCTGCGCGGCGGGAGAGAGTCGCTCATACGCCTGATTGTCATGGCGCTCGCGGTGGCCGTCGGGGTGACGATGCTGCTCGCGACGATGGGGACCATCAACGCGTTGGGCAAACAGAACGCGCGCGGCGCGTGGCTCGCCACCTCAACGTTTTACGGCGGGTCTGGTCACGCAGGACGGGCGACCAACGAGAGTGCCTCATCGAAGGTTGATTCCACCTGGTTATACGTCAGCGCCAACCAATACGAGAATCAGTTGATCGTCCAAGTGGACGTAGCGTCCACCGGCGCGCCCTCTTTGGTTCCCCCGGGCATCCCGCGTCTTCCCGGACCGGGCCAGTACTACGCGTCACCGGCCCTTGCCGCACTGCTTCGAACCACACCGGCGAGCGAACTAGGGAATCGATTTGGTGGAACGGAAATCGGCACCATAGGGCCAGCCGCCCTGCCCTCGCCCAGCGATCTCATCATCATTGTCGGCGTTCGCGCGTCGACCTTGGCGAAAGTTCCCGGCGCCGGAAAGGTCACCAGTTTCGCAACATCGTCGAACCATGGTGGCCCGGACACGTTGGGCACAACCGGGCTTCAAGTTGTCCTCGCCATTTTGGCCCTGGTGCTTCTCTTTCCGGTCCTCGTATTTATCGGTACCGCGACGCGATTGTCCGCGGCCCGACGTGAGCAGCGCTTTGCGGCGATGCGGCTTTCCGGCGCGACGTTGCGACAGGTCGCCGTGATCTCAGCGGTTGAAGCCGTCGTCGCGGCGTTGGTAGGTGCCGCAATTGGATTCTGCGTCTTTTTCTTGGTTCGACCTGCTCTGGTTCATGTCCCATTCGCCGGACAGCCTCTAGAGTCTGGTGACCTCTCACTAGGTCTGTTCGACGTGCTCGCCGCCGCCGTCGGAGTGCCGGTAGCGGCGGCATTGGTCGCGCGAGTCGCATTGCGACGAGTGCGAATCTCCCCGCTCGGTGTCGCTCGCCGGGTCACGCCCCAGCCACCGCGCTTTTATCGGGTCCTCCCCCTCCTCGGCGGTATCGCGGAACT
The DNA here is from genome assembly GCA_003142095.1 of Acidimicrobiaceae bacterium. Taxonomy (GTDB): domain Bacteria; phylum Actinomycetota; class Acidimicrobiia; order Acidimicrobiales; family RAAP-2; genus RAAP-2. The sequence goes on along the minus strand of PLON01000022.1, from coordinate 8,282 downwards.
TTCCTTTTTTGTCGCTATCGGTCATCCGAACAGTTCCGGTAGTCAGATCCAGGCCTACCTCTTCGGCTTCTTTCTCATCATGATCGGGTTGGTACTCGCGGGTCCGTGGCTGACGATGGTCGGCTCGAGGCTCATGGCCACCCGCACCAGTCGTGTTCCCCTGCTATTGGCGGGAAGACGACTCTCCGACAACCCGCGCGGTGCGTTTCGAGCGATCAGCGGTCTCATACTCGCTATCTTCGTCACGAGCGTCTCGGTCGGCGTCATCTCGACGCTCCTCATCGATCACGGTTCCGCGAGCTCCGGCACTCCCGCAAGCAAGACGGTGACCGATCAGTTCGACTTTAGCCAGAACAACTCCGAGCCTTCGGTGCCGAGTGCCGTGGTGGCGTCGTTACGCGCAATCAAGGGCGTGACGGGAGTGACGCTCGTCTACGTGGCGCCGTCCAACGTGCGAATCGATGGTTCGGTTCCCGACATCAACGGCCTCGGAGGCGACATCCAGTACGGCGTGGCGTCCTGCGCGGCGCTGGCGTCCACCCCCGCGCTCGGGCGATGCCATCCCGGTGCCACGCTCGCCGCTCTCGGCGACGACGTTGCGTTCATGCCGGCCACGAAATCGGTGACGGTCGCGGCCTCGACAACCTGGCCCACTGCCCATCTCTCACGAAACTTGACGGGTTTACCCGTTCAGTTGGTCGCCGTCGCCACCAGCGGATCTGCGTCGGCGATAGCGAGCGCCGAGACGGCGCTCGATCGAGCGTTTCCTTTCGCCAGTTCGACAACACTCTTTGGCGAACTCGACGCGGGGACTTCGCAACTGCTCACCGAATTGCAGACGGCGAGTGAGGTCGTGATACTTGCCAGTCTGTTGATCGCTGGGTGCAGCTTGGCGGTCGCGACGATCGCCGGGGTGAGTGAGCGTAAGCGCCCCTTTAGCTTGCTACGCCTGACCGGCGTGCCGCTGAACGTACTTCGTCGCGTCGTCGCTCTCGAGACCGCCGCGCCGCTGATCGTCATCGCACTTGGCTCGGCGCTCCTCGGTCTCATCGCCTCCGACCTGTTCCTCCGGTCGATGTTGGGCCTCACGTTGCGACTGCGAGGAGTCACGTATTACCTCATCGTGCTAGGTGGTCTTCTTGGGTCGCTCGCGATCATCAGTTCGGCGCTACCACTGCTCAGTCGCATCACGCGTCCCGAAGACGCGCGAATGGAGTAAGTCCAACTGGCGACCTCATTATCCACCTCGGCTTCGAAGTTCGCCTGCCGCTGCTTCCTACTGCTACGCCGTGCGTAACTACTGTCACGTAGTACCACCCCAACGAACGTGGACGAGAATCGTCTACAGAGCTGGTCCGGGCTGTATTCCCGCCGACTCGTCGGATTCAACGGACTCACCCAGGTACACCGCGCGCACGCGTGGGTCCTCAAGGAGCTTTGCGGCGCTGTCGCCGAAAACGATGCGACCGTTCTCCATCACGTAGCCTCGGTCGGCCAAGCGAAGGGCCTGCTGCGCGTTCTGTTCCACCACGAAGACGGTTGTTCCCTGATCGCGGATCTGGCTGATGATGCGAAAGATCTGTTGGATAATCATGGGAGCAAGGCCCATCGACGGTTCGTCGAGCAGCAGTAGGCGTGGTTTCGACATGAGCGCTCGCCCGATCGCGAGCATCTGTTGTTCGCCGCCGGAGAGATTCGATCCCTTCTGCTTTCGACGGTCCTTCAGGATCGGAAACATCTCGTAAATCTCGTCGATGTCCGCAGTGAGCGAACCACGCCGACGAAAGGCGCCCATCTCGAGATTCTCTTCAATGGTCATCCCGCCAAAGATCCGACGTCCCTCGGGTACGTGACTGATACCAAAGGACGAGAACTCGTGAGCCTTCACGTTCGTAATGTCGCGACCTTCGAAGAAGATCGAACCACTCGACGGCGCGTGCAGGCCAGACATCATGCGCAGCGTCGTCGACTTGCCTGCTCCGTTCGCACCGAGCAGGGTCACGATCTCGCTCTCTTCGATCTCAAAGGAGATTCCGTGCAGGGCTTCAATGACTCCGTAGCGGACGACTGCGTCGGTGACTTTCAGCATTACGCGCTCGTCTCATCGTGGGTCGTGCCTAGATACGCGTCAACGACATCCTGGTTCGCCCGAATCTCCTCGGGAGTACCTTCGGCGATCACCGAGCCGAAATTCAGCACGTAGAGCCGCTCGGCGAGAGCCATGACGAGTCTCATGTCGTGCTCGATGAGCAACACACTCACGCCACGTTCATCGCGTACTCGGCGGATGAGCGTCGTCAACTCGAGTTTCTCGGACGGGTTGGTGCCGGCCGCCGGCTCGTCGAGCAAGATGACTTCGGGGTCGGTCGCCAAGGCGCGAGCGATCTCTAGCCGACGGCGCGCACCGTAGGAGAGTTGCGAGGCGATGGTGTGCGCCTCGGGGAATAGACCGACAAACTTGAGCACTTCGCTCGCGACGCGGTCCGACTCCTTCTCGCCTCGACGAGTACGAGGTCCCTTCACCAACGCGCCGACCACGCCGATCCCCGAGTGATCCTCGGCTCCGATCTTCGCATTCTCGAAGACAGTGAGCGCACTAAAGAGTCGCGACGCTTGAAATGTTCGCGTCACGCCCGCTCGGGCGATCCGATGCGTCTTTTTACCAATAACGCTGAGAGGAGGCGCCTTTTGCGACGAAAAGGTGATCTTCCCCTCCTGGGGTTGGTAGACGCCGGTGACGGAGTTGAAGAGCGACGTCTTACCCGCGCCGTTTGGTCCGATCACGGCGAGGATTTCCCCGCGGCGCATCTCGAGTGACACGTCGCGTAGCGACACGACACCGCCGAATCGCAGAGTGACGTTCTCGACCGTGATCAGCAGATCGTTGCTCACGGCTCGTCCCCGGCGAGGACCTCGTCGAGGTGACCCTCGTGTTCCGTCTCGTACCCGCTAATTTCGCGCTGGCGACGCCGCGACGGCAAAATACCGGCCGGTCGGAAGATCATCATGATGATCAACAGCGCGCCAATGTACATATAGAGGTCATTGAGCTGGTAACCCCACGGCTGATAGTTATCGAGGTAACTCGTCACGAACTGCACGATGATCGCGCCGATGGCGACGCCCCAAATCGAACCCATCCCGCCAAAGATCACGAGGATCAGCACGTTCACTGACACTTGGTACTGGAAAAGTGTTGGATTTATGTTTCCGATGAGACCCGCGGTGAGTACACCGCCGAATCCGCCACTCGCGGCACCCACCGCGAACGCGGAGACCTTGTATTTGAGCGGGTTGATGCCAATGGACTGGGCCGCGACCTCGTCTTCTCGAATGGCGACCCAGGCTCGACCCACCCGCGAATACTCGAGCGACGTAAAGACGATGAGAAAGACGACTACGAAAATGAAACACAGGTAGTAATAGGGCGTCGGATTTATCCCCCAGTGATAATGCCAGAACCCTACGTTCATCGAGAACGTCGGCGTCGTCAGAGAACCTTCACCACCTCCCGTCAAGCCGCTTTGGGTTCCGACGAAGTCATCGATGATGAGCGCGAAACCGAGGGTCACGATGGCCAAGTAGTCACCGCGGAGCCGAAGGGTCGGTATACCCAGGAGGATGCCGAAGATCATGGCAAGCCCTACGGCAATGGGGATGCACCACAGAGTCGGGATCGGATGATGGAAGGGAGCGGGTGTTGGCAGCACGCCCGTGAACCACGCCGTCGCGTACGCGCCAATGGCATAGAAGGCCGCGAATCCCAGGTCCAACAAGCCCGCGAAGCCCACCACCACGTTGAGACCGAGAGCGAGAAGGATCCATACTCCGATCTGCTCAACGATCAGATACATCCAGAACTGTTCGTGAACAAACTTGGGTAGAAAGAGCGCTATCACGATCACGACGCCGATGAGAACCCACCGATTGGTGCGGCGTTGCATGACCCGGTTCGGTAGCGCTGTCACTGGCTCCAGACGTCGCCGGATAGTCAGCGCGTGAGGTTGGTAAAGGGAGATAATCAGCCAAGCCAGGATCCCGAGGGTTAAGAAAATGGACCAACGCTGCGTACGAAAGAGTCCGAAGTACGACACGGGTTCGAGATACGAGGCGTGGACCCCGGTATAGGCGGGCACCCCGAATCCACCGGGCCCACCGGTCATCACCGCGGCCAGGGCGAAGAAAGCCAACGTTCCGAAAAGACGCTTCAGCGACTTTCGAGTCAGCAGGTTCACGCCGTTCTCCCCGACTTCTCACCCAAGATCCCCGTGGGCCGGATAATCAATACGAGGACAAGGATCAAGAAGGTGTAGATCTCAGTCCACGAGATATTTCCTTCGAATGCGAACGGCACCGAGAAGCTCCCGAAGAGACCGATCATCATTCCACCCAGAGCGGCGCCGCGAAGGTTGCCAATCCCGCCAAGGACCGCCGCGGTAAAGGCGTAGATGCCGAGTTCGGTGCCCGAGTTTTGGATAATCCCGTTTTGGAGCGCATACAGAAATCCTGCGGCTCCGGCGAGTGAGCCGCCGATGATGAAAGTCAGTGTGATCGTCCGGTCGATGTTGACGCCCATGAGAGAGGAGGTCTCGGAGTCCTGCGCCACGGCGCGAATGCCACGGCCAAGACGCGTGTGACGCACGATGCGGTCCGCCGCAAGAAACATGATGATCCCAACGACCAAGCAGATCACTTCGATTGTGTGAATAGGTGTTTTGCCAATATAGAAGAGCGTTTGACCGGCGGGAAAGACCTCCGCGGGAAAGATGTTCTGGCCGTAGCCGAACTCCTTGCCGGCGATGGTCTGTAAGAAGTAGGACGCCCCGATGGCGCTGATGAGATAGGCAAGTTTTGGAGCGTGTCTTCGCCGCAAGGGTCTATACGCGACTTGCTCCACTCCGGTTGCCACCACGGCGCTAATGAGACCGGCAAAGACAATGCCGGACAGGACGAGACCAACTGACTCCCAACCGTTCGCCACTCCCGCACCCAAAATCCCGTGGGTTAAAAACACCGCGGCGAAACCTCCGCACATGAAGACTTCACCGTGCGCGAAGTTGATGAGCCCGAGCACGCCGTACACCAAGGTGTAGCCGACCGCGATCATCGCGTACAAAGCGCCGTTTTCCAGGCCGACAGCGACGTACGCCCAAAACCCACTTCGAATCTGATCAAACCCCGACAGCCAGAAGTGGGCAAATCCCATGGTTACCTAGAAATCCTTGACTAGACGCAGATGCCACTGGGGCCGGGGCGCAAACCCCGGCCCCAGTGGCAACTAATTTTGGAAGGTTATCAGCCGACGCTCGTGACGAGCGTGATTACGCCATTGTCGACTTCGGAAATCTGAACAGCACCCTTGTCAACCTTAAGGTCGCCATCACCCTGGAAGGCAATGGGTCCCGTTACGCCGACGAAGGACACCTTGTGCAGCGACGCCACGGTCTCCTTGCGAAGTTTCGGGATCGACGAGGTCTTCTTGTCCGCAACCAAAGCCTTGATGATCGCGTCCGCCGCGTCATAGGACTGAGCGGCGTAGATCGCGACCGAGGCCTTGGCCTTGGTCAACGCGGTGAACTCACTCGCCAACTTGCCGGTGAAGTAGCTCACCTTGCCGGTCGCCGACTCACTCAGGAAAGCTCCATTCGCAGCGGTCGCCGGCGACGTGCTCGTCATCAGCGCGGGGTCGTTGGAACCGTCACCCGACATGATCACATGAGTGGCCGTCGTGTAACCATCGCTCGCGAGGTCACCGAGGAGCAGACCTAACTCCGGTGCGTATCCACCGTAGAAGATCGCGTCAGGGTCAGCCTGAGCCAGCGAGGTCGCAAGGGTGCTGTACGCACCAGCGTTTCCACCGCCGCCTTCGTTGACGTTCGCGATGGACTTCGTGGTCACAGTCGCACCAAGCTTTGACGCTTCGGTAGCAACGACGTTAGCCAGGCCGGTACCGTAGAACGACTCGTCGCCAATAACGGTGATGCTCTTTTCGCCCTTGGTAGTTACGAGGTAGCTCGCGTCAGCCGAACCCTGAACTGAGTCGTCAGCCACGGTACGGAAGAAGCTGCTGTCCGAACCGCTCGCGAGAGCTACAGCCGTCGCCGACGGGCTCACTTCAGCAATGTTCGCTGCGTGGTAGTACTTGTACGAAACCTCCGAAGGACCAGAGAACGAAGGGCCGACAATCGCGACCAGTCCCTTGGTGCCTGCAGCCTTTTGGGCCGCCCCAGGCGCGACAGTCGACGAGCCTTGGTCGTCGAACTTTTCGACCTTGAGGTTAAAGGCGTACTTTCCGCTGGCGTTTGCCTGACTAACGGCGAACTCCACGCCCGCATACTCGTAGATTCCGTAGTCGGAGTCGCTACCGGTTAACGGGCCCTGAACACCAATGGTGTACGTGGGCTTTGAAGCCGCTCCACTGATTGCACTTCCGGCAATTAGTGGCACCGCCGTCATAGCTAGCACTCCGGCAGAGGCGATCGCCACTGTCTTATTCCAACGAAGCTTCATAAGCTACGTCCTCCCTTGTCCCTTGATTGAATACCTTTACTGCTCGCCACCGAACCCCTACGTGTCACCAAGGTGACGCGTATGAAAACCGCAGGCGAAATCAAAGCCGATTTGACTTTCGCAGAACTCTATCAGTGGATATTGCGCAGAAAAGGGCACCCTCCACAATGAAACGCGTCTGAAATGGGGCCGAAATCACGAAGACTCAAAGCTCAGTTTCTTCTCTTAATTCCTGCCATTTCCGGTACCCAAGGCCGCTGTCATCACGATCTACCCGACCTGAGGCAACGCGAATTCACCGTGAGACGACGTTCCTCTGTTGCCACAAAAGATGGATCCGAGCTAGGCACAATCGATTGAACTGTTCCCTATTCGTTCACGAGTGTGCAGAACAACAGTCACTCCCGATTCAAACGTCGAATATATGGTTCCTCTCACTGCCCTAGCGGAAGAGATAAACCATGCGGTCATCGAGGTTACATAGTTTCAGAGCACTGCTTGTCGTCGGGATCGCGGCGTTGACAGGCGCGTACGCGCTCTTCGGGGCAGTCTCCGCCTCGGCGACCAAGACGCCATTTCACGTGTCCCAGATCTTGCTAGGGACATCACTTCACCATACGTATACGTCAACCGGATCAACGGCGACCCGTTCGGAAACGCTGAGTGACCCGGACGACATCAGTCGATGGGGCAACGATCTGTTCGTTGGATTCCAAAACGGCGTCGGTCCGCAGGGTCAAGCGAGCACTGATGGCAATCTCGACAGCACGGTCATCGAACTAACGCTGAAAGGCGACGTGGTCGCCCAGTGGGACGTCCGTGGCAAGGCCGACGGCGTCACTGCAGATCCGGGCCTCGGCGTCCTCGCCACCGTGAACGAGGACGCCCACTCCGCGCTTTACCTCATTCGCCCGAGTGCCCCTGCACGTGGTGCGGTGACTCGCTACTCCTACAGTGAGTCGCTACCGCACAAGGGCGGCACTGATGCCCTCTCTGTCAATAACGGTCAAATCTTGATCAGCGCGTCGGCGCCCGGCACCACCGGAACAGCCGCGCCTCAACCAAGCTATCCAGCCGTGTACTCGGTGAAACTCGACGCTACATCCAAGGTGGCGAGGATCGCGCCACTTTTCTTTGATGAGAGTTTCGCGACGGTGGCCAACAAGGGCAGCAGCCAGTACCTCAAGTCGACCAAGCTCGCGTTGACTGACCCCGACTCCAATGAGATAGTCCCATCACCGGGTCCCCGGTTTGCTGGCGACTTCATGCTGACCAGCCAAGGTGACAAAGAACAGATCTACGTCAGTGGAGCGGGGACCGCACACCAAAGCTTGCAGGTGTTGTCGTTGACCCAATCGGTTGACGACACAGCGTGGCCAACCAGTACGTCTGGTTCGTTGTACTCCACCGATTCAACCGATGACGCGGTTGACGTGATGACAGGTCCGTTCGTGATTAATCAATCAATCGTGGCGGCAACCCCGTGCGGTGCAAATGGTTCACCTGCGACCTGCCCCGCTCCCAAATACCCGGCTAACTATCTCGCGACCTTGAACCCGAACACGGGAGAAGTCACGCGCGTTGCGATCACCGGTGCGACTTACGTGCCCCAAGGTGGACTCGCTTTCGTTGCCGGATAGAGTTCTTCCGGCGATTAGGGACTTTCACTATCTAGATTTAACCTTCGCCATTGCCTCTAAAACCCGCCACGGATCCTCACAACGAGTTGCGGAGCCTGGACGCTATCCATCTAGCCCCGATCATTCATGAAG
>PLON01000021.1 GCA_003142095.1 Acidimicrobiaceae bacterium | reverse complement strand
TACGTGGTGAGCGCCGGTGACGTCGGCCATACCCTCACGGTCACCATCACCGAGACCAACAGCGCCGGTTCCGCCAGTGCCACCAGCGCCGCGACCGCGACCGTCACCGTGACTGCGATCGTGACTCCACCGCCAATTGTTCACCCAAAGCCGGTGCTTCAGCTCTCCCCGATGGTGCTCTACTACTCGTCCAATTCGTGGGCGCTGTCGTCAACCTCGAAGCACTTGCTCAACGTGCTGGCGCATGAGATCGAGGCGCACCACTTGACGACGGTGACCATCGATGGCTACGCGAGTTCACCCGGCACGAAGAATGACAACGCAGTCGTCGCGACAAACCGTGCGCGCGTAGGGGCGTCGTACCTCAAGGGTCTTCTCGCCAGTTTGCACGTGCGAAGAGTTACGTTCCGGGTCACTGGATTTGGTGCTTCGGGGTTCGCCGCGAAGCCCTATGATTCGCCGATCAACCGACGTACGACCATCGTCGCACGGTAGCCCATCGGTGTCCGACTCGACGCGGTGAATCTGCACTGGCTGAGATTGGGGTAGTGCTCCACACGAAGATTACGAGAGGGGGTGGTGCGAGGTCGGAGCTCTGGGTGACCCACTGTGTTTTAGTCAGGGTGGCCGTGGAAGGACCCCGTTTCCTAAGCCATCTAACTCTACGAGTCGTTGCAATTGCGAAATCGCACAGTAAACGGCGCTTTGTAGAGATGGGAAATATACAATGCAATCATGTCAACTCCCATCAGCCAGGCCCGAGTGTCCCAGCGTGGTCAAACCAATCTTCCGGCAGAACTTAGACATCGTTGGGGTATCGAGGACGGTGGCGAGATCGCCTTCGTTGACCTCGGCGACGCCGCACTAGTTCTTCCTGGAGGAATGGCTCGAGCCAAGGCCGAACTGAAAAGCGTCCTCTCCGTGCGCTACAACGCCGGGTTAGCAGCAATCGACGATCCCGACCTCGCAGATCAGTAGTGAACGTCGTCCTCGACGACCGCCTCCTGATCGAGGAGCTTCTCGTCGGCATTCGTAGACCGGGCGTGGAACTGCACACCACTGCCTACTGGTACTACCGCGCATGTCGGGCCGCAGTTCTTGGCGCCGGCGGGCACCTTTCTGGACCATTCCGAGAGTTGCAACCACTCGAACAGGAGCGGGCAATTGGCGCCATGCTTCAATTACCAGAGGACATTGGCCTTCCCGACACACGACAACTCGTACCGCTCATGGTTGAGATTGCCGGACGCCACCCCAGGTTGAACCTTCTCAATCTGGAGGCAGTAGCAGCGGCGCGTGCCCTCGACGCCACGATCTGGCTGTCGCCAGAGGCGGCGAACGGAGTGTTACCGACTGTTCTTGATGACGAACTTCTCGCATGGGAAATCGTCACCATTGATTGACAGGACATGATGCATCGGATTCTGCATCTTCCTCGCCTAATGACGACGCGATGAGTCGAAAGCAGTCAGGCCGAACTCTGGTCCTGTCCAAACCCATTAGGTCTGCAACCTAATGGGGCTGGACAGTTTCTCCTAAGTGGGTGATGCTGTCTCCGAGCCGCTGACCGGGAGCATTATCTGTAACCCGAGAGTTCAGCTCTTGTGCAAGAGCGTGCCCCGGTCGGCTGGTGAGGTTGGCGGGTATGGCTGAAGGGGTGTCGCGCCATGAGCACTGATCCATTAGGTCGCCACCGTCTCCTCGGGGCTCATTCAAAAACGAGGAGGAGGTTGTCATGTTATTTGTTGGAGTGGACTGGGCTGAGGCCCACCACGACGTCTGCGTGCTCGACGGCGAAGGTCGCGTGCTCGGTCGGAGAAAGGTGGGCGACACGGACGAGTGGCCGGACCGCGGCCGGGGGTGACGCGTGAGGATCGCGTGCCTTCTTGGATCCCCGAAAACTCAGCCAGGCGCTGTCCGCAATGTACTTCACGATTATCATACTTCACTGGACCAGTGAAGTATGATAATCTCTGAAGTATGGCTGGGACACGAGACCTCGCAACGAGTGTGCGAAATGCCGCCATCGCCGCGCTGCCCCGAGGGGTTCGCGTCGTTGTCAAATCGGCACAGGCGCAGGTCGTGCCGACTTTTCACGTCACGATTCACGCGGGCTCGGGAGAGCATCGATTTCTGGCGGGATGGGCCGGCGAAGGATGGCCCGCGGACGTAGAACGCCTGACCGCTGCTGCCCCTGAGGTTGATGTTGTCTTTGCCAAACAACTCTCACGCGGCGCAAAGGACTGGCTTTTGGCTCATCAGCGAGGCTGGGTGGACGAAAGTGGCGACGCTAACGTCAGTCTCTCGACTGGACTCATCATCGTTCGCGAAGCTCGAACACGTCAAGTCAAGGCCGAAACTACGGTCAAATGGACTCGGACGATGCTCGCTGCAGCTGAAGCCGTTCTCGCTGGCGTGACGCCGACCGTTGAGGCAATTGAATCCGCGACTGGTATCTCTCGCGGCGCCTCTGCAAACGCGTTGGCTCGCATGGAGAAGTTGGGGCTGTTGCATCGGTCGCGGGGAACGAGAGGCAGGGGATCGGCCCGTTCCGTCGTCGACCACGATTCCTTCATCGACGGGTATGCCGCGGCTGCAGCGACGCTTCGTCGCTCGCAACGTGTGATCCACATCCACCGGCTGTGGAAGGACCCGCTGGAAGCGTTTCAGTCCGAGATTGGTCCCGCGCTTAACCGCAATTCGGAATCCTGGGCAGTCACCGGAGTTGCGGCCTCGATTCTCTTGGCCCCGTACCTCTCGGGCGTCACGGTCGTTGAGCTGTACGTCGACGACGACCTGTTCGCCAATCCCGATCGCTTGGCGGACGTTCTTGGAGGACGAGTCGTCGACCGCGGTCAGCTCATCGAGGTGCGAGCGCTTCCCACGCCGATGAGCGCGAAAGGACCAGTCGTTAGCGGGATTCACCTGGCACTTCCGGCCTGTGTGTACGCCGATCTGTTGGCGGTCGGGGGACGATCAGCAGAAGCCGCCCATCATTTGAGGGAGACGGTTGATCTCGGACCCCATTCGTAGTCGACGGGCGCGGGACCTCGCGGAGAGGGCACTGGTCCGGCTGATCCGGGCGTACGGTGACGTCCCCGAATTCGTCTTGCTCGGTGGATTAGTTCCAGATCTGTTGTGCCGTACTGCCGCTCGGCCGCATCAAGGGACGACCGACGTCGACGTTCAGGTGGATCTGGAGATTCAAGGCGGCTCAATCAACAGCGAGCGATTGGAGCGTGCTCTCATGGACTGCGGCTTCACGCCTGACCCTCAAAGAGTGTGGCGTTGGCGAGACGAGACGGAGCCGGGGATGGTTGCCAAGATCGAATTTCTTGCAGACCTGGACGACGTTGCCGACCACACGACCGTGTCGTTCGACGGCTGCGAGTCGCTTGGCGCGGTCAACCTTCGCGGAACTGGTTTCGCGGCGAAGGATTGGACGTTGCACACAATTACGTCGACAGTTGGTGATCGGATGGCGACGGTGCAACTGCGAGTCGCCACACTGCCGGCGTATCTCTTGGCGAAGACGCATGCTGCTCAAGGTCGAAACCTTCCCAAAGACTGGTACGACATCGCGTTCGTTCTCTTACACAATGATGGCGGCGGGCCATCCGAAGCGGCTCGACTCACGGTCGATCGTTTCGGCAACGATCTCGTCGCCGCAACCGAAACGGCTATCGGGGAACTGTCGGCGAACTTCGCCGATGAGGCTGCGCAGGGCAGCGTGGCGTACGCAACGACAATGGTGGGCTTACATCCGGACCTTGATTTCGATGTTCTCGCCAACGACGCTGTTGTGGCTGTCGCCATCTTTGTGGCCGCACTGAAGTCGTCCGGACATTCGTGACAGGTACGAATGTCAAGCTTCCGACGGGCCAGGGACGCAGCAGCGCGCTTGGGAGACCCACAATCAGGGTGCGAAACTGGCCCGTTTTGGGTCTAAATGACCCATTTGTCGCTTATTTCTGGGTCTAGTCTTCTTAAAAAGAGCCTTTGATCAGGAGAGTTGTACATCACTCTAATACCTTCACGATCTTCGAGGGGACCAGTGAAATTCAACGTCTTATCATCGCGCGCGCCATCTCTGGTGTGCAGATCAGGTAGGTCCAAGCGGTAAATTAGCGGGCTTTCGTGCAGCATGGCCACTCCTAAGGATCATTCCTGCTGTTGCCGGGGGAGGCGTCCGTAGACCCACGGACGGGGTTTGTGGGTCCGTTTGTGGGCACTTCGCAGATCAGCGGGGTGTGCGTGTTGGAAGAAGTGACCAGTCTGGCTTGCCGGCGTAGAGCAGAGACCTCAATCGGTAGTTCCGAAAGTTCTTAAATCCAAAAGCCACGCGCTTGACCCGCTTGATTAAATTGTTGGCCGCTTCACTCGGAGCATTCGTGACGTGAGCTTCGTGCCACGCCGCGATCTGATGCTTCCAACGAAGGAGCGTGCGACCGAGACTTCGGGCCTCTTCGGGCAACTCGGGGTCTTGAAGATCGTTGCCGAGCCACTGATGAGTAGTGTTCGAGTGTGGGACGATTCTTGGGGGATCCCCGAAGGAATGAAGTTCTGGTATGAAGAAGATAGCCCTCCAGATTGCCGTCGTTAGTCTGGGCGTGAGCGTCGCAACACTTGTTCCCGCCGCGCTTTTCCGGAAGCCAGAGTGTGTACGACTGGGCCCGGTGGACGATACGTAGGCGCCGAGACTAGGAGAATTTGATGGCCCGCTACAGGGTAACGGGGGAGCACGTAGCCAGCAATCACCGGACTTACACCGCCAACGAGACCGGCACCACTGACCGCGCAAATGGAGAATACGCGTGAGGACCGCGGCCGCGTCCTCAGGTCCAGGACGAATTCTCACCGCTGCCCTCTGCGCGGTCGCGATTGTCTCGATGGTCGTGACGACTGATGCCGGATCGGCCGACATCGTCCCGCCGAGGAATCCCTCGTCCGACCTCTGGGCCGTCCCGCTCTACTCACTGGTCAACGGTCAGTTCTACACCGTGGGACAGGCCCTGCCCGCGTGTTGGACGTGGGGGACCACGGGCGACCTCGTAGCCCAGGGCACCGCACCGCTGTGCTTGGCCGATGCGGTGCTGGCCACGGATCGGGCTCAGCACACGGAGGGTCTGCGATCCTTCGCCCTGCCGCGCAACTTCGCGCACCTCTCAGTGCCCGAGCAGTTGTTGGTAGTCGTGGACATCGAACGCGTTAGTCGTGGCCAGTCGCCCGTGCTTGGAGTGTCCGCGAGAGCGAACGTGTTCGCGCAGCTCGGCGCGAGACGTAACGCCGACCCGTTGTTGCCCGTGACCAGCGGTGTCGCGGGCTCAACGGGCACCTGGAGCTCAAACTACGCGGGCGCGGTCAACACGCTGGACGCGAACTACGAATGGATGTACACCGACGGCTGGGATGGCAAGTTGACGTTCAACTACGACTGCACGGGACCGCGCGCGCCAGGATGTTGGGGCCATCGTGACAACATTCTGGAGAATGCCTCACGCATGCCCTGTAATGAATCAGCGTGCTCAATCGTGATGGGGGCGGGCTACGTGAATCTCGGATCGGGCGATGGGTACAACTCTTACACCGAACTGTTTGTTCAGGTCTCGGGCGCTGTACCCGCCTTGTATTACACGTGGGATCAAGCCGTCGCCGCAGGAGCCCGGGCGTCGACAACCTCAACCACGACCTCAACCACGACCTCAACCACCACTACCACCACGCCCGCAACCACGACTACTACTACCAGCGCTGGGGCCTAAGTATCTTCACTGGAACTGCGCGGGTGCTAGTGACTGCGTAGGGCTTATGCAGACCAACACGGGAACCTACGGCATTAGCTACGGCTGGGCTCTCCATTTAACCGGAGTTACTCCTGTTTTTGCAAGAAAATAACCGCGTAGCCCTGTGCTCAAAAGGGGTCTAGCGACACGATCTAGATGGTGACCTGTCAACGCGCATCGAAAACAGCAACACCTGCGCATGGGAAATCGTCACCCTACATTGACGGGACACCATGCATCGGATTCTTCATCTTCCTCACCTAATGACGACGTGATGAATCGAAAGCTTTTCCACCGATTGAGCGACAGTTGAGTGCTGACCCGCCTCCTTGACTGGCGGTCGAGGATCCCGTACAATTGTACGTATAGAGGAGGGTTGAATGCCAAAAGACAAAAGACGGGAATTGCGAATCACGTCCCAAGATGATGATTTGATTGTTGAAGCCGCCGGGCTTATTGGTGTCTCAGTTTCCGAATTTTTGATTGACCGTGCGCTGAAAGACGCGGAGGAACTCGTCGAGGCGCACAGGTCAATTCGCCTTCAGTCTGACTCTTATGAGCGTTTTCTAGCTGCTCTAGATCGCCCGGCTCAAGCACCTCAGGAGTTGCTAAGGCAGATTAAAGCGTCTCGCCCAATCAAACACGTCGATTAGTGCGAATCGAGCGGATACGTCCGCAACATGTACTCAAGGACTTCGACTGCGGCGTCAAAGAACTCAACGAGTGGCTCATCAAACATGCAATTGAGAACGAAAGACGCGATCTGTCGCGCACGTTCGTGCTGCTCGGCGACTCCGACGAAGTAGTCGGTTTCTACTCTCTGACAGTGGGGGGCGTGAACGTAGAAAAATTGCCGAAGAAGCTCGCAAAGGGGCTTCCGAAATTCGACATTGGAATGGTGCTCCTTGGACGCCTCGCGATATCAAGCAAAGTGCAAGGCCAAGGACTCGGACGCGATCTTATGGTGGACGCAATTCTCCACGCGTCCGTAGCTGGCGACAACGCCGCGGCGCGATTCATATCCGTAGATCCAATTGATGAGTCTGCTCGGGGCTTCTATGCAGCCTTCGGTTTTCAAGATATTGGAGGTGACGAGCTGGGGCGAATGTATCTTCGAATAATTGACGCGGTCGCAGCTCTCGAAGAAGTAAGCGATGAAAACTGAGGGGCGCCAAGACCACCGGTCGAATAGCTGCCGGCGAGTGAGATGGTGCCATCGCTCGCCCCGCGATAACTGAGAACGCTATTGCCCGCGCTTGCGACGGTTTCAACAAATAACACGGATTGCGAACCTGACCCGTTAAATCCTCGAGGCAACGCGAAAGATAGAACGTAGTTTCATAAGTCTCCTTGGTTGGGCATCATCGCCATAGAGCAGTCCTCGCAGAAGCGAGCGCGTTACATGTTCATTTTTTCGAGCGTCGACCATCTACCGATATGGTGTCTATTCGTGTCTCTGAAGATGCTCACCCTGTGCACGGGAAACGCCGCGCGTTCGGTGATGCTCGGATACATGCTCACGACTCTCGCCGACGCGTCCGGCGAAGACTGGTCGATCCGCACCGCGGGCACCCACGTCGCCGAGGGCAGCGCGATGAGTTCGCGTACGCGCGACGCGCTGCGTCGAATTCCCGATCTCGGTGATCACCCGTACGGTGCGCATCGAGGGCACCAGCTCACTCGAGACGACGTTGACTGGAGCGACGTCATCCTCGCGTGCGAAGCCGCCCATGTTTCGTTCGTACGCGCGCGCTATCCCGAGTCGAGATTGAAGACCGTTTTGCTTGGTCAGTTTCTACGCGACGCGCCACTCGACGATTCCTTCGTTGATCAAGTGACAGTCGTGGCGTTGCTCGAACCCGACGCAATCTTCGATGTCGAGGATCCAGCCGGGCGCGATCAGGCCGCCTACGACGCGTGCGCGACGCGGCTCTGGGAGATGGCCCAAGCCTTCGCCACGCTCGTCGAGACACCGTAATTCGCCGACCTAGGATTACCTGCACAAATGGCGAACGACGAACTCCTGGCTTCACTTCTGATGGAAGAGGAACGACTCGTCTTTTCCTCGTTCGACTACGAAACGGCGTGGTTACTCGGGACGGCAATGCGAAACGTGGCGCTCGAGAACGATCTTCCTATCGCGATCATGATCCGTCGCCACGGCCAGCGGATGTTTCACGTCGCATTGCCCGGATCGTCGGCGAACAACGATGCATGGCTCGAACGTAAATGCGCCGTCGTCGATTTGTTTGGTCATTCGTTACTGTTCAGGTCCCCCG
>PLON01000001.1 GCA_003142095.1 Acidimicrobiaceae bacterium | reverse complement strand
CACAACCCCGAGGAGAACCTCATAAAGGGCAGGATGTCGAGTGACGCTTGATCGTCACAGTCCTCAGTTGACCCTTTCAGAGCGCTATAGCCAACACCCAAATCGAGGTGGACGCACACCCCCCTGGATGACTAATCTCTGCTGATGGCGACGGCGGGTGACGATGAGGAAATCCAAGCGCCGCACGCTGTGCCCGATATTGCAATCCCACCCAGACGGCTCGACTCGCTGACAGGCCTCCGATTTCTTGCGGCACTCGGGGTTTTGCTCATTCACAGCGTCAAGAATCCCTCGTTGCAAACGCCCCTGACTGTCATACCGGGACTTCAAAGCGTGGCGTCAGTGGGCTATCTCGGAGTCACTTTCTTCTTCGTACTCTCGGGATTCGTCCTGACTTGGTCCGCTCGCAGAGACGGTCACGCTAAGTCCTTCTACCAGAAGCGCTTCGCGCGGGTAGCGCCGCTAAGCCTGGCCACATGGCTCGCGTTCTTCTTGGCGATCATCGTTGTGGGTACCCATTTGTCTGCCACAACCTCGATTCTCACCCTATTTCTGCTGCAGTCTTGGGTGCCTCACTCAACGGTGTACTTCGGACTCAACGGCGTCACGTGGTCACTCTCATGCGAAGCCTTCTACTATCTGCTTCACCCCTGGATTCTCCGACGGATGCCACGCAGCCAGCGCGGATCATTGATTGTCGCTGGATCCGCACTCGGTGCGTCGCTCATCGTCACCATCATTTTCATGAATACGACTGCGATCTTTGCCAACTCGCAAGACTTGTGGGTTTTTCCGATATTCGGACTCGGCGCGTTCGTAGCAGGAATGGGACTGGCCGAAGCAATGAAGTGCGGACTCCGTTCACCAATCCCTCTCAGCTTGGCGCTTGTCCTGGCTGCCCTCAGCTACGGTCTCCTGGCCGTGTTGGCAAACTCTGGAACGGCCATCTTCAGCACCGGCTTGCCGAGAACCCTCGCCAGTGTGATCTTTATGCCATTCGTCGGTCTATTGATCCTTGCTGCAGCGACGGCAGATCTAGGTGAACAGCGAGGATTCCTTTCGCGACGAGCAATGGTTCGATTGGGTGAGTGGTCGTTCGCTTTGTACATGACCCACGAACTCCTTTTGCGAGCGGCGATCCAGGTCGGCGGATTCACCCCTAGGAGTGGCTTTATCATCAATGTGGCCGTCGAACTAACATTTGTCCTGACTGCCATTGCTGTTGCTGGACTCGTCTACCGGTTCTACGAAGAGCCCTTAGAGAGGTGGTTGCGCCCTGCCAACGATCGAATCCGCCTGGCCGCAACATAGAAATGCCAGTTAGCTGCGCTGCGGGTTTGAAAGTCCCAGTGTCGGTCCTGTTCGACAGCGCGTATTGTCGGTCCTCGGATGGTGCGCCTGGATGAGGGCGTCGCGTAGGACATTAGAAACGGCTCGACATCAAGGAAAGGCCATCCCCGAGTGCCGCAGTGCCAGCCGCCTAATTGAACGGCGCAAGGCCCCGAAGAATACTGGCGAAAAGCCACGCACTGCTTACGAATCCCCGTCAGACGGGTTGTCTGCGGAACACCGCTGCCGCTCTGAGTGCCCTGAATGACCGCGCTGTACTTAGTGCGCGATGGCAACCTGCCAAGTGAGTGCTCGATCAGTTCAGCTTTAATCCACAGTCGTTTATCGGGGAAAGCCGAAATTTCCTGGTCGCGGCCGAAGCGCGCCAAGAGTGCTCACTCTAAGGGACCTTGCTACTGTTGACTGCATGGTGATCGAGAGCAAGCGGCGGTTCTTGCTTGTGAATTCCGATTCCTAGACGTCGGCGTTCCCTAGCAGCGCTGCGAAGGTCCGTGCCTGTCAGGTCGAGCCGTGGCGTGAATCATTCAAGTTACATCCGCTTTAGGAAGACGAGAAAACATTGAAGCATAAGAACGCAGATGTTTCCCCGTTCGAGCCCGCCGCATTATGGCATCTTGAAGCAAGCGAAGGACCGATGAGGCTGCCTCCGGATATCTCCCGGGGGCGCCTCGCATATGCAACTTGCCATGGACTGCCGATTGGCTTCCACCACTTTCGCGGATCGGATTTCGAAGATCCGGACAAGGCACTCAAAATGGCTCAAGCCATGGTCGACGATGGCGAGGCCAATCATCTTTCCATCCGTGATGGCCTCGTGGCCGAGCGAGTTAACGACAGCACGTCTGAAACGCCACCCTGCGTCCGAGAGCGGCTTCGTCTCCTGATGGACCCGCCCCCGATTACCGTCGTGATCCCCACGAAGGACAGACCAGAACGTCTCCGGCGATGCTTGGTATCGATCGAGGCTGTGGAGTATCCCTCCCCCAGAGTCAGCGTGATCGTGGTGGACAACGCCTCGACCACCGACGAGACGCGTCAAGTAGTGAACGAGTTCCAAGGTCGATTGAACATCCGGTACGCAAGGGAGGACCTCAGCGGTTCGGCAAGCGCACGCAACTGCGCCATTCCACTGGTGGAGACAGACTTGATTGCCTTCACCGACGATGATGCTCTAGTCGACCGCTACTGGCTGAGTGAGATCGTCCGGACTTTTCAGATCTACCCGAGCGCCGCCTGCGTCACCGGTCTGCTTCTCCCACGAACAATAGACACACCCGCTCAGCTTTGGTTTGAGGAGTGGGGTGGATTCAGCCGCGGATTTGATCAGCGAGAGTTTCGCCTTGACATGTCCGACCTCGAGAACCCCTTGTATCCGTATGCCGCGGGCATTTTCGGAACCGGGAACAATATGTCATTTCGTACCGACGATCTCCTTAACATCGGCGGATTCTGCAATTCTCTGGGTAATGGGACGCCAGCCCTGGGCGGGGTGGACAGCGAGGCGCTTCTGCGCACCGTACTAAGAGGTCGGACCATCATTTATCAGCCCACTTCTCTCGTTTGGCATGAACACCGTCGAACCTATGAGGGGCTGCGAACGCAGCTCTATAGCTACGGGGTCGGCCTCACCGCTTACCTGACGAAGACCATGCTCGATGACCCAAAGCGCATAGGCGCATTGCTCAAGAGGTTGCCAAGCGGCATCCGCTTCGCGCTCAGTCCGGATTCGTCTCGGAACAACAACAGAAGTGATTCGTTTCCATCGGAGCTCGCCAGGCTGGAAGTGCTGGGAATGCTTTACGGTCCCTTTGCCTATGCACGGAGTCGCTTCGCCTATGGAAAGCACAACATCCCATTTCGACCCAACAAAAGTTAAACCGTGAGTTGCCCATAGTAGTGTTGCTGCGATCAGGCAATGGATCACGTGCCGGTAATTCGGCGGTTTGTGGGGACTCGACCACTCGGGTAGCGGAAAGAACAAGTCGATGGAAAGCGCACGGAGATGACCTCAGACCCCAGCCTCGATTCACAGCGACCATGCGCCTAAGCATGCGGATGTGGATCCGAATTCTGATCGCCGTCGGAGCCTACGTCTGCGTCGTTTTCGTACCGAACCGAATCGCGGATGTGGTGGCTGGCTGTCTGATCGTGCTCTGGCTACCTGGGGCAGCCTGGTCAGAGGTGCTTCTCCACCGTCTCACCTCTCGCTGGTGGGAACGACTCGCGGTGACGGTACCTCTCAGTGCCGCCTTCAGTATCCTCATCGGGCTCGTCCTGGACCTCGGCCCGGCTGGTCTCGACAGAAGGACCGAGTTCACCGGCTGGCTCAGCGTGACTGCAGCCGGACTGATTCTCTCTGGCTTCTTGTCGTGGCGGCGCCGCGGCGCGACAAGCGACGACGCAGCTGAGGCGCGAGACGATTCGTCTCGCAGTAGCGTCCTTTCGTCGATCTTGCGGGCCGTGGGAGAGAGAAAGTGGGCGCTGGCTTCGGGTCTGGCTACCATCGCACTCTTTGCGGGTGCGGTCGGCTCGAGCCTGACCAGTTCTCATCATGCGAGCTCGGAGAACCCCATCACGACCCTTTCCGCCGTGACCGTGGCGGGGCATAGTGTCGAAGTCCTCGCCACCTCCACCGATGCGTCGAGCAAGTCCTACATCATCGTATTGATCGGTAGCGCGTCCCGACAGGTCCTTCGAGCAAATATCCGAACCGGCAAACCGTGGGTCCACATTGTCGAGGCGCCTACTTTCCCGTTCCGAGCACAGTTGTGGCAGTCGGGCTCGGGGAGACGGGTACTCCTCCGCCAGATCCGGCTCGTAGGGGAGTAGCAGACCGATGGCGCCCGCACCGGAAATCCAAATGACGGCAACCCCGGACAGCGTCGAGAGCGCCAAGGGGTTGCCGATCCTATGGCTCGTGCCACCCTGTATTGCCCTCGGTTTGGTTCTGATGACCATTGCCGACAACCACAACCGCAGTTCCCCATCGACCTCGAGCAACCTTTACTGGGTCGGACTCGCCGTGATGTTTGTCGCGTGTGCAAGCTCGGTGGTCTCGAGGAATGCTTCTGCGAGTCAGCGGCTTGGCGCACTGCTCAGCCTCACTGTTGGGCTGTATCTGGTAAATGTCATCCAGAGTCCAACGGGCTTCTTGTTGAGGGACGAATTCGGTTGGCTAAACCAGATCGAGTGGACCCTGGTGACGCGACACCTATTTCATGCAAATGCTTTGGTACCGAACTTCGCCAGCTATCCCGGACTAACGATCGTCTCAAGTGTTATCAAGCAGCTGAGTGGAGTGTCAACATTTACTGCTGTGACCGTCGCGCTCGGACTTGTCAAAATCTCTTCCACAGCACTGCTCTTTGCAGTGTTGCTGCGCGTCACCGGGTCAGACCGCGGAGCGGCGTTAGCGACGCTTATCTACGTGTTCAATCCATCGTTCACCCAATTGGACTCATCGCTTTTCTATGAAACCCTGGCCATTCCTCTGGCAATCGCCTGCCTCTGGTTCATCGTTCAGTCGGCGGCCGGTGCTAGCAAAGGGAGACCCATCAATGCACTGGCTCCTTCGATCCTCATGCTGGGCCTAGTTGCCACGCATCATTTCACTACTTACATACTCATGGGAATACTGGCGGTTTGGCTGATCGCCGGATTGCTTGATTCCAAGCGCAGAGCAGCCGAGCCGCGTTTCGTGGTTGCGATCGTTCTCGTTATGGGCCTCGTCGCCACAGCGACATGGCTTGGAGTCGTTGCTTACAGCACGACAGCAAACGAACTGGGGCCTGTTCTCGGCCCGGCAATCCGGGCATTATATCGCCTGATGGTCGGCGAAGAACACTCACGTCACCTCTTCCAATCGGCCGGCGCCATTTCCGATCCACTGTGGCTGCGCCTGTGCTCTTATCTTTCGGTGCTGATCCTTTTGGTTGGCCTGGCGACATGGTTGCTTCGCTGGAGGCGGGTGACGCGTTCCCGAGGAACACTGTTTGTGGTGCTCTGCGCGATCGCACTTGCCTATCCCGTAACCCTTCTGATGCGCCTCACCACTGAAGGAATTGAGGTATCCCAGCGGGCATCGGAGTGGCTATTTATGGGGCTGGGGGCTTGCTTTGCAGGGGTCTTGATCACACCGTTTAGGCAACATTCAATACTGCTCAAACGACATTCCATGGAAATCCTATGGGCCCGATTCGCCAGGCAATGGCCTGGCCGTATGGTCGGCGTTGTCGCTCTGGTCATCGTTGGCCTCGGAGGGATCGTGATTGGCACCGCACCGTATTCGCGATTGCCCGGCACTTTCCTGCCGGGTGCAGACCCTCGATCTATCGATTCTGCGGGAGTTGCGTCAGCGCTCTGGGCGAGCCAGCATCTTTCCCCGCAATCAAGGATCGCGTCCGACCTCACCGACGCGGAGATCTTGGCGGGATACACGTTGACGACACCGCTGAGTGGTCGGGTGGGTGGTTTCAACATCTCGCAGTTGTACATCAGCAGAACCTTCGATAAAGAGGACAAGTACATTTTCAAGTCTGGTCATATCGGATACATCATTGTTGATCAGCGAATCAGACAACTGCCTTCTCCAAGCGCGGAGTACTTCAGTTCAGGGTTGATCCCTGCCAATCAAAAAGCGTTCACTTACGCATCGCTGAACAAATATGCAACTAGTCCGGATTTCAGTAAAGTGTTCGATGATGGCCCCGTAGCAATTTATAAGTACATCGGGTCCAATTCAACCAAGTGAGCGCATCTTCGCCACGATGGTGGTCTCTGAGCATCCTGAAGGATGAATCTGGTCGTGAGCGACACCACTCCATCTGAAGACTCAACTCCAACGGCCGACACGCCACAGGAACCTGACCTGCGGGCATCGGTTGTACGAGGTGGGAAGAAACTCCTGATTCGCCAAACTGCTGGCCTGATCATTTCGGGTGTTGGCAGCATCGTGATTGCTCGCCTGATCGGTCTCACAGGCTATGGGAGCTACGCAGCAGTCTTTGAGCTCGCCTTTTTCGGTCAAGCAATACTGGAGTTCAGTCTCGACCTCTTTCTCGTGAGACGCTCATCTGTAGATAAAGAGATATACGACACAGTCTTCGTACTTCTACTCGTCTCCGCTGCGCTCGGAACCAGCGGAGCGATTGCCGGCATCCCGCTCCTCGGCCATTTCGTCCACGTTCCGCAGTTTCACCATGTGGCCCTCTGCATGTTTGCCAGCATCCCAGTCATGCATCTTCAGCAAGTGCCGCTGTCCAAACTTGAGCGGGAGCTTAAATACGGTGTGATTGGGAAAGCTGAAGTGGCCGCGCAAATGATGTTCCTCATTGTCGGCGTATGTTTGGCGTCGATTCATTTTGGCGTCTGGGCCCCGGTAATCGCCTGGTGGACGCAACAGACGATTCTGCTTGTGGCCTTTTGGGCCAAAGCTGGCTATCGGCCCGCACTGGGCGCTCGAATGCCTCTTGTACGGGAGGCGATGCGATTCGGCGCAGCATCGACTTCGGCAAACTTCGTGTATTCGCTTCGTAACCTCGTTAACCCTGTTGTCGTGTCGCGAATACTTGGTGTTCGTGCAGTCGCCATCGTGGGCCTCACGTTGAATCTCATGGATCAAGCCTCATTCATTAAAACGGTGACCTTTCGCATAGCGCTCACCGTGCTTGGCCGAGTGCAGGGCTCGGCAAGTCGCTTTGCTAACGCGGTGCGTGAGGGCACCATGATTCAAATATTTGTGGTGGGCATTCCGTTCATCGGGTTCTCCTGTGCAGCGAGAATTCTGATTCCGCTGCTTTTTGGTTCGAAATGGACCGAGGTTGCCCACGTGTTCCCTCTCGTAGCAGTTTCCTATCTGGCCTACGTGGGCGGGAGCCTATACACCGCCGGCCTCCTCGCAAGAGGCAATCCTTGGCTGACGATCGTCCCCAACATTATGAACTCGGTACTTCTGTGGCTCGCAGCCGTGGTGCTCGTGAGGAGATTCGGAGTGATCGGTTACGGGCTCGCCGAGTTGTTCACGATTCCGTCCGTGGTGCTAACGCTCGTGCTCTACACCATTAGCATCGGTCGACAGCACTTTCTTGTCCCGTCGATATGGTTCGTCTCGATTGCCGCCGCGATCCTTGCTCCGGCGGTGTCATGGTGGCTACTTCTTGCTCTGATGGCGCCGATTTGTATTCGCCCGAGCCGAAGGGGACTTTTCGCGGTGATTGAATTGGGTATGGCAGAGACCGCTATTGGGAGACGCGCGAACGAGCGGCTACAGGTTTACCGTCGCGGATCCAAGTCATGAGTTACCTCGTGCGCGCAGCGTCATTGCGTGGATCGCTCTGGCGGGCCATCAGCATTGGAAGTTCACTGGAATTGATCCTTTCTGGCAGGCGGAGTTCGTCAACGCGACTCCTGAAGCGTCCCTGCCTCAAGCACGTCACAGGTCTCACTTGGCTATTCCACGCTGAAGGGCAACCGGCAGAAGCGCTTTCGCAGCTCAGCGAGAAACCTGCTAACAACCTGAGTGAGTGAACCGCCAATGTCCCGGGATCTGACTTTCGACCATCTGATCATCACGCGCTATAACTTGGCCGTCCCGTGGGGGCGCCGCGGGCAACTCCACGCCGACGAGGATTGGCTCGAAGAGCGTCAGCACTTGTTCGAGCGTTACTGCTTACCTTCGGTCATTTTGGCCGAACGCTCCTGCCCATCTGTTACGTGGGTCTTGCTGTGCGCGGTGGACAGCCCAGCGTCTCTGAGAACCTTCATGACCCACGTTGCGAAGCTTCACCCATGGGTGGTCCCAATGTACGTGGAAGAGAATTTCCGAATTGGCGACGTCGTGGACGAGAGTCTCAAACAAAGATCCGACAAGCCAAAGCGTTTCCTGCTTACTACAAGACTGGACAGCGACGATGCAGTGGGTCGCAATTTTGTCAAGGATCTACGTCAGGCAGGTGAGAGATCACTCGAGCTGAAGTTCCTCGGTAAGAGCGAACTCCCGGCGCTGATCAATTTCCCTTTCGGGTGCCAAACTGTGCAAGGGCGATTGTACTTTTCCGCAGATTTGGGAAATCCGTTTATCTCATTTCTCGAGGAGCGGTCTGGGGACGAACCTATTATCAGTTGCTACTTGGGAACCCATCGAGAAATGCACCGGTCGGCGAGAACCGTCAGCCAATTGTTGACCTCCGGACCATCATGGCTGCAAGTTATTCACGGAAGCAATGAAGCAAATGTCGTTTGCGGACTGCGGGTTCCACGACGCGCCGGATTGAAGCGATTTTTGGTCCTAGGAAGCGAGAAACGCTCCCAAACTTATGTTGGAGCAATCAAAGAAGCCGCTCGGGCGGTTCGAAATCAGATAGTTCAATCAGGGGCTTACTGCTGGAAGCGCGCCATAGTCAGGATTAATCAGTCGAGGGAAAGATCTTTGTGAATGATTAGGACCGCGGAGGATATCCATCCGCAAATCGGGTCCATGAATGTTTCTGGCCGATTGTCAGTGAAGGCGGCTGGTCACTGGCATGCGGTCAGCGTCGAGCGTCCATCCTGGTTCTGGTCTTGTCGACTGTCCTTTCCGCAACCACCGCCGCGCAAAACACGGCGAACCGCAACTTTCGGGCCGACGATAAACCACCCGTCCAAGAGGAGAGCGCTTCCCCATAATCTCCGCCCAGATCCCGGCCCCCTCTGGCACGAACGAAGGGCTGGGCGGCGAGGTGCTCGGCCAGCATCTGCAGCCCCAACTGATCGAGTGCAGGGACCATGGTTACAAAGCTCCGCAGTCTATTGAAGCGCCGGTCGGCCGCTGGTGCCTTTGTAAACATGTTGGTGTCGTGAATGCCCTGCTGGCTCAACGGCTCGGACATGACCCACCCCGGTGCCAGCCCGATGGTGGCGAACTTCAGGTAGTTGTCTGCGCAAACGATGCCGTCGGGAATCGGTAGCACCTGCTTGAGACAATCGAACCGCCACGACAGCGCCGATGTGGCGGGTGCATTTAGCGAGATCCGGCCCCAGTGGAAGGACCTTCGCTCGTCATGGAATCCAGGAGTAGGCGACCGCGGCGACTCCAACGGCTCGCGAGTCTCGCGGTCGATGTGATCAAGACCGTGGAAAACCCACTGCGCGTCGGGAATGGTTTCGTACATCGTGACAAGGGATTCGACCCGATTTGGGGTCATCAGGTCGTCGGCGTCCAGCATGGCGACGACGTCGCCGGAGCAATGGGTCACTGCGGTGGTCATCGCCGCCGCCTGTCCACGATTCTCGGTGAGGACTGTGACGATTTGGTCGCCGTAGGAATCGAGAACGTCACGACTGTCGTCACTCGACCCGTCATCAACCACCACAATCTCGTGGGCTGCGACCGTCTGATTAAGCGCCGAGTCGAGAGCCTCGCGTAGGTAGCGGCCGTAGTTGTAGTTAGTCATCGCCACGGAAACCCGCACAGCGGGAGCCTAATCCTGCGAGGGCGAGCCTGGCGCCCGAGCACTCCTGCCGGCTGACGATTCCTTACGTCGAGGACTCAACGCCTGGTCGTTGAACTCCTCGATGCACGGTGCCCCTCAAGCTCGTAGTCAAAACAATCGACGCTCCAAGCCAAACTCCCTGGTGGAGGATGGGAACACTACCTCAAGGCCGCTAACCTCGGGCTAGTCTTGAATCGTGACAGGAAAGCCCGTCGTGGCGATATGGCGCAACAACTGGCTGCCCCCGTCCGAAACTTTCATCCGAAACCAAATCGCGGCCCTAGACCGGTGGGAGGCCCAACGAGTCGGACTTGTACGTGTATCGCCATCCATTGCCGAAGCGGATTTTGTGACGATGCCCGCTCCGAGATTGGCTCTACCGCTTCGCGGCCTTCAGTGGATGTATCCGCGCTTCTACCAGACCGGCTTGATGGGTCTTGAGAGGGCCCGGAGACATCTGGAGCAGTCCAACGTCCAACTCATCCACGCGCACTTCGGATTCGACGCCATTCTGGCCTCAGAATTGGCGCGCAGAGCAGACGTTCCGCTCGTCGTGAGCTTCCACGGCTACGACGTCACCGTGAAAGCAGGCTCCGACCGGCGCCAAATATGGTACGAGCGAGAACTGCGAGGAGTATTTGAGCAAGCACATACTCTCATCGGAGTCTCCGACTTTATCTCGGCTCAACTGATCGCCTTGGGTGCGCCAGCAGAGAAGGTTGTCACTTCCTACATCGGCATTCCCGTCTCGGATCGTCCGCGGTCTGATACGGGGGACGGCATCTGCTTCGTTGGCCGACTCGTTGAAAAAAAGGGAATCTCCGACTTGTTGCAGGCCGTATCGATGTTGCCGAGTCCCTACCGCTCGGTGAGGGTCACGATCGTCGGCGATGGCCCGATGAGATCCCAACTCGAAGCACAGGCGATCCACTTGGGCATCAATGCTGAGTTCGTTGGTCTTCAACCGTCGTCAGAAGTAACGCGCCTCCTCGAGGGCAGTTCCATTTTCTGTGCGCCATCAAAGACCGCCGCCTCCGGTGGCCGCGAGGCCTTCGGCATGGTGTTTCTCGAGGCGGCCTGCGCTGGGCTTCCAGTGGTCTCCTACCGGCTCGGCGGAGTGCCTGAAGCCGTCGCAGATGGGGAATCTGGCTTGCTTGTCCCCGAGGGTGACGTGGATGCACTCTCCGCAGCGCTGGGAGACTTGCTCAGCAATCCTGAAAGGGCAGCCCTCTTCGGCCGAGCGGGGCGTGATCGTGTCACTTCCCGATTCGATATCAGAACCTGTACGGCCAATCTGGAGAACATCTACGACAGGGCCGCGGCACCATCTTCGAAAGATTTCACGTGACGACTGTTGGTGTCGCGAGGCAATTCCTTTCAGCCGCATGCTCGACTGCAAATAAGTGCGCTGGTCTCCTTCTGGCAGTGCCTCTCGAGGTCGTTATTCGGTGGAGCGCGTCGGAAATGTCCCTGGGGAACCTGCCGGACCGACTACTTGTTATTGCTCCTCACCCCGACGATGAGACCATCGGGTGTGGCCTCATCGCCTATGAGACCGTGAAGAGAGGAGGTTCCGTGTGGGTCGCTATTGCGACAAACGGGGAGGACTCTCGCTCAGGATCCCGTCAAGAATTTATTGCCGAGGTTAGGCATGCCGAGACTTCAATGGCAACTGCGGTTCTCGGAATCAAATCCAAGAATGTACGTTGGCTAAACCTCCCGAACACTAATCTGACTGCCCATGAAGACCAGTTGGTCTTACTCGTGGAAGAAATAGTCGAGCTCTGCAAACCCAACGTGGTGCTTGTCACCGCATCTTCAGACCCCCATCCCGATCACGCTGCGCTTGGCAGAGCCGCGCGGCGCGCCGTATTCGCCACAGATCCCGCCCTGTTCGAGTACATGGTCTGGGGTTGGTATGACCCTTTGTCGTGGCTACGAATTCTGATTAGAACACGCGACGGCTCAGCGTCCGGCGCAGAGCGTCCATTCGGCGCCGTGCAATTCCGAAGTCCTGAAGGCCTCGAATGCAAACGCAGAGCTCTGTCGTGCTATCACTCGCAATTGGGACCCACGGCGGTAAAGGTTGGACTACCGGCCGGAACAGGAATGCTCAGTCATCGTTTTCTTTCGCATTTCCTCAAGACAAGTGAGGTGGTCTTCCCAGTGAACACAGTGGCGCGAGAACTGATTGAGTCGGGCGTGACCTCGGACGCATCGGATAGGTAGGAGATAACCGGCACTAGGCAATATGCAAGTTTCCGTGACAATGATCAACTTCAACTACGGCTGAGTCCAAGTAAAAGACCGGCCACTACGAGGGCTAAGTAAAGCCCGCTTATGGTGACACCCTTTCTCTCTGACATCACCCGTAGTTAGTAGTTATTTTAACTTGAGGGCTCAAACTCCGGTCCCGCTGGCCGTACGTAGTGCGAGGACGGAAGCGAACCTTGAACAGTATGTATACACACCGTACTGCGTCACGAAGCTGAATTTTCTTTCCCTCTTCTGCGCTACGCCCTACGTAACTCACCGGCACCTCGTAGGGTCGAAATCCGGCGCGAAGCGCTTCCGCACTAATTTCCGTGTCGAGGCCAAAACCGTTCTCCTCAAGATCGAAACTCCTCAGCAGAGGTGTGGGCAAGAGCTTCAAACAGGTGTGTAGATCCGAGATCGCTGATCCAAAGAGCAGATTGGCCATCGCGGTCATCGCCTTATTACCTACCGAATGCCAAAGACTGGGGTGAACAGTCCCGAAGCCTGACATGCGACTTCCGTAAACAATTTCCGCTCGTCCAGAAAGCAAAGGGGTCACCAGGCGAGGCACATCGTTTACGTCGTATTCGAAGTCGGCGTCAAAAATCAACACGTGAGAGCCGGTGGCTGCGGCAATGCCGGCGCGCACTGCGGCCCCCTTTCCAAGGTTTGTCGGGTGGTGAATCGGGACGAGGCGTGAATCGTCAATTGACTCAAGGTGGTCTCTCGTAGCGTCGGTGGATCCGTCATTCACCACGACGATTTCAAGCTTCTTGCCGGGAATGTCTAAAGATAAGAGCTCGTCAAGGACCTTCAGTATGGTTCTGTCCTCGTTATACGCCGGCACGATTATAGAAAGGCCAAACGGGGTCAATTGGGTAGTGGACCCAGCGGACATTAGCGTCCGTAAACTAAAAGTAGAAGCACCGTCTCCATCGTTCATATCCTCCGGATCTGCCCCTGCATGGGAAACTCTCCCACAAGTGCACTTATTTGTCAATCGCGAGTGATTCCGTAGTGCTAATACCGGGATTTCCAGGCTATGGGGGCGAGGCGCGACCTCTGACCCTTTTTTGGTCACGGTTCTTTAGAGTAGTTTTAAACATGCCAGATTCTGCTAACGAGCGCTCGACGGTAGCAGTGCTAGGAGTGGGGTACGTGGGGTTGCCAACGGCTGTGTGCCTGGCAAGTTTCGGACACAGCGTTCAATGCAGCGACAGCGATAAATCAAAAATCGACAAACTTCTGAGCGGGGAAGTTCCAATTCGTGAGGTCGGACTTCAAGAACTCCTAGACCATGGCATCAGCTCTGAGAGACTGAGTTTTACGACATCCAACGTTGATGTTGTCGTGGGAGCGGACATTGTCTTTCTGTGTCTTCCGACGCCGCAGAGTAGCGACGGATCCGCCAATATCAGCTTCCTAGAGAATGCAGTTGTCGAAATTGCGAAATACCTTGAGCCCAACGCAGTCCTCGTTATCAAATCAACGGTGCCCATGGGTGAAGCCGAAGCCGTCGAAAATCTGATCCGTCGAAGCGACGTCGCAGTTGTGTCGAATCCCGAATTTCTTCGCGAGGGCTACGCCATTTACGATTCTCTTCATCCCGAGAGAATCGTCGTGGGCGCGCGAGAACATCAGGTAGCGGAGCGAGTGGCCCAATTGTTTGGCTTGACTGGCGCTCCGGCGGTGCTGACGGACAACGTGACGGCCGAGACCATCAAGTACGTTTCTAACGCCTTTCTTGCGGCAAAATTGAGTTTCGTCAATCAAGTCACCAATTTTTGCGACGCAGTTGGCGCGGACAGCGAGGACGTACTAAAAGGGATGGCCCTTGATCGCAGAATCGGCTCGGGCCATATGCGACCAAGCCCTGGTTGGGGTGGCCCATGCCTGCAGAAGGACTCTCTCGCACTCCTCGTACTTGGAATGAAGAGTGGATTTGATTTCACGATGGTGCGCGCGGCGATCGAGGCTAACGAGTCTCAGATGGATTTAGTTGTACAGAAGGTTCGCGATTCCTTGATGGGCGTGCTCGATGGGCGCGTGGTGGCCGTATGGGGGCTGACTTTCAAAGCCGAGACCAACGATCTGAGAAACTCTCCAGCCGTCGAGATCACGCGCCGTTTGGTTGCTAATGGAGCAAAGATTCAGGCATACGACCCGGCAGTGCAGGTCGATCAGCGGGGCTTGCCCGAAGGCATCGAATTGTTTAACGATCAATATGCAGCTTGTGCCGGTGCTGAAGCTTTGGTCGTATTGACAGAGTGGGAGGAATTCGCGGCCGCGGATTTCGAAAAGGTCCACATAGAACTCGAAAATCCCGCCATTATCGATGGACGCAATGTGCTGAATCCCAACATTTTGCGGGAACTCAACTTTTCGTACGTCGGATTAGGGCGAAACTGAGGCTTTCCTAAGTCAGACAACGGCACCGCTGTTTTCACAACGACTACTCATGTGGATGTTCAAGGATTCGTCGTTCGAGTTTTTCTACTCACTACGAGAATCCGTACTACTAGTGAAATCCGCAGGTAACCAAGACGTCCCAAGAATGATCAGCGGGCGGGCGAGAGCATTTCGAAGTCAAATGTCAAAGAAGTAACGAGTTCAGAGCACGGCTGACGAGATGACAGCCATTCTGAGATCGGGGAACGTCGTCTTCAACACTTCTGACCAGAAGGTCTGAGTGAGTTCTGGGCCGCACTTACTGGGTACGAGCCTCGACCTCTCTTTGGAGAGTACGTAGGACTTCGCGATCTGAATCGCGGCGAGACTTTCTGAATCGTGGGAGTCATGGTAGTGAGCCTCGAACTCGACGGGTGGCACGTAGTCGAGTGACTCGTGGATTCGTCGGTTGTTGAACCAGTCGACGTAGTTGAGCGTCGCCCATTGAACGTGCTCAACGTTGCGCCAGGGTCCTTTGCGATGAATTAATTCGGTCCTGTAGAGACTATTGAACGATTCGGCCAGAGCATTGTCATAGAATTAACCGGCTAATCGCGGTCGAG
>PLON01000039.1 GCA_003142095.1 Acidimicrobiaceae bacterium | reverse complement strand
AGCCCCTTCATGAATGATCGGGGTTAGACAAGCTTCGACGCCTCAATGTCGGCTGGGGTTACCGCGGTCAAGGGATCCGCCTCTTCGTCCTCGACGACGTGGTGACCTTCGCCACCGAGGACGGAGAGTTCATCGGCGAGACAAAAATCGACCCAACCGCGACTGCCAGCCCAAAGGTCCAGGCTTCAGATAATCTGCACAGGTTCAGCTGCTCACGAAGTCTCCACAGATTTCTCGGTGGGCGCTGCAGGACTCGAACCTGCGACCTCAGCCGTGTGAAGGCTGCGCTCTAACCAACTGAGCTAAGCGCCCGGATCACCAATGCTACCGGCGAAGGACAACCACGTCATTTTGCGAGGCGCAGTAACCTTCGACCGTGCCAGAAAATAGTGATTCGACTCCCGCGAGGTCGTTTAGAAACCGCGGGTCGCGCCGTCAATCGTTGGCTCCGCGCGAAGTCGTTCTTGGACTGGATCCCCTCGAACGCGGAATAAGCCTCTTCGGTGCGTCCATCGCGCTGGTCTTGGCCGTCGTGACGGCAATCGAATGGGCCCGAAATCTTCCGGTCATTACGACTACGAAACACACTGTCGGAAAGGCCTGCCCGGCCGCCTACCCCAAGCTCGTCACCGCCCTGTGTGAACACATCGTTAAGACCACCAGAACCGAATGGGAAGTCAAGTTCCTTTTCACCTTGATTGTCGCTCTCTGCATACTGTTCTTCGCTATTCGCCGTAAGCGCGCCGGAGTAGCCTGCTTCGCCATTTTTCTCGGACTCGGTCTTGGTCTTGGCTCGGGATTGGTCTTCTTCTTCATGGGTGCGTGGCTGATCGTTCGCGCCTATCGACTGCAGAAGTACGGAGTGGCGACAATGCTCGGCTCGAATCGAGTGGCGAAAGAAATGGCCACCTCTCGTAAAGAGGGTCGTGCGCCAAATCTCGAGCCAATAACTGGTTCTAGCAGTACGACAATAAAGAACACGTCTAAGTCAGCGACGCAGAAGCCGGCGACGCCCGAAGCATCCAAGCGCTATACGCCAAAGAAGCCTCCGCGTCGTCGTCGCTAGAACATGACCAAACTGGGCCTAGATTTTCCAACGAAGTGGGGACGGGGCTACACGGCGCGGTTCGCGCGCAACATTATTCACACCTACTTCATGGAGCCCTACGCTCGCTATCTCTCGACACTCGAAGTTCGCGGCGACGAGAACATAGCCGGTGAACGACCGTACATATTTGTCGCGAACCACTCGAGCCACTCCGACACGACCTTGTTACTCTCGGCGATCCCGGCGAAGGAGCGTCGGCGCACCGTCGTTGCGGCCGCGATGGACAGTTTTTTTATGGACTACCGCCAGGCCATCAAGACGGTGCTGATTTTCAACGCCATTCCCGTCGATCGACTCAAGGTAAATCGACGTAGCGCGCAGTTGGCCCTAGAACTCGTCGAAGACGATTGGAATCTCATCATCTATCCCGAGGGCGGCCGCACCCCCGATGGTCACCTCCAAGAGTTCAAGGGCGGAGCCGCCTACCTCGCGGAACGCTCCAAGGCGACGGTCATTCCGACATATATCCACGAGTCGGGTTACCTCAAGGCGTCAAAGTACGCCAAGGCCCCGATCTACGTCGAAGCGAACGAGCGACGACATCACGTCATCGTGGCCTTTGGCCCGGGAATGCGATGCGAAGAGGGCGAAAATATGCGCCACTTCGGTGTGCGTATTGAGCGTGCCGTTGAATCCCTTGGGCGTGAAGTGAGCGGCGACCCGTCTTACGGTCGACGCGACGACGCCGCTGAATGAAGAACCGCCGCACGGCGTTCGGCGTAGAGATCATCAGCGACGGTGCCGAGCGCTTCTAGTTCGCGACCGAGAACGGTTGAGAGAATCTCGTCAGCGAACCACGGGTTCATGGCGAGTACCGGACCGTGAGCGTACGTCGCCCATATCTTCGATGTGCGAAATCCGTCAACCACGCCGTCGTTACCTCGGCCGCGTTCGACAACGCCGAACGGCTCGAGTTCCGCGCTCAATTCGGTCCGACCACCGTGGTTTTCGAAGCCCACCAGAACGTCGTGGTCTCGTCGCACGAGCAGTTCACCGACCGCCCGCGTAAGTCCGCGCCGGGTCACCGCCCTCACGAGACCAAGCCCTTCGTATTCGTCATCGCCCTCGACGGCAAAACTTGTGCCCAGAAGTTGCAGGCCGGCACACACCGCCAGGACGTACTTGCCGTCCCGTACCCTCGACACAAAAGTCGACTCGCGCAAGAGGTCGGCCCCTAGACGTTGGGGCCCATCCTCTCCCCCACCCAGTAAGTAAATAGACGCGTCCGGCATCTCGTCACCAATGCCAACGCTCATTACGTCGGCGTCGATACCTCGTCGCCGAGCCCGCTCGACGAGCACGAGAGCGTTCCCGCCGTCACCGTAGGTACCAAGTATCTCGGGGTAGATAAGAGCAATGGTCAGCATGGGCCGGACTTCTCGCGCCAGTCTTGAAAGGCCGTGTAGTTCGCCAACACGTTGATCACGTCGTTCGACGGCGGCAGCAGTGCCTCGTCGTGCACGACCACGTAGTCCACGCCGGCGTAATCGAGGCGCGTCGCCAGATCGAGGCGTCGATCACCGAAGCAGTACACCCGATGCCCCCGTAGTCGTTCGAAGGGCACGTCGTAGAGCCATGAAGGATCTCGTCCGTCGGCGACACGAGCGTTGATGGCCACCCACACGTCGCCGCCATCGGCCCTCAACGTATTTAACATGGCGGTGAACCCAGCGGGATTTTTCGCGAGCAAGAGTCGCAGTTGATGGCCCCGCCACCGACGCAGGCTGAATCTTCCCGCCACACTCTCGAGGGCGTTCACTCTCGCCAGGGCCTCAGTGAGATCAACGTTGAGATACGACAGGGCCGTGAGCGCCATCGCGGCGTTCGCCTCGTTGAACGCGCCCGGTAACCGAAGATCGAGCGGGAGAGACGTGCCACGAACGACGAGCTCTTCATGCAGGGTCGTCACCATCTTCAATGGCTTCGAGAATCCGCATTCGCTCCACCACGAATTGTTATTAAAACGAAGCGGAAGGGTACAACGAGGGCACGACACCGCGTCCGTGTTCCAGGGGGTCGGTATATCGCACCACGCCACGTTCGACGCGAGTTCCGCGGCGTAGACAACGAGGGGATCATTCGCGTTGGCGACGACCGTCACACCATCATTGCCGGTGAGTACCGATCGCCATCGTTCGGATATCTGACGAACTTCATTGGAGCGATCAAGTTGGTCGCGCGACAGATTCAACAACGTAATGACGCGAGGTTTTGTCGCAGGAACCACGTTCGTCATCCACCCTTCGTCAACTTCCAAGACAACCGATGAACTTTGCGAAGCGGCGAGTGCCGCGACGTGGCCCGCGGGCATGTTTGAGCCCGTCTGGTTCGTCGCTACGTCGCGCCCCCAACCCGCCGCGATCATTGCGGTGGTCGTTGTTTTGCCATTCGTTCCGCTCACCAACACCACGGTGCGCGCGCGGGCTAAGTCGTCGAGTAATCGCGGGGCCATAGCGAGGCCCACGCGCCCACCTATTACTGTTCCCGAGCCACCGAAGGTCATTCGAGAGACGAAATTGACCGCCCGAACTGCCCTCGTTGCGACTGCGTCGCGAAGAGATGGGGCCGGGGACATTGAGCCAACGCTAACAACACCAGAAAACGCAAAAGGACCAACCGGGGGGTGGTTGGTCCTTTTGCAAAACCCTGTGATTACTAGAGGGGGGGTTCTAGTAATGCAGGCTTGACCCAGTATGCATCTTCTCACCGTATCTTTCAAGTGAATACAATAGATACTTGCTATCTGTATAATGGATACATGGAAATACGCCAATTAGAGGCCTTAATTGGCATCGCCGAACACGGAACTTTCTCGAATGCGGCGGAATCCTTAGGCACGGTCCAATCCAACATCTCGAACCGGATTGCCCGACTCGAGAGCGAGCTGGGTACCGAACTGGTGAATCGTGCGACGGGAACACTGACGGAATCGGGCGTCATTGTCGTTGAGCGCGCTCGTCGCGTGCTCGTTGAACTTCGGGCCATTGCCTCGGACGTCTCGGAACTCAACGCGGAGATTCGAGGCCAAGTCACTCTCGGAATGATTGGAACCGCGGGACGCTGGCTGGTTCCTCTCCTTCTCGAGAACGTGCGCCAGCGCTATCGCCATATCAACCTGCGCATCAGCGAAGGAACCAACTCCGCGCTCGAGCCGCGCCTCATCAATGGTCAGCTTGATTTGGCGGTATTGGCGTGGCCCGTGATGGCCGATGAACTAATCGAAGTCGATCTCTTCACGGAAGACCTGGTGGTGATCGCCCACCGCGACCATCCCCTGGCCCACATGGAGGGACCGCTGCCCTTCTCTCTTCTCGCCCAACACGACATTCTCTTACCGATGCGCGGAACCCCGATTCGACGCGAGATCGACGATGCGGCACGACTCGCCGGAGTGGAACTCCACCCGCTTGTAGAACTCGACGGCCTACGCACCATTGCATCCATGACCTTTGACGGACACGGACCTTCCATTCTTCCCGCGACGATGCTCTCACCTCACCTTCGCGCGAACTTCGTAGCACTGCCCATCGAGAACATCGCCAAACGTCGAGTCGTTCTCGCCACTCGACGTTTTGGCTTTCCCGCCGCCCCCGTGCGCGCCATTCAGGCTCTGCTCGAAGACGTGGTCGCCAATGCGTCGGCTCCCCCCGACGGCGTATACCTCCCGAAGAGAGCCAGTCGGACGACCCCGGCGTAGACGCCGTACCGCCCGCATGTTCGAAGTGACGTCCGTGGTGCAGGTCTGGCGTCATCGTCGGGTCGAGCTCGGTCGTTCTCGCAAAACACCTGGGCGCGGCGCGGCAGGTACACGTTTCCTGGTCAACGCGGTGAAATCAATTAGATGCATCTTCAAAAGAGTGAATGAATCGCACGTTACAAAACGCAGCAAGGAGAATGGGCATTACACGCGTATGCAATAGTCCCCACTGTGGCAACGAAAATGACACCGAAAGACCGTGCTCTCGCGATTGGTAAACGCGATCGCGTATTCGCAACACTTATAAAGGTTGTCGGACCGCCGCCGCCTCGTCGTAGCGCTCCTGTCGCTGATCGCTTTTCGTACCTAGCTCGCTCTATTACATTTCAACTTCTCGCGACAAAGGCCGCGAACACCATTCACCAACGCGTGGTCGATCTCTGCGACGGGACGGTGAGTGCGGACACCATAACGAAAGCGGGTCACGCGAACTTGAGGGGCGTCGGACTCTCGAACGCCAAAGCCGCCGCCATGCTCGACCTAGCGGAGCGAGCCCGCGACGGCCGAATTCATCTGGCGCAACACGGGAGAATGAGTGATCACGACGTGCTCACGGACGTCGTCGCCGTGCGCGGCATCGGTCCGTGGACCGCCCAGATGTACTTGATGCACACGCTGGCCCGCCACGACGTGTGGCCCACGGGCGACCTCGGCGTGCGCAATGGGTGGTCGCTCCTACACGAGCTCGAGGAGATGGTGACCGAAATCGATCTCAAGCGACACGGCGACGTCTTCGAGGGTGTGCGATCAGACGTGGCGTGGTACTGCTGGCAAGCCGTGCACCTCTCGCGCGAACAGTAATCTCGCACGTATGCCCATACTTTCCCTCGACGACTTCACTCGTGACGCCCTGCCCACTCTGGAGGAGTTCGCAACAATCCCCTCGCTTTCTCCGATGTTTGACGCTCAGTGGGCGGAGAATGGCTACCTGGAAGATGCCGCACAGCTGCTCGCGACCTGGGCGCACGCTCGGAAACTCAAAAATGTCGAGATCACGATTCATCATCTCGAAGGTCGTACGCCAACCCTCGTCGTGACGGTCGACTCGACGGCCGGTGAGACCGGCACCGTGGTGCTCTATGGCCACCTCGATAAGCAGCCGCCGCTCGGCAACTGGTCGAGTGGACTCGATCCCTATGTGCCGGTGCGCCGCGGTGACCGTCTCTACGCGCGCGGCGTCGCCGATGATGGTTACGCCCTCTTCTCAGCTCTGAGTGCCATCGAAGCGATGGAAGCGCACGATATCCCCCACGGACGCTGCGTCGTCTTGATTGAAGCCAGCGAAGAGAGCGGTAGCACGGATCTCGAGGCGTACCTCGACTATCTGGACGAACACCTCGGCAACGTGGAACTCCTGATCTGTCTCGACTCGGGTGCTCTTACCTATGACCGCCTGTGGGTGACGACGTCGCTGCGCGGTGTCGTCAACCTCGAAATCACCGTGGGCGTTCTCGAAGAGGGCCGTCACAGCGGCTCGACGAGCGGGGTTGTACCGTCGTCGTTTCGAGTGCTTCGTCAGTTACTTGACCGTCTCGAGGACGCAACCACCGGCGAGGTACTCGTCAAAGAGTTGCACGCCGAGATTCCCGAGTCACACGCGAACTCGGCTCACGAAATCGCCGTCGAGTTTGGTGACATCATCGCGAAGGACATTCCGACACTCGAGGGCGTTGAACTCATGGGTGCCGACGCGGAGGAGAGGCTGCTTCGGCGAAATTGGTTTCCCACTCTTTCGGTGATTGGCATGGGTGGCATACCCGGTCCCGACATCGCGGGAAACGTCCTTCGTCCGTTTACGACAGCCGTACTGTCCTTTCGTTTGCCCCCGAGCGTCGACGCCACGCGTGCCGCCGAAGCAATTACCCGGCTCCTCACGACGGATGTTCCTTCTCACGCACGGGTAAGCGTGACGAACGTCCACCCGGGAGACGGTTGGGTGTCGCCCGAACTTGCACCGTGGCTCGCGCCAGCACTCGAGCAGGCGTCGCTCGACTCCTTTGGACGATCGGTGGGCTTCACGGGTGAAGGTGGCTCGATTCCCTTTCTTGGTTCGCTCGCGAAGCGTTATCCCGGCGTTCAGTTCGTCGCCACGGGCGTCGACGGGCCCGAGTCGAACGCTCACGCGATTGACGAGATGTTGGACCTTCCTATGGCGGTTGGTGTGACAAACATGGTCGTTACTGTGTTGGAAGCGCACGCAAGAAAGTAAAAACATAAGGACTGTCATGACCGAACACGTTGATCTCTGGGTGGATCCCATTTGCCCTTGGGCCTGGATGACTTCGCGGTGGCTTCTCGAAGCGGGCAAAGTTCGCAACTTCGACATCGATTTTCACGTCATGAGCCTGGCTGTCTTGAACGATGGTCGTGACATTTCCGAAGAATACAAAGAGTCGCTCAAGAAGGCTTGGGGACCAGTGCGCGTTCTCATCGCCGCCGAAGAGCGCTTCGGCAACGAGGTTGTCGAACCTCTCTACAGCGCCATGGGAACGCGGTATCACGTCCAAGGCAGCAAAGACCTCGATGACGTGATCGCGAATGCCCTCAGCGACGTCGGCCTCGACGCGGACTTAGCCCTCGCCGCCGCCTCAACCGACTATGACGAGGCGCTGCGCAAAAGCCACCACGCCGGCATGGATCCCGTTGGCTACGACGTCGGAACACCAGTCATCCACGTCGGTGACGTTGCGTTCTTCGGCCCCGTCGTCACGCCCGCACCCAAGGGAGAAGCCGCGGGGAAACTCTTTGACGGCGTCATGTTGGTCGCGAGCACTCCGGGTTTCTACGAACTGAAGAGAACGAGAACCACCGGCCCGAACTTCGAATGAGTGTCTACACGAGTTCGCCCGGTTTTCCCATCTACGCGGCGGGCTCGACCAACTCGCCGCGCGCACTCATCGTCTTCCAAGAAGGATTCGGCGTCAACGATCACATCCGTCAGGTGGCCGACCATTACATCGATGACGGATTTTTTGTTGTGGCGCCGCATCTCTATCACCGCAGTGGATCTCCTGAGATTCCTTACGACGACATTGATCGGGCCAAATCGCTCATGTCGACATTGACGCACGCGGGACTGACCAACGACCTCCGCGCCACCACCGATTTACTTTCGACGCTCGGATTCACTACAGAATCCACTGGTGTCGTCGGCTTCTGCATGGGCGGGTCGGTCGCCCTTTTCGCTGCCACGCTCGGAACCGTCGGAGCTGCCGTCAGTTTCTACGGAGGAGGAATCGAGACGGGACGAATGGGACTAGCACCTCTTCTAGAAGTGGCCGAGCATCTTCGCTCCCCGTGGCTCGGACTGTACGGCGACCTCGATACGGGCATTCCCGTCGAGGAGGTTGAAGCGCTGCGCGATGTCACCGATCGCCTCGACGTGGTGACGGAGATCGTGCGCTATCCACTCGCCGGTCACGGCTTTCACTGTGATGCTCGACCGGCGGCTTACAACGACGACGCGACTAAGGACGCGGACAGACGAACTCGCGAATTTTTCAACGCGCACCTCTCGCCCGTTTCTCGCTAACTTCGCGGAACGTCCTTCCAGGCGACATCCTTATCGTTTCGCGGCTCGCCCGAGAGACCAAGCACGCGCTCGCCGATAATGTTGCGCATCACCTCGCTGGTACCTCCTTCGATGGAGTTGGCGCGCATGCGCAAAAAGGCCTTACGCATATCGCCACCGGACATGGCTGACTCGCTCGGGCGTATCTGAGGGTAGTTCGAACCGTAGAGCATGCCCTCGGCTCCCATCAGGTTGACGCACAGCTCGCTGGTGCGCTGATTCTCTTCCGCAAAGGCCAATTTCGCAACCGATCCTTCCGGCCCGGGAGTTCCGGCGCGACGCAGGTCGTTGGCGCGCCAGTTCGTCAGTCGGCCCACTTCATTTCTCACCCAGGCGCGCATGAGGTCGCTTCGAACGGCGAGCGCGTACGCGTCCCTGCGCGAGGCCCAGTGCGCGTGCCAAATCTTCAGTGCTTCGCCAATGAGTCCCGAGCTGCGCGGGGGAACTGTTCCGCCAATCGAGACGCGCTCGTTCATCAATGTCGTGATCGATACGCCCCATCCTTCACCGACTCCCCCGAGGCGTCGGGTATCGGGAATTCGCACCTCGTTGAAGAAGCACTCATTAAATTCCGCTTCCCCCGTCACTTGGTACAGCGGAAGTACTTCGACTCCGGGTGCGTGCATGTCGACGAGGAACGCGGTGATGCCCTTGTGCTTGGGAACGTCGGGATTCGTACGCGCGATGATCAGTCCGTACGACGCAATGTGCGCGAGGGTCGTCCAGACCTTTTGACCGGTCATGATCCATTCGTCGCCGTCACGCTCGGCCCGTGTCGCGAGCGTCGCGACGTCAGAGCCGGCGCCCGGTTCCGAAAACAGCTGACACCAGATCTCCTCACCGGTGAAGAGTGGTCGCAAGAACCGAGACTTCTGCTCATCCGTGCCGTGGGTCACAATGGTGGGCGCCACCATGCCGTAACCAATGATGTTGCGCATTGCGGCGCTCGGGACTCCGAGCTTCGACAATTTGCGCATGGCGTAGAGCTGATCCGCGGGCGAAAGTCCCAGTCCCCCAAGTCCTTCAGGAAAGTGAACCCACGCGAGGCCGCGATCGAACTGCTCACCGAGGAACTTGACGGGGTCAGTTGATTCGGGTGGATAGGCCGCGACGAGTTCGTCAATCAGTATGTCGAGATCGGCTTCGTTCGTGGCCATGGCTCTCCTTCACCGGGTGTGCTTCGAATACTAGGCATCGCCCAGGTCGCCGCCGTCCGGGAGTCGGATAGAAAGGTGTGATGACCACTCCTCTCGGCGTTCCCCAGCGTGTAGACAGCGTCGCTCGCTAGCGACGAGGTTGAGGAAGGGCCGCACGAACGTCGTCGGCGCGACGAGCGAGGACCGAGGCGCGCTCGACCACCCCTTCGGCACCACACCGCTCGAGCCAGTTCGCCAATATCAAGTAGCCATCCTGGGTCAGAACGGACTCAGGATGAAACTGGACGCCTTCGAGATCAAGTGAGCGGTGGCGCATCCCCATGATCAAATTATTCGATGTTGCGCTGACTTCGAACACGTCGGGCAATGAGTCTTCGAGGACCACGAGCGAGTGATATCTCCCGGCAACGAGGGGATTTGAGACGCCCTTAAACACGCCGGCTCCATCGTGGGTGACGACGCTGGCGCGTCCGTGTAGCAGCTCAGGTGCCATATCAACCCGTCCGCCGAACGCCACGGCGAGAGCCTGATGCCCCAGGCATACTCCGAGCATCGGTAGCGCCTGTTCTCCGCATTGGCGAACGATCGTGAGACAGTTCCCAGCGGAGTCAGGGTGACCGGGGCCGGGTGAGATCAGCACACCCTCAACACCGAGAGTCGTGAGGTCAGTAGCGCTGACGTCATCGTTGCGCCGCACGAGAACCCGCGCGCCTAGTTCTCCTAGGTACTGCACGAGGTTGTAAACGAATGAGTCGTAGTTGTCGACGACGAGAATGCTGGGTCCGAGCGACATTGGAGACAATCCTACGGCCCAGAGTTACTAACCTTTCGCCATGGACCCCTTGAAGCTCGAGCCGTTTCTCGATCTCATCGACGAGGGATTCAACGTCGTTCCCTTGCACGTCACGTTGCAGCTCGACCGCGAAACTCCCGTGTCGCTCTATCAGCGCTTGGGTGAGCGCGCGATCTTCCTCCTTGAGAGCGCGGCACTCGGTGAAGCAACCGGAAGATATTCCTTCATTGGCCTCGATCGGCGCTGGCGCCTCACCACGCGCGATGAGGTGACCATCATCGAGGGAGCTGTCTCTCGAGAGAGCGAGCTCGCACCCCTCGACGAACTACGTCTACTGCTAGGTACGTATCGCACCTACGTCTCGACAGATCTTCCTGACTTCGTTGGCGGAGCGGTGGGTTTCGTGACGTATGACTACGTGCGTCGTCTTGAGCGTCTTCCGGGACGAGACACCCATCCAACGTGGCCCGACGTGGATTTTTCCTTTCCCGACGCAATCTTGATTTGCGATCACCTTCGCCACTCGACAACGGTGGTCGTGCTCGCCATTGTCGAAGGCGACGATCCGGCGCGCGTGTATCACCGCGCCCTCGAACGACTGAATGAACTCGTCGCAATGTTGCTGGGTCCCGCCCCCGAGACCGACCCGGGCACCGAACGACTCGTAGCGACGGCACCTCAACAACGTTCAGGCATCGATATCCACGCCCTCGCCCAAGGGCTCTCCAACTTCTCCGCCGACGACTACTCAGACGTGGTCGAGCGCGCGAAGAAGTACATCGTGGCCGGCGACGTCTTTCAGGTTGTTCCGAGCCAGCAGTTCCGGCGTCCGAGTTCGGTGAACCCCTTGACGCTGTACCGCGTGCTGCGAGCGTTGAATCCTTCGCCCTACATGTACCTGCTCGACTCGGGTGACAGCCAGATCGTTGGCGCATCGCCAGAAATGTTGATGCGCGTGCACGACGGTGTCGTGAGCACTCGACCGATTGCGGGTACGCGTCCGCGCGGAACGAGTGACGCCGACGATCTCGCACTCGAAGCGGAGATGCTGGTTGACGAGAAGGAGATCGCCGAGCACGTCATGCTGGTCGATCTCGGACGCAACGACGTCGGTCGCGTCGCCACACCCGGCACCGTGCGCGTCGAACGATTAGCTCACGTCGAACGCTTCTCGCATCTGATGCACCTCGTGAGCCACGTGGACGGCGAGCTAAGAGATGGGCTCGACGCATTCGACGCCTTTGACGCTCTTTTTCCGGCGGGTACCTTGACCGGCGCACCCAAGGTTCGCGCCATGGAACTGATCGACGAGTTCGAGTCGGCGTATCGCGGTCCCTACGGCGGCGCCGTGGGATATTTCTCGCTTTCGGGCAACGCCGACTTCGCGATCACGATCCGTACGGTGTCGCTGCGCGACGGTGTCGCCACGGTGCAGGCCGGCGGAGGAATCGTCGCAGACAGCCAACCCGCGTTCGAATTCCGTGAATGCCTCAACAAAGCGTCCGCTCCACTGTTGGCTCTCGCCATCGCTGACGCGTAGTTCCTGTCGGTCACTACGCTGGATCAGCGCCTCCTGGCGGCGTGTCTCTACTGAGCAACACCTGGTCGTACTATCGAAACGCCTCGCACTGACGTGCAGATCGGAGGACCATGGAACACCGAGCGCCACTACGTCGTATCAGTAAGTTTTTGCGCTGGATCAGCGAAGCAACCTCCCGGGCGAGCGCCGCGGTAGCGGTTGCTCTTGTTCTACTCGTCTTTCTTCTCATTTTGGGAATCGAGGGCTTCCCGACGACCTGGTTGACCACATTCGGCGCCGTCGCCGACGTTGTCACTTTGATCATGCTCTTCGTCATCCAGCACACCCAAAGTCGCCATCAGCTCGTTCTGCAGTTAAAACTCGACGAACTCATTCGCGCTACTCCCCAGGCCGATGACCGCGCGGTCAAACTAGAAGTTGCCCCCGACGATGAACTGATAGAACGCGAACGGGAACAACTCGCCCACCACGAATCGCTCCGCGAACCTGAAATCGACAATGAGAGCGGTTATCGCGATCAGTCTTGAGGCGCGAACGTCCGCGCTGTCGCGTGTCCTTCGAGATGAAGGGCGACCTCGCAAAGAGAGGCGTTAAGACTTGCCGCAGTACGGATTAGTTGCTCTTTGAGAAGCGTCTGAGTGGAGGATTTGACCTCATCGCGATTCGCGGAGGTCAATACTTGCTCCAGATGACGGATATGCACCTCAATGGCCGAGAAAAGCTGAGCCGCTATGTCGATAAGTCGCTCGATATCATCGTGGAGATTTCCGCCCTCCGTCAATCTCAGGTGAGTGAGCGATACGTGCGCGGGAGCCTCGTCATCTTCTTTCGCCAGGTCATCGCTTTCTAAAAGCATCCCTCACCTTTTCACCCGCTTGTTTGAGGTTCCCCGCTTGCCGATCCTTGACGCCTTCGTTTTCGAGGTCTTCGTCAGCCGTCGCCCTTCCGGCAGTCTCTTTTACCCTGCCCTTTGAGGTCTGGAACAAGTTTCGAGCCTTATTTCTCAGTGTCATGACTTTCCTCTCTTTTCTCGAAACACAGACCTCGAGAACTACCCATTCGTTAACTGCAGATAGAACATGTGGCCACTCCCCGGTTCATAGTCACCAGAGAAAGCCGTAACCACATGAGCAAAATCGGTCATCGCATGATCAAAAAGATGATGACGACGACAAGAATGAC
Organism: Acidimicrobiaceae bacterium; assembly: GCA_003142095.1. Lineage (GTDB taxonomy): Bacteria > Actinomycetota > Acidimicrobiia > Acidimicrobiales > RAAP-2 > RAAP-2. The sequence continues at coordinate 23,947 of PLON01000039.1, read as the reverse complement.
GATGACAGTCCCGGAACGCAGGAACATTCGCTATCGCTCCAATGGCGAACGACGTGCCATGTGTGCACAGTGAGTGCGAAATGTCATCACTCGGTCTCCTCGTGAACCGAACTCGTTTGACCTTGCGAGTCGACGACTTGGCGATCCAATGAGTGATGCGCCGCGCCGACCGACCGGCGTGACGTGGCGAACACGATCGAAGAGATGACAAAGCCGATGACGCCCGCGATCATCAAAATGATGCCGACAGTGGAGAGACGAAACCCGGTTCCTTGATAGGTCACCGCCCAATACATAATTGCGCCGGCAGCTGTCGCTATGACGCTAAGAACCATTCCAGGTAATCCCATAGTTCGCTCCTTCTTCTTACGGGCCTGACGCAGCGTCAGGCGAGAAGGAAGCGAGGTCTTGACGTCCTGAGTGCAGGGTACCAGGTGCGCCGGTAATTTACACGTGAACTCCCCCGCGCGGCCGGCGTCGAGCGAACTCTGGCTCTGCGCCCGTTCGTTGAATGTGAGTTAAGACGTTAAGCGCGCGGGCTGGAACCACTCGTCGAGATCGCTCGACAGAATCGCCCTGCCGACGATGCGCGTGGCCAGTACCGTCAGCCCCTCATTGTGGTTTCGAGCGTGAGCGCGAAGTCGATTGAAGGCGTCATCCATGCCACAGCTGGTGGCTTGGCGAACCATACCCCTGGCCTGCTCAATGATGACGCGGCTGTTGAGAGCATTACTTAATTGAGTGTTCAAGGTGCCGGCGTCGAGTGATGACTGGTGTTGGAGAATTGCGATCGTGGCAACGTCGGCGAGACCTTGGGCGACCAGAACGTCCTCAGCCGACAGTGTCCCCTCATGGGTCCGGAACAAGTTGAGCGCTCCGATTGTTCGACCGCGTAGACGCATCGGTAGACAGTGAACAGAGCGGAATCCATGGGCAAGAGCGCGCGGCGCGAATCGCGGCCAACGTTGTTCGGCGTCGTGCAGCGAGTGATTGACGATGGCGATTCCGTTTCGAAAGCAGTCAACGCAAGGACCTTCGTCGGCCTGAATCTGAAAGAGCTCGAGAATGCGCACCGACTCGCTCGAGGAGGCCACGAACTGCAACTCCCCTCCGGGAGAGGCGAGCATCACGCCTGCCGCATCGACGTCCAGCGCCTGGACGCATCGATCGCTCAATACGGTCAAGACGTCAATAATGTCGTAGTCGTCCACCAGGTTGTCCGCGAGTTCAACGAGTGTTGCGATCAAGAGCGATTCTCTGGCCATGGCCTCACCTATCTCTTCACCGCGGATCAAAACGGCATCCAATCGTCGAAGCCGGCTGGAACTCGATTCTACTTCTCGGCGAGTGTTGCGTCCGGATCGTTTTCCCACGTCCCCGATTCGGACTCGAAACGAGTCTCGCGCGAAACGACGCGCTCGACGATACAGAGTGTGAACGAGTGGACTCTATGCTGAGGCACAAGATCTCAATCAAGGAGATGGCGTGACTGAAGAAAGCGCCCAGGAGCGGTGGCGACGTCTCTACGACGCCGCCCGAGTGCGACCGGGCGAGTTCGCGACCATGTCTGGGATTCCCCTGGCTCCGGTCTACGGGACTGACGACGTCGAGTATCCGGGCGTCTACCCATATACCCGTGGCGTGCACGCCTCCATGTACCGAACCAAACTCTGGACGATGCGCATGTTCGCTGGTTTTGGCACGGCAACGGACACGAACGAGCGATTCCAAGAGATCATCCGGTCGGGCGGCACCGGACTCTCCACGGCCTTCGATATGCCGACTTTGCTCGGGTTGGACTCCGACGACGCTATGGCCATTGGCGAAGTCGGACGATGCGGTGTGGCGATCGATACTCTCGCCGACGTGCGTGACCTCTTCGCCGGAATTGACCTTGCCAACATCACGACGTCGATGACTATCAACTCTCCCGCGGCCGTAATGCTCGCGATGTTCGTTGCCCAGGCCGAGGAGTCGGGAGTTGATCGAGCCCTGCTCGGCGGCACGTTACAAAACGACATCTTGAAGGAGTACCAGGCACAAAAGGAGTTCGTCTTTCCCCCGCGCCAGTCGATGCGCCTCGTTCGCGACACGCTCACCTTTACCGCCGCCGAGATGCCCAAATGGAACTCCATCTCGGTATCCGGGTACCACATTCGCGAAGCCGGCTCCACCGCCGCGGAAGAGCTGGCCTTCACACTCGCCAACGGATTCGCCTACGTCGAACTCGCCGCGCAGGGCGGACTCAGCGTGGATGAAGTTGCGCCTCGTTTGTCGTTTTTCTTTAACGCGCACATTGACTTTTTCGAAGAGATCGCTAAATATCGCGCCGCGCGGCGAATTTGGGCGAAGTGGATGAAGGATCACTACGGCGCGCGCGACGAGAGATCCTGGCAGCTTCGCTTTCACACCCAAACGGCGGGCGTGTCGCTCACGGCCCAACAACCCGAGATCAATATTGCCCGCACAGCCATTGAAGCTCTCGCGGGCGTCCTCGGGGGCACGCAATCACTACACACCAACTCCATGGATGAGGCGTTGGCGCTACCGTCGGAGAAGGCCGCGCGAATCGCCCTGCGTACCCAGCAGATCATTGCGCACGAAACGAACGTGACCAACGTGGCCGATCCGCTTGGTGGATCGTGGTTCGTCGAAGCACTGACCGACGAGATGGAACGAGAGGCGGAAGCCCTCTTCGCCGACATCTCCAAGATGGGTGAAGGGTCAATGCTGGAAGGATGCGTTCGCGGCATTGAAGAAAACTGGTTCCAAGGACGCATCGCCGACTCCGCCTACGAACTCGAAAGGTCCTTCAATAGTGGGGATCGCATCGTGGTCGGGGTCAATGGCTTCCTTGAGGGCAACGATGACGACGAGCTGGCGACTCTTCGTATTACGAACGAAGACGAGCGCAAGCAGCTCGCACGTCTCGAGCAAGTGCGCCACGACCGCGATGACAAGCAGGTCCACCAAGCACTCGATCGACTTCGTCAAGAGGCGCAGGACCCCGACATCAATCTCATGCCCGCCCTCATCGACGCCGCCAAGACGTACGCGACGGTCGGAGAAATGATGTCGACCCTTGCCGACGTCTTCGGTCGTTACGTCGAGGTCCCCTCACTGTGAGCCTTCGCGTTCTCGTTGCGAAGGTCGGTCTCGACGGCCACGATCGCGGCATCAAGGTCGTCGCGCGACTCCTGCGTGACGCGGGAATGGAAGTGGTCTACACCGGACTCTTTCAGACACCCGAGTCCGTCGCCTCAGCGGCCATCCAAGAAGACGTCGACGTTGTTGGGCTCTCCATGTTGTCCGGAGCTCACATGACTCTCGCTCCCCTGGTTGTCCAGGCACTGCGCTCTCGCGGCTCGGATATTCCGGTCGTACTCGGCGGAATCGTTCCACCGAGGGACATCGAAGAATTGCGCTCCCTCGGTGTCGCGGCCGTCTTCGGACCGGGCTCGGGCGCCGACGAGATCGTCGCCACGATCACGGGCATCGTCTCACTCCCTTCGTAGCGGATCGTCGAGCGGGGCGTCGCGCGTGTCGTGACGAAGTCTTTAGAGTCGCGACGTTCCTAACAACGTCTCGACGTTGACATGCGCACTCATGGTGAACTGACTTCGGGCTAGTTTGGAGCGCTGTGACGTATTCGACCTCTCGCCCGATCACACTCGCCTTCGAGCACGTGTCGGTGCGATTCGGCGGTCTGCTCGCGCTCAACGACGTGAGTTTTGAAGTGGCCGAGCAGGAAATTGTCGGCCTCATCGGGCCGAACGGTGCAGGCAAGACCACTGCGTTCAACGTTGCGTGCGGTTTTCAACGACCGACCTCGGGCACCGTGAGCTTTCCCGAACTGGGAAAGCGCGGACTTCACCCGGCGCAGCTCGCGAAGGTGGGAGTCGCGCGCACGCTGCAAGGAGTCGGCCTGTTTAACCACTTGAGCGTGCTCGAAAACGTCATGGCCGGAGCGCAGAGTCGGCCGGGTGGGGGCCTCTGGAGTTCGGTGATGGGCCTGCCGGGCGGACTTCGGCACGAACGAGTGCTGCGCGACGAGGCGATGGGACAACTCGAGCGCCTCGGCGTCGCCACTTTCGCCGAGGCTCTTCCGGGCGGCATTCCCTACGGCATCGCCAAAAAAGTCTCAATTGCCCGGGCGTTGATGACACGGCCCACATTGCTCATGCTGGATGAACCCGCATCCGGCCTCGACGAGCAGGAACTCGACGCTTTTATTCAGCTCATCATTGAGTTGCGATCGACGATGAGCGTCCTGCTCGTGGAGCACAACATGGACTTCGTGATGCAGGTCGTCAATCAGCTCGTCGTGTTGAACTTTGGCCAAGTCATTGCCCGAGGGACTCCCAGCGAGATCAGTCACAATCCCGACGTACTCGCCGCCTACCTAGGACTCGACGAATGATTCGCGTTCAAAACCTCTCAGTCAACTACGGCGCGGTCAAGGCGTTACGCGACGTGAGTTTCGAAGCGCCCACGGGACAGATCACGGCGGTGCTGGGCGCGAATGGTGCCGGCAAGACGACGCTGCTGCGCACAATCTCGGGACTGGTGACGCCCAAGACGGGCTCCATCCATCTCGACGAACGACCGCTCGTCGGGGTCGCCACCGAAAATATCGCTCGAATGGGGGTGGCTCACGTGCCCGAGGGCCGTGGCGTCATCGAAGAGCTCACTGTGGAAGAGAACTTGCGCCTCGGAGCAATGGCGGCGAAGGTCGATCTCGCCGAGGGACTGCGCGAGCAGTACGAACGATTTGCGGCGCTGGGCGAACGTCGAAAGAAGCTCTGTTCCACTCTCTCGGGTGGCGAACGACAGATGCTCGCCATGGCGCGAGCCCTTATCGCTAAGCCGCGTGTATTGCTCTTGGATGAACCCTCTCTCGGTCTCGCCCCCCAGGTGACCGCGCAGCTCATGCGCTCAATCCATGACCTGTGCGAGAGCGAGCACCTCACCGTTGTCCTCGTCGAGCAGAACGCCAAGAGTGCGCTGCGAATTGCCCATCGTGCGGTGGTGTTGCATCTCGGTACGGCCGTCGCCAGCGGCGACGCCACGAGCGTGGCGGCCGACGACAATCTGCGCCGCTACTACCTCGGGGTGGTCGTCGAATGAGCGCCTTTCTTACCTCATCCCTCATGCACAACATCTTCGGCGGTCTAGCCCAGGGAGTCGTCTATTCGCTCGTGGCGCTAAGCCTCGTCATCGTCTGGCAATCCACCCACGTGTTGAACTTCGCGCAAGGTGCGATGGCCATGTTCGCCACGTACATTGGCATGACCGAGATTGATCGAGGTATTGGCTACTGGTGGTGCGTCATCATCTCGGTGGCCGTGGGCATGATTGTGGGTGGACTCACCGAGCGAGTGCTGATACGACCTCTCTACGGAAAGCCCGAGATCAATCCGATCGTCGTGATGGTGGGCTTTCTCGGCGTCCTCGAGGCGCTATCGGCGGCAATCTGGACAAGCTCCACACGCAACATTGCCGAGCCCTTCTCGCAGATCTTTTACCACGCCAACGGGAACCTCGTCTATCTGTCGCCGTTCATTATCTTTCAGATCATCCTCGCCATCTGCATCATGTTGTTGGTCGCGGCCCTCTTTCGTTTCACTCGCCTCGGGTTGCAATTGAGGGCGTCAGCGCTGGCGCCCGAGGTCTCGAGACTGCTCGGAATTCGCGTATCTCGAATGCTCACGATCGGGTGGATGCTGTCGGCGGGCGTGGGGGCTATCGCGGCCGTGATTCAGGCGTCAGGCAGTTTTGGACTGTTTCCGACCAACATGGACGGCATCTTCGTCGCGGGATTCATCGCAGCCGCCGTTGGTGGTTTGGAGTCACCGATTGGGGCCGTCGCCGGCGGTCTATTGATCGGCCTCGCCGAACAGTTCATCCTCGCCTACTGGTCACCCAACGTCGCACCGCTCGGGGGAATCATCATCTTGGTTGTTGCGCTCATGATTCGTCCCCAAGGACTGTTCACCAAGCACGCGGGACGGAGGGTCTAGTGGACTGGTGGCGTTCCTTCTTTCGCCAAGAGTCGACGCACTCTCGGCTCATCGGCGTCACGGCGCTCGCGGCACTTACATTGGCCATCACGTTCGTCCTGCCGCCGGTCGCCAATTCCGAACTCGCCGGCGGTGCCGCCATCGCCATCGTGATCTTGGGGCTTAGTTGGCTCATCGGCTGGAGCGGACAGATCTCACTCGGTAATTCCGGCTTCATGGCCGTCGGCGCGTACGCCGCAGGCATCTGGGCGCATCACCACAACACCACTCCCCTCGTCTTCACCCTGGCGTTGGCAATAGTCGCGGGCGGACTGAGTGGACTGATCATCGCCATTCCCTCAACTCGTCTACGCGGACCCTACCTCGCAGGTCTGACTCTCGCGTTCGCGGCAGCCGTGACACCCATTGCCCAAAACTTCACCTCCGTCACCGGTGGTGAAGGCGGTATCTTTCTGAACTCGCTCGTTACGCCGAGTTGGTTCGGACATCTCTTCAGCGGCGCCAACGCCGTGATCAACGCCAACGCCCAGTGGACTGCCGACCTCGCCGTCGTGGTCGCCGCTGTCTCGTTCTTTTTTATGGCCAACCTGTTTCACTCGCGCACGGGACGCGCGATGCGCCTTGTGCGCGACAACGATGTCGCCGCGGAACTCATGGGCGTCGACCTGTTGCGCACGCGTTCGAGTGCCTTCATGATCGCTGCCGCCTACGCTGGTCTCGGTGGCGCCCTCTATTCGCTACTCGAGGCGTCTGTCCGGCCCGAAACCTTTCCTCTCACCCTCTCCATTACGTTACTGACGTTGATGGTTCTCGGCGGCATCGGCACGCTCAGCGGTGCAGTCATCGGTGGCATCATCTACTCGTTCAGCGCCGATCTGGTCGCGCATGTGAACTCACTCACTGGCGTCAACCCGACGTCGAATCTCGGGGCGAACATGCAGGGAATCATCTTTGGGGTCCTACTGATCTTGACGATGATGTTCGCACCGCGTGGTCTCGTCTCGCTCAGAACTCCCATCCAGAAACTCTTTCGAATCCTGCGGCCCCGACGCCAAACCCCTGATCTGGGTGAACTACATTAGTTACCAAGCAGTAACACACATTTCACAAGGGGGATTTCAAGGATGAAACGACTAGGACGTTCGATGACGTTACTGAGCGTGTCTGCACTCGCTCTCGGAGGCATAACGACCGGCTTACTCTCCAGTAGCGCTGGCGCGGCGGGATCGACGCCGGGCGTGAGCGCGAACTCGATCACGATTGGAGCAACCGTGCCGTTATCCGGTATCGCGGTCAGTTACGCCCCGGTCTCGGCCGCGGCCAACGCCGTCTTCAAGTGGGTGAACGCGCACGGTGGCGTCAACGGTCGAAAGATCAAGTACATCCGTCTTGACGACTGCTACGGCCTCGCTTCGTACGGACTCGGTTGCACCGCGGGCGCGAGCGTCACCACGCTCAGTCAGAACCAAGTGCTCGTCGCCCAAGACCACGTCTTCGCCACGGTCGGTTCGTTGGGTACCGCCGCGGAAGAGAGCGTCGAGGGTTATCTCAAGCAAAACGGTGTACCGCAACTGTTCGTGAACTCGGGCTCCAAGGCTTGGGACGACCCGTCGCAGTACCCCGACCTGTTTGGCTACCAGACCAGCTACAACGCCGAAGGCAAGATCTTCGCGGAGTTCATTAAGACCCACTACGCCGGCGAGACCCTTGGCTTCATTGGTCAAAATGATGACTTCGGTGCGAACGGCTTGCTCGGACTCACTGACGGCGGCGTGAACGTCGCCAGTGCAAACGCGTTGACCTACAACACCGCCGACGCCATCACCGGTTCGACGAGTGACATCCAGGCCGACGTCGCCACGCTGCAAGCCAGCAAGTGCCAAGTGGTCGTCCTCGACTCCGTTCCGCCATTCACCACGGGCATCTTGGAGGTAGCGCACGCGCTCGGCTACTCGCCGACCTGGATCATCTCCAGCGTGGGTGCCGACCCGACGTCCGTGAACTTCGCGGGCGAAGCGGGCGCGTACACGCTCGACTACTTCCCATCGGTCACCGACACCGGTGACGCCTGGATACCGTGGACTCGCAAGGTGCTCCTCGCCGACAAGACCGACTTCCCGACGTTCACGTCGTCGTCGATCATGACCGGCAATGAGCTCTACGGTGTCGGCTACGCCGTGGAGTTCGTTGAGGCACTGAAGGCCGAAGGCAAAACTGTGACACGGGCCGGCTTCGTAAAGTCGCTCTTGTCGGCGACCTTCTCCGGCCCCGCGATCACGCCGCTCAAGTACTCGGCGTCGAACCACCAAGGTCTCCAGGGTGGCGTCATCGCCAAGATTGATGCGAACGGCTCCAAGGCACCGGTCAACGCCACTCCAGTGAATGGAACCGTCTTCACCACGGGCAATTCCAAGGCGTCGCCGCTGAAGACAACCACCAAGTTGACGATTAGTCCCATTCCGAGCTGGTTGAAGTAACACCACTCGCCCACGCTGCACGAAGCCACCACCCCGAAAGGTGGTGGCTTCGTGCTATCGGTCTCCGTGCGACGCTCATCCTGCACTCGCGGTACCGTGGCGCTGGAAGGAAGGCCCATGTTTCCGATCCTGACGTTGTCCGAGATGCGCGCCGCCGACGCGAAGGCCGTCGCCGTGCGTGGTCAAGACGCCCTCGTGCGCGACGCCGGGACGGCTGTGGGGCTCTGCGCACAACGACTCCTCGAACACTGTTACGGCCAGCGAGTCTGCGTTGTCGCGGGACCAGGGCTCAACGGGGCCGACGGCCGTGTGGCCGCTCGATGGTTGACGTCGCGCGGGGCCCTCGTTCGCGTGCTGGCGTTCAACGAACCTCCGACTCTCTTGGAGGGTTACGACCTCGTCGTGGACGCGGCCTTCGGCACGGGATGTACGCGACCTTTTCTCGCGCCCAAAGTGTCCCCCGGTACCCTCGTCCTCGCCGTCGATCTCCCGTCGGGCGTCGACACTGACACCGGTGCGCTGCTCGGTGAGCCGATGAAGGCAACCGCCACGATCGCCCTCGGGGCGTTCAAGCCGGCACACTTCTCTGGACCGTCGGTCGAATACGCCGGCGAGGTGCATTTCGCAGGGTTGGGCATCGTAACGGGGAGCGATGACGGTCTCGTTGGCGACGAAGACCTCGCGAATCTAATCTCCTCGAACGTCGACGATCATAAGTGGGGTCACGCCCTGCAGGCCTTCGTCGGATCGTCACTCATGCCCGGAGCGGCAGAGCTTGTACTTCGAGGCGCCTTAGCCGGAGGCGCGTCAATGATTCGACTAGTGAGTCGTGGCGACGTCGCCTCACAAGTACGCGTGCCGCCAGAAATCGTGCACGTCAACGAGTCAACGGTGGACCCGCGCTGTCGAGCAGTTGTTGCCGGCCCCGGACTGGGTCCCGACGCGCCCGCCTGGCTCCGCGAAGGTCTCTCGACAGCACAGTGTCCCGTGGTACTCGACGCGGACGGACTAGACCGCGCCTTCATTGATGACTGCGCGCCGCACGACGGATCGTGGGTATTGACCCCGCACGCCGGCGAGTTTGAACGCTTGAGCGGCCACCGCGTCAGTGTCGATCGATTCGACGACGTTCGCCAACTCGCGCGCGCCACGGGATGTGTGGTTCTCCTCAAGGGTCCACGGACCCTCATCGCCCACCCGAATGGTGCGCTACGCGTCGTCACGTCGGGCACCGCGTCACTCGCCACCGCAGGATCTGGTGATGTTTTGGCTGGACTCATTGCGGCCACTATTGCTCGAGGTCACGATCCCTTCGACGCCGCCGCGCTCGCGGCCCATCTACACGGTCGAGCTGGAGCCGCCCTCGCCTCCTACGCCACGGCAAGCGAGGTCGCGACGTCCATCCGCTCACTCGTGGGTCGCTTGCCGCGCCCGTAAACGCGAGTCTTAGACAACCGGAGAAAGTCCGCCATCGAGACTGATCCCGACGCCGGTGACGTAACTCGCGCGTGGTGATAACAGGTACGTGGCGAGATCGGCGAACTCGTCCGCCCGTCCAATTCGCCCGAGCGGTATCTGGCGAGCCTTTGCCATCGCGGCGTAGTACTCGTCGACGGACATATGGATCTCCTCGGCACGGCGAACCCACTGCCCGGATTCGATGAGACCAATGAGTATGGCGTTCACCCGCACTCCGCGCGCTGCGGCCTCGTACGAAAGGGCCTTAGTCATGGCCAGTCCCGCGGCGCGAGACGCTGCGGTCGGTGTCGAGTTCGCCCCGGGCGTGCGCGCCATGATGGCCAACACGTTCAGGATCGCTCCGTTATTCTCGGCCAGAGCGTCAAGCACGCGGCGCGACACATGCAAGGCGGCGATAACTTTTAGCTCATAGTCATCACGCCACTGCTGGTCGCTCGAATCAGCAATGGAACTCGCCTCAGACTTTCCCGCGTTGTTCACCGCGCCATCGAGGCGACCAAAGCGCTCCAGCGTGGCGTCGATGAAGTTGTCCAACTCGGCCGCTTGCGTCACGTCCGCACGAAAACAGAGTGCGTCAGCACCGAGTACATTCTGCGCGAGGGCGAGGCGCTCGGGGTCGCGACCACAGACGGCTACTCGCGCACCCTCCAGAACGAGTCGCTGCGCGAGGGCGAGTCCCAGTCCGTCGCTTCCTCCCGTAACGAGGTAGGCCCTACCATTCAGTTCGAGGTCCACTGGACTACCGACTCGACCAGCTGTTACTGAAGATAGTTTTCGATGACGGTCTCGGACCTCACTCCGGCCTCGTCAGGGTCTTGGCCAGCCGCGCGACGCGCGCGACGTTGGCGCAACAGATCGTACGCCTGATCTAACTGGGCTTCGACGGCCTTTAGGCGAGTCTGCTGCTCCTGGGAGAGCGGCTTCCCGTGATGGGACTCTTCGAGGGCTTGCTCTTCGTCCGACAGTTTCTCGATTCGCTGCAGAATTGTTTCGTCATCCACGAGTATCCCCTTCGATTGCTAGACAGAGACCACATTAGGCCCCGCCCTTAAATCGCGTTCGCAACGCTCGCTGGCGGGTGGGTTTAATTGAACTGAGGAAATCTTCCGGAATGTCGTACTTAGCCCGACCTTTGTTATCTGTGGCACGCTGTCGCACATATCGTTATCGCCTGAAAAACCCCGACAGTGAAGCAGACCGAGGCGCGGTTACATACTTCAACCAGTGCGGAACCCTCGCCGGACTCGGAGACATTCGTCCCGAGGCGATGGCTTGTGGGGTCGTCCTCTGTCGGGGAACCTTGAAGTGCCTCGACTGGGCTTTCACTGGCTTCCATCGCCGAGTGAAAATGGCGAGACGCCGGGCTTTCCCCGATTCAAGTCGGCGCAACGTTTCGATTCGTTGCAGTGGGAAGACAGATCCGGGTGGAAACTCAAACCAGACACGATGGTCATAATGAGGAGCATTTTGGCTAGCGGTCCGGGTGGAGATTTCGCGCTCGGGCGAAACATCTCGCGCAACTGTTCCAGGATGGTAGTCACGATCGATGCCAGCTTACGAAGGGCTCTCTATCGAGTCTCTAGTCGCCGCGAGTCAGATACCCGTGTGTTCAACCCGCACCGGGTTGGGATCGGGCACGTGCGGCATCAGCGCATTCGGCGGGATGACGCCGAGACGGCCGGCCTCGAAGTCTTGCAACGCTTGGACGATCTCCGAACGGGTATTCATCACGAAGGGACCGTAGTGTTCGACGTGCTCGCCGATCGGCTGACCGCCAAGGACGAGGCACTCGAAGTGCATGGTGCGCGAGTCCTGTGTGCTGTCCGCTCCGATACGCAGCCGGTCGCCGGGGCCGAACGCGGCGAGCTGTCCCATCGCGATAGGACGACGTTCGCTCCCCACGAATCCCGTGCCCGCGAGTACGTAGACGAGGGCGTTGAACGTGGGATCCCACGGAAGATCGAGTTGCGCACCGGGCGCCACCGACACGTGGGTCATCGCCATGGGCGTGTGCGTCGAACCAGGACCACGGTGCCCGGCGACGTTGCCCGCGATGATGCGCACCAGTGACTCTCCGTCGCTCGGCGATACGAAGACAACATCCTGTGCTTCGAGTCCCTGGTAGGCCGGCGCGATCATCTTTTGCGTCGCGGGGAGATTGACCCACAGCTGTATTCCGTGAAAGAGACCACCCGATACAACCAGTTTCTCGGGGGGCGTCTCGATGTGCAAAATTCCCTTGCCGGCCGTCATCCACTGCGTTGCACCGTTTTGGATCATTCCGCCTCCGCCGTGCGAATCCTGGTGCTCGAATGTGCCGTCGATCATGTAGGTCACGGTCTCGAATCCGCGATGCGGGTGCCAGGGCGTTCCCTTGGGTTCACCCGGCGCGTAGTCCACCTCGCCCATTTGATCCATATGGACAAAGGGGTCGAGGTCCTCGAGCGAAAGCCCGGCAAAGGCTCGTCGAACCGGAAAGCCCTCGCCTTCGAGACCCTGGGGCGCAGTCGTCACCGACTTCACCGGGCGTTCGACGCGCGTAGCGATATCAACAACGTCAAAGTGAGCTAACTCACTCCACTTCTCGGGCGTTACCGCAGGCATTTGAACCCCTCTCGTCGTGAGATTGCAGTAACACTTTAGATGTAAGGCACAAAAAAACAACAGGTTCACTCTTTAACGGGTATTCATCACTCAGTAAATTGTTGCTCCCCGTCCACCTCTCGCTTACGGTAAAGAATAAGGTCAAACTTTCCCCACAGGTCGACGGCTCATTCCTTCCGCCACTTGACACATATGCCGTTCGATCAGGTAGTTCCAAAACGCAGCGGCCAGCGCCCGCTTCAACGTTTTGGTTCCCGATCGCTCACTAAGGGCGCTCACAGAGCGCTCACAACCGCTTCACAGGCTTCCCAACCAGACTTGGAAGTGTTCAAACGAACGAACTTCCAGGGAGGATGCCTATGAATTCCATGAAAGTTATGGGGCGCGCGATAACGGCACTCGCGCTGGGCGCAGCAATCACAATGAGTACCGCAGCACTCGCCGGCGCGGATGGAGGAGGCCGTTGGGGCCGCGACTTCGCCAGCGCGAGAGTATCACCCTTTGATTACGCGAACAACGGAACCGGTGGCGGCGTCACCGCGGTCACCTCACCGTCGGTGACTATCCAGTCGTGGGGCACGATCAAGGCAGTCACGAGTTCTTCGGTGACTCTTCTGAGCGGTAGCGGTACGTCCACGACGTTCAGTTACACGACCGACACCACGATCAAAGCGATCGGCCACGACTCCATCACGCTCAGTTCCGCCGATCTGGTGGTGGGTGAACACGCCGGTGTGGAGTTCAACTCCACCGCCAGTACCACGGCTGTTGAGGTCTGGGTCGAACTCGCTCACGTGAGCGGTGTCGTCACTGCGGTGACGGTGAGTGGTAACAACATCACCATCAGCGACCACCAAGGCTTCACCCGATTGATTCTCGTTGGAGCAACCACCACATACAACAACGCCGGAGCCTCGGGTACCCTCGCTGACGTAATCGTCGGAGCGCACATTCGTGCCGAAGGTCTCGTTGACGCGAACGGTACGACGCTTGACGCGCTGAACGTCGACATCTGCTCAACGACAAACACGCCGACTCCGGCAACGCCGGTTGGCCACATCGCACCACAATCAGATCCTCGGCCCCTTGGTCACTTCCACCACGGACACCACCGTGGTGGCTTCGGTGGCGGATACGGGGGTGGCTTCGGTGGGGCCCAAGGCCAGAACTCACGTAGCAACCGCTTCTAAGTTACGCCGCCCCTCGAACGCCTCGTCCAGGGCGTTCGAGGGGCGGCGTCACGATGTAACTCCGATTAAGTTGGAAACGCGCAGAGAGCGCTCCCAATTGAAGTCGTTCATACTGGAAAGATGAGTAGAGTGCCAAGCGCCGTGAGTTGGTTGTGCGACATGGATGGCGTGCTCATCAACAATGGCCACATGGTTCCGGGCGCGGATCGATTTATCGACCAGCTGCGCGCCAGCAATCGCGAATTCCTCGTCCTTACCAATAATTCTCTCTTCACGCCCGGCCAACTTCAAGAGAGGTTGACAAAACTCGGCGTCAACGTTCGTGAGGACCAGCTCTGGACGTCGGCCCTAGCAACCGCGCAGTTCGTTCACGATCAACGGCCCCAAGGACGCGCGTTCGTTATTGGCGAAACCAGCCTGCACGAAGCAATGAGCAACGTGGGCTACGTCGAAGATGCGACCCAACCCGACTACGTCGTGCTGGGCGAAACGTGGAACTACTCCTTCGACGAGATAACGACGGCCATTCGACTGATCGACAACGGCTGCAAATTCGTTGCGACAAATCCCGAAACCAATGGCACAACGCCCAACGGTCTCCTGCCGGGCTGCGGAGCGTTGGCCGCCCTCATTCAAAGCGCCACTGGGATCCGACCCTATTTCGTTGGCAAGCCCAATCCCGTCATGATTCGAGACGCCCTCAATATTCTCGGCGCCCACTCTCAAACCACGGTCATGGTCGGAGACCGCATGGATACCGACATCATTGCGGGCGTCGAAGCGGGAGTCGAAACGATACTGGTCTTATCCGGTATTACTCAGCGCAACGAGATCGAGCGCTACTCATATCAACCTTCACGCGTGGTCAACTCTGTCGCTGATCTCATCGACGAACTCTCGTAGATCACATCGCCGTCTGCTGCAGGGCCAGCAGGAACGACGCCGCCCAGTCGTACACGTCGCGACGATAGGTCTTTCGACGCATGCGCGTCATGCGGTCCTTCGCCTCTTTCGGACCCGCGTTGACCGCCAGGCGAATGGCCTCTTTCACACCCTCGAGGTCGTGAGGATTCACCATAAAGGCCCCACGAAGCTCGGCCGCGGCGCCGGCAAACTCGCTCAAGACCAGTCGACCCGTGAGGTCGGTGCGACACATCACGTACTCCTTCGCGACAAGATTCATGCCGTCGCGAAAAGGCGTCACCAGCATGACGTCCGCGACCAGGTACAGCGCCACGAGTTCGGCGAAGGGCAGATTCTGATGCAGGTAGTGAACGACCGGGCTGCCGACCTGTCCGTACTCACCGTTCATCTCGCTGACGGCCTGTTCGAGTTGGTGGCGTTCTCGTTCGTAGTGCGCGTCCGTTTCACGGCTCGGCACGGCGACTTGAACCATCACGTGTTTACCCGGGGTCAGCGATCCGTCTTGGAACATTTCCGAGACGGCTTTGATGCGCTGTTGAATACCTTTGGTGTAGTCGAGTCGGTCCACACCGAGCAGCACGAGCTCGGGATCGCCGAGGTCTTTGCGGATTTCTTTGGCGCGAGCGCGAATGAAGGGATCGTTCGCGAGCGTGACGATCTGCTCGCAGTCCACGGAGATTGGAAAGGCGCCGACCCGGATCCTGCGGCCGTTGTAGTCGAGCAGCGAGTCGGTGCCCGTGGCGGCGCTTTGGCGACGGGCCATACGCGAAAAGTTCGACGCCGCTTGAGTCACCTGAAAGCCAATCAGGTCTGCCCCCAGTAGACCGGCGAGGATCTCTCGTCGCCACGGCAGCTGCATAAACAGTTCAATTGGGGGAAAGGGAATATGCAGAAAGAAGCCAATGCGCACGTCCGGGCGCAACTGGCGCAACATCTGCGGTACCAACTGCAACTGGTAGTCGTGAATCCATACCGATCCCCCAGGTGCCACCTCTTCGGCGACCGAGACGGCAAAGCGCATGTTTACCTGGGTGTACGCCGTCCACCAGTGACGGTGGAACGTCGGAGCGCGAATGGCGTCGTGGTACAGCGGCCATAGGGTCGCGTTCGAAAATCCGAGATAGAAGTTCTCGTACTCCTCGGGTGAAATGTCGACCGCCTTCAGGCGAATACCTTCGTAGGACTTCGGTGACGTCTGGTATTCGGACGTCCCAGGCCAACCAATCCACAGACCGTTTCGATTCTGCAGCACCGACGTCAACGCGGAAACGAGGCCTCCGGGACTCGGCTGCCACTCGCCCGTGCCATTCGTCGTGGCGTGTCGAACGGGGAGACGATTCGCGACAACTACGAGATCTGCTTTAGGGGAACTGCGACTTGATGAACGATCCTTCGCGGTCGCCGAGTCGCGTGTGTTGCGGGCTTGTTCCACCATGGTCGCTACCTGATCAAAACCCTAATGCCCCCGACATGCGTTGCGAGAGCCTTGCAACGGAGTGAATGGAGCGGATACTCCAACCTCATTACGTCATCGTAGTGCCGTGCTCGTCCTTACCGGCTGCGTTCCACCAACTTGGCGATCCCGCCGGTCCGATCACCGATTCGGTCGCGCGCTGGTCGGCCTCTATCACGTGAAGCACCGCGTTGATGAGCGACAGGTGCGTGAGTGCCTGAGGGAAGTTCCCGAGGTGACGAGCGGTCTTCGGGTCCAGTTCTTCTCCGTAGAGACCGAGCGCACTCGCCGCACCCATCAACTTTTCACAGTTCGTACGGGCCCAGTCCAACTCGCCGATCTCGACGAGCGCCGAGACGAGCCAGAACGAGCAGACCGTGAAGGTGCCTTCGTCCTCACCGCCGATCCCGTCGTCGGTTCTTTTCGCGCGATAGCGATAGACGAAGGGTCCGTCGCACAACTCCTCGGCGATGGCGAGAACTGTCGCGCGAATGCGCTCGTCGTTCGCGGGAAGAAACCCGACGAGTGGCAAGAGGAGAAGGGACGCGTCCATTTCGCCCGAACCGTAGTACTGCGTGAAACGACCCTGGTCGTCGACGGCCTTGGCGCAGACTTCTTCGTGGATCTCCTGGGCCGCGTTCCACCAACTGTCGGCGCGATCTCGCTCACCGCGAAGNNCCAGCACATGACCTTGGAGAACGCGAAGTGCTGCGGCTCGCCGCGCACCTCCCAGATCCCCCGGTCGGGCTCGCGCCAGTACTTTAGAGCCATTTCAACGGCCTGGACCACAATGCGCCACGACCTCTCACTGAGTGAGTCGCGAGAACGAGTGTGCTCGAACACGCAGTCCACGATTGCCCCCAGGATGTCGAACTGCACTTGGTTGTAAGCGGCGTTACCAACTCGCACGGGACGACTTCCGCCGTACCCCGTGAGGTGGTCGAGCTCACTTTCCGTCGGCGCAGCCGGATCGTCCACGGGATAAAGCACTTGAAGGTTCGCGCGTAGACGCTTCCCCGCCATGATGCCGCCCTGGGGTTCGAGAACGTCACCGAGGAACGCCAAGAAGTCGTCAGCCTCAGTGTCAAAGCCGAGAGCGTGTAGTGCGCGCAGCGTGAAGGCAGCGTCGCGCACCCACGTAAAGCGGTAGTCCCAGTTTCGACTTCCGCCGAGGCTTTCGGGCAGTGACGTGGTTGGTGCCGCGAGCAACGCGCCGGTCGGCGCGTAGGTGAGTCCCTTGAGTGTCAAGGCACTGCGCTGGAGGTACTCGCGCCACGGGTGGTCGGGAAAGCGGCCTCCGTCAATCCAGTCGCGCCAGAAGCGACTGGTTTCTGCGCGACAGGTGTCAACCTCCGCGCGACTGGAGGGCACCGGTGCGTCGGTCCAACTAAGCACGGCGAATGACGTTTCACCCTCGGTGAGACGGTGGCGAGCGCGCACCGCCCGGCCCTCAATACCAAAACGCATGTCTCCCGTCAGGGTAAGGCGCGAAAAGTCGGGGTTAGTGGTACGCACGGTCTCGTACGTAGTCCCGTCGTACTCCCATTCAGCGTCGACGCGTCCGTAGTCAAACGAGGGTTCGCAGTTGAGCAAGATATCGACGCTGCCGTGCAGGCAGGTCGCCGTACGAATAAGAACATGCTTGGCGTCGAAGTCGCCGGGAGTGCGACGGTGGTGCACCGAGCGCTCGCCCGTTGGGTACCACGGCGCCACGGCCAAGAAGTCATTCACGATCAACCAACCACTTCGCGTCTGCCAGGTCGTAGCGAGCACCATGGTTCCCGGCACATACTGTCGGTGAGCAGGAACGGCGCTGTCAACCGGCGCTAGGCGAAAGGACCCCGCGGCGCGATCAAGGATCGTACCAAAGATGCTCGGGTCATTGGGCTTCGGAATACAGAACCACTCAATCGCGCCAGTCGGCGCGACAAGACAACTGTTCTCGCAGTCCGAGAGGAACGCGTAGTCCGCAATGGGAGGAAAGAGCGCCTCGAGTGTGTCCTGGTTGGGAATTCCGATCATGTTCGATGCGGCGAGGCGCGACGCCATGAGTGGGTGAACGCGACGCGGCCAGAGACCGACTTGATCGTCTAGAGCCCGTAAGGAACGAGAGTGCTCACTCGTCATATGGCCGTCCTTTGTGATATATGTATCTCAACTACTCAATACCTACCGGCCATGAACGTCGGTGATACTTACAGTTATTTTAGTATCGGTGGGCGAAGCAAACTGTGCACTTCATGCACAAATCGTCGCCACCTTTCACTCCACGAACCATCTCCATCAGGAGCGACGGAGTTTGCGTCCTTTACGATCACGTGAAGAATCCGGGGCTAATCTCCCTCTACACCAACAACGAGGAGAGAGTCTTTATGGATCACGACATCGCGCAGGCCCGTCTGAACGAAGAAAAAGCGCAACTCCACGGACTCCTCGACGAGACAACTGATGCCGCCCTCGAAGACCGCGCGGGAGCCACCGAACAAGGTGACTGGCAAGATCCGGAGATTTCACTCACGCTCGAAGCGCAAGACGACGCCGTCTCCGAAGGACTGCGCGAACGACTCGCGGCCGTGGAGCGAGCGCTTCAACGTCTCGACGAAGGATCATATGGTCGGTCCGTGCGCAGTGGCGCCACCATCCCCGACGAGAGACTCGAGGCAGACCCGGCAGCCGAGTTAACAGCGGACGAAGCCTTGGAGCAGTAATCGAAAACCGGCACTGGACTAGTTTCCTCTCCATGATCGCCTTCGCTCGCCGGCCGGTTTCGATATGAGCGTCTGGGTTCGTGTTCTTTCGGGAATATTCGGAGTCTTCCTACAACTAGTTGTCCTTGACGCCGCCATTCGAACCTTTCTTTTGCCGAGGGTGGCCAACGTTCGACTCAGCCGGTATGCGGCGCGCTCCATTGCCGTGGTCTTTCGGTTGATTGCCGGAAAAAAGTCGTATCCGACGAAGGACCGAATTCTCTCCCTGTACGCCTCGATCGCGCTGTTGGCGTACCAAGTTGTGTGGCTCTCGCTGAGCCTGGTCACATTTGGGTTCATCTACGTCGCGTCGGGGACTTCTACTTTCTCCAACGCGTTCGATATCTCGGGTTCGAACATCATCGGCCTGGGCATCGTGGCGGCCCGGACGGGATCCGTGACTGCGCTCGAGTACATCGAAGCGGGTATCGGCCTTACTTTGTTGGCGCTCCTCATTGCCTTTATTCCGACGCTGTACCAATCCTTTCAACGTCGTGAATACGCCGTGTCGCGACTCACGGTTCGAGCGGGAGTCCCGGCCACTCCGTGGGGTGTCCTCGAAATTGCCGCCAGCGTCTCCTCTTATGAGCGGCTCGACGAACTCTGGCGCGAGTGGGAGGCCTGGTTCATCGACGTGGGTGAGACGCACACCACGCTGGTTATTCTCAACTATTACCGCTCACCGAACCCCCAGCAGACGTGGATTGGCTCAGCGGCGAACGTTCTTGACGGCGCCGCTCTCTTTCAGGCCGCCGTTGACGCCGAACCGTCGCCCACAGCCGGTCTTTGCATCCGCGCCGGATGGCTGAGTCTCCGTCGGATCGCCGACTACTTCAATGTCCCCTACCCCACCGACCTGCACCGTGACATTCCGATTTCAATCACCCGCGAAGAATTCGAGGTAGTTCTCGATCGCCTGACGCGAAGCGGTGTGCCAATCCTCGCCGATCGTGACGCCGCGTGGCGCGACTTCGTTGGTTGGCGGGTGAACTATGACGCCATCATTGAAAGGTTTTATGTCTTGTTTACTTGCCCCCGAACGGACTGGCATACCGCCGCGGTGCAGCCACTCTTTGGGCCGTCCAACCTGCGCGGGCTCTAGATCGGTCAACCGTCGACCAGAGCCGAATTCGCGTCCTTGACGTCGGTTCCCTCCAGGACTGGTTGACGGGATTAGATGGTCCGCCTTTGCGTCGAGGACTGAACGCCTGGGGAAGCTCACTAGTCGCGGCTGTATCGGGAATCTATCTAATTTTTCTTAGCGGTGTGATCACCAATCGAGCGCATCATTGAGCGCGATCATCGGCGACAATGTGGGTGATCCGACGTACCGTCACCGATTGGAGCAGTTATCAACGTCGTTCGAGCGTTCGGAGATACGCTAATTGCTCCCGTTATGGCGCCTTCCCTTTACTTCATTCGTGCACTGTGTCACGTCTCGAGTTCGATCGCACCGCCCGCGTGACCGGAAACTCCCGTTCACGTCGACGGATTGCATCGTCACTCGCAGGCGTCGCGCTCATCTCAAGTCTCGTGGCGATAGCGTCAACGAGTCCGAGAGCCGATGCCACCATGAGCGTGGTGCCAATTCATCCGTCGTCTTGCCCGTGGGTTCGAGAGTCCCGGAACCATCTCGGAACGCCTGCGGCACTCGCCGCTCAGGTCGTTGCGAAAATGAACTTGGTCGAGAAGACCAAGTTCGTCACTTTGCAAGACGGCGACGACATCGAGAATTTCAATAAGGGAATCCCTTCGCTCTGCATACCGCAACTCACGCTGTCCGACGGTCCAGATGGTGTCGCCGGGCGCACCATTGACGTCACTCAACTTCCGGCCGCCATTGGGATTGGCGCGAGCTTCGACCCTTCGCTGGCAGAGGCCACGGGCCAAGTGATTGGCCAAGAAGCGCGCACGAAAGGCATCGACGTTGTTCAGGGTCCCGACCTCAACTTGGCCCGCGTGCCCTTCGGGGGACGAATCTTCGAGTCTTTCGGTGAGGACCCCTTCCTGACGAGCGCGCTGGGCGTTGCCAATATCGAAGGAATTCAGTCCGCCGGAGTCATGGCGCTCGCGAAGCACTTCACCGCGTACAGCCAAGAGACTGCACGCGCGCGAATCGACGATGATGTCACGGCGCGCGCGCTCGCCGAGCTCTACAACGCTCCCTTTGAAGCGGCCGTCGAAGACGCCCACGTCGCGGCGATCATGTGTTCCTCGGGACTGTTGAATGGCCAAAGTGTCTGCTCCGATCCGTATATATACGGCACTCTGCGGTCATGGGGCTTTCATGGCTTCGTTCGTTCGGACCTTCGCGCGGCCGCCTACCCCGCCGTGGCGTTCAAGGCCGGGATCGATCTCGTCAAGCCAGCGTCGGCGGCCTTCATTGAGAAACTCGTTCATATGAACAAACTGCCCGTCACTGATCTCAATCGGGCGGTCGAAGTCATCTTGAGCGAGATGTTCGCGTACGGTCTCATTGCCCACCCTCGCATCACCGACGCCGACAAACCGGCGACGACGTCGGCTCATGCGTCGGTGGCTCTGCGCGCGGCCGAAGAGAGCATCGTCTTGTTGAAGAATTCGGGCAACGTGCTGCCACTCTCCCCGTCGCACACGTCGCTCGCCGTCATTGGCGTCGACGCCTCTTTGAATCCTCAAACGTCAGGCATGGGTAGCTCCGCGGTCGTCGCGCCGTTCACCATCACACCGCTCGCCGGCATTCGAGCCGCCGTGAGTAAAGACACCACGGTCACCTATAACTCCGGCGGTCCGAATTGGGTCACTCTCGGGCGTCTCGGTGACTCCGGTGTAGTGAACCTCAAGCCGCTTCCCGTTCTCAAAGGAACGGCCCTCAAGAGTCAACTCGGCAATGACGACCTCTCGATCGAAGCGGCGGCCAACGTCTCGAACGCCATTATCACGGCGACGAAGCCAGGAACTGGTCGGGGGTGGAGCCACTGGAGCGCCGTCTTTCGACCCAAGGCATCCGGCGAATACGAAGTCGCCGTCAAGCAGGTTGGGGATACGTGGTTCTCAATGGATGGCCAAACGATTCTCGCGTCAAGCGGACTTCACGAGCCCATCACTATGACGGCCATGGTCAAGCTGAAGAAAGGCCACCGTTACACATTTCAGGGCACGTGGTTCACGGTGCTGCGAAAGGGCCCCCCGGAGTTTGGATTGAATAATGTGACGTCGCGCATTAGGGCTGCCGTCGCCGCCGCGCGCAAAGCGAAAGTCGCCATCATCTTTGCCAGCCAGCCGAGCACCGAAGGCGCCGACCAAACAACTCTGAGCCTTCCCGGTGATCAGAACCAACTCATTGAGGCGGTCGCGGCCGCAAGCCCTCATACAATTGTCGTCTTGAACACCGAGGGTCCCGTCCTCATGCCGTGGTTGAACGACGTACAGAGCGTTCTTGAGGCGTGGTATCCCGGTGAGCAGGACGGCACCGCAATTGCCGCAGTCCTGTTTGGATCGTTCGACCCCGCGGGACGACTGCCACTCACCTTCCCCGTGAGTGCCAGCGCTCAGCCCGTGACCTCGGTCGCGGACTTTCCCGGAGTCAATGACGTGGTGAGTTTTGGAACCGGCGACGCCGCGCTCGACGTGGGATATCGGGCTCTTCGGATATCAACGGGGAGTGATGGTGGTGAGTAGATCCCAGTTGGGCTTGCCGGCGTAGAGAAGAACACGGATCCGGTAATTGCGAAACCGTCGAAATCCAAAAGCTCCACGCTTCACCCGTTTGAGTAAATTGTTGACGCTCTCGGTAGGTCCGTTCGAAAAATGGGCCCGATGCCAGGCGATGATCTGGTCACGCCAGCGCTTGAGCGTCCGGCCGAGTGAACGCACTTCGACGGGCCACGAGGGGTCGTTCATGTCACGGATCAACTCGTCGATGAACACGCCGGCGAGTTCGTAGTCCTCGACACCGTAGAGCTCGCGCACTGCTTCCTTGGCGTTGTAGCAAGCGGTCACTTCGCCGCGAGGGTCGCCCGCTCGCAACAGTCCCATCACCTTCTCGTGGCTCTTCTCGTCGAGTCGCTCGGCGGCCATGGTGAGTAGTCGCCTCGCGCGGTAGAGGGGGTCGAGTTTGCGACCGCGATGTCCGAACAGCTCGGTCTGCACACGCCGGCGGCACTCGTCGAGCTTCTGGTTGGCGAGTTTGATCACGTGAAATGGATCGGCGATCTGCGTCGCCCAGGGCAGCGTGTCGTTGAAGACCTTGCGGTAGGGACCCGAGAGATCCAGGGTCGCGTAGGCGACGTGAAAACGCCAGTCACAGGTTCGCTCGTGGATCCATTTGGTCGCTCCCTTGCTGTCTCGACCAGGCACGACGTCGAGCAACTGGCCGTGTTCGACGTCCACGATCTGGGTAGAGAAGTGCTGACGATGGTAGGGCCCTTCGCGCACGAAGAGCGTCTCGTCCAGACCCAGGGCTTTGACCAGGCCGACGCGCTCGGTGTCGTCATCGACGAGTGCCTCACCGTAACGAAGAAGAGTGTCGTTCACGGTGTGCCAGTCACACCCCAGCTCCTCGGCGATCTCGGTGACACTGCGCCCGTACTTGCCGATCTGCTTGGTCAGCCAGCGACCGGCCCGATCGGTGACGAGCAGACGGGGAAACGCGATGCGCGTGTCGACCTCGTTCCACGACCCCTTCGAACAGCCCACATCGGGACAGAAGAACCGTCGTTTGTGCCAGACCACGCGGGTCTGGCGTCCGTTCATGGGTAGGTCCACGAGCGAGACCGCGCGGCGGTCCTTCACGCGCGCCAGCACACCACACTCGGGACAACCGACAACCTCGCGCCGGCATTCGAAGTGAATCGTCACACGACCGCGATGCGTACCTTGCACGCCCTTTATGTCCACGTCGAGCAGGTCGACCAGGAGTTCGCACATGCGTGTAGGGTCTGTTTCCACGGGGGTCTCTTTCAATCTGTCGGTCTTGAACTACCAACAGAATTGCAGAGCCCCCGCCTTTCGTTAGACCCTTGTCAAGAAAACGTTGTTACCCTTGGACCCCGCGGATATCCGAAGAGCCGGA
>PLON01000063.1 GCA_003142095.1 Acidimicrobiaceae bacterium | reverse complement strand
TATCCCCTGGAGGTTGGCCCACTCACTTAAATTCATTACTTCATAGTTTTGCGGTGTGGTGTGACATCAGGTGGTAACCCTGTGCAGGTTCAGTATCCAGGGCGCCCGGAGGGTTTGAAAGCCGTCCCATAAGGTCCACTCGACCGGTAGTTGAGTCACGAACCTCAATTCCCTACTGCGAGCAGCCGCGCGCGACGACCTCGAAGTAATCGAGGACAACGTCATCGCGCACGAGCCAAATCACGTCATACAGGTTGACGGTGGGGTCGCAGTGCGGCGGCACGAGACGCAGGCGATCACCCCGTGCCCAGGTCGATCCGGTACCTGCGAGCAGGCCCTGTTCGTCGCCGAAGAATCCGTACGTTGCGGTCGCCTCGTGGCTCCACACCGAGGGAGCACCCGCGTCGGTCGCCATTGATTTGAGTCCGGCGTCGGTCGTGACGTGACCTTGGTGGTTCGCCGAAATCACGGTGGTCGCGAGAAAGAGGCTTTGATCAAAGCGCCCTTCGTCGTCATCTCCGAGGGCGTCACGGTATTGGCGGTCCATGAAGACATAGCTTCCGCACTGCAGTTCGTTAAGGACTCCGAGTTCCACGTCAATGCCGAACGTCCCAGTTCCCCCACCTGTTCGTAGTTCTACCGTCACGCCGTCTGCTTCGAGGGCGTTGATGACCTGGGCGAGTCGCTCACTCGTCGCGACTGTCATGGCGCGTCGCTCGTCGCGACCTTTGACGTGTTGCACGTGCCCGGCGTAGCCCTGCACGCCACCGAAATGCAGTCCTTGCGACAAGATTCGTTCGACGACGCGGCGCGCGTGATCGACGCCGACGACGCCGGTACGCCCGAGGCCAACATCGACGTCGCAAAGAACCGTGAGTGACGATCCCTGCGTGCCGAAGGCGCTCGCGAGTTCATCGACGCCCGCCACTGCGTCGACGACAACCGCGAGATTGCAGTTCCGAGCGAGGGCGCGTGCTCGCGTGGTGAGCTCGACGCCGACCAGTGGCGAGGTGAGAAGAACGGAAATTCGTTCGTCGTCGTCGTCGAGATGAGCCATCACGGCTTCAGCTTCGGAGAGTTTGGCGAAAGCGAGACCCGAAGCGCCTGCTCGTAGTTGTCGCCTCGCAACGAAGGCGCTCTTATGGGACTTCAGGTGGGGACGAAGTTGTACTCCTCCCGCGCTCGCGAGCGTGGACATCGCAGCGATATTTGCATCGAGTCGGTCGAGGTCGCACTCGAGAGCCGGTGTCGCGAGTAGTTCACGCGATCCGGGCCGACCGAGCTGTTCGAGGACGGCGTGGTAGCGCGGCTGATCGAGGTGAGGTGAGAGCACGACTCAATTCTCACACGTCAAAGTCCCGCTATCGATTGCCGTTGCCGAGTTGGAATCCGTCTCCTGTAAGGTGCCAGAACGTGACGTATTGAGGAGGACATTGTGCTGGGCGATAAAGAAGAGCATTTCCAAGGCAAGGGCACTGACCTCACGGCGTTGGAGTCACACATCGACGAGTACTTGAAGTCGAACGGCTTCACCGTTCAGACGTCACCGCCGGGCGACGAAGGAACCGTGATCCAAGCACGCAAGGGTGGTTTCTTGCGCGAAGTCGTGGCGGCCGACCAGTCACTCACGATTTCAATTAAAGGAAATTCCAGCGACTTCACTGTGCGCTTCGGAATTGGCAAGTGGCTCGAGCACCTCGGCGTCACTGCCGTTGAGACGCTGTTGCTCTCTGAGTTGTTCTTGCCGATCGACGTCGCGGACTCTCTCTGGAGCCTCGAGGTAGAAGACAAACTCATCGCAAACACGAAGGCCTTTATCGGCTGAGGAGCCTCGGTTCCACGTGGTGCGCTTCGTTTACTGAAAACCCAACACGCCGTGGGGCGTGTAGTGCTCTTCTAATGTGACGATTTCGTCCTCGTCGAGGTGTAGGTCTACCGCGGCGACGGCGTCAGCGAGGTGTTCGGTCTTTGTCGCGCCGACGATGGGACTCGATACCACCGGGTTCGTGAGGACCCACGCCAGCGCCACTTGCGCCGGCGATACGCCGCGCTTTTGCGCAATGGCGAGCACCGCCTCGACGATCGGGCGGTCACTGTCGCTGTAGAGGCTGCGGCCAAACTCGTCGCTGTCCGATCGATTTGTCTGTGCGCCCCACGGGCGGGTGAGTCTCCCGCGCGCGAGAGGACTCCACGGGATTGAGCCGACGCCCTGATCGTCGAGAAGTGGGAACATCTCTCGCTCTTCTTCGCGGTAGAGCAGGTTGTAGTAGTTCTGCATACTGACGAATCGCGTCCACCCGTTGAGATCGGCGATGTAGAGCGCTTGGGCGAACTGCCAGGCGTACATCGATGAGGCGCCGATGTAGCGAGCCTTTCCCGCTCGCACAACATCGTGGAGCGCCTCCATGGTCTCTTCGATGGGCGTGTTGTAGTCCCAGCGGTGGATCTGGTACAAGTCGACGTACTCAGTGCCGAGGCGGCGCAGACTGTGGTCAATCTCACTCATGATGGCCTTTCGCGAAAGGCCCTGACCGTTTGGTCCGGGACGCATGCGACCGTTCACTTTGGTCGCGATGACTACTTCGTCGCGCGAGGTCATCGACAGAAGCGTCGAGCCCGTAATTTCTTCGCTACTTCCCAACGAATAGACGTTGGCCGTATCGAAAAAGTTGATGCCGGCGTCCAAAGCTTGGCGAAAAAATGGCTGCGCGGCGTCACGGTCGAGCGACCAGGACGCGTTGCCTCGAGCGGGTTCTCCATAGCTCATGCAACCGAGACAGACTCGAGAAACTTGTAGACCAGTGGTACCGAGCGATACGTACTCCATAACGACTCCTTCGTGGTAGACGGTGAGGTCACGCTGACATCCGTTCTAGCGCGACGACTACCGCGATCGTTCACGGCGGGGCCACCCTCGCCGCCACGAAGCGGAGGAGACGACATTCTTGGGTCTCTAAGGTGTGTGTGGAGCTACGAAGGAGTTGCGATGTCTCGCCCCACGATTGTCGTCTGCGAAGGCGACCAGACCGGTCAAGAACTATTAGACGAGGCTCTGCGCGTCTTTGAAACAGCGGTGATCGGCGTCGAACTCGACCTCGCCCGTTTTGACCTGTCACTGGCCAATCGCAAAGCAACCGCGAACGGTGTCGTTCACGAGGCCGCGGCCGCGATGCGCGAGACCGGGCTCGGTCTCAAGGCGGCCACGATAACGCCGACCGAGCGCGACGGCGTTGGCTCGCCAAATCGCATACTTCGAGAGGACATCGACGGCAAGGTCATCGTGCGCACCGGTCGTCGTATACCGGGCGTCACACCCGTCATCGCCCTAATCCACCCGGTCGTCGTCGTGCGCATGGCCGTCGGTGACGCCTACGGGGCTGACGAAGGACGCGACGGTGAGCACGGTGCGGGCTCAGAATCTGCCTGGCGCACTGAACGAATCGAGCGTTCCACGTGTCGATCGGTCGCCGAGTTCTCGTTCCGATCGGCGCACGCCCTGGGCGGTCTGGTCTATGGCGGTCCCAAGTGGACGGTGTCGGCGACCTACGAAGGAATGCTGAAAGAGGAGATGGACGCCGCCGCGGCGCGTCATCCCAACGTGATCTATCGACCGATGTTGATCGACGCCGCGTACGCCGGACTGATGACCGAAGGTTGGCGGACACCCGTGGTGATTCCCGCGCTCAACCGTGACGGCGACTGTCTGAGCGACTTGGTGCTGGCGATGTTCGGCTCGATCGCCGGCGCCGAGTCGGTGTTGCTGTCGCTCAACGACGACCTCGAAACGATGGTGGCCATGGCCGAAGCACCCCACGGCACCGCCCCGTCGCTCGAAGGAAAGAACGTCGCGAATCCCATGGCCATGCTGCTCGCCTGCGCCGCGGTCCTCGAGCACGCCGGGTATCGCGGCAGCGCCGAGTGCACCCACGCGTCGCTGGTTCTTCGCGAAGCAACCTTGTCCGCCGCGAGTGATGGAGTGCGCACTTTCGATCTTGGCGGCGACGCCTCGACGAGCGACGTGGTCGATGAGGTCATTCGCCGAGTTCGCGAAGCTCGCTAGGGAGTCGTCCAAATCCGTTCGCAGCCTCTCGCAGCGAAGTTGACGACTTAAGGTGTGAGGGGCGACGTTGGTCGTTGCGAAGGAGACCTCATGGACAACCGTCAAATCGTGCTCGCCGAACGCCCCGTCGGCTCCGTTAGTGGCTCGACCACAAGTGTCGTAACGGCCCCTCGTCCCGAGTGTGGTGAGGGAGAAGCCCTTATCAAAGTGGCGATGTTGAGCATTGATCCGACGATTCGAACATGGATGGACGACGCACCGGGATATCTGCCGCCAATTCAGATCGGCGACGTGATTCGAGGTAGTGGCGCGGGGGTTGTCGTGGAGTCGCGCAGCGATTATTACCACGAGGGAGACTTCGTCTTTGGTATGACCGGTTGGCAGGAGTGGGTCCTCGCCACCGACGATCGTCGCTTTTCGGTTATTCCCTCGGGCCTTGGTCTCGATCTGGCGACGGTGATGAACGTCCTTGGCGTCACGGGCATTACCGCCTATTTCGGAATGACCGACGTGGGGGCCGTTCGCGAGGGCGACGTTGTCGTGGTCTCGGGCGCGGCCGGCGCGACCGGTTCGGTCGCGGGGCAGATCGCGAAAACCCGCGGAGCCCGGGTGATCGGCATCGCCGGGGGAGCGGAGAAGTGCGTCGAGGTCGTTCAGCGTTACGGATTCGACGAATGCTTGGACTACCGCGAAGATCACCTGACGACACGCCTGCGCACGGCCTGTCCTGAGGGAATCGATCTCTACTTCGACAACGTCGGGGGAGAGATTCTCGACGCCGTCTTAGCGACGCTCGCCCTTAACGCGCGCATCGTGCTGTGCGGAGCGATCTCGCAGTACAACGTGAGCGGACCGCGTCACGGGATCGAGCACACGTCCGCGCTGATCACTCGTCGCGCGCGGATGGAGGGATTTCTCGTACTCGACTACGAAAAGCGCTTCGCCGAGGCGCAAGGCGCTCTCGCAACGATGGTGCTCTCGGGACAGTTGCACCACCAAGAGCACGTGGTTGTCGGTCTCGAGCACGCGCCGGACGCCTTGAATCTCCTCTTTAGTGGTGGCAATCACGGCAAGACCCTCGTGGCCGTCGACGAGACAGTGCAGCTTGGCTGACACGCTCGTCGCCATGGTGCGTCGAAACTGGCAGCGCGTGACGATCTCGCTCTTTCTCGTCGCCCTCGTCGCGGGGTTCGCGCCCTTTGGCGCGGTCGCGTCGTTGGACAAAGTCGCGGGATACTTCGGCCACCACAGTGCGGCCAAGTCTTTGCAAAGCGTGGTGGGGCTGTCGGGCTCGCAGCTCGGCATCGGTCTTGCGATTCTGCGTTTCGCCTCGCTCGGGGCGTTGCCGCTCGCCTCCCTCGCCGACCGCTGGGGACGTATCAGCATGATGCGGCGAACGCTTTTCGTAGGGCTGGTTATCACCGCCTGCGCCGCGCTCAGCCCGTCGTACTGGTTCTTCGTGGCGTGTTTCGCGCTGGCGCGACCGCTCTTGACTTCGACCGCAACGCTCGTGCAAGTGGTCACCGTTGAACTGTCGAGCACGAAAGCTCGCATTGATCGACTCGTCATCGTGTCGGCCGGGGCGGGCGTCGGCGCGGGATTGGCGGCGATCTTCGCCGGCATCCTTCGCGGACCGGCGTCGTTTCGCTATCTCTTCGCCCTGGCGCTCGTGCCGATCTTCTTTCTTCGACCGCTCTTGCGCTCGATACCTGAACCTGCGTTTCAAGGCGCCGCGGGACCTCTGGCGCGACTGGGTGCTGTTCCGCGTGGACTTCGCGCCCGCGTCACCATCGTCGGCGTGGTCGTCTTTGTGGTCGGGGTCATCTCCGGACCGGCGAGCGGATTTACCTTTGTGTACGGCGAAGGCGTTCTCAAAATCAGTTCGGCCATCGTCGCGCTCGTCGTCGCGCTGAGCGCTCTGACGGGCCTCGCGGGGCTGTTGCTCAGCCGCTATCTCGCCCTCGCCATTGGCCGGCGCGGCACGATCATCGTCGGCACCGTCGCCACGGCTCTCACGGCCGCTCTGGCGTACGGCGGAGGAAAGGCCGCATTTGTCGTTGGTTACATGGCGGGCGTCGCGGCCGGCGGGCTGTTGGCTCCGGCGCTCGCGGCGTTGAGCACCGAGTTGTTTCCCCACACCTCGCGGGCTACGGCCGCGGGATGGATTGTCGTGGCCGGCGTCGTCGGGGCCATGGTCGGCCTGCTCGTCTTCGGTTTCATCGGCGACAGCGTGCACGTGACGGGAGCTGGCTCGTTGCGACTCGCGGCACTGTTGACGTTCTTCCCGTTGTTGCCGTGTCTCGCACTCTTGTATCGACTGCCCGAAAGTTCGACGATGGAGTTGACTTAGCGCAACTCAACGTCAGCGACGAGCGCCAGGTGGTCGCTACCGCCGTCGCGGGTGAAGCTCCGCGTCGACACCCACGGGCCGCGTCCCAAGATGTGGTCGATCTGGGAGTGAGGGAAGTGACTCGGCCAGGTGCGTCCTCGCGCCAAGGTGCGCCATCCCGGCAGAAAGTAACGAAGGAGGGGACGCCAACAGTTAAAGTCACCGCCGATGAGTAGCGGCACTCCGGGATCGAGGGCGGAGGCGATCTCGTTCACCCGATGGTACTGCTGGTAGGAACCGTGGCTGATGTGGGCGCCGTGAATCGCGAGCACGTAAAAAGACCGACCATTGTCTTTGAGTCGTGCGACGACGAGAGAGCGTTGGACTCTCTCTCGCGGGAGACGGCCGAGCGAAATCACTTGCAAGTCCTCGACCTCGAATCGCGTGAGCAGTCCGAGCCCCCAGACGCCTGTTTCGAAGTAGTTGACGCCCGCGCGCGTGGTCAGTTGCTCCTTCGTGAGGGTGCGGTGCTCGGAGAAGTAGAGACCACGTTCGCCCGCGAAGTGCGCGAGGCGCGGCTGCCACGATTTCCCGCCGACGCCCGACGTGAGGCGCTCACCGCGCGCCAGCGGTGCGAAGCCGCCCGTGACGTGCAGGCTCTCGCGGAGCTCTTCATAGAAGTCGGGACCGTCGTCGCCTCGCCACAACTCGGGGAGGATCAACACGTCCGCGTCGAGATCTTTCACGACTTCGAGAACGCGAGTGGGCCGACCCCAACCGTCGACGCCGGCGTGAAGGTTAAACGTCGCGACACGCACCGCTAAACACTATCGGAGACCCTCCGACGCCATGTGGCAGTCTCTAGAGGTGGAATCCGTCGACGTGACCTTCGGGCATCGACTGTGGTGGGTCGACGCGTTCATCGGTGAGGGGGAGCGTGGAAACCCCGCTGTCGTTGTCCTGCTCGAGCATTCCCTGCCCGACGACGAACTTCAACAGATTTCCTTCGAGCTCGGAGTGTCCGAGACCGCGTTCGTGCGACGTGTCGGCGACCAGTGGTCGCTGCGGTGGTTTACGCCCACCGTCGAGGTGGATCTTTGCGGACACGCGACGCTCGCCACCGTGCACGTGTTGTTGAACGAACTCGGAGCGCCCGGCAATCAGTTCTTCTTTGCGACGAGGGCGGGCATCCTCTCGGGCTGTCGACTGCCGGACGGTCTCGTCGGTATCGATTTACCTCGCGCCTACCTCGAGCCCATCGACCCGGCAGTCTTAAACGGCTCGCTCGGCGAGGTGAGCGAGGCCTACCAGGCTGGCCCGGCGAACGTGCTGGCCATCGTGAAGGACTACGAAACCCTCTGTGGCCTCACCATTGATCCGCTGAGTCTCTTTCTGGTGCCCAGTTCCATCGTGATCGTCGCCTGCGCGGGCGGCCCCGACGTAGACGTGACCATCCGGGTCTTCGCCCCGCGACTGGGTCTCGCCGAAGATCCCGTGACCGGCAGCGCGCTGTGCGCGGTGGCGCCGTGGTGGGTTGAAAAAGAGGGTTCCCCCACGGTCAACGTGCGCCAAGCCAGCGCTCGCGGTGGTCTCATGTACGCGCGACTCTTCGAACGCAACGTTGAAGTGGCGGGCATGGCGCGCACGTTCTTCAGCGGTGAGATCCATCCGTGAGTGACACCCTCGGGCCGGGGCCGCGCACGCGCGTGCGCCGGCTCCCCAAAAAAGCCTCCTACGACGCTGAGGTGATTCACCAGATCCTGGACGAAGCCTGGGTCTGTCACGTCGCAGCCTCGGTGCGCGAGAAGCCAGTGGCCCTCCCGACGTTGCACCTGCGCGAGGGCAACACGATTTATCTGCACGGCAGTCCGGCGAACGAAGTCATGAAGGCCATCGTTCGTGACGGCGAGGCGTTCGTAACGGTAACGATCTTTGACGGACTTCGCGTCGCGCGCAGTGGTTTCGAGTCGTCGATCGCGTATCGCTCTGTCGTCGTCGTGGGCAGCGCCCGTGAGGTCACCGACGAAACTGAGAAGAGCCGCGTGCTCAATGGATTCGTTGACCGGGTTCTTGCGGGACGAGTTAGTGAGATCCGCCCCATGAGTGATCAAGAGCAGCGTCTGACGATGCTCGTCGCGGTCTCCATGGTCGAGGCGTCGGCGAAGATCTCGGCGGGGCCAACCGATGACGACTCCGACGACCAGATGTTGCCCATATGGTCGGGCACGGTCCCGGCGCGCCTCGTCTTCGAGGCGCCCGTGCCCGACACCAACGGCGCGATGGCGAGCGGTGACCTCGAGGTACCCGCATCGGTGCGCGCGTTGTTGGGAGACGAGTGACGCTCGACGCGTTGCGGGTACGACTCGAAGCGATCACTCCGGTCGATGAGCGCGAAGCGGAGTCGATCGAGAAGACCCTCGAACGACTCAACTGGCCCGGCGATCCTTTCGACGAACACGCCGACGATCACCACCTCACGGCGTCGGCGTTCGTGCTCTCGTCGCGCGGCGTCGTTCTGCATCTGCATAAGCGCCTGGGCATCTGGGTCCAACCCGGAGGTCACGTCGACGAGGGCGAATCGCCCGAGGAGGCCTGCGTGCGCGAAACGGCTGAAGAGACTGGTCTGCTCGTGCGACACCTCGATCCGGTCACTCTTTTTCACGTGGACGTGCACCCCGGTCCGTCCGGACACACGCACTACGACCTGCGTTACGTCGTGGCGAGTGAACCGCTCGATCCCTCGCCGCCCGCCGGCGAAAGCCCTGAGGTTTACTGGTTCGACTTTGACGCCGCCGCCGAGCGGGCGCAAGGGTCACTCTCGCCGGCGCTTTTTCGCAAACTAGCCGAGTCGCCCCAGGCCCGAGGCGTGACAAACTAACGCGGTGAGTGAAGCCGACGCGCTACGCGCCTTGATGGAGGCCGATCGATGGATCGATCGGGTTCGTTCGCAAAAGACTCACCTGCCCGAGATCACCGAACTCACAGCACTCGAGGCGAAGCTGCGCGGTCTCTTGAAGGATCTTCGCGACTCCGAAGGCGCGCTAGCGCCGGTGCAGGCCAACCTCGACACGGTCGCCAAAGAGTCTCAACGCTTGCGTACGCGTGCGAAGGACCTCGACGACGCCCTCAGTTCCTCCACGGCGAGCGCGCGAGAGCTCAGCGCCATCCAGAGTGAGCTCTTTCACGTGCGCACGCTTCTCGCCGAACGTGAAGATCGTGAACTGGAACTGCTCGTAGCGCTCGAACCCGCGGAGGCTCGCGTTGAATCGGTGAAGCAACTCGCCCAACCCGGGGTGCGCCGCCGCGCGGAGTTGCTCGAGACCATCGCACAGTTGCAGAGCACGCTCGACGACGAGCTGGTGTCACTGCAGCGCGACCGCGACGAGCGCGCAGTAGCGCTCTCGAACTCGTTGCGCACCCGCTACGACGCGGCGCTGGCGCGCGTCGGCACGTCCGGCGCAGCGCAGGTGGTCGAGGGGCGCTGCGACGGGTGTCGTCTCGCTCTCTCCCCACTCGACTACGACCGCTACCGGGCCCAACCGCCGGACACGTTCATGGACTGTGCCGAATGCGGACGTCTGTTGCTGCCGTGATCGCACTGGTGCGCCATGGGCAATCGACCACCAACGCCGAAGGTCTCTTGGTTGGACGCAGCGATCCTCACCTCACCGAGCTGGGCGCGCGACAGGCGCGCGCCCTCGCGCCGTGGCTGAAGGACGTGAAGGAAGTCTGGGTCTCGCCCCTCGCGCGCGCCCACGAGACGGCGATGCTCGCGATGCCGGGCCGAGCGGTCATTGTCAAGGAGTCGTTCATCGAGCTCGACTACGGCACCCTTGAGGGACGGTCCGCGGCGACCATGGCGGGCGGGGAGTGGCGAGAGTTGGAACACGAGCATGAGAGCCGCTTCGGTGGCGGCGAATCTCTGGCCGCGGTCGACGAGCGCGTGCGCGCTGAGCTCGAGTTCCTCTTCGCCAACGAATCGAGTCTTTTACATTCGACGAGTGAACATCTCGCGATCGTGAGTCACGTCTCACCGATCAAGTCGGCCGTGGCGTGGGCCCTCGGCGTGCCGGGGTCGATCGCGTGGCGCATGCGCCTAGAGAACGGCTCGCTCACCATGGTGGGCTCACGGGGCCACACGCCCCAGCTCATTCGATTCAATGTGGTGCCCGCGCTGATTTAATGCAGCGCCACGGCGATCGCCCAAAAGTTGAGACCGGCGCCGACGAGAGTGCCCGCGTGAAAAAGTTCGTGGTAACCGAACACCCGCGGGGAGAGTGGCGGCCGCTTGAAGGCGTAGGCCAGGGCGCCAAGGGTGTAGGCGAGCCCGCCCCCCACGATGAGGACGAAGCACTCCGTGCCGCCTCCGCGATAGATCTGAGGCAGCACCGCCACCGCGGCCCAGCCGACGACCAGATAGGGCAGCGTATTCACCCACTTGGGGGCGTCGAGGGCCCACTGTCGAATGCCAACACCAACGACGGCCCCGGCGATCACGACGAGCAACAAGACGAGTCGAATGGTCCCGTGCATCGTGAGCCCCGCGATGGCGAGGTAGCTGCCGGTGATGGCGAGAAAGATCGCCGAGTGGTCCGCGCGCTTGAAGGCTCGGCGATGACTCTGTGTCCAGCGAATGCGATGAAAGAGCGCGCTCGTGACGAACATTGCTTCGACGCCCACCACGAAACAAAGTATCCAGCCGACCTGTGACCAAGTGTGGGCGCGCGCGAACAACAGAGGTGACGCTCCCGCGAGCGCGACGGCGCCGACGACGTGGAGCCAGCCGCGTAGCAAGGGGCGGGGGGAGGTCGCGGGGACGGACACGTTGTAACCATAAAGTGCCGAATGTCCCCAGAGACAACGGAGCCCGCCTGCTCCTTGCGGAACAGGCGGGCGCTCGATGTTTGGCCCCCCCAGCCAATGCCAAAAAATTAGTTCGTCTACGACCGCTGCTATGCTCACCAAGGCCTTTAAATAAGGCATTGTGAGCAATTTCACATGGAGGTGGAGCATGGAACATCGAACGTTGGGTCAAGGACTCGTGGTTTCGGCTGAAGGTCTCGGGTGCATGGGCATGAGCGAGTTTTACGGCGTCGGCGACGATACCGAGTCGATCGCCACGATTCACGAGGCGCTCGACAGTGGCGTAAATTTTCTGGACACGGCCGATATGTACGGCCCTTTCACCAACGAGCGTCTGGTCGGATCGGCGATCAAGGGGCGCCGCGACGAGGTCGTCCTCGCGACAAAATTTGGGAATCAACGCTCTGAGGACGGCGCGTTCATTCGCATCAACGGAACTCCCGAGTACGTTCTCGAGGCCTGCGACGCGTCACTGCAGCGTCTGGGTGTCGACGTCATTGACCTCTACTACCAGCACCGCGTGGACCGCACCGTGCCGATCGAAGAGACCTTTGGCGCGATGAAGTCGCTCGTCGAGGCCGGCAAGGTCCGCCATCTCGGCATCTCCGAGGCTTTGTCCGCCACGATCGAACGCGCACACGCCGTTCATCCCATCTCGGCGTTGCAGAGCGAGTACTCGCTGTGGTCGCGCGAGCCCGAAGACGGCGTCCTTGACACCTGTCGGCGTCTCGGCATCGGCTTCGTCGCCTACAGCCCGCTCGGGCGCGGATTTCTCACCGACGAAGAGGCGACGCGCGCGACCTCCGAGAGTGACTTTCGCTCTCGCCACCCACGCTTTTCGGGTGACGCACGCGACCACAACCTCGCGCTCGTGAAGAACTTAGAAGAGATCGCTCGCGCCAAGGGCGTGACGGTCGCGCAGCTCTCCCTGGCGTGGGTCCTCTCGCGGGGCGCCGACGTGGTGCCAATTCCGGGAACCAAGCGTCGCAAGTGGTTGCGCGAGAACGTCGCGGCGCTCGAGATCTCGCTGAGTGACGACGACATCGCGGCCCTCGAAGCCGCCGTACCGCGCGGCGCCGTCGAAGGCGACCGCTACCACGAGTCGGGGATGCAGACGGTTAACGGATAACGAGTTCGCCCGCGCGTAGTTCGACCACGACGTCACACCACTCGATCACGTCTGCGTCGTGCGTGGCAATAACTACCGTGGCACCGCTGGCGGAGAGGAAAGATATGACGTCACGCGTTTCTTCGTGACCGAGCCCGGCCGTGGGCTCATCTAAGAGCACCAGATCGGGATTGGTGACGAGCGCCCGAGCGAGCGCCACGCGCACGCGCTCGCCGCGCGAGAGATCTTCGAACCGCGTGGTGCGTTCACTGGCTACGCCGAGCTCCGCGAGGTCGGCCGAAGGGTCACGGGTCGTCGCGCGCCCGAGCAGCACCACGTCGCGGGCAAAGCCGCGGGTGAGTCCCGGCTCACTCGCGACGTAGGCAACGTGTTGGCGAAATTCGTCCTCGCGCAGATCGGCCAACGTGATGCCGCCGAGAGTGATGTCGCCCTCCTGGACGGCGTCCAGCATCGCGAGCGCGCGTAACAGCGTGGACTTGCCGACGCCCGATTCGCCCACGACAGCCACGTGAGTTCCCGGCTCGACGACGAGGTTGGCGTTGCGCACGAGGGTCCGTCCATCCTCTTCGACGCTGACGTGATCGACGCGCAACGTGGCTCCACTCCACGACGCCGTGCCCGCGTGTGTGACGGTGGCGAGCGCTTCCAAGCGTTCACCACCTCCGTTGACGTCGACGGCGGCGCGCAGTGCGAGGCGAATAGTTCCGAGCCCCTCGTAGGTCGAAAGGCCAATGACGGCCGCCACGACGAGCCACACACTCGACGTGGCCGGATGACTAGCGATGGCCGCGAGCGCTAACGCGGACACGACCACGACGAGAGCGCTCGCCAGTCGACGCCGATGCGCGAGCTGCGATTCGGCGAGCGTTAGATCATGCACCGCGGCTGCCGATCGATGTTCGGCCAGATCACTACGACCGAGCAGCGCGAGTTCCGGAGTCGCCGCACTCAGTTCGACCAGTTGAGCTCGGTAGGCGCCACGTGCTCGACGAAGGGCGCGATCGTAAACGAGGTCGCCTCGCGCCAGCCCGCACAGTCCCACGACGCCCAGAAGTTGCAAGACGGCGAGATTGATGGCGTAGACGAGCCACTGTCCGTGCGGCGGTAAGAGAGCGATGACAATGTCGCCGAGTACCATCACGGCGACGACGTCGACGAAAGGGATGACGAAACGTAGCCACAGGTCCTGCAACTCGTCCGTGTCGCCGAGTGCGCGCTCGAGAAGATCTCCCGACGCGTACGTGCGCCACTGTGAATAGTTGAGCTGACCTACGACCAGAACGAGCCATCGGCGCCACCTCGACACAGCGCGAAAGCCGAGCTGGTGGGCCGCGAGTCGTTCGGCGAATCGAAGTGGCGAACGAAGAAAGGCGAAGAGCTCAATGATGACGAGCGCGGCGGCGACCGCACGTAGTCCCGGGCGAGTGGCACTGTCGACGAGGAGCGCCACCGCTCCGACAAGGAGAGCCACGTTGGTCGCCGTGGCGATGAATCCCGCGAGTAGTGCACGCAATAGATCGCCACGCGGTGGTTGAGCTCGGCGTAACCAGCGTCGAAGGCGGGTGAGATCGTCGTTCACGGACGCAACTCGATTCGTTGCGACGGTGTCACGACCAAGGGAGTATCTACGGTGGCTTCGATGATGGCGATGGCACGGTCGTCCTCGAGAGCGACACGAACGAGGTCGCGTGCGTTCGCGTCGAGCACGCCGGCGACGTCGTCGAGCACGAGAAGCGACGCATGGGCGAGAAGGGCGCGCGCCAGGACGAGTCGAACTCGCTCGCCCGAACTCAGCCCGCGGCCGTCACTTAGTAGTTCGGCGTCGAGATTGTCGAACCGTGGACCCGTGAGCCCGAGGGAGCGAAGGCACTCGATAACCGTGTCGTCCGTGATGACCGTTCCGAGAGTGAGATTGTCGCGCAACGAACCCGACAGCAGTGCACTCTCCGCGCTCACGTATCCGATTGCGACGCTACCGGCGCGCGATGTGCCCTCTAGTGGCTGACGCCATCCGACGAGCGTGTGCAACAGGGTGGTCTTGCCTACTCCCGACGGTCCGGTCACCACGACTCGGTCACCGGCGTGCAGGTGCATCGTCACTTTCGTGGGGTGCACGTCGGTGACGAGATCGTCGGCCACGAGTAGTTCGACGGACAGGGGAGGGGAGTCTGGTGTTATGAAGTCGAGTGTCTCGAGTGCTCGCTCGGCGTCTTCGCGCCGATGGAACTCCACGCCGTAACGACGTACCTGAGTGAAGAGCTCGGCGGTCACGAGGATCGCTACCAACGCACGTACCAGGCTGAGGTGGCCCTCGAGAAGTCCGAAGCCGACAACCATCGCGACGAGTCCCACGCTCACGCCGCTCAGAAACTCCGTCACGAGTGATGACTCGAGGGCGACGCGAATCGCGCGCAGGGCGAGGGCGTGTTCGCTGTCGGAGATGGCGGCAATCTCGTTAGCGCCGTAGGTCACCGCGCCGAGAGCCCGTAGTTCGGGTGCGTGTTGGAGGATCTCCAATTGACGAGCTTCGAGGACTGCGCGGCGGGCCTGATACTGCTGGGCCATGA
This sequence comes from Acidimicrobiaceae bacterium, assembly GCA_003142095.1. GTDB lineage: Bacteria > Actinomycetota > Acidimicrobiia > Acidimicrobiales > RAAP-2 > RAAP-2. The sequence continues at coordinate 43,389 of PLON01000063.1, read as the reverse complement.
CCTCGCTACGTCGTCCGGCGCGTTGATAGAGCGGTGCCGCGCACGTGAGCAGTCCGAGTGTGATGACCAAACCCAGCCAGCCAGCGGCCCAGAAGATCACCACCACGCCGAGGAGTGAACTTCCCGCGCTCGCGCGAAGGCGCTCGAGGGCGGGGGCCTCGGCCACGTGTTCTATGGCGAGCGACAGATCGCCGCGGGCGCGCGCGCTCTCACGTCGTGGAACGTAGAGATGGGCCACCATCGATGCTCGCCAGTGAGCACGGAGGCGCGCCGCGGCGCTCTCACCCCACTCGTCGAGTCCGCTTGAGGAGACCCATCGCGCCGCCAACACGGCCATTAACAAGAGGACGCCGCGGCTGACGTGGTGGTGCGCGATGTCCGTAAGCGCGACCGCGGCGAGGCCCGCGAGGGCCAGAGCCACGAGGCTGGAGAGCACGCCGAACGTTCGCGCCTGCGTCATGTGGGTCCGGGACGTCGACGTAGAACGAGCGGGAGCCACCGTGTAATGCTAATGACTTGGCGAAACCTTACAAGGGGTCGTCACGATGCGCGAGCGTGCGCGCCGGGCCATTCAGCCAGTCGCGAAGGGCCTTCGTTGCCCGACAGTCGTCTTCGTTGTACGCGATGATGCGTTGACGAGACGCCAGAGCGTCGGGCGAGTCGTCACGACACGCGGTCTCGTACCAGACCATCGACGCTTCACCGCTCGGGTTCGGGTCGCGCCAGTGATATCCTGCCGCGACCGCCAACTGTTTGAGCCCCAAGGGTCCTTCGGTTTGAATTTGGCGCTTGGCCTGTTCGTGCAGGTCGACCCACGCGGGCGGATCGGCGCGACGAAACGCGACAAGGTCCTCGAGGCGCGGCCCGCCGGTGAGAGGAGCTGCGATGGCGCGGTTCATCGCGCCATCCTCGGCCGCCGCCCAAAAGCAGTACGCGATGAACGTGCGCCCCTGGGCGCGACAGGCCGCACGAATGTCACTCAACCACGTCCAAAAGTCCCGAAAGATTCTCGCTTCCGCGTTGTGGTCGAGTTCGCCCCATTCGACGAAGGCCCGATAGCCCGACGTCACGCCGTCGGTTGGACGATTCAGGGTCACGGACGCACCCCAGAGGTATGTGGCGGCGTCGTAGCTCTCCATGTCGACGTCGACTTCAACGTCGGCGGTGACGCAACCGACCCGGGACGCATCCACAATGCGCAGCGACGTGCCACGCTCGTGCGCTCGCGCGCGATAGATGAGGTCGTCGAGTTTGTCGATGCTGCGACCCAAGACCTCTTCGGTTCGGTGAGGTTCGAGGGGATTGATCGTGGTGTGACGAGCTCGCCGGGCGAGTTCGGGATCGAGACGCGCGAGCTGGGCGCGCGAGTCGACACCGTGTTCGCGCAGCAACAGCTGCTGATCGAACGACGTAAATCGCGCGAGCGAGACGTCGTCGAGTTTTTCGAGTTGCTCTTCGCAGTAGTCGCTATAGGGGCATTCCGGACAGTCGCGGTGCCAATACGGAGCCGTAGGGAACGCGCCGCCCGATATCGTCCACGTGTCGTGAGCGACCAGCACGCCAACGCGCTCCTCGTAGAGGCGATCGTACGTCGCCAGGTTGAAGCGTGGATAACTGCTGTCGGCGAGGTCGAACCACCACAGACGACTCTGGCGATCGATGATCCCACCTCGACAACCGGGATCCGCGTGCTCGAGCGATTCGAGCACGCGCGTGGCGTGAGAGAGCGAGAGGCCACTTCGCGTCATGGGCAGCGCCGAGCGGGTGCCGACGCCGTCAACAAATTCGGCCTCGAGGGGGCGCAGGTGCTCGAGAGTGCCTCGCAGGGTGCGCCGAGTGCTCGCCACCTCAACCACCTCGTGGTTCTTGATGAGAAGTGGCGCGTAGGTGAATTGCTCGTCGACGCGACCGACGCGTACGAGCACGTGAACGGACGCGTAGCGCCGACCCTCGGTGTCACGAGCGAGACGCGGGTAGACAATTAGCGGCGCACCGTCACGCATCATGCTCGTCGTCTCGTCTTCGCTTCGAGGGCGCGTCGCATCGGGATGAAGTTCACTGAGGTGTTCGAGCACCTCGCGACGGTGGTCGCTCGCGCTACGGCGTCGTCGTTCCATTTCGGGAGTCGGCGGGGTCGCTATATACGTAAAGGGCTCGCCTCGGCTGAGAGCGATACGGTGGACGCAGGCGAGTATTTCGTCACTGCGCAGATACTCGGCCACCCGACCAGCCTACGAGGCGGTTGGCTTCTCATTCCGCCAGCTACTCCATAGCGCCGCGTACTCTCCGTCGAGCGCCACGAGTTCGTCGTGGGTGCCGAGCTCGGCGACGACCCCGTCGATGACGACGCATACGCGGTCCGCGTCGTGCGCGGTGTGCAGGCGGTGCGCGATGGCAATGACGGTGCGGCCCTCGAGGACCGCACTCAACGAGCGCTCGAGATGGCGGGCGGCTCGCGGGTCGAGGAGGGCAGTCGCTTCGTCGAGCACGAGCGTGTGCGGGTCACTAAGGACGAGTCGCGCGAGCGCTAATTGCTGGGCCTGGGCGGGCGTGATGGGATACCCGGTCGTACCGAGTTCGGTTTGCAGTCCCTCTGGCAAGTGCTCGACCCATTCGAGCGCGTCCACGGAGCGCAGCGCGTGCTCGATCTGCTCGACGCTGGCGTCCGGGCGGGCCAGGGCGAGATTGTCGTGAACGGTGCCGATAAATATGTGATGTTCCTGGGTGACGAGAGACACGTGGCTCCGCAGGCTCGCGAGCGGCATCTGAGAGATTTCTACGTCGCCCACTCGCACCGAGCCGGTGCGCGGAGCATCAATGCCCGCGAGCAGGCGGCCGATGGTGGACTTACCCGCACCCGACGGTCCGACAATGGCGAGTCGTTCGCCCGGGCGGACCGTGAGGGTGACGCCCTTCAAGACGTCGTGGCCCTCGCGATAGGCGTAGTGCACGTCCTCCAAGATGATCGTCTCGTCGGAGGGTTCGGGAGCGGTTTTGGGTCGATCGTCCGTGACGACTGACACGCCGACCAGTCGCGCGAGCGACGTCTGGCCGATCTGGAGTTCGTCGAGCCACGACACGATGCGGTCGAGGGGATCGTTGATCTGGACCACGTAGAGAGTCACCGTTGTCGCCGCGCCGATGGTGATCACGTTGTGGATCGCGAGCCAACCGCTCCAGGCGAGCGTCGCGGCGACCGCGACCGCGAAGGCCCCTTCGACAGTCGGAAACCAGACCATGCGCAACAGCAGCGTATACATCTCGGAGTAGAAGGACTCGCGCACGTTGTCTTCAATGCGCCTTGCTTGGCGCAGCCCCAGTCGATGGGCGTCGATGGTGCGTGCGCCGTCGGCCGTCTCGGCGACCGAGCCCGACATCGAGGCGTAGCTGATGCGTTCGCGCCGGTAGCCGGGTGTTGCGTAACGCAGGTAGTAGCGGGTTGAAAAGAAGAGCACCGGTAACGAGACGAGGCTCGCCACGCTCGCGACGGGACTGACGAGCAGCATGGCCCCCAGGGTAAGGATCGCTTGGAGGATGGCGACGAGCCATTCGGGTACCGCGAAGCGCACGGTACGCGAGAGAGCCTCCATGTCGTTGGTGGTGCGACTAAGCAGATCACCCGTGCCGGCGCGTTCGACTTCAACCAGGGGCAGGGCGAGGACGCTTTGGAGAAACTCTTCACGAAGTTGGGCGAAGACGATCTCGCCGAGAACGTAGCTGCGTCGGCGTGCGAAGTACGTCAGCACCGCGGAGGCGAGCGACGCCGCTACGAGGATGCCGACATACAGAGAGATCTTGTGCGTGCTCAGCTGGTGGTCCGAGGCGAAGTCCGTGATCTCGCCAATCACCCAGGCGGGAATGAGCGCCATGACGGCGGCGAACGCGTACAGCGAGAGCATGCCCGCGAGCGCGCGGCGGTGTTGGCGCATGAGGACGCGGGCGTAGGCCATCACGACCTTGGAGTTGGCGGTCGGCAACTGGTTGAGGCGAGGACGGGTGGCTTGATCGCTCATTAGCCGTCCTCTCGCAAGACAATCTGGCGATACCTCGCCGAGCGAGCCACGAGTTCGTCGTGGGTGCCTTGATCGCTGACGAGTCCGTCCTCCACGAAGTACACGAGGTCCATCTTCTCGAGCAGCAGCGGACTGGTCGTCGCGAGCAACGTCGTGTGTCCGTGGCGGATCTCGCGCAGGCGCGCAGCGATCCGCCCTTCGGTGTGGGTATCGACAGCGGAGGTGGGCTCGACGAGGATGAGAACTTCGGCGTTCGTGAGAATGGCGCGCGCGAGACTCAGACGCTGGCGCTGACCTCCGGAGAAACCCCGTCCGCGCTCTTCGACGGTCGTCGACAATCCGTCTTCGAGCGCGTCGAGGACGTCGAGAGAACTGGTGGCTTGAAGAACTTGATAAATCCGCTCGTCGTCGACGAGACCGTGGGGCATGAGTTCGAAGCGCAGTTCGCCCGAAAAGAGTCGCGGTTCAATCTCGCTCACGATGATGTGCGAACGAACATCATCGAGCGCGTAGTTCGCAATGGCCACGCCGTTGACAAAGACGTCGGTGTCGTCGGCGTTGAAGCGCCCCAGTCGGTCGGCCTGTGCGGCGGCGTCATCGGGTAGGTCGGTCACGAGCGCACAGAGTTGCCCGCGTTCGAGCACGAGGCCACTGCGTCGATCTTCGAGTTTCGAGACCCGCGCGGGCCACGCGACGGGGTTTTCGGGATCACTGACCGTGGGTTGGATCGCCAGAATTCGCAGCACCTTGCCCGCCCCGACGTAGGCCCGGGTGGACATGATCACGTAGTCAATGGCGGTTCGAAGCGGCGTTGTTAGGAACATCGAGTACCCGAAAAACGCCACGAGCTGGCCCGGCTGAAGGGTGCCACTCAGAACGTCGTGCGCGCCAAGAAATGTCACGATGCCGGTCAGGATGGCCGGCAGTAACACTTGGCCCGACTCGAGCCCCGCTTGGGGAGAGGCGATTCGAGTCCCCGCGACGCGGACTCTCTGGCTTTGGGCGCGATAGTTCTCGAGGAAGACTTCTTCGCCACCGACTCCGCGCAGGATGCGCAGTCCGGCCACGGTATCTGAGCCGAGCGCGGCGAGGCGCCCCGCTGCTTCGCGCTGGGCGGCCTGGGTCCGGTGCAGCGGTTTCATCAAGGGGATCGTGAGCGAGCCGAGAATCGGCACCCCGAGCAACACCACGAGTCCGAGTTCGACGGAGGTGGAGAGCAAAATGAATGACACAACAATCCAGGCCACGATGGCGCCCGAGAACCTCGCGAAACTGTCGTAGGCGCTGCCAATGCGCATCGCGTCCGCCGCGACCGTGTTCACCACGTCGCCCGAAGGAATCTCGTCGGTGAGAGCCGGTCCGGTCGTGGTGATGTGGCGACCGACCGTTTGAACGGTGCGATACGTCGCGTTCATCCAGTTCGTGACCGCCAACTGGTGGCGCAGTGATCCACACACGGCCTGAATGATCCCGAGGACCACCACGACCGCGACCCACTTCCAGAGCTGTCCGTCGTTGTGACGTTCAACGCCGTGGTCGATCGCGGCACCGACCGCAAACCAGACGAGCGCCTGGGACACCATCCAACCGATTCCAAACAGGGCGTTGAGGGTCAAGAGCCAGCGCTGGTGGTGCGCGAGCCAGCCCAGGTACCGAAGGGGAGAACCGGTGTTGGGCGTGCCGGCGTCGGCTACCGGTAGTTCCCGGTAGGGCAAATGCAGCACGGTTCATCCTTTCGAGTTCGTGGGTTTGATGAAGCGGATGGTGAGTCGACCTATAAGCGGGGTTCTGTCCGCCTTCTTACGAAGGCTGAGCGGCCATCCATCTCAGCGATCTACCTCGGGAGTGCCTCTGTTACAAGGCGCGCGGGCCGCCTCCCATGTTTGATCTTGCTCCGGGTGGGGTTTACCAAGCCATCTTGGTTGCCCAAGATGCTGGTGCGCTTTTACCGCACCGTTTCACCCTTACCTGTACTCGGTTACCCGAGCCATCGGCGGTCTGTTTTCTGTGGCACTATCCTGCACGTCGCCGCGACTCACGTTTCGTGAGCACCCTGCCCTGTGGAGCCCCGACTTTCCTCACCGCCTGTTTCCGCGCGGTGCGACCACTCAGTCGACTCACCATCCGAAAACAGTTTGACACAAGTTGTATCGGCCAACAAACGACAATTGTGTTACCGGGGTCGCGGTAGCCTCGGCACGTGGCGATGGAGTCAGAAAGCGACGAACCGGTCTTAGAGGTCGGCGAGTTCTACCAACTTCTCACCGCGCACCTCGAGGCGGGGTTCGGACGTCGCCGACCGCACTGGGTCCGCGGAGAAATCGCGAAGGTCTACGAGAAGGGTCACGTCTACGTGGACCTAGTTGACGCCGGCACGGCGAGCGACACCAAGCGGCCGGTCTTGAACGCCCACTGCTGGGCCACGCCCTGGGGACCGCTGAAGCGCCGGCTGGCCAGTGAGGGCGTGGTTTTGCAGGCGGGGATGGTCGTCAGTTTTTACGGCTACGTCGATCTCTACGCCCCCCAGGGAAAGATTGGCTTTTCGATCACCGACGTGGACGTTGAGGGTCTCTTGGGCGACGTGGCGCGTCGGCGCCAAGAGCTCATCGGACGTCTCGCCACCGAGGGTCTCCTCGAGAAGAACAAGCGCACGGTTCTCGCGGAGGTGCCGCTGCGCGTGGGCCTCGTCGCAAGTCCGGGCACCGAGGGCTACTCCGACTTCACGGGTCAGCTGGTGAACTCACCCTTTAGCTTCGCCATCACGCTCGTGAAGACTCTCGTTCAGGGCGACGGTGCCCCCGCTCAGATCGCCGCCGCCGTTGCGGCGCTCGACGAGCGTGGCGTGGACCTGATCTGCGTGGTGCGCGGGGGAGGCTCGAAGGGCGACTTGGCGTGTTTCGACGACGAGCGGGTGGCGCGCGCGATTGCGTCGTCGTCGACCCCGGTGTTCACGGGCATTGGCCACACCGGCGACGAATCGGTGGCCGACCTCGTCGCACACACCCGCGCCATCACGCCCACGAAACTCGGCGAAGAGGTGGTTGGTCTCGTCACGCGCTGGTACGCGGCGAACGTCCAAGAGCCCTCGCGGCTTCTCCTCGAATACTCCAACGATGTGCTGAATGAAGCAACGGCCTATCTCGGTGAACGCCGCCGCACCGTGGTCTTCGCCGTGCGCGATCGCTTGCGAGCGGAAGAACGCCACCTCGGCTCAACCCGAGAACGACTGGTGGTGCAGAGTCGTCACGTACTCGCGTCGGCTTCGCAGATTCTCCAGAGCAATCGACAGCTGTTGGTCGCCTACGACCCCGCGCGACGGCTCGCCCAGGGATGGTCGGTGGTAACGAACGCCGAGGGAGCTGTCGTAAAGTCGCTGGAAGACGTCGCGACCGGCGACGATGTTCGAGTGCGCGTGCGCGACGGATCGTTCGTGGCCACGGTCGGTGAGAAGGAGAAGTCAACCATATGAGTGTGAACGAATGGAACGAAGCGGCCGACGAATTGAACGCGATTGTCGCTTCGTTTGACGAGGGCGAAGTCTCGGTCGATGAACTGTTTACCAAGCTCGAGCGCGCCACGACAATCATCGAAGCCCTCGAAGCGCGTCTCGCGACGACGAAAGCCAAGGTGGACGAACTGACCCCGCGCATCGCGCGCGTCGCCGACGACGAATGAACGAAAACTTCTACTTTCGCCAACTGCTCGCCGGCCAGGACTTTGCCGTGGGGGACGCCGTTGCCTTGTCGATGAAAAACTTCACGTACGCACTCGGCGACCGACGCAGCGGCGAAGCGGTCCTCGTCGACCCCGCCTATCGGCCCCGCGAACTCCTAGAGGCGTTGAAGGCCGATGGGATGACGCTGGTCGGAGCGATCGCCACTCACTATCACCCCGACCACATTGGGGGCACCCTGATTGGTCAACAGCACCTGGCCGGGATCGTGGAATTGCTTGAACTTCAAGACGTGCCCGTACACGTGCACGTCGACGAGGTCTCGTGGATCGTTGATCGCACCGGTGTAAATCCGGGATCACTCGTCGCTCACGACGACCACGATCAACTTCACGTCGGTGAGTTCGAGATAACGCTCCTGCACACACCGGGTCACACGCCGGGCAGCCAGTGCTTGCTCGTGGAGGGATGTCTCCTCAGTGGTGACACGCTCTTCATCGACGGCTGCGGGCGCACTGATTTTCCCGGTGGCGACCCCGCTGAGATGTATCGGACTCTGAGCGAGCGACTGACCCAGGTGAGCGACGACACGGTGTTGTTCCCCGGGCATCATTACTCACGCGAGCGCTCTTTAGCGCTGGGAGAGGTTCGCGCGCGCAACAATGTGTTCGCCGCAAGCAGCCTCGTTGAGTGGCTGGCCATGTTTAACTCGTGAGTCCACTGGAGTCGAGCGACCACGTCGTCGTGGTCGGCGCCGGACTGGCTGGTTGGCGCTTCGTCGAGACCATCCGACGACTCGGCTATCACGGCGCCGTCACGCTCGTTGGCGACGAACGCCACGCCCCCTACGACCGACCGCCTTTATCGAAGCAGATTCTCTCCGGCAAATGGGGACTGGAGAAGGCGACCCTCGCGACGCCCGAGAAGCTCGACGGCGTCAACGCGACCGTTCTCCTTGGTCGACGCGCCGTCCACCTCGACGCGGACGCCAAGAGCGTGCGACTCGATGACGACTCGATCGTTACGGGCACGCACGTCGTCCTTGCGACGGGCACACGGGCGAGACCTCTTACCTTCAACTCGTCGGGCCCTTTATCAACGCTTCGCACGTTCGACGACGCGTCGCGACTCGACGAGATGGCCTCTGCGCTAGATCCCGACAGTGTCGTGGCGGTAATCGGGGGAGGTTTCGTCGGCGCCGAGGTCGCGACGTCGTTCCTCACGCGCGGGCTGCGCCCGGTGGTACTCGAGGTGGCCGAACGCCCCTTGATGGGAGTCGTCGGTAACGAAGCGTCAGCCTGGTTGCATCGCCTCGGTGCGGCGGCGGGAGTGGAGGTGCGTACCCGCCAGCGCGTGCGCGACGTGACGGTGAACGCCAACAACGTAACGATTGAGTTCGACGACGGCAAGCCGCTCGCTGCGCGAGCTGTCGTCGCGGCCGTCGGATCGGCCCTCGACCTCGAGTGGCTCGCGGACTCGGGACTCACGCTCGATGACGGCGTCGTCGTTGATCACTATCTCGAGGCAGCACCGGGTATAGCGGCGATTGGTGACGTGGCGCGTTTCGTGCATCGGAGCGGACTCGATGAAGAGCACATCCGTGTCGAGCATTGGCAGGTTGCGGCGGATCACGCGTGGCAACTCGCGCATCACTGGATGGGCGAGCCGGAGGAGCCCGCTTTGCCCTATTTCTGGTCCGACCAGTACGGCAAGAAGATTCAGATGCTCGGTCACCCACACCCCGACGACGAGGTCGTCTTGGTCTCGGGCAGCGAGGAAGACCTGAAATGGTTGGCGCTCTACGTGCGCGCAAGCGTGGTGACCGCTGTTCTCGCGCTAAGTCAACCGCGTGGGCTCGCACTGGCGAGAGTTCTCCTCGACGACGTGACGACGATCGACGCGGCCCTCGCGCTCGCCCCTTGGGCGAGTTAGAAGGAAACGGCCGAGAGTTCGGGAATCGTTCCAGCGGCGCGTTCGATCATGTCGAGCCAGTTCGCGCGAGAGTGTTCTCGCGTCGATGAATCCATCGAAGGAGACGCCACGAACCCCGGCGACCACAGTTTCTCGACATCGTCGAGACCGAGATGTCTTGCGCTCACGAGCGCCATCAGGCCCGCACCTCGGGTGGTCGCCTCGCGCTCGGAGGAGACGGCAACCACGTGGCCGGAAAAGTCCGCTAAGCGTTGGACAAAGAATCGATTGACGCTCATGCCGCCGTCGAGGCGAACTTCGCCGAGCCGAGCCCCAACTTCGCTTTCTGCGGCGACGAGGAGGTCAACGCCACGTTGGGCCACTCCTTCGAGGACGGCGCGTACGAGATGGGCGGTAGTCGAGCCGCGAGTGAGTCCAAAGAAACCTCCCCGGGCGCCGAAGTCCCACCGCGGCGTGCCGAGTCCCGAGAACGCTGGGACGAAGGAGACTCCGTCAGTGGAGTCGACGGAGGCCGCAAGTGCGTCACTCTCGTTGACGTTGTTAAGAAGACCCAGGTCGCACAACCACTCAACGCACGAACCCGCGCTGAACACGATGCCCTCGACGCCCCACGTGACGTTGCCGTTGCGACTGCGAAGCACCGTGGGGTAGCAGCCCGACTCGTAGCGTCGCATTGAGGGCGGTCCGCTCATACCGTGAATCATGTCGAGCATCGCGCCGGTGCCAAAGGTGATCTTCGCTCCGGAGTGCACGCAGGACTGACCAAACAGCGACGCTGGTTGGTCACCAACGAGCGCCGTGATCGGCGGAGATCCCTCGAGCGCGCTGGCCGACCCGAACGAGCCCATCGTGTCGACGAGGGAGGGAAGCATGGCCGCGTCGATGCCCAGTGTGGTGAGGACCTTTTCGTCCCAGCCCTCGAGCGTGGTGTCGACCAGGCCGCTCACGCTGGCGTTTGAACGATCCGACACGAAGGTCTCACCCTGGCTCAGGTGCCAGGCGATCCACGTCTCGAGAGTGGCGAAGCGAAGATCGTCAGCGGGGCGTCCTGAAGAGTCGACCAACCATTTGATCTTCGTGGCGGATTGGTTCGGTGCGAGAAAGAGGCCCTCACCCTGAAGGGTCAGGCAGTCGAGCACTGTGCGTAGGTCTTGCCAACTCAGTGCGGGCCCGACGGGAGTCGAGGCCGTGGGATCGAAAACGACGGTCGTGGCTCGTTGGTTTGTGATGCCCACGGCGTCGCAGGTGCCGCCGTCACGCAGTGTGGCGCGCGCGAGGTCGAGGGCCACGGTGGCGATCTCTGTGGCGTCAAGTTCTACCTCGCCCGGGTAGGGACTGTGAACGGTCAGCGGGCGCTGATGCACGTGGGTCACCAGGCCCGCTTCGTCAACGAGGGCGGTGCGCAGCGAGGAGGAACCCACGTCGATCGCGAGTGCTCTCACCACGCGTTCGCTCCGAGGCCGAGCACACCGGGATTCATGATGCCGAGTGGATCCAGCATCGACTTCAGCCCTTCGAGAACTGAGAAGGAGTCGCCGAGGGCGTCGGCGACGAAGCGCGCGCGATTGTTCCCCACGCCGTGGTGATGACTGATCGCTCCTCCACGGGCGATCACTTCGGCCATGGCGACGTCCCACGCGTGGCGATAGAACGCTGGCGCGTCGTCGGGTTGGGCCGCGAACGTGAAGTAGAGACAGGCTCCGTCGAGGTAGGCGTGCGACTGGTGCACGGAGACGACGAGCATGCCCGCACATTCGCGCAGTACTCGCGTGACACTTTCGTGCAGCGCAGCGAGAATGGACCAGCTTGCCCCGACCTCGATGGTGTCGACGACGAGCCCGCGCTCCCAGAGTGGCGCGAGCGCGCTCACGTCGTTTCGTCTCTCTAGCCAGCGTTCGACCAGGGCCGCGTCGTGCGGGTGCGCCGCACGACACTCATCGTTGACGATGCTGATAGTGGCGTCGACGAGTCCCTCATCTCCCTCATCGAGGACGATCAACGCGCACTCGGCGATGTCGAAGTTGCGCGTCGACTCGACCTCGTCGTAAAGGCGCAGCACCGCCGGGCATGCGCCGCGCTGAAGAATCCTCCGACAGGCCTCGAGTCCTTCGGCGAACGATCGAAACGAATAGGCGCGCCGTTCTTGGTACGTCGCAAGCCGTCGAACGACGAGTGTCGCTTCGGTAATGACGCCGAGCGTACCCTCCGAGCCAATGAAAAGCTGTACGAGGTCCGGGCCGACCGCTTCGCGGGGTCCGTGACCGCCGAGGTGCACCAGTTCGCCGCCTGCGAGAACGACGGTCAACGCGCGCACAAGATCTTCGATGCTGCCGTAGCGATTCGAGAACTGACCCGCGCCGCGACTGGCGATCCAGCCCCCGACCGTAGCGAGGTCGAAGGACTGGGGGAAGTGACCAGCCGTGAGTCCCTCGCGCGCGAGTGCGCTTTCAAGGTCGGGGCCAAAGACACCCGCTTCTACTCGTACGGTCCCGGAGATCTCGTCGATGTCGAGGACGCGGTTAAGACCGGTTAGGTCGAGGGCGATTGCCCCGCGTGACGGCGTCGCGCCGCCCACGACGCTGGAGCGTCCGCCCTGGGCGGTGACTGAAATACCGTGCGAGCTCGCAACGCGCAACGTTGCGCGAACGTCGTCGGTGCTTTGGGCCCTCACCACAACGCCGGGCCAGTTTTCGACCCGACCGGCGGCTACGTCGGGGATCAGTCGCGGCCACCAGTCCCGCGCGTGCTCGGCGCGCTCGCTAGCGCTGGTCTCGATCGTGACACCGGCGCGCGTGAGTTCGTCGAGGACTGACGTCTCAAGAGGTGAGGGCGCCTCGAGCGCGCCGGGGTAGTGGTTAGGCATTGTGGGTTGTGTCACGACACGCGCAGTCCCGCGGCCGCGAACTCGCTGTCGACGAGAGATCGATACGCGTCGACTTGTTGGCGGACTTCGTCGTCGTCCCAGTTGAGTACGGGCGCGACAAGTCGCCCGATCTTTTCGGCGGCGTCGAAGGTGGTGCGGGCATTGTGCAAGTGCGCGCGAGTTCTGCGAGTGAGGAGATCGGTGAGCGACGTCACCATCTCGTGCTCTGCGCTGAAGACGAACTCCGCCGCAAGGTAAGGCTCGTCGGTGATGGGTGCAACATTAAGTGCAGGGTTCTTGCGCATCATGGCCAGAATGTCGTTCGCGTCATCGCCAAAACGACGATAGAGGTGTGTCTCTTGTTCGTTTCCCGGCCGCCAATCACCCACTCCGTAGAGTCGCAGCGATTTCGTGCGAACGCGCCCAAGGGGCGAGACGTACGGCGCAAGTGCCGCGACGGCGTCTTGAGCCATCTGTCGATAAGTCGTCCACTTGCCGCCGGTGATGTGCACGACGCCGTCGCCGGAGTCGCTGACGCGGTGTCGACGCGACAGATCCGCGGTCCGCTCCTTCAACTCTTTGCCCTCGGCGGGGGCCAGCAAGGGCCGTAGCCCCGCCCACACGCCGGTCACGTCGTCGACGTCGAGGTTGGACGAGGTGGACGCGTTCACGGCCGCAAGTAAGTACGCGATGTCCTCGGGTGTGCACCGGGGATCGTCCAGCGAACCCGCGTAGGCGGTATCGGTAGTACCGACGTAGGTGTAGGGAGCGTCTTGAAAGGGCACGACGAAAATGCTGCGCCGATCGTTCGGCACGTTAAGTACCGCCGCTACGTCAGCCGGCAGTCGAGAGTGCGCCACGCTCACGTGTACACCCTTCGCGGGAGTAATGCGGTGTGAGGGTTCGTGCTCGGTCATGGTGAAGATATCGTCGGCCCAGACGCCCGTGGCGTTCACAACGGACGCGGTCGCGATGTCGAACTCGCCACCCGTCAACTCGTCGCGGCATCGTACCGCCTGAACGCGACCCGACGCGTTCTTCGTCATGCCCAACGCGTGCACGTAGGTGGCGACGCGTGCGTCGTAGATCAATGCGGCGGTCTTCGCGAGAGTGAGCGCGACGCGCGCGTCATCACCGCGCGCGTCGTAGTAGAGAAAACCGGCGACGAGTCGATCGGTGCGCAGCGTTGGCAAATGTTCGAGCGTTTCGTCACGCGTAATGCGACGGAATCGGTGGCCAATGCGCCACCCACCGCTCAAGTCGTACAGACGTAGCGCGGTGGCGTAGCCCTTCACGAGGGCTTTCGACGCGACGCCGTTGGAACCAAAGAGGGGAATGAGAAAAGGAAGAGGCTCCACGAGGTAGGGCACGTTGTTCAAGAGGCGCTGGCGCTCACGAAGATTCTCATAGACCAGTCGGAACTCTTTCTGCTGCAAATACCGAAGTCCGCCGTGAACCATTTTCGACGACTTCGAACTCGTTCCCGACGCAATGTCGCCGCGATCGATGAGAGCGACACGCAGCCCCCTCGAGGCTGCATCGAGCGCCACGCCGGCGCCGGTCATGCCGGCGCCAATGACCACGACGTCATAACTTGAAGTTGACATCGCGCGCACGGCCTCCGTGCGCTGAAAAGTCGTCACCCCGCCATGTTGACACACGCCTCGCAGTAACTTGCTGGGTATGGAATTTGAACTGTCTCCCGAGATGTACGATCTGCAACAGAGCGTCCGTCGGCTCGCCCAAACGAAAATTAAGCCTCGCGCCCGTGAGATTGATACGACGGGCGAGTACCCGCAAGACATATTTGACGAGCTTCGTAGGGCCGATCTTCTCGGCCTGTGCATTCCCGAGGAATATGGCGGTTCAGGCGCGGGCATCATGGGGCTCACGCTCGCGATCGAGGAAGTCACCAAGTACTCCAACGTGATCGGTCTGATGCTGCTGCTGACCAGACTGCCAACTGGTCCGATCATGATTGCGGGCAACGAAGAGCAAAAACAGAAGTACTTGCCGGGTATCGCGAACGGGACGTCGCGTGCGGCCTTTTGTCTGAGCGAGCCTGGAGCGGGTTCGGACGTGGCCGGCATGCGTACACACGCCACTCCCGACCCTGACATCGAAGATGGTTTCGTGATCAACGGCACGAAGTGTTGGATCTCGGGCGGAATGCAGGCCGACTGGTTTGTTGTCTTCGCCAAGGTGGGCGATCCGTCACTTCGTCAGCACACGAATATCTATGGGTTCATCGTCGAAGCCGATTCGTCCGGCGTCACACGTCCGCGCGTCGACGAAAAGATGGGCGTGAAGGGTATCGACACGACGGAGATTGTGTTTGAAAATGTCAAGGTCGGACCGCGACAGGTCATTGGCGGGGGATTTCTGTTAGCGATGGAGTCGCTCAACGCCATGCGCCCGATTGTGGCGGCGAGGGCGATCGGCCTCGCGGAGGGTGCCCTCATGTACGCCACCGAGTACGTCAAACAACGAGAAGCCTTCGGCAAGACCATCTCGGATTTCCAGGGAATCCGTTGGGAGATCGCGAAGTGCGCCACCGAGATTGAAGCCGCGCGACTGTTGACGTACCGCGGCGCGTGGCTCGCCGACCAGGGCATGTTCTCAAAGGAACACGTACCGATGTTGTCGATGGCCAAGTACTACGCCAGCGAGGTCGCTGTGAAAGCCTCGGGCTTAGCCGTGCAACTCTTGGGCGCAGCGGGTTACATGCACGATCATCCCGTGGAGCAGTTTTACCGCGACGCGCGCCAACTCACGATCGTCGAAGGTACGAGTCAGATTCAGATGGATCTCATCGGGCGCGGCGTGTTGCACCACGACCTGTGGTGGGACTAGTCGTTAAATATTGACGACGGGGCAGGTCAGTGTACGGGTGATGCCCGGAACCTTTTGAATGGCGCCCACAATGAACTTCCCGAGATCATCCACACTGCCCGCTTCGCAGCGAACGATGACGTCGTAGGGTCCCGTGACCTCAAAGGACTCGAGAACGCCAGGTACGGCACGGGTGGCGACAACGACCTTTTCGCTTGAACCAATTTCCGACTGAATTAGGATGTACGCCTGCACCGACATAGGAAGCCTTTCTCTTCGAGTCCTCCCATACTGCCCGTTTTTTACGAGAGACGCTAATCGTCTCGGAATGGTTTCCCGATATGCCACTGGTGACAAAAGTCACATCGATACGCGTTGAGTTCTGCGCCGTTCAACGTCCAGGCGAGTTGCGCGGCGCTCTTCGCCTCTTGTTCGGTGCGATAAGAATTCTTCGGCGTTCCGTCGCGTGTGAAGTGCGATGAGACACGACCCAAAGGGCTCGCGGCGACGCGAGTTCGACGACGGCGACTTTTCATGACCACCAAAGGTTACGGGTTATCGGTAAATTGAAGGCGTGAGTATTCAAACGCAGCGCGAGGTTGTCGTTCAGTCGACGACCGAGACCGACGAAGGTGACCACGAGCGTTTTACCCATCTCGTACTGGAGGGCTATACCCGAAAGAGCGGCAAATTCGTGCCGCTCGAAAACTCTGTCGTTGACGGCATGGTGAACGCAACGCCGGTGCGAGCGCTCTGTGGCAAAGTCTGGGTGCCCGGTCGCGACCCCGCGAAATACCCGCTCTGCCCGACGTGCAAAGAGATTGCGACGGGGCTTGGCTGGTCGCTACCGAGCACGTGATGCACTCACACCACCGTTGGTAACGATTCGACCCCATTAGAGTCATGGGCACCATGAATCGCGTGCTCGTCTTACGTCATCACCTCGAAGACAGCCCGGGACTAGTCGGCGAGGCCTTCGAGGCTCGTGGCTACGAAATTGACGTTGTCAAGATGGGCGAATCCTCCGGGGCGCCCTCACTCGAGGGGTACAACGTTCTCGTGATCCTCGGTTCGACGTTCGCGGTCTACGAACTCGAGCGTGAGACCGCGTGGTTCCGCCAGGAGTTGGCCCTCATCGCTGAAGCCGACGCGCGACGCCTCCCCGTACTCGGCATCTGTTTTGGCGCCCAGGCTCTCTGTCTGTCCTTTGAGGGTACGGTGCGCCGGGCTCGCGACGAAGAGGTCGGCTGGTTCGACATCGACGTCGTTGCTGATGTCGAGCTTTCCACCGGGCCCTGGCTCGAGTTCCACTTCGATGAATGTCTACTTCCCGATGTTGCCGAGGTCTGGGCGACCACACAACGTGCTGTGCAGGCCTTCGCCATTGGGCCCCATGTCGGAGTCCAGTTTCACCCCGAAGTCGACGACACACAACTCAAGGAGTGGCTGGCGTCCGACGACATTGATGTTCGCGACTTCGGTCTTGATGTCGAGGCATTGGTGGAGCAGACGGCGCGCGAGACTCCCGCGGCGCGAGTTCGCGCGCAAGAACTCGTTGACCTGTTTTTGCGTCGTGTTGGCTAGCTAGTGGCGCCAGAGGAGACACAAGTAACGGTGCGCATCGAACGTCCCGCGACCGGCGGAGGCGTCGGGCGAGCCGACGACGGCCGCGTCACCTTCGTACGGCACTCTCTACCCGGTGAATTGGTGCGCGTCGCCATCACCGAGACGACGTCGAAGTTTTATCGAGGCGACGCTATCGACGTTCTCGAGGCGAGCCCCGAGCGAGTGACTGCGCCCTGCCCCTTCGCGGGTCCGGGCGGCTGCGGTGGATGCGACCTGCAACACGCGTCAGCGGACGCGCAGCGCGCGTGGAAGACGTCGCTCGTCGAGGAGCATTTGCGCCGTATCGCCGGAATCGAGCGCGACATCACCGTCATCGCACCGCCGATGGTCGAAGCGTCACGCACGCGTTTGCGCTGTGCCGTTGACGAGGACGGGGAACTCAGTCTGCGTGTGGTGCGCTCGCACGAACTCGTGCCAATCGATTCGTGCTGGATTTCGTCGCGCGAATTCGACGAAGCATTCGCGCACCCGTGGCGCGGGACCGAAGAGGTCGAACTTCGCGCGATCGGGACGGGCGAGCCCTTCGCCGTCGCTCGCCGCGATGGGGAACGCGGCACCACCTTCGAGGTTCGATCGCTCTCGGGCTTGGCGCTCGATCCCGCGACACATTCGCGGGTCTCGGTGGGTGGACACGTCTATCGCGTCGGTCCCATGTCGTTCTGGCAGTCGCACCGCGACGCTCCCCAACTTCTCCTCGACGCTGTCGTGGAGTTGGCGGACGTCGCGAGCGGTGACGACGTCACGGATCTCTTCAGTGGCGTCGGACTCTTCAGTGTGCCCCTCGCCAAGCGCGTCGGACCGAGCGGACGGGTGACGGCGGTGGAGTCATCGCCCTACGCCGTGCGCGACGCCCGCGAGAACGCCACGGGGCTTTCGCATCTCAAAGTGCGCGAATGGTTAGTCACGCCGCGATCAGTGAATGACACGGTTCGCGAGGGAACCATTGTGGTACTCGATCCACCGCGCCAGGGGCTCGCGAAGGGAGCCGCCGACGCGATCGCTCGCCGCCATCCGCGCCGCGTGGTCTACGTGTCGTGCGATGCAGCGACGTTCGCGCGCGATCTTAAGGTTTTCTTAGGTCACGGGTTTGTCCTGAGTGACCTGCGAGTATTTGACCTTTTCCCGATGACCGAGCACGTTGAGCTCGTCGCGCTCCTTGACAGCCCTGCCTAAATGATGGATAGTGCTGATGGAGGGACGAAAAACCTAGACCCGCTGAGGGGGCTGACTATGTCGATCAAGTTGGATCATCACCACCGCGTTACCGCCCAGAAACTGTTCTGTCACCCACTGAACCACAACATCCAGTGGCACGACGTCTGTTCATTGCTCGCACGTTTTGGTGAGGTCTACGAGACCCACCGCGGTAACTGGGCTGTCACGGTTGACAGCGAAACCGTATCGTTCGGTTCGACTCGCACTCGCGAGCTCACCGAAGACCAGGTGGTGAGAGTTCGAAACTTTCTTCGATCCTTCGGTCTAACGAAAGAGACGTTGACCGCAGCCTGACCCACTACCGTGGTGAGTCGTGGCGGAGCGACTCTTTGTGTTGGTCCCTCCGTCGCAGGGCAAAGCTTCGGGCGGACTGCGCCAGATCTCGACGGGCGCCTTCGACGCTGCTCTCGGCGTGCCGCGTCATCAGGTGGTCGAAGCCCTGCGTTCGTTCGTGGCGACCGCCACGACGCGTCAACTTGAGGTTGCTCTGAGCGCGCGTGGATCCCTGCTCGAGCGCGCACTCGCGGCCACCAACGAAATGCTGGGCGGATCGCCACCGACGCTCGCCGCGTGGCGCCGTTACCAAGGAGTGGTCTGGAACCACCTTGCCCCGGAGTCGCTCACGCCCGCGCAACGTCGGCACATTCTCGTTCCTTCCGGTCTGTACGGACTGCTCGCGAGCGATGATCGGATCGCCGACTATCGCTTGAAGATGAATGCGCGCATAGCTCCGCTGGCCCCGCTCGCGCGATTCTGGCGACCGCACGTCACTGAGGCCGTCATCGAACGGACGCGCCATGCGACGATTGTGAACTTTCTTCCCCAAGAACACGCGGCCTCGGTCAATATGGCACTTCTTGCATCTCACCGCAGCGTCATTGACGTGCACTTCGTCGCCGCCGACGAATCGCGCGCCGTCGGTCACGACGCGAAAGCGGTGAAGGGAGAGCTCGCGCGAGCCGTACTTGTCGAAGGACTCGTGGCATTCTCGATCCCGACGCTGCTCGGTTGGCGAGTCGAGCGTCGAGACAACGCGGTCACGGTGATCGCGCCGACTACGCGACCTCAGATCACTGCGTCCTAGGCTTCGGACGTGAGCGAACGAGTGATTGTTATCGAACAGCGGCTTCACTCGGGTGGTGTGGCGGCGGCGGTCGGCGGGATCACGTTTCTCTTCATTCTCGTGTCGACGATTTTCTTGGAGACGAGTAGCGGCTCGTTTCCCGCGGTGGCGATTGTCATCGAGATTGTGGCGCTCGCCGCACTCGTTTCCGTGATCATGATTTTCTCGCGGGTCATTGTGCGCGTCGTACAGACGAGCGACGGTCGCGCCCTCGAGGTCGTCTACGGTCCCGGTGGATTCGTACGTCAAGTCTTCGAGCCGGGAGAGGTGGAGGCGGCATACGCGCGACATCTGTCCTTTGCGCAAATGGGGGGTTGGGGGTACCGGGGGAGTCTGCGACTACTGCGTCAGGCGGCCCTCGTGACTCGACGCGGTGACGCCCTCGAAGTACAACTCACGCGAAAACGTCGATTCATTGTGACCGTGGACGAACCGGCCGATTTCGTTACGGCCCTCACGGCATCCGCCTAGGGAGTGACTAGTTAAGGGAATCTCTGCGGGGCGCTGCTCGCCGAGGGAGCCCTCTTTAGTAGATTGTCACATTAAGGCTTTTCGTACGTCGGCAAGGCAGGAGACGTGTTGCCCCCTTTGAATCAAAGACATCTTGTGTGCACTATCGCCACGCCCAATTATTTGGGTCAACTTCTGGTCCTTGGGCGGTCCATTGCCACCGCCATGCCGTCGGCGGAGTTTCGGGTACTGGTACTGCAGGATTGCGCCGACGTCGGGCCCATACAGAAACGTATCGACGATTATCTCTCCGAGCTGAGCAGCGATGCTAGCCATAGGGCGATTGCCATAGATCAGTGCGACTGGCGGGGCTTCGACGTCGAATCAGCTGCGCTGTTCTACAACGTCCTCGAGTTCGCAACGTCGGTCAAACCGGCGCTCCTTCGATCATTTCTTCTTGAGGGTTGGGAACGCGTCACATACTTAGACCCCGACATCCAGGTATTCAATGACTTCACCACGTTGCTTGACGACGACACGGCGGTGTCGTTGACCCCGCATCTGCTTTCCGATATACCTGATGACGGCTACCGACCCTCGACGAGCGACATCTTGATGGCGGGCTTCTTCAACCTGGGCTTTTGTTCTGTACGACCGAGCGCTGCGTCATTCCTCGATTGGTGGAGCGAACGACTTCAGTTCGACTGCCTGAACAATCACACCTCGGGCTACTTCACGGATCAAAAGATCCTAGACCTGGCTCCCTTGAAGACCAACGTGCAGATCATTAGCGAGCCAGGCTGCAACGTGGCGTACTGGAACCTCCACGAACGGAGCATCGTGATGGATGAGGGCGTCTGGCGCGTCGCCTACCACGCGGCGCTCCAAACGCTCTACTTTTTTCACTTCAGCGGGTTTTCGGTATCGGGAACTCCGTCACTCTCTGTCCACGCGACCCGCCGAGTGTTGGGCGACGTCGTTCCGCGGTCTTTCGCCAATCAGTATGCGCGGTTGCGCTCGGAGTCTGAAGAACAACGACCGGTCGCCTACAGCCTCGCAGGGGCGACCGCGTCGAGTCCATTACCAAAGGTGTGGAAAGAAGCGCTTCGCGAAGACGCTCGCACCCACGTACGAGCTGGATTCACCCTGCGGGAAGTTCGCGAGGAGATTTACACCGCTCCAAGCGAAGGTTCGTGGACGATCTGTCTGACGTGTGGCGACGAGCACCAGAACTTCGGTTCGCGAGTACGATCGTTCCTCGCGGGGTGGTCGTGCCATCCCTCCTTACTCGGGACACCTAACGCGATCGGATCGTTTTTCCGCGGCGATAGCTACCAGCATCGCGAAGCTGCGTTCGAACAGATGGCGTGGGCCGGCAAACATTTCGTCAATCAGGCGCCCGGTCATGAGGAACTCATGGAAGCAGTCCTTGACGCTGCCGACTATGCGATCAAGAACACGGTTGATCTGCGCCTCGTGGGCTACTTCACGTATCCGGCGGGAATAGGGCGCATCGCGCGCTGGACGTTGGGGATTCTCGACGATGTCGGCATACATCCAGCGATCGACTGTGTCGCGGTCGGCAGGGATTCACCCGAGTATTTGTCCACGCTGTTGCGCCGACGGAATCCGATGAGCGCGTCGAATGCGTCGGTCCTCTGTTTCATCAACGCCGACCAGTGGGAGAGCCACGTCATAGATCCAGGTCGAGTGAACACGTCGATCGCTCACGTGGAGGCGGTGTGGGCGTGGGAACTTGAGTACATCCCTGATGAAATGGGAGAGATCGTGGTGAAGGGCGGGATCGAGAGAGTACACGCGCTGTCGACCTGGAGCGTACGAGCAATGGAGAAGGCCCTTCCCGTTCCCGTGCAACGGATATCGCCCTTTGACGTAGGCCTGTTCGACGTGCTCAAGAATCGGTTGCCCATCGTTGACGACGACGCATCGACGCGTCGTTACATTCTCACCACTTTCGACGCCAAGAGCTATATAAGTCGCAAGAATCCCGAAGCAGCACTCGAGTTGTGGCGGCGCGTGCAGGACGACTATCCCGACTGTCGTCTCACGATAAAGTGCAGTGACTTGAGGGAGTACGCTCCGGGCGAACTCCTCGACGCGATTGACGCCTCGCCGAGAACGGAACTCATCGACGAGCATCTCGACGACGACAAGTACCTCGCGCTCCTTCAAGGCTGTGATGTTTACCTATCGCTACATCGCTCAGAAGGGATGGGACTGACGCCGATCGAGGCGGGGTTGTGCGGATTGCCCGTTGTCTACACCAACTACGGCGGTGTTACGGACTTTCTGGACGACGGTTTCTTTCCCGTGAGCTACACACCCGTCCAGGTCGGCGAGAGCGCCCACGCGTCAGGTCCCTATGACCCTGCGGCATGGTGGGCCGAGCCCGATCTTGACGTCGCCGAGCGCCAGCTACGCCGGGCCCTTGATCTCGCGCGCGACGAGGCGCGAGAGTTGATGCTGGTGCCCGACGTGAAGCGACTCCAAGAGAACCTCATCACCGCCCAAGAAGAAGTCGTGAACACGGGCAAGAGGCTCGTCCACATGGCCCGCGGGCGTGGGCGCGACCACGTGAATGATCCTCGCACTGTGCGTGTTACCTCCGAAGAAGCCGAGTCCAATGACCTCAATCAGAGTCCCAACCCCGTCATCTACCAGTTGCTGGTCGCTCCCTATCGTGGCTATCGAATCCTGCCGAAGTCGTTGCGTCACCAACTTAATCTTGCACTCAAGCAACTACGGGAACAGCGAAACATCCCGTAACTCGGCGACTGTCGAGTAATACGTGTTCCGCTGCCAGTACCGCGGGGCGAAAATGGTACGCGCCGTGGCCGGAAGGCGGGATCATCGCAGTCACGAGTCCTAACCATGGCGCGACACTCGTGATGCGAGTGAAGCCGTACTCTCATGGGACTTTGTTTGAGTATCGATCCGCCGACGGGGGCCGCCAGTGGATCGATACTCGCTAAACGTTGTTTCGTGGAGGTGGGGGGTTACGAACCCCCGTCCGTCAGCTTCTAAGTGAACATTCTCCGAGCGCAGCTGGCAATTGATTGTCGGGAACGTCGCCAATGTCAGCGCCGGCAACGTTCCGTAGGTGGCTGAAGTGTCCCCGTACGATCACCAACGAACCGTTCGGGTAAGCCTTACTTTTATGACACCCGTTTACTAAACCGCAAGGCAGGGTCTAGGCGGATGTTGCTACCTAAGCAGCAAACGCAAGCTGAGGCTTGGCGTTTATTTATTGTTTCCGGCTCTTTAACGTGGTTCCGGAGACCACGGCTCGCTTCTTTCACCAGGACTACTTACGTCGAAACAATTCACCCCCTCGATACAGCTCGGTCGCGATGACCGCCAAGGAATTCTACCGGCTATCTGGTCGGGCCGTTCCCTCGCGCGCTACGAGTGCTTTTCGAGGTTGCGCACGGCTCGCGCCATGTCGCGCTCGGCGTCGCGCTTGGCCAGGGCTTGGCGACGATCTTGCTGTTTGCGACCTCGCGCAAGAGCCAATTCGACCTTGGCCCGACCGTCCTTGAAGTAGAGCTGCAGGGGAATGATCGTGAGCGACTGGGTGGCCGCTTCCCTCTTCCACTCATCGAGTTCGCGACGATGCACGAGGAGCTTACGCTTGCGGTCGGGGTCGTGACTGCCGAAGCCCACGGCGTACGCCCACGGGGGAATATGGGCTTGGAAGAGCCACAGTTCGTCGTCGTCGACGCGGGCGTAGCTCTCGGCGATCTGCGCGCGTCCTTCGCGCAAGGACTTGACCTCTGATCCCACGAGCACGATGCCGCATTCGAGGGTTTCGAGGATTTCGTAGTCGTGACGCGCGCGACGATTGGTGGCGACCACGTGGTCGCCCTTCGCCGCGTCGTCACGTTTCTTCGCGCGACGCTCTTTGATCTGCTTGGCTCGTGCCACGACGACAGCGTAGTGACGCACCCGGGACGCTGCGGTGTAACTAGGGTGTCGTGGTGTTGACTCTGAGCGTGTCCCAACGAGATGCGATGGTGGCTACCTGCATTCGCGCGCTGCCCAACGAGGGCTGTGGACTGCTACTCGGTACCGCCGAGGGCCTGGTGCACGAGGTCGTCGCCAGCGCCAACGTGGCCGACTCGGCGAAGGTCTACGAGATCGACCCTACGGTGCTCTTGCGCGCAACGCGACGCGCTGACGCCGAAGGGCTCGAGGTGATAGGCGTCTTTCATTCGCACACTCATAGCGCGGCGCACCCGAGTCCGACCGACGTTCGCCAGGCCCCGGATCCGTCGTGGCACTACGTTTTGATCTCGCTCGTGGACACCCCGGCGGACGTGCGCAGCTACCGCGTGATTGATGGTGAAGTTGCTTCAGAAGTGCTCGACGTCACCGATTGAGCGGCCGCAAGTAACAACACACCCTGATCGGAGCCGACCTTTTCTGGACACGGTGACGTCGAAACCCNNCTAATGTTGACTCAGCAGGTCATGTATCAACCAAAGTCGAAAGTGGGCGCTATGTCGGCTGTACTACGAATCCCTACCGTTTTACGTCCCGCCATGGGCGGCGAAAGCGTGATCGCCGTGGAAGGTGACACCGTGGGCGAGGTCCTTCTTCACCTCACGACGACGTACCCCGCGATCAAGGGTCAACTTCTCAACGACGACGGGACCTTGCACCGTTTCTTGAACGTCTACGTCAACGACGACGACGTCCGTTACCTCGGGGGAGTCCAAGCCTCCATCGCCAACGACGACGAAATCACGTTGCTTCCCGCGGTCGCGGGCGGCGCCTGGTAGTGACCCGATACGCGTCGGTCCTCGAACTCATCGGTTCGACGCCCGTCGTTGACGTCAGCGCCCTATCGCCCAAGTCCAACGTCGCTATCTGGGCCAAACTCGAAGGGCGCAACCCGGCCGGATCGGTAAAAGACCGCGTGGCGCTCTCACTCGTCGAAGCGGCCGAGCGCGACGGTCGTCTGATCCCGGGTCGGCCCGGTCAAACCTTGATCGAGCCTTCGTCGGGTAATACCGGCATCGCGCTCGCGCTCGTGTGTCGGCTACGTGGTTATCACCTCAAAGTCGTGCTGCCGACGAACGTCTCGCCCGAACGTCGGCAACTCCTCGAGGTCTTTGGCGCGGAGATCATCGACTCGCCCGGCGGCGAAGGTTCGAACGGTGCCGTTCGCCTCGCTCAAAAGCTCAGTGCCGAGAACCCTGAGTGGGTCTTTCTTTATCAGTACGCGAATCCCGCGAATCCCCTCGCGCACTACAACTCAACGGGACCGGAGATTTTCGCCGACGTGCCCGAGATCACCCATTTCGTGGCCGGACTCGGCACGTCGGGGACGTTGATGGGTGTCGGGCGATTCTTAAAAGAACGCCTCCCTCACGTTCAGGTGTGGGCTGTAGAACCGCCGAGCGGAGAGATCGTTGATGGCCTGCGCAGTCTCGACGACGGATACGTCCCGCCGATTTTCACCGATAATAACGGCGAGCAGTTGCTCGATCGCAAGGTGATCGTGCGACCGCGCGAGTCGATTGAGTGGACGCGGCGACTCAGTGAACTCGGACTCTTCGTGGGAATCTCCGCGGGCGCCGCCATGGCGGGCGCAGTGAAGTGCGCCGCCACCATTCCCGACGACGAAAAGGCCTCGATCGTCGTGATCATCGCCGACGACGGCTGGAAGTACTTGTCGACCGGCGCGTGGAGTGACGACCTCGACGAAGTTGTCGAGCGGGCGAAGTCCACCATCTACTTCTAACTTCGTCGCGAGAATTTTCCAGTACCGTAGACGGGCACTCTGTGTGCGATTCGAGGAGAGATATGTCCGAAATACGTGCCGACGGTCGCGCCCTAGACGAGGCTCGGCCCCTCACGTTCGAACGAGACTTCACGGAGATGGCCGCGGGGTCAGTACTCGTGAGTTTTGGTCGCACCCGCGTGCTCTGCACCGCATCGGTCGAGAGCGACCTGCCGCGCTGGTTGAAGGGGAAGGGCCGAGGCTGGGTGAGCGCCGAGTACTCGATGCTCCCTGGTTCGACCCCCGAGCGCGCGAATCGCGAAGCCACGAAGGGCAAGCAGTCCGGACGGACCCAAGAGATTCAGCGTCTCATCGGGCGCTCACTACGCAGCGTCACTCGTCTCGAATTGCTGCCCGACGTGCAGATTCTCGTCGACTGCGACGTTCTCCAAGCTGACGGTGGCACCCGCACCGCCTCGATCTGTGGGGGATACGTGGCGTTGCACGACGCCGTGACCCGATTGGTTCTCGCCGGAACAATTCCCGAGCACGCACTCAGTGACCTCGTCGCCGCGATCTCCGTCGGCGTCGTCGGCGGAGTGCCCATGCTCGACTTGCCCTACGAAGAGGACGTCCGCGCCGACACCGATATGAACGTTGTAATGACCGGCTCGGGCCACTTCGTTGAGGTGCAGGGCACGGCCGAACAGGCCGCCTTCGACCGCGACGAACTCAACCAACTCTTGGATCTCGCGACGGTGGGCATCGGACGCATCCACGACGCCCAGCGCGCCGTTCTCGCGACGCCGCCCGCCCCGCGGTAATGGCGGGCTTCGTTCTCGCGACCGCGAACGCGCATAAGGCCGAGGAGATTCGTCGGGTCCTCGAGCCTTACGGCATTGAACTTCTCCCTCGCCCAAGCGACGTGGGTGACGTTGACGAGACCGAAGAGACCCTTGAGGGCAACGCGCTCTTGAAGGCCCGAGCTCTCACCGACGCGACGGGGCTCCCGGCGATTGCGGACGACACGGGCCTCTTTATCGACGCTCTCGACGGGCGCCCCGGCGTCCACAGCGCGCGTTACGCCGGCGAACACGCCACGTACGCGGACAACGTCGCGAAGGCGCTCAGCGAACTGGAGCGTGTCGACGATTCGAGGCGCGGCGCCCGGTTCCGCTGCGTGGTGGCGGTGACCTATCCCGACGGCACGTCGTGGTGGGTGGAAGGAATACTCGAAGGAGCGATGCTTCGCTCGCTCGTTGGCGACGGGGGATTTGGGTACGACGTTATTTTTTCGCCATTGAACCTCAGTGGAACGTCCTTGGCCGAACTCACGCCGGACGAGAAGAGTGCCATCTCACATCGAGGCCAAGCGCTACGAGCTTTCGCCGAAAAGATCGTCGGTGCGTAGGGCGCTTCGCGAAAGTTCACCCGTAGGGTGGACAAGTGATGAACCGCGAGCTCGCGATGTTCCCGTTGGGGATGGTGGTCTTTCCACATCAGACCGTCGGTCTTTGCGTCTTCGAGCCGCGCTATCACCGTCTTCTCGCCGACGTCGAAAGTGAGCGGCGCTTTGGCACGTGTCTCATCGAGCGAGGCTCTGACGTTGGTGGTGGCGATCACCGTTCGTTCGTTGGATCGGTACTCGAGATTCTCGGCACCCACCGACTCACCAACGGTCAAGTCCTAGTTGTGGTTGAGGGCGTTGAATGCTTCGAGGTCGTCGAGTGGCTGAGCGATGATCCCTATCCCCGGGCCATGGTCGGTCAACGCTGCTGCGACGATGTGCCAATTGAGTCGGCGCTGCTCAAGTCAACCGAGTCGGCCGTTCGTGCGTTGCGGGCACTTCAGAGTGAGATCTTCGCGGACGAGTGTCTGCAGCGAAACTGCGCCATGGACGACGACGCTCGCGTGCGTAGTTGGCAGTTGTGCGCGCTGACGCCGATGTCGCTTCTCGACCAGTTCAAGGTTCTCAGTCTGAGCAACCCCAACGATCGCTTGCGCCTCGTCGCCGAGATCTGCTGTGAGCGCTACGGCGATTACCAGCGCATGCTCGCCGTAGACGAGTTGCGCGCTCCGATGAACTAACGAACGTCTAGTAAGTCGACGACAAAGATCAGCGTCTCGTTCGCCGCGATGACACCACCGGCGCCACGTTCACCGTAGGCGAGGTGCGCGGGAATGACCAGCCGGCGACGGCCGCCGACACGCATTCCAATGACGCCTTGGTCCCAACCTTGAATGACCTGTCCGGCGCCGAGCGCGAATTCAAATGGCTCGTCGCGGTTCCACGACGCGTCGAATTCCTCGCCACTCGTGGCGCCGACTCCGACGTAGTGAACGACCGCGTGCTGTCCGTTGTTCGCCTCGGCGCCATCGCCGACGATGATCTCTTCGATCAGCAGTTCGTCCGGCGGTGGTCCGAGGTGAGGTTCAACGGTGGGCTTCTCTGACATGGGAAAAAACCTTAGCGGCGTCGACCCTGACCCGCACCTACGACGCGAACGTTTTTCGCCTCGCGGCCCTTGGGACCCTGAGCCTCTTCGAAGGTGATCTTTTGGCCCTGGCTGAGCGACTTGAAGCCGTCGCCCACGATGCTGGAGAAGTGGATGAAGAGGTCGTCGCCCTTGTCGTCGCTCGCGAAGCCGAAGCCTTTGGTGTCGTTGAAGAAACTAACGACGGCTTCTTTGCCGCGGGCGCGTGACCCATCAAAGCGAGGAGTCTCGGGGCGGGTGGAGTCGCGACGAGGCGTCGTTTGACGCTCAAAACCACGTGACGGGCGCGGCTCGCTCTCGGAACGGTGCTCGCGTCGAGGACTCGTCGCGCGCTCGCGTGGTTCACGGTGTTCGAAACTGCGCGGACGTTCGCGGTCGCGCGAGGGTTCCGGGCGACGCTTGGTCGGCGTGCGATCGTCGAGGCGTTCGGCGGCCGTGGCGTCGTCAACGGCGCCGAGTCGAATCGCGGGCGCGTCTTCACGCGCTTCGATGGACGGCGAGATGCCGAGTGCACGCTGGAGGCGCTTCACTTGGCCTATGACGTCTTCGCCCACGAGTGAGATGACTGCGCCCGTGGCGCCCGCACGACCCGTACGTCCAGAGCGGTGCAAGTAGTCGGTCGCCTGAGCCGGCGGGTCGTAGTGCACGACGACGGGCAAGAGGTCGATGTGAATTCCCCGCGCCGCGACATCAGTCGCGACGAGAACTTGGATCTGACCATTCTTCACACTGCGGAGCGCTCGTTCGCGCTGAGCCTGCGAGCGGTCTCCGTGTAGGGGAACGGCGGAGATGCCGCGCTCGCCCAACTGGCGAGCCAACCGGTCAGCGCCGTGCTTGGTGCGCGTGAAGATGATGGCGCGCTCGTACTGCTCGATGATGTCGGCCGTGATTTCGGGGCGACGATCGCGCGGTACACGCCAGAAGTAATGATCGACGTCGCTCGGGGCTTCGTTCCCGACCACGTCGTGAATGGCGGCGTCGCGGGTGAATTCGCGCACCAACGACGAGACGTCGGGTCCCATCGTGGCGGAGAACAACATCACGTGACGCTCGGGCGACGTGGCGGCAACGATGCGACGCACCGCGGGCAAAAAGCCCATGTCGGCCATGCGGTCGGCTTCGTCAACGACCACGGTCGTCACCGATCCGAGGTCGAGGCCGCGCTGTTCGAGCATGTCCTCGAGTCGGCCGGGGCAGGCGACGACGACGTCGACGCCGTAGTTGAGAGCCTTACGCGCGATGTTGTACGACGTGCCACCGTAGATACAGATGACGCGGCGACCTCGGTCGTCGGTCAGTTGAGCGATCTCTTTTTGCACCTGAGCGGCGAGTTCGCGCGTCGGTACCAGAACGAGAGCGCTGGGCTTGCGGGGCTGGGCCTTGTGCAAGCGCGCCAGCAACGGCAGGGCGAAGGCAAGGGTTTTACCCGAGCCGGTAATGGCCTTACCCACGACGTCGCGCCCGGCGAGAGCGTCGGGGATGGCGGCCTCTTGGATGGGAAACGCTTCGGTGATTCCGCGAGCGTTCAGGCGCTCGACGAGGCGTGATGGCACGCCGAGGTCGGCAAAGGACATAGACATAGAACTCCTACGAGTTGAGATGAGCCCAACTCGAAAGGAAATGTCGAATCGGTCTCTATCGCGAGATGCGATGAAACAGCGTTTCCTATGCTAGCAGACGCCGGCCCGTCTCGTGACACTGATCGTGCGGGCGGAGGGACTCGAACCCACACTCCGAAGAACTGGTACCTAAAACCAGCGCGTCTGCCAATTCCGCCACGCCCGCGAGCGACTCCACTCTACGTCGCGAAGAGAGGAAGATTGAGATCTCGCACGGTAGATTGTTCGAATGATTAACTCCTCGATGTCAGAAGGTTTTGGCGTAAACGATCTCAATCAGCGTCTCTTACGCGAGCGCATCGTGTTTTTGGGCTCTCAGGTGGATCAGAACACGGCGAACCGCATTTGCGCTGAACTGCTGCTCCTCGAGGCCGAAGACCGCGACAAGGACATCAGCCTCTACATCAACTCACCCGGCGGCTCGGTCTACGACGGTCTCGCGATCTACGACACGATGCAGTACGTCAACTGTGACGTGGGCACGATTTGCATTGGCATGGCCGCTTCCATGGGCCAGTTCCTCTTGTGTGCCGGCGCGCCGGGAAAGCGTCTCTCGTTGCCTCACAGTCGCATCTTGATGCACCAGCCCTCGATTGGGGGGATGCAGGGCCAGGCATCGGACATTGCGATCCAGGCCGAGCAGATTATCTACATGAAAAAGACGTTGGCCGAGCGCATCGCCTTTCACACGGGCCAGCCCCTAGAGCGAATCGAGACTGACTCGGACCGCGACCGCTGGTTCACGGCGCACGAAGCGCTGGAGTATGGCTTCATCGACGCCGTTATTGAGCGTTCGGTCCTCCGTCAAGGGGTCTAGTGAGCGACGCCCCATTGGCGGGCCAACGTAGTCGTTCCCTGGAGGACACTCCGGTACGCGTCGTCAGCGCTCGCGTCTCCTTGACGACGCGTCTGGGGAACGTCTGGTCGCGCCGAGAGTTGCTGCTCGGGCTCATTATCTCCGATATCCGGATCAAGTACAAGAACTCGACGCTCGGCCTGTTCTGGTCGATGGTCGCACCCGCTTTCACGCTCGGGGTGTACTTTCTCGTCTTCAACGTGTTCCTGAAGAACGGCTATCCGAACTTCGTGATCTACCTCTTCTCGGGGCTCATCGTCTGGAACATGTTCCAAAGCTCGATCATCACTGCGACGGGCGTCATCGTCGATCGCGCGGCGCTCGTAAAGAAGGTCTCGTTTCCACGAGAGATCTTGGCGCTCTCGAATGTCGGCGCGGCAGTCGTGTACTTCTTCGCCCAACTTCTCGTGCTCGTCATTGTGGTGGGAGCGCTTGGCCATGCGCCGGCGTGGAAGTTCATGCTCATCCTGCCAATTTCATTCATCTCGCTCTGTCTGCTCACCTCGGCGCTCGGGATCGTGTTGTCTGCGATCAATGTCTATCTACGCGACATGAGGCACTTGATAGAAGTGTTCTTGCAACTCTGGTTCTACATGACGCCCATCGTCTACTCCTACGAGCACGCCATCGCGCCGCACCTTCAGATACGCGGTATCACCTGGGTCTATTTTTTGAATCCGCTGACACTGATCGTCGTGACGTTCCAGCGCGTGTTTTACGTGAACACCATTGTGCACTCGACGGTCGCCCCGCACCCGATCATCGACGTCTTGCCCACGTGGTCCTTTGACAGGTTCCTTATCTTGAATGCGCTGCTCTTGGGCGTCGCGCTCGTCGCGTTCTTTATCGCCGAGGCGATTTTTGGTCGTCTCGAGGGTGAGTTCGAGTCGGAGCTCTAATGACCACCGTGATCGAGGTGGAGGGTGTCTCGAAGAAGTTCAAGATCCACCACGAACGCCACCAGTCGCTGAAGGAACGCCTTCTTCACCCGCGCTCGGGCACGACGGAGGTCTTTGACGCTCTCCAGAGCATTAATTTCACCGTGGGTGAAGGCGAGACGCTCGGCATCGTGGGCCACAACGGCTCCGGCAAGTCCACGCTGCTCAAGTGCATCTGCGGCGTCCTAAAGCCCACGACCGGAGAGATCCGCTTGCGCGGCAACTTGGCGGCGCTGCTCGAGCTTGGCGCGGGCTTTCAAACCGAGCTTTCGGGGCGCGACAACGTCTACCTGTACGGCGCCATGCTGGGCCTCTCGCGCAAAGCCGTGGACGGCATCTTTGATGACGTCGTGGCGTTCAGTGAGATCGGGCAGTTCATCGACACCCAGGTGAAGTTCTATTCGAGCGGGATGTACGTGCGTCTCGCCTTCGCGGTCGCCGTCAACGTCGATCCGGACATCCTGGTCGTTGACGAGGTGCTCTCCGTCGGTGACGAGCGCTTCCAGGCGAAGTGCGTCGATCGCATCATGCGCTTCCAGCAAGAGGGCCGGACGATCTTGCTCGTGACGCACAACGCCGATCAGGTGCGCGCGCTCTGCGATCGCGCCATCGTCCTCGACAGGGGCGAGATGATCGCCGACGGGCCGACGCGCGACTCACTGCGCATTTTCCGTGAGCATCTCTTGGCCGACGCCGTCGAACACGATCCTTCGCACCTGCTCGGCACTGTTCACATTGAATCAGTGTCGACGCCGTCGGGATCCTTCGAAGTGAAGAGTGGTGCCGGTCTGCACCTCGACGTCAGTGTCGTGTCTCAGACCGCCTACAGCGGCAACTTCGTGATGGAGCTTTTCACGCACAATGGGTTGCTCGTCAGTCGTAGCGACGCCCAGGGTGCGCCGGTGAACTTGCTGCCCGGGCACAACCATGTCGCGGTGGACCTCGGCCAGATTCCCTTGCTCGACGGGGTCTATAACCTCAACGTCGGCATCGTCGATCCCCGTGGTCACAACGTGATCGCGTGGAGCGAACGGGCCGCGACCATTCAAGTGACGTACGACGGGCGCGAAGGCGGGATCGTGGAACTCGGCGCCACTATTCGCCAGCAGTAATCGCCACCTCGACGAGCGAACGCTTCAATCGAGGAAAGTGGCGGAGCGCTCCGAAGGGACCGAGTCGACCGACGTCGTAGGGGTAGGTAGCGCCGCGCAAGAGTCGCCGGTCACCACGCGAATTGCCGTAGGCGTATAACACCGGCGCGGCGTCCGGGTGGTGCTCGACCATCCACTCACTGAGTCGTCGAAGTTTTTCTTTCCCGCGGCAGTTCTTGCCGAGGTAACTTCCCGTCAGTTTGCCGCGCGCGTCCACGGCGAGTCGCGTGCCGAGTCCGCCCGTTGCCGTGAGTTGTTCGGTCACGACGTCCACGTAGATTTGGGGTGAAGCCGAGACAATGACCACGTCGTGACCCTCATCAAGGTGCCAGCGCAGTCGATCGATCACCCAGTCACGACCGTGTTCTTGAAAGTGGGCGAGCGCAAAGACCCGCGAGCGAGCGCGCACATCGTCGGCGTCCTCGCCGAGAAGGAGCTTTCGAAAGAGTCGCTCCTTCGCTCGATCGGCCCAGTGGCCACTGCGCAGCGCCGCGACAAGCAGGGGACCGGCCAGGGTAAGGGCGGCGAAGTATGTGGCCCGGTCTCCACGCAAAAAGCGCAGCCATTTGAAGACGCTTCCCCCGTCAGCCAGCGTGCCGTCCAGATCGAACGCGGCGACTGTCGGCACAGAAGTGTTTGTCACGTGCCCAGTCTCACAGGAGTGACCCGACGGGTTGTCTCGATACTCTATAAATCCGGTGGTTATTTGCGAGAATTTAAAATCGCCCGCTAAGGTGGCCGCGTGCAGTCGAGTGACTGACACCTCGCGGGCAAGGAGTAGGGATGGCAATTCGTTTAGGAGATGTGGCACCGGACTTTACGGCGGACACCACCGAAGGATCGGTGAACTTTTACGACTACCTGGGTGATAGTTGGGGAATCCTCTTTTCGCACCCGAAGGACTTCACCCCGGTCTGCACGACGGAACTCGGTGGGTTTTCTGCTCGCAAGGGCGACTTCGATAAGCGCAATACCAAGTTGATCGCCGTCTCGGTCGACAGCGTGGAGTCGCACAATCGATGGAAGAACGACATCGACGAGGTACAAGGCACCATGCTCAACTTTCCGATCATCGGCGACGAGGACCACAAGGTTGCGGACCTCTACGACATGATTCACCCGAACGCGAGTGACACGCTCACCGTTCGTAGCGTGTTCATCGTCGCGCCGGACAAGAAAGTGAAGCTGACCTTGACCTACCCCGCGTCGGTCGGCCGTAACGTCGACGAGATCGTGCGCGTTCTCGACTCCTTGCAGCTCTCCGCCGCGTACCCCGTGGCAACGCCGCTCGACTGGAAGGACGGTGACGACGTCATCATCTCTCCCGCCGTGAGCGACGAAGACGCGAAGGAGAAGTTCCCCAAGGGCTTTAAAAAGGTGAAGGACTACCTGCGCTTCACGCCGCAGCCCAATAAGTAATCATTCGACCCGCAACGTCCTCGGTCCGCTTTCGAGCGGGCCGGGGATTTTTGCCTTAGGCGAGTGACTCTCGTAGTTCGCGTTTCAGTACTTTGCCCTGCGGATTGCGCGGCAGTGCGCTGGAGCGGAAGTAAACCTTCGTCGGCACCTCGAACTTGGCGAGTCGCGCCGCGACGTGACGACTGATCTCCTCGGCTTCAATGACGCGTCCCGGACGCAGCACCACGACTGCGGCCACTTCTTCGCCGAGGATGGGGTGGGGCACACCCACGACGGCGCAGTCCTGCACGTCGGGGTGTTCGAATATGGCGGCTTCGACGATTACCGAATACACCTTCTCGCCGCCGCGGATAATCATGTCCTTCGCCCGGTCCACGATGAAGATGAATCCATCGTCGTCAATCTTGGCAATGTCGCCGGTGCGAAACCAACCAGCCGGAGTGAAGGCCCTCGTCGTGGCTTCGGGCTTGTTCCAGTAACCGCGAATCACGTTGGGACCCTTTATCCACAGTTCGCCCAGCACATCAGGGCCGCGCGCGAGGTCGTCACCGGGTTCATTGCCTACGTAGTCTTCGGGTACGACGGCCACCTCGTTGACGGGGTAGCACGGGCCGCAACTCGAAGGTTTGGCCACGTAGTCCGCGCCAGGATTGGACGCGATGGCGGCGGACGTCTCGGTGAGTCCGTAGCCGTTACTCGGTTGACCGAGCGGGAATCGGGCACGAAGACGCGTCACCAATTCAGGTGGGGCGGGCGCCCCGCCGTAGGCGATGCTCACCACACTCGACGTGTCGTACTTGTCGAAGTCGGGATCATCGATGATCTGCATCGCCACCGTCGGAACACCACCGATCATTGAGATGCGCTCACGCTGGATGATCTCGAGCGCGCGGCGCGCGTCGAAGTGGTGCATGAGGACAATCTTCGAACCGGCGGCCGTGCTCGGCACCAATACGGCGTAGCACCCGGTCGCGTGAAAGAAGGGAACATTGAGGAGGCCAGCGTTCTGCGACGGGGCAGCCGACGCGTTGGGAGTAACACCCGCGCGAAGGGCCGATCGATGAGCGGCGAACGAGAGATTCATGAAGTTGGTGATGATGTTGCGGTGCGATCCGACGGCGCCCTTGGGATGACCGGTGGTGCCAGACGTGTAGAGCATGGTGGCGTCATCGTCAGCAGACAGTTCGACGTCGGGCGGTATCGCGTGGTCGATGTCGCCGACGAACTCTTCGAAGGAGACGATCGAAACTCGTGGGTGGGGACGAAGTGGGACGGATCGCTCGGGGTCGCCCATCACGACGACGGTCGTGACGTCGGGCAGATCATTGAGGAGTTCGTAGATTCGTTCCAGGCGTTCTTCATCGACGAACAGCAGCGATGATCCCGAATCGTGCAGTCCATAGGAAAGTTCTTCTGAGGTCCACCACGCGTTGAGTGGCGTGACAATTGCGCCCACCGACACCGACGCCCAAAAGGCCATGACCCACTGAGGCAGATTTCGCGCGGCGATCGCCACGCGATCACCCTTGGCGACGCGCTCTATGAGGCGATGCGCCAGAGTCGCCACGAGCGCGTAGTGCTCGCGAAATGTGTAGCGCTGGTTTTCGTAGACGAGGAACTCGAGATCGCCGTGGTGCTGAGACATGTCAAGAATCTGGCGCAGAGTCTGCGGGGCGTTCTTCCATACCGTCATGTCGATCCCGTTGACCCGCGCTCGTTCGATCTCGAACAGTTGCCCGGGCGCGATCAACTGAGCGCCCGCGTCGCCCAGCGTGAGTTGGTCCGTGCCCATGCGAGGCGAGACTACTGGGTCTGTTCCGGTGGCTGAAAGAGGGTGGCTCGATAGTGAACGAGTTCGTTGATTGACTCTCGAATGTCGTCCAGTGCGCGGTGCGCCGACTCTTTCTCGGGAAGCGAGGCGAGGACGTCGGGCTTCCAACGGCGAGCGAGTTCTTTTATGGTCGACACGTCGACGTTGCGGTAGTGGAAGAACACCTCAAGTTCGGACATGTACTCCTGAAGAAATCGACGATCAGTGCCGATGGAGTTCCCACACAGCGGTACCGAGCCCGCTTCGCTGATGTGGGATTTAAGGAACTCCAACGTCTGACGCTGAGCTTCGTCGACCGTGATCGTTGAGGCGATGATCTGGGGCAAGAGCCCGGACTTCGTGTGCATCGCGGTGACGAAAGGTCCCATCTCCGCCAACTGTTCAGTCGTCGCGTGAATAACGAGATCAGGGCCCTCTGCGATGATGTTGAGGTGGTCGTCCGTAATCAATGTGGCGATTTCGACGATGACGTGGCGTTGTGGTTCGAGACCAGTCATCTCCAGATCCATCCACACGAGCACGAATCGACACTACTTAATTTATGGAGCGATCGGGCGTGTGTAGCCTTCCCGCTATGGAAATTCTCACCACGCGACTCCACCCCGACGCCGTCATACCTCTCTACGCCAACGATGGTGACGCGGGCTGTGACCTGGTGGCCGTGGAGTCGTGCACGCTGAGCGCGCGAGGCGGTCGCGCGCTAGTGGCCACGGGACTGGCGGTCGCCATTCCAGAGGGACACGGGGGTTTTGTTCTGCCGCGTAGCGGTCTCGCGTCGCGTCACGGAGTGACCTGCGCGAACGCTCCCGGTCTGATCGATCCCGGATATCGCGGTGAAGTGAAGGTGGCGCTCGTGAATCTCGATCCCGAGCACGACTACGAAGTCCACAAGGGCGATCGCATTGCCCAACTCGTGGTCATCGCCCTCGAGCGGAGCGCCTTCACCGTGACCGACGAGCTGCCGCCCGCGACGCGCGGCGAAGGTGGCTTTGGAAGCACCGGCCGATGACCAAGTTCCTCGATCCCCTGGACAGCGCTTTCATCCTTTTGGAGAACCCCGGTACGTCAATGAATATTGGGGCCATTATCGAACTTGAGGCGCGTATCGAAGACCCGACGGCGCGTTTCGAAGATCTGAAATCAAACATCGCGGCCCGCATTCACGAAATACCCGTTTTGACCCAGCGCGTCGTGCGCGCGCCGTTCGATATAACGTGGCCGATATTGGTAGAGGACGATCGATTCGACCTCGATCGTCACGTCGTTCGCGTTGCGTTGCCCACTCCCGGGTCAGCCGAGCAGCTCGACGCGTTTGTCTCGGAGTTCCTCTCTCGCACGCTCTCGCCGCAGCGCCCACTCTGGCAGTTACTCGTCATCGAGGGTCTCGATGACGGTCGCGCGGTACTGATCCTGAAGGCGCATCATGCCTTGGCTGACGGTGTCTCGTTCGCCGAGACGTTCGCCAACCTTTTCGATATCTCACCCGAGGTACGGCCGCCGATGGAGCGTATCGACGTCGACGACGTAGAACCGACGGTGACGACGTCGCTCGGCTTACTGCGTCAGGGAATCGGGCGACTCCGCCAACGTCCCCAACTATTCTTGGAGGACCTTGCGTCGTGGGGAAGTCGCCTTTACGAAATCGTGCGGGCGCTCGCGAGCGTTGCGGCCGTGCGTGGTCGACGCCACGCGACGCCGGATCAGCCGTCGATCTTTGAAGCCCGTCGTACGTCGCTGAACGGCTCGACCGGTATTGAGAAGACTTACCTGCGCACGAGAGTTCCCCTCGCCGACGTGAAGCGCGCGGCCAAAGCTCGTGGGGTCAGCGTCACGGACATGGTTATGGCAACAACGAGTGGATCTCTCAAAAGGCTGCTCGACGAACGAGGCGAAACGCTCAAAAAGGATCTGTTCGCATTCGTTCCGATCAACGTTCGCGCCGACGGTGACACCGCCGATCTCGGCAATCAAATCTCGGGGATGCTCGTGGCTCTTCACACGGACATCAAGGATCCCGAAGAGCGGCTGCGCGCCATCTCGCACGACTCGTCAAAGACGGTCGGGGAGCAGCGCGCGCATCGTGCGCGAATCTTTCAAGACGTGCCGCGAGTTCTTGGTCCGACCCTCCTCTCCTTCGGCGGCAAGCTCATCTCCGCCTTCGGACTGTTTGACCACGTGCCTATGGCCAACGTAATGATTTCGTCGGTCGCCGGTCCACCGATTCCTCTCTGGCTGAGCGGGCGTCGCGTCATGTCCGCCGCGCCCTATGGCCCACTCGTCGGCTCCATTTCGTTAAACATCACCGTGCTGGGATTCGGTGAGAATCTCGAATTCGGCATGCTCGGCTGTGCAGAACGGATCGACGATCTCGCGCGATTGCGGGATTATATTAATGAGGAAGCAACGATGTTCATTGACACGACGCCGCAGTAGCGGCGCTTGGTTCGCGTTCGCGCGTCGGCTACAATTGATTCACCACGCGGACGTAGCTCAGTTGGTAGAGCGCGACCTTGCCAAGGTCGAGGTCGCCGGTTCGAGCCCGGTCGTCCGCTCCAGTAGTTCCGCGGACCCTTTTGTATTGCGAACTCGTGCACAATTGATCGAGCGGTTGAAAGCCCGCGGTATTGTTCCTTGATGAATGACACATTGAGTGACGCCCCTCGTCGCGGTCTTTCTCCGGACGCGATGGTTAGGTGGTTCATGCTCGTCATTGAGTACGCAATTGTTGCGAGCCTGTTATTGGTAGCCGGGATCTTCTTGGTGCGAACAGTCATTGGGTTTTTGACCAGTTGGGGAATGTTCCCCCAAAACGTCGTAGCCGCCATCGACGGGATATTGGTAGTCATCATTCTTCTGGATATTGCGCACACCGTTATAGGACATCTGCGCGCCTCTGTGTTCCCCGTGCGGGCTTTTCTCATTATTGGAATATTGGCCGGAGTGAGAGACATCCTGAGCGCTTCTGCCCACTTGACGTTGAGCAGTTCTCTCACTCAGACCGATTTCCGCGACACTCTTCTTTCACTGGGCGTGGGCGTGGGCGTTGTCATTTTTCTCCTGCTGGGCCTTTTCATCCTTCGATTCAGTGCGCTGAACGAAGATTAGATTGCTCATTTCGAACGCTGTTCCCAGTAGAAACATACGACGGGAGGTTGATGGTCGCAGGCGACATCGATCCAGTTTCAAACGTCGCTTTAGATGATGAGAGTCCTGTGATGATTGGTTATCGACCGCACGGCTCGAATGGTGGTTCTCGGTGGAGGTCGGGCTTACTTTCCGATGCCCTGCTTAGCGAGGGATGGCGTAGCCGAACCCGGCAGTCATGGGGCCCATCAACATTAAAAGTAGTCCCACCACGCGCAATGGGTGAGAAATGGTAAGAAGACCACCGACGCCGGCGAAGGCGACGCCGA
Organism: Acidimicrobiaceae bacterium; assembly: GCA_003142095.1. Classification (GTDB taxonomy): domain Bacteria; phylum Actinomycetota; class Acidimicrobiia; order Acidimicrobiales; family RAAP-2; genus RAAP-2. The sequence goes on along the minus strand of PLON01000063.1, from coordinate 4,194 downwards.
CGACTGAAATCCGACCACTCAAGCGATAGATGCGGCTGGCTGCACGAGTGCGGAACAGGTACGCGACGCCACCCAGCGCGAGTGGAAGACCAAGCACCGAGTGCACGAGATAGATCGACGTTCCTTCGATTGGAAGCCACCCACTCCGACGAGAGATTGGCGCGTAGATCAGCGTGGCGATGCCCAACGCGAGCTCGATCCCCACCAGCGCACCGAGCGCCATCGCGATTCGGCCATTTATGCACTTCGGCACGTCGCGCGGGAAAGTGAAGTTAGCCGAGGATGAGAAATACCTGATGAGCGACCGTAACGCCGTCTATTCCAGCATCAAGAAACTCCAACACGTGCTGCACTCGACGAACCTTCCGCGAATCAAGCTCACGACAACGCCCTAGGGACTAGAGCAATGTTGGTGTGAAAAATCTTAGATTGTTGTTGAGCAGTTCAGTGACTGCTTGGTACAGACCGGGCACTTCACTTTCTCGTGGTCCCGCCACGTTTAACGTGGCGTCGACGTTGAATCGACTGAGGAAGGTCTCTAGTAGCGCATCCGCCTCAGCGGAGTTCGGGTCGATGACGGTGACCGGTCGCTTCAGGACGTTGGCCATGGTGAGTGTCTGTGTGACGCCGCTTGATGAGGCAAGGGGCGGAGAGAAGACGACGGTGGCGGTCGAATCGCGCACGTTCAGAGTCGTTCGCACCGCGGGATCGGTGGACTGGGTCGGAACGAACTTGGGGTAGTTGGCGAGCAGCCCGGGAGGTTCACGAAAATCCTCCGCCCAGCCATCGCGGGGAACCCAACCTCCGTACGCCACGTGGTGAGACAGCGCAAAGTCCACCGCCGCGCGGTCGGCACCGGTCTCACCACCGCAGATCACTTTGACGATCGATACGTTGGGAGTGTTCGTCGAAGCTTCGGACCTACTCATGGATATCTCCACTCACGTGAAGTTAATCGGTGTTAAAGGACCGCCGCGGTTCTATTGAAAGGTTGTGCGAACGCTCACGTCTGTTGCGCGAGGACTATCTCGTGAGCCGAGGGCCCCGCGATGCCTAATCTGGGTGGCGGGAGGCGACGTGATCAATCCAGCATTCGAACCGTATCTACGACTCGCTCGCGAGAATCCCGAACCCTCGCCGCTGAGTGTCAGTACAGAAGAGCGCCGTCTCGCGTTTCGAAACAAGGCCCTCGCACTTCGCGGCGACATTCCCGTCCCGGTCGACGCACGCGACTGCGTGCTGGCTCTCGATGGTCGAGAACTGTCCGCGCGGCTCTACGTCCCCGAGGGCGACAAAGGCCAAGCGTTGGTGGCCTACTTCCACGGCGGAAGTTTCGTGGTCGGGGATATCGAGACGCACGACTGGCTTTGTCGTCGCCTGGCCTTCGACACGAACATGCGGTTTCTCTCCGTTGACTATCGACTGGCGCCCGAGCATCCCTTTCCCGCAGGGCTGAATGACGCGGTCGACACCCTGCGCTACGTAGCGGCGCACCCGGGTGAGTTCGCGGCCGATGGTGCGCGCCTGATCGCCATGGGTGACTCGGCCGGCGCCAATCTCGTGACCGTGGCGTCGACGCTGGTGCGTGACGAAGATCTCAACCTCGCGGCCCAAGTATTGATTTGCCCGACGCTCGGTCCGGAGGTGGTGACCGAGTCGGCGCATCGTTTCGCCACCGGCTACTTCTTGAATCTCGACCACTTGCGTTACGACTACCGTCAGTATCTGGGGGAGTTCACCGACCATACGGACCCCCGCGTGACGCCACTGCTCTGTAACGACTTGGCGCGTGTGGCTCCGGCCATCGTCGTGGTGGCCGAGTGTGATCCCCTGCGCGACGAGGGCGTCGCGTACGCCGGACTGCTCGAACACTTTCGAGTTCCCGTGGAACTCCTCGAGGCCAAGGGAATGGTGCACGGCTTCCTCGAGATGGGCGGCGTCGTTCCCGAGGCGCTCGCGATCGTCGGCGACCTCGCGGCTCACCTCCAGCGGCTCGTCACCACCACCACCACGTGAACGTTCTCTTCGTCACCCTCGATCAATTTCGCGGTGACGCGTACGGAGCGGCGGGACACCCTCTTGTTCGTACGCCGACCCTGGATCGACTGGCGAACGAGGGAGTACGTCTCTCGCGTCACTATTCCCAGGCCGCTCCGTGCGCGCCCGGACGAGCGGCGCTCTACACCGGTATGTACCAGATGAACAATCGAGTCGTCGCCAACGGTACGCCGCTCGCGCACGGTTTCGACAACCTGGCCTACGTCGCTCGACGCGCCGGCTACGACCCCACGCTCTTTGGCTATACCGATCAGGGCCTCGANNCCCGAGAGCCAGGCGGGATGGGTTCAGTATCTGCGACAAAAGGGCTACAACGTGCCCGACGGCTGGCAGGGACTTTGTCGCAGCGAGCCTGATCGTCCGGCAGAGGATTCACTGAGCGGATTCTTGACGACGCGATTTCTCGAGTGGCTGGACCACCAAGAGTCAGGTTGGTTCGCTCATTTGAGTTATCTGCGTCCGCACCCGCCCTACGCGGCCGCGGGCGAGTACGCCTCTTTATACGACCCGGCCGACGTCGAGTTGCCGATCGCTCCCGTCGACGCTGACCGACGTCATCCGTTACACGAATCCGCCCTGTCGTGGCCCCAAGTGGCAGCGCCGCGTGATGAGGGCGAGATGCGACATCTGAAAGCGCAGTACTTCGGAATGATTAGCGAAGTAGACGCCCAACTCGGTCGAGCGATCGCGGCGATTGACGAGCGCGGCGAGGGGGGCGACACCCTGATTGTCATTACGTCGGACCACGGCGAACAGCTCGGCGACCACGGTCTGCTCGAAAAGATGGGCTTCTTTCCCCAGAGCTACCACATCATCGGCATTTGGCGTGACCCTCGTGAAAAAGGGGGAACCACGGTGACGAATTTCACCGAGAACGTCGACCTGCTCGCGACTCTGGCTGACGCGCTTGGCGTCGAACAGCCGGTCCAAAGTGACGGCGCGTCGCTCGTTCCGCTCCTTCGCGGAGAGAAGGTTCCGTGGCGAGAAATGGCGCACTACGAGTGGGACAGCCGCTTCATGCTTCTCGGTGCGACGGATGTTCCGTCGAGAGACACGCTGGCTCGACGGAACCTCGCGGTCTCAGTCGGGGAGGACTTGGCCTTCGTGCAGTTCGGCGACGGATCAATGAAGTGCTTTGACTTAGCCAATGACCCCACGTGGCGCACCGAGTGCGACGACCTCGAGCGCATCTTTCACGCCACTCAGGAGCAACTCCTCTGGCGTCAAGCCCACCTCCGCCACGACCTCACCGACATGTTGCTGAGCTCTGAGCGCCGCGGACGCTGGCCCAGCGAACGTCGTGTCGGCTCGTTAGCGAAGGCCGCTTCGTAGAGTCGCGAGCAACATTGCGTACGTGTCGTCGGCGCCGCGAGCAAAGGTGATGTCGTGAAGTTCGAGCGAGACGTAGCCGTGACAGGCCGACCAGATCACTTGAGCGACGTCGCTCGCCGTCGAATGAACGAATTGTCCCGCCGCTCTTCGTCCAGGGCTCGACGCGAGCGTGACGAACTCTTTTATGCAAGGACTTCACCGAGGCTGCTTCATCGCGGCGGGTGCCGCAGTCGTTGCGGCAATCTTCGTTTTCTCGTATCTTCCGTCGCGCGACGAGCAGGTCAGCGAAGTCCTTATTGATGCGTAGGAGTACCTGACTCAAAGGGTGTTCCATCAAACGCATCGACGATCGCGAACTCGCTCACCGCTCGTCGGTTCAACTTCGTGATCGAACGTTGCGGATAACCGAGGGCCATGACGGCGGCCACCGCGAAATCGTTCGGCAGGCGCAGGATGTGACGCAGCGCATCTTCATTCTTGATCGCGACGGTCGTCATCACGCCGCCGAGTTCTCGTTCGTGCGCCGCGAGCAGCACGCTCCACACGAACGGGTAGACCGACGCACCCCCGACGAACTGATAGCGACTGAGGTCGCGGTCGGTCGCGGCTAACGCCCCAAGGTCGGCGACCACCACCAACAGCGCCGGCACGTTGGCCAGAGTCTCGGCGAATCCTTCGGGGTTCGAACGAGCCCGAGCGGCTTCTCGTTGATCGCGGGCGGCGCGACGGTCGTCCTCGCTCGCGATGGGCGAAAAGGGTGCCACGCCGGCCAGCAGAGATCCCACGTAGTCGTGCCACGCGTCG
>PLON01000013.1 GCA_003142095.1 Acidimicrobiaceae bacterium | reverse complement strand
TCTTCTTCTTCGACGTCGGCGAGGCGCTGCATCCAGGCGACTTCTTTTGCCGTGGCGCCCTCTTTGTAGCTCCAGTGCGCGGCGACACCGAATTCGGCGCGTCGATGCATCTCTTGCGTGCGTACCTGCACTTCCACGGACTTCCCCCGCGGGCCGATCACCGTCGTGTGCAACGACTGATACAGGTTGAACTTGGGCGAGTTGATGTAGTCCTTGAAGCGTCCTTGCACCGGTGACCAGAGCGCGTGAATCGCCCCGAGCGCCGCCCAGCAGTCGCGTTCTTCTTCCACGATGAGACGCAGTCCTACAAGATCGAAGATGTCGTCGAACTCTTTGCCGCCGACCACCATTTTTTCGTAGATGCTCCAAAAGTGCTTCGGTCGTCCACGGATTTCGGCGGCGATGCCGAACTCTGCGAGTTTCTTTGAGAGCGTGTCCATCACTTCACTGAGGTACGTTTCACGTTCGGGCTGACGAGCGGCGACCATCTGTTCGATCTCGGCGTAGCGCTTGGGGTGAAGGGTCGCGAAGCTGAGATCTTCGAGTTGCCACTTGACCTGTTGCACACCGAGGCGGTGCGCAAGCGGGGCGTAGACGTCGAGAGTCTCTTGGGCGATGGCGCGCTGGCGGTGCATGGGCATCACCGAGATGGTGCGCATATTGTGCAGCCGGTCGGCCAGTTTGATGAGCAGGACCCGCCAGTCTTGGGCCATGGCAATGAACATCTTGCGAATGGTCGCGGCCTGTTGGGCCTCTTTGGAGTCGAATTCCAGGCGGTCTAATTTGGTGACCCCGTCCACCACGGCCGCCACCTGGGCGCCAAACTCCACTTCCAGCCACTGGATGGTGACCCCGGTATCCTCGACCGCGTCGTGCAATAGAGCGGCCGCGATGGTGATTTCGTCGAGTCCGAGGTCCGCCGCAATGCCCGCCACGGCAATGGGGTGGGTGACGTAGGGCTCGCCGGTACGGCGCAACTGGCCCTCGTGGGCGTTGATGGCGGCGATGCCCGCGCGACGAATCAGCTCGACGTCGCCGTCCTCGTGGTGCTCGTTAAACCGGGCGATTAGGCGCTCGATCGAGCCCAACATGACCGGATCGGCCGTGGCGCGCGACGTAAGACTAACCATGTGGCTAGCCTACCGGCGGGTTAGTGCTTTCCATTAGCTGTTCCCCACGTTCCATGTCGAAGTCCGAACTCCATATTCCGTCGATTCGCAGCAGTGGGATCACCTTGACCATCCGACACATGGAGCAACTAACTCCCCCAGTCCCGCCACGACTTTTGCCGGAGCCGCGACATACGGTGCACGGCTTCCATCCCAAAATTTGAACCTTAAGCTCGAGGGCTTCGATCACCACACGCTGTTCTGGTTGCGACAGCGTCTTTAGTCGGTCGCTAGCTCGTAGGGCCATCTCCTGGACTTGGGTGTATCGGTCCTTGCGTTGACGTGCACTTTCTGCCCAAGCCCGAGTCTGTTCATATCGACGCCTCCAAGCCTCCAGTTCGGAGTCGAGTTCAACAACTGCAGATTTCAAAAGATCCGCATCGATACCCGCCTTTAACGCATCGCTGACCCGCGTGGTTCGGGCCATTTCTAAGCTCTCAATTTTGCGCGCGATCGTGGGGGCATCGGTGACCGACTCCATTTCATCGACGGGTTGCCCTAGAAATTCATCCGCAAGAGCCAATAGTCGGTCCGGCTCTCCAATTAATGAACTCACTGGTGTCGACGGCGTCATAAACCAAGACAAACTCGGTCTTGACCAGATTTACGTTCAAGCTAAGCGATACAAAGAAGACAGCCCCATCAGTGGCAACGTTGTTCAAGCCTTCGTAGGAGCCGTTCACGGAAAAGGCGCTTCGCGCGGGATCTTCATCACAACCAGTCGGTTCACTGCAGATGCTCGAAAATTTGCTGCCGGACTATCTCAGCCACGGATCATTTTGGTAGACGGAAACCAACTCGCCGACCTGATGCTCGAACACGAGATTCGCGTCACCGTCGACAAGACGTACAAGGTCTACAAGATTGACGAGAACTTCTTCGAGAGTTAGGCCAAGCTGCTATTAAAGTAGGGCTCAACATCAAGAGCGATCGAGGGAACATGGACCTACGACGTCGTCGCAACCAGCCGATCGGCAACGGTGCGAACGCCATGCGATGGAGGAGTTATGGGCGATCCAGTCCCCTACGACAAAACGCTGGGATTCTCACTCTGGGGTTGGTCCCGATTCGTCCCTGGGCCCGTCTACTCGTCGGCGAGGTTCGAGCGTCAGTTCACGGACCGTATCGTGGCCGAGGCATACACCGCCGAGGAGTTCCAAAGTCATCAAGCACGGCCACCCGCTAACCGAAAGGCGGCAACGTCGCCGTGGTCAGCAGAGGACTTGGTCGAATTGGAGCGGCTCACCGTTCTGCTCGAAGGGTGTGGTCGTCGAGCCAGTCAAGCCCTGGACAACGTCAACGCGTTCGTCGATGCGAATGACCCCGACCACAACATCCGACTGCAAGATCGAAACGATATTCCAGAGCTATACCGGCAGATTCTGACGCTAAGGCAAGAAGACTCTTCATACGGGGAGGAATCACGAGAGATTGGAAACCAGATCCAGGAGTTAGTTCGCCAGGTGACTGGCAAAGACGATCTGGTGCCTTGGACCGAGGGACTGGACAAGTCGTGAGCGAGTGAAGTATTAGCGGACCCGGAGGATCGAATGAATCGAACGCCCCAGGTTGACGTGCGTCGAGAACTTCGCCGCGAAGTTGGTTTCGGATGCCCAATTCCGGGTTGTGGGATTCCCTATCTCACCTGGCACCACTTTGACCCGCCATGGCGCGAAGAGCAGCACCATCGTCCAGAAGGGATGATTGCGTTGTGTCTCACCCACGCTGGTCAGGCCGATGCGAATGCGTTTGAAAGTGAATATTTAAAAGATCTGAAGCATTCAGAGACCGACCGTGAAGAAGTCCGAGGCGAACTCACATGGATGCGGAAGAAAGTCCTTGCTCTCGTAGGCGGAAATTGGTATTACGAGACCCCGGTCATTTTGAAAATTGGAGCGACCGATGCCATCTCGTTTAGTCGAGACGATGAGGGCTACCTGCTGCTGAGCCTACGGATGCCAACACTCTCTGGATTGCCTCGGGCGCAAATCGTTGAGAACTTTTTTACGGTTGGTCGTGACCAAGTCAGCGACATTGAGTGCGCGGCGAGGGGGCGAACTATAAAGATTGAGTACTCGAATGGCGATCGCTTCCTACAAGAGTACCGAGACATGGCTGACGAGGACTCTTTACGATCTCGCTACGGCGATCTGGTTGGTTCGGGGCCCGTTAACGAGTCCATTGAGTTCCCTCTAACGGTCGTTGAAGTTAGTGAACAAACAAAAGACTCCCGTTTAGATTTCGATCCACTCAGTACCCGCATTGGTGGAATGCAAATGTCAGGCTGTTGGTCAATTCGAAATGGCGTGGGTGTGCATTTTGATGTGCCCCCTGATGTAGAGAAAAGATTTTTCCCGGTCAATTGATTTGAGGGGAAAGTCGAAGAAGGACCCGCGCGGGGCGGACGTTTTGAGCGTCCCTATCACCTATCCCCACTTTGACATCTTGGGCCAGGTACTTAAGTCGCGGATTGGTCGCCCTGGCCGGCGCCTACTGGGCGGTGAAGGCCCCATCGACCACCATGTTGTGCCCGGTCACGAATGAGGCCCTGTCTGAGCAGAGCCACACGACGGCTTCGGCGATCTCCTCGGGTCGGCCTAGACGTCCCATGGGTGTGCCTGCGATGAGCGCAGCCTCCATCTCGGGGTTGGCCGCGACGAGCCGGTCGATCATCGGTGTCTGGATCACGCCCGGGCACACCGAGTTCACGCGGATGCCAACGGAGGCGTAATCGAGTGCGGCGACCTTCGTGATGCCGTTCACGCCGAATTTCGATGCGCTGTAGGAGGGGAGCCCCTGGAAGCCCACGAGCCCTGCGACCGACGCCGTGTTCACGATGGCTCCGCCGCTGCCCGTGAGCATCCGCGGGATCTCGTACTTCATGCAGAGCCACTCACCCTTGAGGTTGATGCCGAGCAGACGGTCCCAGTCCGCCTCCGCGCAGTCGACCGTCGAGGACATCGGGCCTTCGATGCCCGCGTTGTTGTGCGCGCAGTCGAGCCTGCCGTAGGTGTCCATGGCCGTCTTGACCGCAGCCTCGACCTCGGCAGCACTGGAGACGTCGCACCGGACAAACACGGCATCCCCGCCGTCGGCTTTGATCAGCGTGACGGTCTCCTCACCGCCGTCGACCACGACATCGACCACGACGACTTTCGCGCCCTCCCGGGCGAATGCCCGGGCCGAAGCCCGGCCGATCCCTGAACCCGCGCCTGTGACGAGAGCGATTTTTCCTTCTACGAGACCCATGTCTTTCTCCTGTGCCGATGATGGCGGCCCGTGGCGAGTCGCCCTTGACCAGACGGGCCAATTGACCCGCTACTTGCGGACGTTACACCCGGCTGGGGGGGTGCAGATTGTGGCGAGGGGCGGGGTCGAGCGGCGGCGAGGAGGCGGGTCGAGATAGACGAATGTCCTCTTGAATCTCCCTCTACGGAGTGGCGCAAGACGTGGAGGCAGTCGTCGATACACTCAAAGTGTTTTGTGACTTGATGTAGGGCGACGCATTCGATGAC
>PLON01000018.1 GCA_003142095.1 Acidimicrobiaceae bacterium | reverse complement strand
GGATTCTGACCCACGCACCTAGCGAACTTCGTGGTCCACGTGAGCGAAGACGAGCTCGTGGGCGTGTTTCACACGACCGGACCGGCAGTAGGCCAAGGTTTCATGGAGACGATGGAGCAAGTCGCCGCCCACATCGCACCCCCGGGCACCACGCTGCGAGAGATCAGCGTCGAGAGCGTCGCCGAAACGGGTCTCGGTCGCAAGTTCCCTCTGTGGAATCCCGACAGTGAAACAGTCATGGCCCTCGACTCGTCGCTCGCTATCGAGCACGGACTCGATCTTCGTCCGCTCGACGACAGTGTGGACGACGTCCTCGAGTGGTGGGGCGAACGCCCCTGGCCTGCCAACTGGTTGACCGGCGACGAAGAGGCCAAACTTCTCGAGCTGTAGTCGAAAGCGGTAAGAAACCGGCTCGAGCGGACAAGAAGGGTTTATGGGCGCTCCAGATGAGGATCGATTCGCTCGACTGGTCCATGAGCACGCGGGCGCTGTCGGGAACTACCTCCGGCGACGCCTCTACCCGTTGAGCCTGAGCGACCTCGACGACCTCGTCGAAGAGACCATGATCGTCGTCTGGCGACGAATCGACAGCGTCCCCGTCGACGCCGAACTGCCGTGGATGCTCGGCGTCGCGAGAAACGTTCTACGAAATGCCAGGCGTTCGAAGAATCGCCGCTCGGTTTTCGAAGCCCGGCTCTCCCCCGCGAGCGATGATTCGTCGGCCGAAGAGCACGTCGTCGCTGACGACAGCGTCAGAACCGCATTGGCGTCGCTCGCCGACGACGACCGCGAAATTCTGTTGCTCAACGCCTGGGACGGCCTCGACACACACGCCCTCGGGGCGTATCTCGTCGTTAGTACCAACGCCGCGGCCGTTCGTCTCTCGCGCGCTCAGCACCGTTTTCGCGAACTCCTCAACGAAGCGCAAGTCCATTGAAAGTTTTCCTCCGCCACGACAGAAGAGAAGTACGAAGGAAGGAGCACGAATGAGTGACATCAACGATCGCCTCGTCGCGGCCGATCCCGCGACGAGCAACCCATACCAAGCACGCAACCTCGACGAAATGATCAGTCGCATCATCGCCATTCCGTCGGGCGCGGCCCGATCGACGTGGTGGCAGCGGGTGCAGCTACGTGTCGCCGGCGCTCTTATCCTCGGTTCACTCGTCGGAGCCACCACGTTCGTTATCGTCGACAACGGTGCGAGCCTGCCCATCCTCGCCATCCACAACCTCGCCCAACACCGCCCGCCGACCTTCGGCAGCTCCGACACCAAGCAGCTCTACGAAGAAATTGACTTCGCGCCCACTGCGTCGCTCAGCACCTCGAGTTCCTCGAGTTCCTCGTATCAGCTGCAGATTCCCCTGGGCGGCGCCACTGAAGCCGCCCGCGTGGCGTCGATCTTTGGTGTGAGCGGTACCCCTCACGAGGGAAGCAATGACTGGACGGTCACGAGCGCGTCGGGTGCGGCCCTCGATTACGAGACCACGGGTCTGCCCCAGTGGTACTACTCGTCAAGCACACCAGCAATTGCGCCCGCTACCGCCTTGAGCTCTACGACGGCCGCGATGCCCAGTCACGCCACGCTCGCCGCCGACGCGCAGGGCTACCTCGTAAAGCTGGCGTACGGCTACGGCGTGTCATCGCCGGACTACTCCACCTCAACGACGTCGACGACGACCGCGAACGGTGCCCAAAGTTCTCAGAGTCAAGAAGAGGTCAGCTACGTCGTCACGGTGAACGGTCTCGCAACGGATCAATCAGTGAGCTTTAGCGTTGACGCGAATAACAACCTCGTCTACGCCCAAGGCCCCGCCTTTCACGTGGGTGCGGGCACCAACTATCCGCTGCAGAGTCCCGTGAGCGGCGTGAGCACGCTCAACGCCACCGAACGCGCCACGTTACCGACCTCTGCTGGCGTCAGCGCGCAGGGACCACCGATCGTCCACGCAACCCTCAATTCGGCCTCACTCTCACTCGCGACGTATCAGCTAAAGGACGGAACAACGTGGCTGCTGCCGCTGTACACATACTCGGGCAGCGTCACCCAGTCGAATGGCACAACGTCGAGTGGCACGTGGAGCGAACTCGCGCTCGAACCCTCGTACGTGCAGATCTCGGCCAGCGTGGCGCGCGGCGTCGTGAACTACTGATCAGTTCGTGGCCGTCGTGAAGTCGCGAGAGTACTGAATTTGGCCCATTCCCACTTCGAGGTTCAAGACCAGAACGGCGTGGGAGTGCTGGACGGGCGTGGACGACGTTGCGAGGTTGACAACTCGATAGGTCTGCACACGGCCGAGACCCACGTGGGTTCTTAGATCGACCGTCACGCCGGCGGGCACCTCGACGTTTAAGACGCCCACTCCCTGGGTCGCCGTGACATACGTCGTTCCCGAGAATGACACGTTCGAGAGGTTGATCGTCGACGAGCCGAAGGCGCCGTGATAGTTGCGCTGAATTTCCGTCTGCGTCGTTGGGGCCCACTGCTTCACACCGCTGCCGCCTTCGAGTGGGACTCCGAGTACTTGGATCGTCACGAGAAAGATTCCCGAGATCACAATGATGAGGCTGACGAACGCGAGAAAGGCCAGTGCGACCAGTCGGCGAAACGTAAGTCGACGCGCTGGCGAGAAGAGAGCGAGCACGGCGAGCACCATGAGAAAGATCACCCACAGCAGCGCGAACGACCTTCCGAAAACCGGCAGGCCATGAATCGTCGAAATGAATATAGCGGCGAGCACCACCACGCCGAGTGGGATCGTGTAGCGCAGCCAGCGAACGCGTGGGGCATCCTCGAGCGGTTCGACTTCTGCGCCCTCGACCGACGCCGCGCGGGGAATGAGAGCCCACATCGCCAAATAAATGGCGATACCGAGTCCGTAGATCAACGCCAAGACGACGAACACGACGCGAACAATGTTGGCGTCCACGTCAAATCGCTCCGCGAGACCCCCCGCCACGCCACCGAACACCTTCTTGGTGGTGCTTCGATGCAGCGTCGTGTTGTCGTGCTCGGGGGCACTCTCACTCGGAGTTACGTCGTTGGTGTCAAGTGGTTCATCCATACTTTCAATGTAAGTTCTCACGTCGCTCGGGCTCATCAGGGCGAACCCCGACGGTGCCACCTCGTCGCGACGTGACGTCAGGGTTTTCCCGGAGAGCTTCACAGGAACTGTCGTGAGAGACTTGTTACGACGAAGTGAGAGGAGTGACGTGCCCACACAGACACCACCGCGCCCCATCATCGGAACCCCTGTCCGTCCTTACCGGCGGGGCGTGCAGAACGCCATCCTCGGTGGCGTGTGTGGTGGTCTGGCGATTCGCCTGGGCATCAAAGAGCGCGTCGTTCGCATCATTTTCTGTCTGCTCGCGCTGGTGTCGGGCGTGGGTTTCCTGCTGTACATGATTCTCTGGCTCGGCGTCGCACGCGCCGATGAGCCTGAGGCGATCGCCCAACGCCTGGTCGGTCGCCACCGCCAGCTCAACCGCATCGCTATCGGCATTGTGGCGATTGTCGCCATCTTCTTTTTCCTGCAATTTCTCGGCATGCCCGACCTCGGCGTGTTCACGTGGCCGATCTTCCTGACGCTGCTCGGTGCGGTGGGGATATGGCGCGGCGCGTCACCCGAGGAGCTAGTCCACCTTGGAGAGTTCGCGAAGTCAGCCCCGTTCCTCGGCGCTGCCGCGTCAAAAAGCCGGGGGAGCTTCTGGCTACGACTCGCCCTCGGAGCCATCTTGATCTTCTTTGGACTGCGAATCCTGCGCCACCTGGGCGGCGTGTGGGGTCTCGCAACTCCCGCGTTCTTTGGCACGCTTGTCCTCATTGGTGGAGTACTAGTTCTGCTGGCGCCGTGGTGGCTCGCGACGCTCAACGACCTCACGGGAGAACGACGCGAACGCGTTCGTATCGAAGAGCGCGCCAACGTCGCCGCCCACCTACACGACTCGGTTTTGCAGACCCTCACGTTGATCGAGCGCGCCGCGGGTGACGAAGCGGCCGTCGTTCGCCTCGCTCGCAATCAAGAACGCGAACTACGCCAGTGGCTCTTCAGTCCCGATGGATCGACGGACGCCAGCAGCTTCCTCGGAGATCTGCGAGCGCTGGAAGATGAAATCGAAAACGACTACGGCGTTCGCATCGAACTCGTCGTTGTGGGTGACTGCGTGAGCGACGAGCACGTCACCGCCCTCGTCGCGGCCGGGCGCGAGGCGGCTATAAACGCCGCGCGGTGGTCGGGCGCTGACTTGGTGTCGATCTACGCCGAAGTGGAAGAGTCGACGCTCAGCCTCTTCGTTCGCGACCAGGGGTCTGGCTTCGATCCCGAAACCGTGCCGGCAGACCGCCAGGGCATCGCGCTGTCAATTCGCCAGCGCGTAACCCAACGTGGTGGCACCGTCACGCTGAAGAGCACGCTCGGCGCCGGCACCGAAGTGCAGCTAGTTCTGCCGCGAACGTCCTAGATGCAGCCGCGCGTTTTTCTCGTCGACGACCACGAACTCATCCGCACGGGAATTCGCAGCGAACTCTCCGGATCGCTCGACATCATCGGCGAAGCGGATGAGGTGCAGGCCGCGATCGAAATCATCCTCGAGCGACGACCGGACGTCGTCCTGCTCGACGTGCATATGCCCGACGGGGGCGGCCTCGCGGTGTTGCGCGCCGTCACCGATCTGGCGCCCGAGGTTCGCTTTCTGGCGTTGTCGGTCTCCGACGCGTCCGAAGACGTCATCAGCGTGATTCGCGCGGGAGCGCGAGGGTACGTTACAAAGAACATCTCGGGGCCCGACCTGCTCGACGCGATCTACCGCGTGGCGGCCGGTGACGCTGTCTTCTCACCGCGCCTCGCCGGATTCGTCCTGGACGCTTTCTCCCTCGAGGGTCGCCACCTCGAAGCCGGCGACGTCGATCCTGACCTCGATCTCCTCACGCCACGCGAGCGCCAGGTGCTTCGTCTCATTGCGCGTGGCTACTCGTACCGAGACATCGCAACGGAACTCGCCATCTCCGCCAAAACGGTGGAGAGCCACGTCTCGTCGGTACTGCGAAAACTACAACTCTCGAACCGTCATCAACTCTCCAACTGGGCGTCGCAGCGACACCTCAACTGACCTAACGCTGCTCGATGAGGTCCATGTACTCCTCGTCCCAGAGGTCGAAATACTCCTCGGGCAGCAGTATGGCGTGTGTTGGCTCGAGGGCTTCGACGAAACCGCGCTCGTGACTGACCGCGACGATCGTCCCCTTCCACTGACGCATCATCTCGCCGAGCGCCGCGACGCTCGCCGGGTCCAGGTTGTTCGTGGGCTCGTCGAGCAGCAGCAAGTTCGACTTCGAGGAGGCCAGGATGGCGAGCGCCAGCTTGGCACGCTCTCCACCCGACAGCGTGGCCGGCATCTGGTGCGCCGCCGAACCCTTCAGTCCGAAAGCCCCGAGCATGGAGCGACGCTGGACGTCCGATTCGACCGTCGAGCTGTCGAGATTACCGAGCACTGTTTTTGTGAAGTCCAACTGTTCGTTCTCCTGCGCGAAGTAACCGACCGTCACGTTGGCCCCGAACTTCACGACACCGTCGTTCGATTCCTGGGTACCGGCGAGACAGCGCAGCAGCGACGACTTGCCCGCACCGTTTTTCCCGACGATCACGATACGATCGCCGCGGCGCGTAATGAAGTTCATGTCGCGCAAGACCTCTTGGGCGCCGTAACGCACGCCGACGTGCTCGACGGTCATCGGCACGTCACCGCTGCGCGGTGGCAGCGGCAGGCGAAAGACGACCTTCTTTTCCTTCTTGGTGACCTCGATGCGATTGTCTTTTAGTTTCTCGACGCGACGGTCGAGCACTTTGGCCAGGCGCGCGCGCTTCGCGGTCTGACCACGCATCGAATCGGCGAGTTGGCTGAACTGATCGATCTTGGCGTCCTGGTGGGCCGCGACTTTCTCCTCGGAGAGACGACGCTCTTCTTCGAGCTGCAAGAACTTGGTGTAGTTCCCTCGGTACTCACGCAGTTGTCCGTCGCGCAGAGCCAACACTCGATCGATCGAGCGGTCGAGGAGGGGCAGGTCGTGACTGATCACGAGAACGGTGCCGCGAAACTGTTCGAGTTCATCGAAAAGCCAACGCTTGGCGGCCTTGTCGAGGTGGTTCGTTGGTTCGTCGAGCACCAGGGTCTCCGGCTGCTCGTACAGGACGCGCATGAGGTCGACGCGGCGACGTTGGCCACCCGACAGCGAGCCAAGGTCCTCTAGCAGGAGATCTTCTTTCAGACCCAAGCCGTCGGCGAGACGCGCCACTTCGGATTCGGCCTCGTAGCCGCCACGTTCGCGGAACTCCTCTTCGAGAGAGGTGAATCGCGAGATCGTCTCATCGGTGGGGTCGGCCGCCAACGCGTGACGCGCGTGCTGCATATCGGCGTCGAGACTGTCGATGCCGCGCGCGCTGAGAACGTGGCTGAGCCCGATGGGCTCGACACCCAGTCCCCCAGGGACGGGCTCCTGGGGTAAGTGCGCGAGCGTGCCCTGTGTCGCCACGGATCCCGTGACGCGCAGGTGCTCGGGGTGATAGCCCAGCAACACCGACAACAGCGTGGACTTGCCGGCGCCGTTGCGTCCAACCAGGCCCACCTTCTCGCCATTACCAACGACGAAGGAGACCGGTTCGAGCAAACGCCGCGGGCCAATCTCTATGCCCAACTCCTTAACGATGAGCATTAGCGGACTTGCGACTCAGCGCGGACCGAGGAGGTGTTCAGGCGCGCGCGGAAAGAGAACCCGATGGTCGGGCTTTCGGCGACGTGGTCGCCCATCGTGTGGGGCCCTGGGGCAGACGTACTAATCGGAATTCCTCGGTAAATGTTTTTCTTGCGGCTGATCACCTTACCGGTCCGCGACCGTCCCGAAAACCCGTCGAGGGGATTTTCCGGTTGAGTGCCGAGTTGGGCGCCGACACCGGGGAGGGAGGCGGTCATCTCGCCATTCTCTCACGGCGCATTTTGTGCGACCATATTCTCATGAGTGACTCCCTCTCCGTTGACGTATGGGCCGATGTCGTCTGCCCGTTCTGCTACCTCGGTTCACAGCAGTTGGCGCGGGCGATTGAACGTTTTGAGCACAGCGTCGAAGTGACGCACCACGCTTTTGAACTGGATCCGAATGCGCCCGCCTCCACCAACCAATCGCTGGACGAACTCCTCGCGACCAAGTACCAGATGCCCGTCGAACGCGCCCGCGCGTTGCACCGACGTCTCGAGGGTCAAGGCAAAGAGCTTGGCGTTGACTTCTCGTTTGACACGGTCCAACGGTCAAACTCGTTCGACGCTCACCGCGTCATCGCTCTCGCCTCATCACAGAATCTCGGTGACGCCATGAGCACTCGTCTCTTTCGCGCGTACTTCAGTGACGGCGTCCTGATCTCGGACCGCGGTCAGTTGAGCTCTCTCGCCAACGACGTGGGCGTTGGCGGCGTAGACGAACTCTGGCAGAGCGACCTGTTCGTCGCCGAGGTGCGCGCCGACGAAACGACAGCGCACGAACTCGGCATTACCGGCGTACCGGCGATTCTGATCGACCAGCGCGTCATGGTGCTCGGTGCGCAGGGTGTCGACGATATTACCGACGCCCTGCGTCAAGCCTGGGTGAGCCGGGCCGCTTAGTCCCCGTCGGACTCGCTCGGTACGAGCGCTACCGCCGCGACGGCGTGTCCCTCGTCGAGATTCATCACGCGAACGCCCGTGGCGTCACGACCCTGTGAGGAGACCTCGCGGACGCTGGTGCGAATCAGGACCCCGCCGTCCGACGCCAACAGGACATCGTCGTCGAGGCGCACCATGAACGCGGCCACCACAAAACCGCGCGCCGCGGTCAACTTGATGGCGCGCACTCCCTGTCCCCCGCGACCCTGGCGATTAAAACGCTCCGTTTTCACACGCTTGCCAAAGCCCGTGTCGGTCACCACAAAGAGGTCGGCGTCATCACGCACCACGTCGAGCGAGATCGCCTTGTCGTCCGCGCGAAGCCGTATGCCGCGAACACCCGTGGCGTCGCGGCCCATCTCACGAACCTCGGCCTCGGTGAATCGAATGGCCATGCCGCGGAAGGTGACCATCATGAGGTCGTCTTCACCGCTCGTCGCCACCACGCGCACCACCTCGTCGCCGTCGCGCAGGTTGATGGCGATCCAACCCTCGCGTCGCGACTTGTCGTACTCGCTGAAGGCGGTCTTCTTCACCGTGCCGTTCGCCGTGGCGAAGACGAGGAACTTGTCCTTCGGGAAATCGTCGGTCGCGACGATGGCCTGGATGGACTCATTCGGCTGAAGATTTAACAGGTTCACGATGGCCGTGCCCTTGGCGGTGCGCTCCTTCATTGGGATCTCGTGGCCGCGCAGGCGAAAGACCCGTCCACGGTTGGAAAAGAGCAACAAGTAGGCGTGCGTCGTCGTGTGAATGATCTGATCGACGAAGTCCTCGTCGCGGAGCTTCGCGCCCTGCACGCCGCGGCCACCGCGGCCCTGCGTGCGAAAAGCGTCGACCGCAACCGATTTCACGTATCCCGCCCGCGTGACGGTGAGAACGATCTCCTCGTCCTGGATCAGGTCTTCCATTCCGAGTTCGCCCGGGTCGTTCACGATCTGGGTGACACGCGCGTCGGCGTACTTGTCGCGAACCACGGTCAACTCGTCGGCGATGATGCCCCGAAGCTTCGTCTCACTCGCGAGGATTGACTGCAGTTCGGCGATGGTTTCACGGAGCTTGGCCATCTCGTCTTCGAGTTCACTGCGACCAAGGCGCGTGAGTCGACCGAGCGTCATGTCCAAAATGTGATTGGCCTGCTCCTCGGAGAAGTCAAAGGGTGCACTCATCAACGCGGCGCGCGCGGCCGGGCGATCGTCGGAACCGCGAATCGTCGCGATCACTTGATCGAGCATGTCGATGGCCTTTAGGAGACCTTCGACGATGTGCGCGCGGGCCTCGGCCTTGCGCAGGCGATACTGCGTACGCCGAGTCACCACGTCGACCTGGTGCGCAATGTAGTGCCCGAGGGCCTGGGTCAGGTTCAGCGTGCGCGGCACGCCGTCGACGAGGGCCAGCATGTTGACGGCAAACGTTGTCTGCAGCGAGGTGTTCTTGTAGAGCTTGTTCAAGATGACGTTGGCGTTGGCGTCGCGCTTCAGACGTATGACGAGGCGGGCTTTGCGTCCGGCCGAGTCGTTCTGCACCCCGGAGATGCCGTCGAGCTCCCCGTTCTTCACGAGGTCGTAGATCTTTTCTTCGATCGCCTCCACCGACACTTCGTACGGGAACTCCGTGACGACGATTCGCGTGTCGCGGTTCGTCTCTTCGATCTCGGCGACGGCGCGCAGCTTGATCGAACCGCGTCCCGTGCGATACGCGTCGAGGATGCCCTGGCGTCCAAGGATCTGGGCCTTTGTCGGAAAATCGGGTCCCTTGACGAACTTCATGAGGTCGTCCGCGGTCGCCGCCGGGTTCGCGAGGAGATGCAGCGTCGCGTCAATGACCTCGCCGAGGTTGTGCGGGGGGATCTTGGTTGCCATGCCCACGGCGATGCCCTGGGACCCGTTCACCAGGAGGTTGGGAAAGCGCGACGGCAGAACAACGGGTTGTTGGGTCGAGTTGTCGTAGTTCGCTTCGAAGTCCACCGTTTCTTCGTCGATGGAGTCGAGCATCTCGAGGGCGAGTGGAGCCAATCGACACTCGGTGTAACGCATGGCCGCCGCGCCTTCGTCGGGTCCCGTGCCACCAAAGTTGCCGTGACCACTGATGAGCGGATGGCGCATCGAGAAGTCGACCACCATGCGCACCATCGCGTCGTAGATCGCGCTGTCGCCGTGCGGGTGGTACGTACCCATGACGTCGCCAACGACTTTCGCGCACTTGGCGAAGGGACGATCGGGACGGAGTCCTTGGTCGAACATCGAGTACAGGATGCGTCGGTGCACGGGCTTCAGCCCGTCGCGCACGTCAGGAAGGGCACGCGAGACAATGACCGACATGGAGTACTCGAGGAACGAGCGCTCCATCTCCAGGTTGATCTCAATGGGTTCGATGTATCCGACGACTTCGTTGTCGTTGGGAGGCGTTGTGGGCATCTCTCTCCTAGATGTCTAGGAAACGAACGTCTTTAGCGTTCGTTTGAATGAAGTGGCGACGTTGGGGAACATCGTCGCCCATGAGGATTGAACAGACCTCGTCGGCGAGAGCGGCCTGCTCAACCGTGATCTGCAAAAGAGCGCGCTTGGTGGCGTCCATCGTGGTTTCGCGCAACTCGTCAAAGTCCATCTCGCCAAGACCCTTCAAGCGCTGGAAGTCGTTCTTGTGATCGGGATGAGCCGCGAGGAAGGCAGCCATTTCGACGTCGTCGTGCAGGTACACCTTCTCTTTACCGACGAGCGTCGAATACAGCGGCGGTTGCGCGACGTAGACGTGGCCGTTGTTCACCAGTTCAGTCATCTGGCGGAAAAAGAACGTCAAGAGCAGCGTGCGAATGTGGCTACCATCGACGTCCGCGTCGGCCAAGAGAATGATCTTGGAATAGCGAATCTTCGTGAGGTCGAACTCGCCTTCCACGCCGGCGCCGATCGCCGACACCAGCGCTTGGATTTCGGTGTTCTTCAGAATCTTGTCGGTACGGGCCTTTTCGACGTTCAAGATCTTGCCGCGAATGGGCAAGATAGCTTGCACGCGGGGATCACGAGCGTCCTTCGCCGAACCGCCCGCGGAGTTACCTTCGACGATGAAGAGTTCGCACTCACGCGGATCGTTCGAAGAACAGTCCACCAACTTGCCCGGTAGGCCGGCGCCATCGAGGGCGTTCTTACGGCGCGTGAGGTCGCGCGCGCCCTGGGCGGCCATGCGCGCCCGCGACGCCGAGATGGCTTTGGCGACAATCTGACCGCCCTCGCGCGGGTTCTCCTCGAGCCAGTCGGCCAACTTCTCGTTCGTGGCCTTCTCCACCATCGAGCGGATCGAGACGTTGCCCAATTTTCCCTTGGTTTGGCCCTCGAACTGGGGGTTGCGCAGCTTCACCGAGACGATGGCCGTGAGGCCCTCGCGAATATCTTCGCCCTTGAGATTCTCTTCTTTTTCCTTCAGGAGATTCCGCTTGCGTGCGTAGCGATTCACCACGTTCGTCAGAGCTTTACGAAACCCTTCTTCGTGCATGCCGCCTTCGATGGTGGAGATGTTGTTCGCGAAGGAGTAAATGCTCTCGTAGTAACCGGTGTTCCACTGAAAGGCGAGCTCGACTTCTTGATTCTCCTCGGCCTGATCGATGTAACCCACTTTGCGAAACAGTGACTCTTTCGTGTTGTTGAGATGGCGCACGTAGTCGACGATGCCGCCGTTGTACTTGTAGGTTTCCTTCGCTTCGCGACCGAGTCGCCCGTCGGCAAAACGAATGTCGAGACCGCGGTTCAAAAAGGCCACGATCTGGAGTCGTTCGGTCACCGTCTGGGCGCGAAACTCGACGTCCTCGAAGATCGTCGGGTCGGGCGTAAAGGTGACCGTCGTACCGGTGCGTCCGCGCGGTGCCGGACCGGTGGCGATGAGCTTTCCTTGCGGCTTGCCGCCATCGCGAAACGTCATCTCGTAGTGCTGGTCGTTACGGTCAACTTCGAGGTGTAGTTCCGTGGAGAGGGCGTTGACGACCGAGATCCCCACGCCGTGGAGACCACCCGACACCTTGTACCCGTTTCCGCCGAACTTTCCCCCGGCGTGCAGGACCGTGAGGGCCACTTCTGCCGCCGATTTTCCCTTGTACTGGGGGTGTTCTTCGACCGGAATACCTCGGCCGTCGTCCGTCACCCGACAACTGCCGTTCTTCAGCAATGTGACGTCTATTCGCGTGCAATACCCGGCCATAGCTTCGTCGACGGAGTTGTCGACAACCTCGGTAATCAAGTGGTGTAGGCCAGCCGGACCCGTGGAACCGATGTACATACCGGGCCGAACTCTGACGGGCTCCAGACCTTCAAGAACAGTAATGTCGCTAGCTCCGTAGCTAGCCGATCCTTTGGTCTTTTCGGCCACGAAGGATTCCTTTCGATACAAAAATGTGGGCACTTTGGCGTGCCGTCGTTATCAAGAATTTGACGACTCCATCCTACCCGACGCAGTGTCACGTTCGACCCGAATCGGGCGTCCAAAACGCCAGTTTCGCTTAGTTTTTTGCTCTATTTCAGGACGGTTTTTAACGACGTCGGAGCGCTCGTTCCGAGAGACGAAAAACCTCGCAAAATTGTCGAACTTTGCATCGCGATTTGTTGCGCAAATGCGCCCGAAGGCACGCTCACGATCAACACTCCGTCCTTGATCATTTCGACGCGACAGTGTTCGGCAATCACCGGATCCACAACGGTCGGCCACAGACGACGCGCGCCGTCGATTGTTCGCAGATCCACCCGACGCAGACGTCCGGCCAACGTGTTGAGGAGGTTGCTTAGCGTCTCTGGCTGCTCGTCGCGCCTCACGACAGCACTCCGGCGAGATCGATCACGGCCGCCGGGATGAGAGCACCTGGTAGGGGTGAGGCGGTCGTCACAAGGGTCTGTCCAGCCGGTAACAGACCGAGAAGGCGGTTGCTGCGCACGGGATCGAGCTCACTAAAAACGTCGTCGAGCAGGAGTAGTGGGTCCACTCCCCGACGGCGGCGTACCAGCTCGTGGCCCGCCAGGCGTAGCGCTAGAGCCAGTGAACGCTGCTCACCCTGAGAGGCTTGGCGCCGGGCGTCTCGACTCTCGAGTGAGAGTTCTATGTCGTCGCGATGTGGACCGATTGTTGTGTAGCCCCGGTAGCGATCGTCGTCACTCGCGCGTTCGAGAGCCTTGATCAACTCACCGTGCCACGAGCGTTCGTAGCGCACACCGACCTCGGCATCATTTTGTGCGAGCTCGTGGTACGAATCGGCGACGAGTGGTGAAAGGTTCTCAAGAAGAGTTTCGCGATGCGCGAGGAGGTGTTCGCTCGCGACGCAGAAGTCGTTCGTCCACTGGTCCAAGTCGCGCTGTTGTGTGAGCGCCGGTCGGGACCCTTCGAGAGAACGCAGGAGAGCATTTCGTTGACTCAACACGCGTGTGAATCGTTCGATTACGTCGCCCGTCAGTGGGTCGACATCGGTGAGCAACGTAGTGAGGAAGTTTCGACGATGTTCGGGTCCGCCGCGAACTACGTCGACACCTTCGGGGGTAAAGACCGTGAGAGGGAGAGCTTCAGAGAGTTCAGCCCGCGAGCCGGGACGCTGACCATTCACGAGCATGCGCTTCGTGGTGTTGCGCACTCCCCGCGTCAACGTCAGATCAACCTGAATTCGCCGCTCGCGTTGGAACATCACCCCGTGCACCTCGGCCGTCGTCTCGCCGTTACGGATCATGTCGCTGGCCGCGCTGGTGCGAAAGGACGACGCTGTCGCGAGCGCGTGCACGGCCTCAAGAACTGAGGTCTTACCCGTCCCGTTCGCCGAGAGAAAGACCGTTACGGCTTCGTGATCAGGTTCGAAGGTGTATTCGCGAAAGAGTCGGAAATTACGAAGTGTGAGTTCGTGGAGACCCACGAGTCACCGCAACTACTGGACTCGAACGGGCATGAGGAGATAACGAAAACGGACGTCTTCGACACCGTGCACCATGGCCGCGCGCACCGAGTCCGACATTTCGAGCACCACTTCATCCCCGGTGACGGCCTCAATGCCGTCTATCAAAAATCCGGGATTGAATGCGATGGTCATCTCGTCGCCGGTGTAGTCCGCATCAACGTTGTCCTCTACGTCGCCCGCGTCGTGACTCTGGGTGCGAATCTCTAGGTTGCGGTCCTTCATGGTGAGTCGGACCGACGAGGTTGAGTCTTTCGCGAGAAGCTTTGCGCGCTTCAGCGACGTGAGCAGGGTGTCTTTCGCGATGCGCAACTGGTTGGGAAAGCTTGCGGGGATGAGTTGCAAGACGGAGGGGTAGTTGCCGTCGATAAGCCGCGAGGCGATCGACGTGCTGCCAACCACGAAGCAGATTTCGGCGTCGCTCAGGGTCACGCCGATTTCGGCGTCCGCGGCGAGAGACGACGCAGATCGCTGGAGTTCTTGAAGCGCACGAGCCGGCACCAACAAGTCTTCGGTGTCACTGATGCCCTTCACGCCGGGTACGTCGCGCACGGCGAGGCGATAGGAGTCCGTCGCAAACAGTCGAAGTGTGCCGTTCTCGGTCGTGAAAAGAACTCCGGTCAACAGGGGACGCGCGTCGTCGCTTGCGGCCGCACGCACCACTTGGTTAAGACCCTGGATGAGGTCGAGGGCGGCAATTGAGGTAATTGGCCCGGAGATGGGTGGAAGTTTTGGATAGTCGGTGACGGGAAAGGTACGAAGTGAAAACTTGGCGCGTCCGAGCGAGATCTCGACGTTGTCGTCTCCGCTCGATACGGTGACCGCCCCGGCTTCGAGGGAGCGTACGGCGTCGACGATGAGGCGAGCGGGAACAACCGTGGAGCCGTCTTCGATGCCAATGACGTCAACCGTGGTGCGCGCCGTGATGTCGAGGTCGGTGCCGGTGACGACGAGTTGGTTGCCACTGAGTGTTAGTAGGACGCCGGACGATGCGCCGATGAGTCGGGTCGCAGCCACACGGCTCGCGGCGGTGAGCGCCTCAACGAGGATGTCGCGCTCTGATTTGAACTTCATAGAACTACCTTTCCTTGCTACTGAGGTTACGGTGTGGATTTCAATGTAAAGAAGTCTTAGTAGTAGTAGGGCTGTGGATATGTGATGGAGGTCAAAAGAACCCTGATCGGGGTTTCTTTCTTTGTACACGTCCAACCCACAACACTGTTCGTAACTCCCTCAACCCTCAGGGTTCAACCCGGAGATGATGTGGAGTAGTGGCTCGTTGTCAACGTGTAATCAACAGCGTGGCCCCTAGGTTGCGCACAATATCGTTTCCTAATTCTCTCCTTGGAGACGTCGCTTTAACTGATTAATTTGCGAGAGCATTTCTGGATTCGAAGTCAGCTGCTCTCGGATCTTCTCCACCCCACTGATAACCGTCGTGTGGTTGCGTCCATCGAAGATTCGCGCGATCATCGGGTAGGAGTAGTTGTGTAACAGGTCGCGAATGAGGTACATCGCGACGTGGCGGGCGTGAACCAGTGGACGAAGTCGCTTAGATCCACGAACCTCCTCAACGGAAAGACCGTAGAAGTCAGCGACTACCGACAAAATGGTCTCGGGCTTCAGAATTACCTGTTCGGCGCCGAGATTTGTGAGATGGGCCTTCGCGAGTTCGAGGGTGATGGGCTCTTGGCGAAGGTTGGCGAAGGCGCGCAGCATGGTGATGGAGCCCTCGAGTTCGCGGATGTTGTCGCGAACTCGTTGAGCAATCCACTCGGCAACGTCGTCGGGAAGCGCAATGCCCTCGCGCTCGGACTTCGATCGTAGGATGGCGATGCGAGTTTCCAAGTCGGGTTGATCGATCTCGGTGACGAGTCCTTGGAGAAGACGGCTGCGGAAGCGATCTTGGAGTCCGGCGAGGTCGCGCGGAGAACGGTCCGACGTCAGGACGATCTGCTTACCCTCGCCGTGCAGCGCGTTGTACGTGTGAAAGATCTCTTCGTGAAACGTCTCGCCGCGCGTCTCCATGAACTGAATGTCGTCGATCAACAACACGTCATTCTCGCGGTAACGCTCGTGCAGAGAAAGCTGCGTGCGCGTCTGAATGGCCCGGATGAAGTCATTCAAGAACGTCTCTGTGGACACGTAGAGAACCTTGCGACCGCGGTAGTTCTCCTGGACGTAGTTGCCGATGGCGTGCAAGAGGTGGGTTTTACCGAGCCCAGAGTTTCCGTAGATCATGAGGGGGTTGTAGGCGCGACCGGGTGTTTCAGCTACCGACTGTGCGGCGGCGAAAGCCAAACGGTTTGAAGGCCCCGGCACAAACGAATCAAAGGTCATTCGCGGATCGAGTCTCGCGGGTTGGTCAACGCTTGGCGCAAATGTCACGGTCGCCGGAGCGGCTTCCACGGGTTCGGGTGGGTCAGCGAACACTGGTGCATTCGTCGAATCGGTAACAGTGAGTGATACCTGCACGGGGCGACCGACTAACTGCTGAACTTGTTCGGTGATGAAGGGGAGATAGCGCTGTTGGACGCGTAACAACTGAATTTGATTCGGTGCGCCGATGACGAGTTCATTGTCGTGGTAATCCACAAGGCGAAGTGTGCTCAGCCCCGCTGCCCAAACTGCCTCAGAAGCGTTACCACGTAAGGAGTCTCGAAGAGCTGACCATATTTCTTCACCGTTCTGCACAATGTTCCTCCACAGGCCACGTCTGACATTATCCACAACCCCGTTGCTGTCGATAAGCGCTGATTCCCAGGCGGGGAGAGCCACCATACACCCATTTACGTCGTTCCGCCGGGGCCGTGCAACCAGTGGGGTAAGATTGCACGCTGTGGCGCGCCAGCGACCCCCAGGGGGTGACGCGAAGCGCAGAACATATTTTGAGAAGAGGTTTTCGTGAAACGTACTTATCAGCCAAATCAGAGGAAGCGGGCCAAGACCCACGGTTTTCGCGCGCGTATGCGCACCCGTGCCGGCCGAGCTGTCCTGAAGGCTCGTCGTGACAAGGGCCGTCACCAATTGACGGTTTAGTCAGAGTGCCCGGTCGGGTCCGAACCCGCCGGCAGTTCGCGCTCTTTGCGACACCGACTGGACGCGGTCAGAGTGGCCCCCTACGAATCAGTTTCGTGGCCGGCTCATCCGAAAGTTCAGGCGTTGACGTGGCGTACGCGATCAGTCGAAAGGTCGGCAATGCCGTGGTTCGTAATCGAACCCGTCGTCGACTCCGGGCACTTCTAGACGACCTGAACCCTCAGCCTCAACCTGGTTTATACCTGATCAGGTGCGGTAATGAGACGGGGAACTTCTCTTATGCACAACTCCACTCCCACCTTACAAAAGCCCTTGAGCGAGCCAACGCCCTCTAATTCCGGCGTCGCTCGAGTGTTGCTCGGGGCGATTCGTCTCTATCAGCGCCTTAGAGCGGGGCGCGTCGCCCCCTGTCGCTTCTATCCCTCCTGCTCGAACTACGCAGTAGAGGCGATTTACGTCCACGGCGCCCTTCGCGGAGGCGCCCTCGCCGCCCGCCGAGTGTTGCGCTGTCGCCCCTTCGGACCCCACGGCATTGATCTCGTCCCAGAACCTCAGACCAGGAGCTCCCACTCATGCGCGCCGTAAGCAAATTCTTTGGGACGATCTTCCAACCAATCTTCCACGCGATTGGCTGGCTGTTGGCCTACTTCTACGGTTTGGTTCCCAACTACGCGTTCGCCATCGTCCTACTAACGGTTGTCATCATGGGTGTCTTGACCCCCTTGACGGTCAAGAGCACCAAGTCGATGATGTCGATGCAGAAGCTTCAACCCGAGATTAAGAAGCTCCAGCAGAAGTACAAGGGTCCCGAGAACCGTCAACTCCTCAATGACGAGATGATGAAGTTGTACCGCGAAGAGGGGGTGAACCCCGTCGGGGGATGTCTCCCGATGCTCCTTCAAGCACCATTTCTCTTCATCCTCTACAGCGTCATCAAAGGTTTAGCCTTCACGGTCACCTCAAAGTCCGGAAAGATCACGGCCGCGCCGCGCTACATCCCTCACCATGGCGCCATGTACTCGAACCTTATACATGCGAAGGGCCAGATCAAGGTCTGGGGCATGGACTTGAGTATGAAGCCCTTCCCCATTTCCGCCCACGGTACGTTCGTGAAAGCGCTGCCCTTTTTTGTCTTCGTGGCCGTCGCGGTGGGCCTGCAGTACTTCCAAATGGCCCAGCTCAACAACCGCAACAAGAAGACCGGTCAGGCGATGCCGAGTCAGCAGCAGGCCATGCAGCGCGTGTTACCGCTTGTTTTCGCATTCTTCTACCTGGCAATCCCAGCAGCTGTCGTGGTTTATATGATTATTTCTACAGGCATACGCATAATTACTCAGGATATCATGTTCCGAACTGGCGTCTCGAATCCCAATAAGGGCAAGGTCGTTGAGCGCGAGCGTGAGATCCCGGCGCCGAAAGAGATTGACGCCGCGAGTGACATCGTCGAGGCGCCGAAGAAGCCGACACCGACACCGGCACCGCCAACGAACCAGCCTCGTCCTAAGCCCCGCCCGCAGAGCCAATCGCGGCCGGCACCCAAGCCGCAAAGCAGCCAAGCCCGTTCACGGGCGAAGCGAAAGAGAAAGGCGCGTTAACCCATGGAGTGGGTCGAAACTACCGGAAAAACAGTTGATGAGGCGATGGACCGTGCGCTCGCGCACCTCGGGGTTCACCGCGACGATGCAGAAGTCGAAGTCTTGGAAGAGCCCAAAGCTGGTCTCTTCGGTCGAGTTCGTGGCGAAGCCCGCGTGCGCGCCCGCGTGCGCCCCAGTGGGCCGCGTCCGAAGCGCTCGCGTCGTTCAGGTGAGCGTGAGCGTCCCCGCGTAAGCGGCGGTCGCGACGAGCGACCACGCGACGAGAAGAAACAAGGTGGCGAAGTGCGTCGCGAGAAGAGCGCTCCGCGTTCGACG
The DNA here is from genome assembly GCA_003142095.1 of Acidimicrobiaceae bacterium. Classification (GTDB taxonomy): domain Bacteria; phylum Actinomycetota; class Acidimicrobiia; order Acidimicrobiales; family RAAP-2; genus RAAP-2. The sequence goes on along the minus strand of PLON01000018.1, from coordinate 36,034 downwards.
AGTGCGCCAAAGAGTCCAAGAGTTGTAAAGAGTCCCGTGAAGGAGGACAGTATGGCGGAGGGCATATCGCTTGCCGAGCAAGGAGCCATCGCGAAGGAGTTCCTCGTGGGGCTCTTGGCGTCGATGGAGATTAAGGCTGAAGTTTCAGTTAAGGAATTAGATGAAGAAACGGTCGAACTCTCGGTGAACGCCAACCCACCAACGGAGCTTGGTGTCTTAGTGGGTCCACGCGGGACTACCCTGCAGGCCCTGCAGGAAGTAACACGAACCGTCGTTCAGTCCAAAAGCCCGAGTCGCACCGACCGAATCCTGGTTGACGTTGCTCAGTACCGCGAGCGCCGAGTGGCGGCTTTGGGTCGTTTCGCTCAGCAGGTAGCGACGGAAGTCGTCGAAACTGGGGAAGAGCGTGCCCTCGAGCCCATGTCCGCGGCGGATCGCAAGGCCGTCCATGATGCTTTGTCCGAGGACGCCCGGGTGGTTACCCGATCCGAAGGCGAAGATCCTCGACGCTTTGTGGTGGTTTCTCCTGCATAATGTCAACATGAACGAAGACTGGTTGCCCCGCGCCCTCGAGGAATCGAGGGCGCGGGGCTTTTTGGGACCTCAAGCAATTGAGCCACAGATTGCCCACGCGGAGGGCTTTGCCCTTTGCTGGGAAGCTATTCGACCCTCTCCCCCGGCGGTGTTTCTTGATCTAGGTAGTGGCGGCGGACTGCCGGGTCTGGTCCTACTGGAACGCTGGCGTTGTCGTGCCGTATTCCTTGATTCGATGACGAAGCGCAGCAAATTCCTGGAAGAAGTCCTTGAATGGCCCAGTTCCCCGGCTGGCGAAGTGATTACCGCCCGGGCGGAAGAGGCAGCGCGATGGCCCGAATTAGACGGAGTTTTCGACCTCGTCACGGCACGATCGTTCGGCCCCCCTTCGGTAACGGCAGAATGTGCAGTGAGGTTTCTGAAGGTTGGGGGAGTCCTGGTGGTCTCCGAACCCCCCAGTGACGCGGAAAATGACCGCTGGAACCCTTCGGGACTTGGCCAACTGGGCCTGAAGGATCTGGGACGTTCCCGCCACGGAACGGCGTACGAAGTGTTGGTCAAGGAACATCCAACCAAGATGGAATATCCACGACCCTCCGGAACACCGAAGAAACGGCCGCTTTTCTGAGTGTTTCACGTGAAACATTGATCCCGTCCGTCACTAGACGGAGGATCTACTAGGGCTTGTCCTTGTACGGTTAGAAATACTTCCCCTAGTGGATGTTTCACGCGAAACATCGCTGGTGCGCTCGTAGCTGGAAGATTTCGAGCCCTAGGTGAGTTAGTGGTCGCCTCGGACAGGCCCAATACCGAACTTCGCGCCTCTCGTCTCAAGCCGTCTCTGAGTTCTCTCGCCGATGAATTCTCCAGGCCCGGCGGTGTCTCCCCGAGGAATGTTTCACGTGAAACATCTTCTATCTAATCAACTGCGCGAGGAGAATGTTTCACGTGAAACACTCGTAATTGAAGGTTATTTAGTGTTTTCCCAGGCCGTGTGAAACATTTGAGGTTGGATCTAAAGGGAATGTTTCACGTGAAACATCAGTACTTGACGAAGAGCCAAAAAGCGAGTTGAATGGCAGTGGTTCAACGACGCGGTGTCGGTTCAATCCTACGGTCGGGAAGATAGAGGCTCATGGCGGATGCCAGCACAATGAGGATTTTTGCTGTAGCCAATCAAAAGGGTGGTGTCGGCAAGACCACAACCACCATTTCTTTGGGAGCAGCGCTGGCGGAGCAAGGAAAGAGGGTCTTAGTTGTAGATCTCGACCCGCAAGGAAACGCAACCACGGGCTTGGGTATCGATGGTCGCCAATTCGAGCGGTCGGTCTATGACGTGCTCTTGAATGACGTACCCATGGTGGACATTGTGGAGCCCACCGGCTTTAACAACCTATTTGTGGCCCCGGCAACCCTGGACCTGGCGGGCGTGGAGCAGGAACTGACATCGGTCATTTCTCGAGAGTTGCGCCTCAAGCGAGCGATTGCTTCGGTGGAGGGTGACTTCGACTTCATTTTCATTGACTGTCCCCCGTCCCTCGGTCTGATAACCATTAACGCCTTCGCCGCCGCTACGGAGATTCTGGTTCCAGTTCAGGCTGAGTTTTACGCTCTTGAAGGCCTCACCCAGCTCCAGCGGATCGTCGACCTGGTCCAGAAGAACCTCAATCCCGATCTTCGAATCACCAAGGTCGTGTTGACCATGTACGACTCACGCAACACGCTGTCGTCCGACGTTGCGAAAGAAGTGAAGAAACATTTCGAAGAAGAACTATGCGAGACGATGATCCCGAGAACCGTTCGTCTGGCGGAAGCGCCATCCTTCGGCCAACCGATCACCGTCTTCGATCCCACATCCAAAGGTGCCTTGGCGTACCGAGCATTAGCAGAGGAGATCATGAATGCCTAGAAGACCAGGTTTAGGGAAGGGGCTCGGAGCCCTCATCCCAGAAGGAACATCAACTCCGACGGAGACCATGGTTGAGACCCCGTCGTCGAGCCCACTTCGAATGGTGCCCGTCGATTCAATCCGGCCCAACCAGTTTCAACCTCGCAAAACCTTCAACGACGAAAGTTTGAAGACCCTCGCCGCGTCCGTCGCCGAACTGGGCGTCCTTCAACCAATTATTGTTCGACCGGTTGAAGGTGAACCGGACAAGTACGAACTGATTGCGGGCGAGCGGCGTTGGCGAGCGGCGGTGATCGCAAAGCTCGACCTCGTGCCGGTTTTGCTTCAAGATGACGTCAACGACCGACTCTCGCTTGAGCAGGCAGTGGTTGAGAATCTCCACCGCGTCGACCTGCACGCCCTAGAAGAAGCGGCCGCGTATCAGCAGCTCGTCGACGACTTCGACCTCACGCACGATCAAGTGGCCCGGCGAGTCGGGAAGAGTAGAGCGTATGTTACGAATACGTTACGACTTTTGCAACTGGGCGAAACAGCGCAAAGTGCGCTGGCCTCTTCACAAATTACGGCCGGCCACGCACGAGCGCTGCTCGGCGTGAGCGACCCGAACGCGCAAGCAACCCTGGTGGCGAAGGTGATCAAGAATGAGTTGTCGGTGCGCGCGACCGAGGAGGCCGTCAAAACCTTTCTCGAGCCTCGCCCGTTGCCGACGGCGGAGACCGTCACGAGGTCGCCCGAGGGCGCGCCGAGACTACGGCCCGTTCCCGATGCCAGCGTGGCGGAGCTTGAAGAGTTGCTGGAAAGCTATCTGGATACCCGCGTTCACGTCGACCTCAAAGGACGCAATGGCCGTATAATCATTGACTTTGCGGACCTCGACGACCTCGAGCGGCTCTACAGCGCGATTGCAAAGCCTAAGTGACCTTCAACATTAAACCTAACCCTCTTGTTGAAGTTATCCCCAAGTTGTGGATGAAGTTGTGGGTTACTCGGATTCCGGCCTAATTTATGGGCTTTTGCCTGACAAATACCCGGTTTTGGATGGCCTTTTTTATTCCGAACTGTGGATAACCTGCGTCACGATATCCTCAAATGCGGTGATGGCTTGGTGAAATACCTGTTCAGAGAGGTCCCCGTGCTCGACGTGGACCGTGGTCATCTTCGTTTCGCGGAGAATCGGTAGGGCCATGCCGGTTACTTCGACGCGTGGAACTTCAGGTTGATGAGCGAAAACCGAAGCCAGCGTGCTCGCGAGGACTTCGCCGCGGTGCGAGTGATTGCGGTAACTGGCCCAGTAGTGCAGGTGGATACCGTCGACGTGCTCGAGGGTTTGAAACGACAGGACCAGGGCGACATCGTGCGTGTTGGCGTAGAGGGCGGCCTCTTCCTGTGAAGATTCGAGCGAAACGAGAATGGACTCGTTGTCGCCGAGAGTTTGCGCCAGTCCCTCGACGAGGGGGCCGTGGCCGCAGATCAGCACCGAACCGCTCGTTAAGGGGTCGATGCCGGCGAGGTCGCGCGCGTCGGTAACGAGGCTTTTGACGGCGTTCGTCGCTCGAACGCGCCGAAGCGTCATCAACGTTTCCTTCGTGAGTGCGGCGCTCTCCTCCAGCGCGCAATTGCGCTGAAACTCGCCGAGCGCCACGGCGGTGTGGGCCCCCATGATCCCGTCAATGCGCCCGGGATTAAAGCCCAGCTGCGCAAGCAGTACTTGAAGCTCGGCGACGTCGTCACCGCGGAGCATCGGACGAGTTACGTAGAGCAGCCGCTGACCCAGCTGCCAACTCGCCTCGCCCAAGCGTTCGTAGGTGATGCGGTCGACAACCCCGGTGAGGGGGAGTCCGCGCGAGCGCTGGAACGATTCGACGAAGGCCACCGTTTCGTCGTCGAAGACGTCGTTATCAGTCGTCGGTTCAAAAGAGATCGCCGAGAGGCGTTCCTTAAGGTCGCGCACACGGGGCCCCGTGTCGCCAATGCGAAGGGGATCGAAACTCAGGCGGACTACAGGTTCGAAGTGATCTCTTGCAGCAGCGCACCCTTGGGCTTGGCGCCCACGAGCCGCGCGACAACTTCGCCGTTCTTGAACAACAACAGTGTCGGGATGCTCATCACCGAAAACTTGGTGGCGGTCGCCACGTTCACGTCGACGTCGAGCTTGCCGATGGCGAACTTGTCAGACTGTTCGAGCGCGAACTCTTCGAGGATGGGGGCGATCATCTTGCACGGGCCGCACCATTCCGCCCAGAAGTCGACGAGAATCGGCTTATCCGACGAGCCGACAGCTTCGTCAAAAGTTGCGTCCGTCAGGGTCGTGATGTTCTCGCTCATACCTAACCTCCTCAAACGCCGTGGCCGGCGTTGGACATCCACACTAGTGACTGAGGTTTAGATTCCTTGCGCCTCGAGCCAGCGCTCGGCGTCTATGGCGGCGATGCAACCAGAGCCCGCTGAGGTCACGGCCTGGCGGTAGACGTCGTCTTGCACGTCGCCGGCGGCGAAGAGTCCGTCGATGTTGGTGAACGAACCCATCGTTGTTCGTACGTAGCCGTTGTGTTCCAGATCCACTTGGTCAGTCACGAGAGTGGTGTTGGGTACGTGGCCGATCGCGACGAAGACACCCGTGACGAGCAGTACGCGCTCTTCCTCACTGATGGTGCCGCGAACCTTGATACCCACCACATTGTCGTCGCCGATGATTTCGGTGACCTGCGTATTCCACTCGAAGCGAATCTTTTCGTGGGCGAAGGCCCGTTCCTGCATGATCTTGGAGGCCCGTAGCGAGTCACGTCGGTGTATCACCGTCACGCTCGAGGCGAACCGGGTGAGAAAGAGCGCCTCTTCGAGGGCGGAGTCCCCGCCACCGATGACCGCGATGTCTTGTCCGCGAAAGAAGAAACCGTCGCAGGTGGCACACGTCGAAAGCCCGTGACTGAGGTAGCGCTCTTCGCCCGGAACGTTCAACATCAACGAGCGCGCTCCCGTCGCCAAGATCACCGCGTCCGCGGTGATGCTCGGCTCGACGTCGCCGCCCAGCCAGGCGCGAAAGGGCCGCGTGGTCGTGTCGAGTTTGTGGACCTTTTCGACGCGCAAGTCGGCACCAAAGCGCGCGGCCTGATCGCGCATCTTCACCATCAGATCGGGGCCGCTGATGGCTTCGGGAAAGCCCGGGAAGTTCTCCACGTCAGTTGTGAGCATCAACTGGCCGCCCGGTTGGTCGGTGGTGGACGAGGGCTCGCCCTCGATCACGATGGGGCGCAGTTGCGCGCGCGCGCTGTAGATCGCGGCCGTTAGCCCGGCCGGACCGGAACCCACAATAAGGACACGAGTGTGCTCGGCCATTACTTCCTTAGGGTGAGCGGTCGGCGCTTACGCCAGATGAAGAATCCGAAAATCACTGAGAGAGCGCCGATGAGGAGGTAGGTAATCCACTCGTGGCTGGAGAAGGCGTAGACGTTGAGCAGTCGAATGACGCCGATCACGAGCACCACGACGAAGACCACCGCGGCGAGCGCGATGATGAGTCCGTAGGCAATCGCGCGCCCCGCGAGGATGATGGGACGAAGAACCTTGTCGTGCAGCAGGTCGAGCAGATGGTCGACGCCCGCGAGGAGCCGATCGACAATGTCGGTATCGGGTTCGGGATTCGTACTCACGACAAGCAGGCTACAGCGTGGTGTCCTATTTGGAACCACCGGTTCGCCTTGACCATCTGAGCAAACTGACTTAGATGGTGCTTGCTCGCCGTCCGACATCTCAAGCGATGTTCCGTCTGAGTACTCGGTTCCGACCCAGGGCCCCCATCACAATGTTGTGATGATTGTACGGGTGACGATCGGCTCTTCCCGCGTGCTTCGCGGTGCAGATCCGTGAAGGATCAGACTGTCAAAAGAAGCGGAGTGCGCACAGGAACGGACAGTGTCTCTACGCGTGGTTCTTTTGCGTGCCAACGGGCCAAGTTGATGGCTGCGTTGAGGTCACGGTCGATTATTAAACCACAGACTTGGCAGGAATAGGTGCGCTCCGACAGTTTGAGTTCCTTAGTGGAGCGCGGTCGCTACTCTTCGATCCAGGTAAGTCCGATGATGCCGGGGCCGCCGTGCGTACCGACGACGGGTCCAATGTCGGTCACGATGATCGGAAACTGCGTGGGAATGTCCTTCACCAGAGCCTGAAGGATCGCCACGTCGTTGCAGGCGCCGTGGATGAGGGCGAAGCGCCGCAACGGTGCGTGATCGGCGGCGACTTTGGCGACGGCGGCGAGAGCCTTCGCGCGCGTGCGCTGGCGACCGGCCTCGGCGACCACGCCGCCCTTGACGTCAATGAGGGGCTTAATGGCGAGAACCTGGCCGAGGAGCGCCTTCGCGCCACCGACCCGCCCGCCCTTGATGAGGTGTTCGAGTGTGTCGAGGGTGGCGACGACGCCGGCCTTCCTCATCTGCTCGGCCGTTCGAGCGACGAGTGCGTCGAGGTCCGCTCCGTCCGCCGCCGCTTCGGCGATGTCGATGACGAGCAGGCCCTGACCCATGGAGACGTTCAAGGTGTCGATCACGCGAACGTCGATCTGTCCCGCCACCGCTTCGGCGCCGAGCACGGCGGCTTGGTGGGTCGCCGAGAGCAATGACGACAACGTCAAGACAATGACACCGTCAAAGCCGGCCACCTTCGCGCGCTCGAAGGTCGCTTGAAAAGCACCCGGAGACGGCGCGGAGGTTTCGGGCAGAGTTTTCGCGACTTTGCACTTGGCCCAGAACGTCTCGGGGGAGAGGTCCGTGAACTCTTCGTCGCCGAAGCGAATCGTGAGTGGGACCACGTCGATGTCGAGGCGCGTCGCGATCTCTTGCGGTAAGTCACTCGCGCTATCGGTGACGACTCGAATTCGGGCCACGGCTCCCCCTAGAACCTTTCAAGCCTTGCACTTTTTGCGTACGCTCGTCGAACCCGGCGACGCAGCGCGACAACTACGAGTCCGTACGCGATGACGCCCACAACGACCGCGCCGCCAAAGCGTGTCACGAGCCCGAGCCCGCGCGTCCAGGTCGGCACGTCGTAGGTCACGGCGATGAGAACACTCGCCACGAGCGACGCCAACAGGCTGCGTCGTACGTGCACACTCCAGACGTCGGTGATGATGTTGACGTGGTAGCGCGCTAGCACGATCAGTGACGCCACGGCCGCCACGCTGTAGCCAATCGATACGGCCGCCATCAGTCCGATAATGGAGTGACGGCCGAGCACGATGCAGAGCGCGATCGTGAGGGCGTTGTCGAGAACGTAGAGCAAGAACACCTGTCGCGCGCGCTGCATGGATTGGAGCCCGCGCACGCACAGTTGAAAGATGGTGAAACCGGGAAGACCGGCGGTGAGGACGGCCAGCACCGTGCCGACGGGCCACGACTGACTCGCGTCGAGGTGCTTCACGAGAATGCCCACCAGTGGCTGGGCCAAGACGATGACGACGAGAGTGCAGGGAATGATGATCACGAGGGACTGGCGAAGAGCGAAGCGGAGTCGCTCGGTAAGCCCCACGTAGTCCTCGTCGGTGGCGAATCCGGCGAGCTGGGGCGTGAGTGCACCGAGCACCGACACCACCACCACGGCGTAGGGCATCTGCATGAACGACCAGCCGTAGGTGTAGTCGCTGACCGGGCCACTACCGCCAATGCCGAAGGCGTAGGCGAGTACGACGTAGAGCGACAGCTGGTTCGCGAGCACCACGAGCAGCGTCCAACTACCGAGGCGACCGATGGCCTTCATGGCGGGATCTTTCAGGTCGAGTCGAAAGCTCAGTCGCCACAGATCGCTCCGCGCGAGCGACGGCACGAGACAGAGGAACTGAATGGCGACGCCGGCCGTCGTGCCGAGCCCGAGCCAGAGCAGATCGCGAGAGCCCGCGAGGTCGCCCAAGATCGGCGACGGATCGACGAGGTGAAACCACACCAACACGGCGATGCACACGAGGTTGTTGGCGACCGGCACCCAGGTAGCGACACCAAAGCGTCGACGAATGTTGAGCAGCGCCGTCGCCACCCCAATGATTCCGTAGAAGAAGATCTGGGGTACGAAGAAACGCAGAAGATCGGTCGCGACCGCGCGCTGTTGGATAGCGACGAGACGCTCGTGGGCAACGTAGGCGGCGGTCTCGTGTGCGGTGGAGGTGCGTTGAAGAAACGTAAACCCATCGATGATGTACGGCGCGAGAAACCACGCGAGTACCGACGCGGCCGCGAGCACGATGAGGGCACCGGTGACGACACTAGAGATCGACTTCCACGCGCGCCGCTCGCCGTCGAGGGCGAGACGTTCGACGAAGACCGGAATGAACGTCGCCGTCGCGATTCCGCCGAGCACGAGGTCGAACAACATATTGGGCACGGTGTTCGACAAGTTGAAGGCGTCGGCGATTGGCGTGAAACCGAGAACCCACGCGAGCACCAAGACGCGTACGAACCCCGTGACCCGCGAGACGAGCGTTCCGCTCGCCATCGACAAGACGCGTGAGGAGTGACTAGATGCGATCGTCATCGGGCGTGGTGACCCTTCGGACGTCGTCGAATCGTGCGCCACCACCACAGGCCGAGCACGAAGAGAGACGCGAAGGTGAGGAGATACCCCACGACCGAGGTTCCCGCGATATGGACCTGCACCGCAGTGCGCGCCAGGACGACTTGATCGTTGGGGGTCGTGAGAATGACCTGCAAGGTGAGTGAACTTCCGCGAGGGCTCGAGGCCGGCACGCGGATCGACAGGGTGGGCGAATTCATCGTGACGGCCACGGCGCTGCCCTTCGGGAACGTCAGGCGATCGGTCACCAGGTGCACGACAGCGTCCACCGTGTAGTGCAGGTGCGAGATGATCGTGATCGGCAGCGCCGTACCCGAACCGGCGAGGGTGATGGCGCTCTGGTCGATGGAGAACTGGGCGAGTTGCTCGCTCAGCAGATGGTTCGCCGCGTCGATGTCAATCTGGCGCGTCGTTGGACTGCCGACCATCTCGGACTTCGCAACGGCCACGCGCAACACCGTGGCGATATTGCTCGTGCGCACGCTTTGGGCGTAGGAGTTGACGGCGCCGATCAACCTCAGCAATGACGAGACGTTTAGTGACGACCACGGCGAGGGTGTCGTGACGGCCAGGGTGCGCGTGGTGGGTGCGCCGTTTGTGCCCACGAGAGACGAAGTGAACGACGGCGAGAGCGGAGCTAACTGACTGAAGGGGTCGTGCGCGAGGTCATTCATGAGATCGGCGATGAATGTGTCCGACGTCAGATTGATGGGCGACTCGATGACCACGGTGCGCGCGGCGCGGGCGTAGGGCGCCTCGTAGTGCAAGAACGCGAGGGTTGCGAGAACCATCGCCGCGCGTCGGCCCGGTTCGATCGCGGAGTCGTGAGTGAGCTGCGAGAGCGGAGCGTCGACGCTGAGGGCCGTCAGTGATCCCGCGCCGGTGACGTGAAAGGGCGCCCCCCAGTTGAGAGTCGACGAGGGTGCCTCACTCAGGTCGTCTTCGGGCAGAATCACCTCGTTGAATCCCGATCGGTCGAGCGCCGCCAGGCTTTGTGGCGACTGGGCCCCGCTGAGCAGGACCGGGTCGTCGATGTAGTGGCCGGTCATCGTGGCGAGCAGTCCGCTGGACAAGGTGAGCTGTTCGGCGACCTGGGTCGCGAGGTGGTTGGCGGCGAGGCCCGCGAAGTCGACGCCACTCGGCGGCGCGTCGATCACGCGATGCAGGGGACTGTTCAGCGCTCGTTCGATGGCGCTCACCCACGCGGGACCCTTCGTTGCGCTGAGCTGGATGTCGGCCAGTACCCGATAGTCGGCGCTCAAGGTCAGCGGTGAGGACGAGTAGTGCGCGAGGGTGTCCAGCACGTTCATCGAGCGTTTGGGGTGCCGTAATGCTCGCGAGGTGAGTGTGGCGAGAAGCGCGACTTGCAGGGGTTTCGCGACTTTCGTCGTCTGCACGGCGAGAAGCGACCACTTGGTGACTTTCGTGCCGCTGACGCTCACCACGTAGCGGATGGGGTAGACGCCGCCGCATCCGAGACTGGAGCAGTAGAGCCGTAGGCGCGGGGCCGCTCCGTCGCACGAGCGAGGGGGCGACGGCAACGAATGGGTATAGAGAGTGACGTTGAAGGTCGCGTTTCCGTCGTGAAGACAACTGAGCGCGAACGAGCCGGTCGTCGAGAGTGGCCGCACGCCTGGTCCGACGCCGTCGACGATGGGCGCAATCTCGCTGCGCGCGCTGATGACGGGATAAATGGTCACGATGGCGCTGGCGCCGGCCGCGGCCGGCGTGACGGCGAGGGTGGTCGCGAAACTGGCAGTTCCGCGAGCCGACAGTGACGCCACGGCGCTCTGGTGCACGACGACGAACCGAGGCGTCGTGTCAGCCCGCGCGGCCGAGGGCCACGTCACCGTTGCGAGGCTGAGGAGTACGACGCTGAGCGCCCGCCACCAGGTCGTAAATCGGTGGGACATTTGCACTCACAGGCTACCTTCGTGCGGACGCGACCTTTGGCGCGATTACCCTTCATTCGCAGTGACTTCCTTCACGAACGCCCACGATCAACTCGGTGAACTCGCTCGTTCGTCGCGTTCACTCGCCGAAGCATTCGCCGCTGCGGGCTTCTCGCTCTACGCCGTTGGCGGGTCCGTGCGTGATGCGTTGCTCGACGAGCCGCGCCGCGACGACTACGAGATTGACTTCACCACGAACGCCCGTCCGGACGACATTGAACGACTCATGAAGCCGCTCTGCAGCGCGCTCTGGGAGCAGGGTCGCGCCTTTGGCACGATCGGGGGGACGCTTCGCGAGAGTTCCATCAAGGTGGAAGTCACCACGTTTCGCTCCGAGGCCTATGTCGACTACTCGCGTAAGCCCTCAGTCGAGTGGGGTGACTCGCTCGAGGCCGACCTCTCGCGACGTGACTTCACCATTAACGCCTTGGCCCTCGACGTCGTGGCCCTGAACGCGGAAACCATTGGCGTTCAGACGCTGTTTGACTACTTCAGTGGCTTTCACGACCTCCAAGACCGGGTTCTGCGCACGCCGATCGATCCCGAGATCCTCTTCAGCGACGACCCGCTGCGGATGTTGCGCGCCGCGCGATTCGCTGCCCGTTTCGAAATGAAAATCGATCCGGCGCTCGAAGCGGCGGCGACGGCGATGGCCGAAAAGCTCACCAAGGTGTCAGCGGAGCGTATCCGCGGCGAGCTCGACCTGTTGCTATTGACGGCCCAGCCCTCATTGGGACTCGACTTCATCGTACGAACGGGCCTCGCGCAGTACTTCTTTCCCGAACTGCCCAAACTCCAACTGGAGCAAGACCCCGTACACCAGCACAAGGACGTTCTGAAGCACACGTGGGCCGTCGTCGATAAGACGTCCCCGCTGTTGGTTCTCCGCCTTGCCGCTCTTTTTCACGACATCGCGAAGCCCAATACGCGCGCGATCTCCGAAGAAGGGGTGACGTTTCGCTTTCACGACGTGGTGGGCGCACGCATGACGCGACAACGCATGACGGCGCTCAAGTACTCCCAAGACATGATCGATGACGTGGCGTCATTGGTCGAGTTGCACATGCGTTTTCACACCTACAAACTTGGTTGGAGTGACCGAGCGGTGCGCCGTTACGTACGCGACGCGGGCGACCTGCTCGACGAACTGAACGAACTGACGCGTTGTGACTGCACGACGCGCAACGCGCGTAAAGCGCAGATGTTGAGCGCACGCATGGACGAACTCGAAGCGCGCATTGGCGAACTCCGCGAAGAAGAAGACCTCAGTCGACTTCGCCCGGCCCTCGACGGCGTGCAAGTGATGGAGCTGCTCGGGATCAAGCCGAGTCGCGCCGTGGGCGAGGCGCTCGACTTCTTAATGGAGATCCGCCTCGACGAAGGCGAGATCGACGTTGAAGAGGCTGCGCGGCGCCTTCGTGCGTGGTGGGCAGACCAGGATCACTAAAGAGAAAGCCCCCCGCTCAGGCGGGGGGCTTTTCACTGCAAAACGCACGCATTACGGCCAGACGGGGTTCTCCGCGCCGGCAGCGAATGAATCGATCATGTCGTGAGCCACGTCGTCGTGGAACTGCACGGGCGGCGACTTCATGAAGTACGCCGACGGTCCCAGCAACGGCCCGCCGATACCACGGTCGAGGGCAACTTTGGCGCAGCGCACGGCGTCGATGATGACGCCAGCGGAGTTGGGCGAGTCCCAGACTTCAAGCTTGAGCTCGATGTTGAGCGGCGCGTCGCCGAAGTTGCGGCCCTCCATACGGATATAGGCCCACTTGCGGTCGGCCAGCCACGGTACGTGGTCACTCGGGCCGATGTGCACGTCGTCGGGGTCCAGGTTGTTCAGTTCGAGCTGTGAGGTCACAGCCTGGGTCTTCGAGACCTTCTTCGACTCGAGGCGGTCGCGATCGAGCATGTTCTTAAAGTCCATGTTCCCGCCGACGTTGAGTTGGTAGGTGTGGTCGAGGGTCAGACCGCGGTCCTCGAAGAGTCGGGTAAGGACACGGTGCACAATCGTGGCGCCGACCTGGCTCTTGATGTCGTCGCCGATGATCGGCACACCCGCGTCGGCGAACTTCCTCGCCCACTTGGGGTCCGACGCGATGAAGACGGGAATGGCGTTGACGAAGGCGACGCCCGCGTCAATGGCCGCCTGAGCGTAGTAGCGCTGAGCGTCCTCGGAGCCCACGGGCAAGTACGACACGAGCACTTCGGCCTTCGCGTCGCGCAGAGCCTGGGCGACGTCGACGGCCTCAAAGGGGGACTCGTCAATGACGGCGCGGTAGTACTTGTTCAGCCCGTCGAGCGTTGGTCCGCGTTGGACCATTACGCCGAGCGACGGGACGTCGGCGAACTTCAGCGTGTTGTTCATGCCGCCCTCGATGGCCTTACCGAGGTCGTTGCCGACCTTGGAAGCGTCGACGTCAAAGGCCGCCACGAACTCCAAGTCGCTCACGTGGTACCCGCCGAGCTCGACGTGCATGAGGCCGGGTACGTGGTCGCCTGCTTTGGCGTCGCGGTAGTACGTCACGCCCTGGATGAGTGAACTGGCACAGTTGCCCACGCCCGCAATAGCCACACGAATCTTCTTCATGGCTTCCTTTCCTACTTCGCTTCGTTCGCGAAGGTCTGGTTACTACGTTCGGTGTTCAACAAGTCGTCGATCCACGCGAGATCCAGTTCGACACCCCGCGCGGCGTGTTCCATCACGCCATGCGCGTAGTCGTCGAGTCGCTCGTTGACTGCGCCAGCGCGTACTTCGGCGAGACGCTCAAGCAGGTCGGCGCGGCGCCTCTCCAAGAGACTGACGCGCCGGGTGGGCGTCAGGTGCTTCGCGAGAGCCATTCGTAACGAGAAGTTTTTCGCCGAGTCGAGCGTTGAGGGGTCACTGAGCAACGCCACGAACTCTTGGCGACCAGCGTCGGTGATGCGATACACCTTGCGACCGCGTCGACCGATTCCGGTCGTGGCGCGCAGTGAGCGTAGGGACGCCCGTTCGCCGGAGAGGGAACCGGTTGAGAGAGTGCTCAGTCGTGGCGCTACCGGCAAGACGGCTTCGACGAAACCGTGTCGTTCGAGACGCGCCAGCGCGGGGTAGATCGAGCCGAAGGAGACATTCGCCCACATTCCGAGGCGGTCGCGCAGTTGCGTGCGCACTTCGTAGCCGTGGTGATCACGTTCCATCAGCAGGCCCAGGATGGCAATGTCTAACACGCGATCGAGTATATCACTTCGATATATCGAACGTGACGGTGTGCGTACAGACCATGTATTTAGCGGTTGTAGCATCACCCGTAATGGATAAGCGATTCCGTTCGAGTACCGCCGATGGGGCCGTGGTGGAGTTCGGGCTGGTGCGCCACGCACTGCTGGCGAAGCTGGCGGCGGGGCTGCTGCGCCACGAAGACATCTGTGACGCGCACCCCGAACTGCTCCGTGCGGCGCGCAACATCGGACGAAAAACCGGCGAGACCTGTCCCGTTTGTGGCGACGCTGAACTGGTCGAAGTGACCTATGTCTTTGGCGCGCGTCTGCCGTCGGGCGGAACCTGCCCCTCAACTCGGGCCGAGTTGTTGAAGCTCGAACGTCGCGAAGAACCGGTGCAGTGTTACGCGGTGGAAGTGTGTGTCGAGTGCTCGTTTCATCACCTCGTGCGCAAGTGGTCGGCCGGAGGTCGACGCTCTCGTCGCAGTGTGTCGTTCGCTCACGAGGTGGGCGAGTGAAACTCTCAGCGCCACAGATCAAAGCGCACAAGCGCCGCCTGGGCGCCGCGCCGCTCGTCATGGTGACCGCCTACGACGAACCGGGCGCGCGCCTCGCCGCCGCGGCCGGCGTGGACATTCTCCTCGTCGGTGACTCGCTCGCGAATGTTGTCCTTGGTCACGAAGACACCCTGCACGTCAGTGTGGAAGACATGTGTCATCACGTGCGCGCGGTGGCTGCCGCGAAGCCCGACGTTCACGTGGTCGCGGACATGCCGTGGTTGAGCTATCACCTGAGCGTCGCCGACAGCGTACGTAACGCGGCCTTACTGATTCGAAGCGGCGCCGACAGCGTGAAGCTCGAGGGTGGGCGCGTTCGCCGCGAAGTGGTGCGCGCGATCCTCGACGCCGAAATACCGGTGATGGCGCACCTCGGCCTGACGCCCCAGAGCGTGATGGCCTTTGGCGGGTTCAAGGTCCAGGCGAAGACGCGCGAGGCCGCTGAGCAACTGCAACGTGACGCCAAGATCCTCCAGGACGAAGGCGTCTTCGCCGTCGTCATCGAAGGCGTCCCGAGCGTGGTCGGTACGCGCATCACCGAGGCGCTCGATATTCCCACCATCGGCATTGGCGCCGGTCCCGACACCGACGGACAGGTGCTCGTCTTTCACGACCTGCTCGGACTCGCCAAGACCAAGCCCGCCAAGTTTGTGCGCCAGTACGCCGATCTCAACTCCCTGATCACCGAGGCGATTGCCCACTACGCGAGTGACGTGCGATCGGGCGAATTTCCCGGGCCCGACGAGACCTACGCCAACCCCGAAGAATTGACGAATTAGCCAAAAATCGATCCAGCCGGTAGACTCTTCTTTCCCACAAGCGTGGGGAAATACCACATAACCCTGCTCTGTTTCCGCAGAGCCCGAACACGTTTCGGACCAGAGGGAAAGGAAAAAGGCCATGAGGCCCTATGAAACCATGATCGTGTTCGACACGACCGTCGACGCGCAGGCGATCCAAATCGCCCTCGACCGCGCATTAGAAACCATCCGCGCTAACGCCGGAACCCCGGGAAACATCGACCGTTGGGGAAAGCGTCCCTTGGCGTACGAGATCAACAAGCGCAAAGAGGGGTACTACGTCCTCGTGGAGTTCAGCGGCGAATCGACGACTGTCGACGAGCTTGACCGCATCTTGACTCTCTCGGACGAAGTCCTTCGCTTCAAGATCTTTCGTCGCCACGTACGAGCGAACGCCGGCCGTGTTACGGCCCAAGCGTAAGTTCGGGCGCGAACCGCTAAGGAGAAACTATGGCTGACAACACCATCACCGTCGTGGGGAACATCACCCGCGACCCCGAACTCAAGTTCTTGAACAGCGGTCAGGCGGCCGTGCGCCTCTCGATCGCCGTGAACCGTCGCTGGCAGAACCGCCAGACTCAAGAGTGGGAAGAGCGCGTCTCGTACTTCGAAGTCACGGGATATGGCGCCATGGCCGAAAACGCCGCCAACTCGCTCGCGAAAGGCACCCGGGTCATCGTCTCGGGACGTCTCGAGCAGCGCAGTTGGGAGACCGAGAACGGCGACAAGCGCTCCATCGTCGAGATCAACGCCGACGAGATTGCGCCGTCGCTTCGTTTCGCGACCGCCGTCGTCACCAAGACCCCGCGCGCCGAGGGATCGAACTTTTCGTCTGGCTCGTCCAGCGATCGACCCGCCCCGCGCACCAACGAACCCAGTAGCCACGCCTTTGACGAGGAGCCCTTCTAATGCCACGTATTAATAACCCCAAACCGCCAAAGCGCGCGCCGAAGATTGACATTCGTCGCGGCGCGAAGAAGAAGCCCTGCTCGTTCTGTCAGCACGGCGTCGACCGCGTCGACTACAAGGACCTCGCGCAGTTGCGCAAATACATCTCGGACCGCGGCAAGATTCGCGGCCGCAAAGTCTCAGGTAACTGCCAGCAGCACCAGCGCGACGTGAGTGACGCCATCAAAACGGCGCGCGAACTGGCGCTGTTGCCTTACACGCAGCGCACCGTGACCGAGCGCCGTGGTGGCCGTGGCCGTGACGGAGGTCGTGACGGCGGCCGCGATGATCGCGGACCGCGCGGACCGCGCCCGAGTCGTGACAACGCTGAGGCGCCCGTAGAGACTCCTGCGGTTGAGGGCGACTTGATTGATGACGCCAGCGTCGCCGCCGAGGTTCTTGAGGCCGTGAGCGCGCCGGAGGCCAGCGAATGAAGGTCCTCCTACGAAGCGACGTTCATGGACTCGGTCGACGCGGCGACATCGTTGACGTGAAGAACGGCTACGCGCGTAACTTCTTGTTGCCGTCGGGTGCGGCGCTGCCAGCAAGCTTGTCAACCGAGGCGCAAGCGACATTGATGCGCAAGGCGCGCGACGTCGTCGACGCGAAAAGCCGTGACGCCGCCGAAGCGCAAAAGGCACTCATCGAACAGGCGACCTTGACAATCGCGGGACGTGCGAGCGCGAACGGACGACTGTTCGGTTCGATCGGTGAGAGCGACATCGTGAACGCGATTCGCACCGCCACGGGTATCTCACTCGACCGCCACGCGATCACTTTGGCGGAGCATTTGAAGGACGTTGGTAGCGCCACCGCGACCGCCACGCTGTTTGATGGCGTCGAGGCTACCGTCACGATTGAGGTTGTCGCGAAGTAATTTTGGAAGATTTGATGTAGTCGTCGCCGGGGCCGTGCGCCCCGGCGATTCTCATGTCACAGGCGTTTGAGAGTGTGTGTTTCGTGGTGGTTTAAGCACAGGCTTTCCCCACGTTGTTGTTCTTGTGACGCACACCCAATATCGACAACCGTTGGAGTCTTATGACGCAGATTGAAACAGAACGAACGCGCTCGCTCCCGGGCGGTCGCGTTCCCCCCAGCGTCATTGAAGCCGAAGAGTCATTGATCGGCGCGATGTTGCTCTCCCAAGAAGCCGTGAGTGTTGCGTACGAAACCGTTCAGGCCGAGGATTTTTATCGTCCTCTGCACGGACAGATCTTCAGTGCGATCATCGCACTCGCGCACGCTGGTGAACCCGTTGACTACGTCACCGTGCAAGCGAAGCTCCAAGAGCGCGGCGCCGTCGCGGTCGAGCTCGCAGTGTTGTCGTCGCTGCAACTCAACACGCCCTCGGCCGCGAACTCGCTGCACTACGCGGAGCTTGTACGCGAGAAAGCGCAACAGCGACGCCTCATCGCGGTCGCCGGCGAGATCGTCGACGACGCCTACGTGGCGACCGACGACGTCGTCGGACTCATCGATGAAGCCGAACGAAAGATCAACGCCATCGGCGACGACCGCAAGACCGACTCGGTCTCGCCCCTGCAGAGACTGCTCCTCAGTGAGGCCGACATCCTCGAAGAGCGCGGCGAAACGCGTGGCCAGTTCAACGGACTCGAGACCGGCTATCGGTCGCTCGACGCCATCCTCCAGGGACTACAGAAGAGTTCCATGACCATCGTGGGAGCCCGCCCAGCGACCGGTAAGACGGCCTTCGCGCTCGGTATCTTGATTCACGTCGGCGCGGTCGTGAACCGCCCCGCCCTGTTCTTCTCCTTGGAGATGAGTCGCCAAGAGTTGGCCGAACGCATTCTCGCCTCGACGGCGCGCATTGACTCGTCAAAGCTGCGCACCGGCGACCTCTCCGAGGCCGACTGGAATCGCGCCCACGAAGCGTTTGGGTACTTGCAGTCGGCCAAGGTCTTCATCGACGACAACCCGAGCCTCACGATCATGGACGTGCGCGCTCGCGCGCGTCGCATCAAGCAGCAGAACGGCGATCTCGGGGTGGTCATTATTGACTACCTGCAGTTGATGAGCAGTCGTGGTCGCGCCGAGAATCGCCAGGTCGAAGTATCGGAGATGAGTCGCTCGTTGAAGATCCTGGCGCGCGAACTTGAGTGTCCCGTCGTGGCGCTGTCACAGCTATCACGCAAGCTCGAGGAACGCGCCGACAAACGTCCGATGATGTCGGACCTACGCGAATCGGGTTCACTCGAACAAGACGCCGACGTCGTGTTGTTTCTGTTCCGTCCTGAGATCTACGGCGAGGTGTCCAACGACATGAAAGCCGACGCGGAAGTGATCGTCGGAAAAAACCGAAACGGTCCCACCCGCACGGCGCACCTCACGTGGCGCGGCGAATTTGCTCGCTTCGACAACGTGGCCGATGCACGCGAGATTTAATTGGAACGTCGTATAGCCCAGGACACGACTCGTTCAAGCGAAGAAGTTTGGGCAACACGGTTAATCGACAACGCTGAAGGGGCCCTGCTTTCATGAGCGGCGCCAGTTTGTCTCGAAACAAGTGCCTTCGGACCCGCCATGGCTCGTTCCCACATCGCCAGTGTCTGGGTTGCGCATTTCCGGAAATCGGCTCTCAGTCTTTGTTGTAGCAAGCCTCGGTAGAGGCTGAGCCCTTCGCGGGGGTACGAGCAATGTCTTTTTGCACGATGTCATTCGGAATCGCGTAGGCGGTGCTTTTCTGACTCAGCGAGTAGGACTCGAGCACCCCAGCGACGCGGCCATCAACCAGGACGGGGCTGCCTGAGTTACCGGGCTTCACGTTGACTTCGAGTGAAAGAACCGTCCTCTCCTCAAGTTGCTCGTTGTAGATGTTGCGACCGTTACCGGTCAATTCACCTTCGACGTAGCCGAGTGCGCGGGTTCGCGAGCGGTTCAAGGGGAAGCCGACCACTTGAATCTTGACGCCGGACGTCGGCTCGTGTGAGAGAAAGCGCAGCGGTGTACCGCTGTGGGCGACGCGTAAGACCGCAATGTCGTGATTCGCATCGTAGAGAGCGACGGTCGCCGCGGCGCCGTTGACGCTGAAGGTGCGGTGACCGGCGACGACGTGCGCGTTGGTGACGACTTCGTTGGGCGTGACGTAAAACGCGGTGCCTTCGCTCACGGTGTTGCACGAGCCGCTCGCCAACACCTTCACGACGTCGCTTGGCTCGGCGACTGGGCCGACCACGGCGGGGAGCGCATTGGGGTTCACGATCGACGGCAGGCTGGGCGCGACAACGTTGGCAAAGATGGCCGGCACGCCAGCCTTTAGAAAGAGAGCCTGCACCCGCGTCTCGATCGACGGCACGGGGGGCATGACGTGATCGAGCGCCGAGAGAATCGCGGAATTTTGAATGGCGCTGTCCACCGAGCCCCACGGCGTCACGGCCAGTAGCCCCGCGGTCAGCCAACACAAGACGAGAGCTCCCGCGACGCCGACGGCAATGCCGGCGAAGCGATCGACGATCCCGAGCATGAGGGCGCTCACGAAACGACTGATCATTCGCCCGACGATGCCGCCGATGATGACGCCAACCACGGTGATGAGCACCACGATCCCGAGGGCCACGGCCGGTCGCCAGTGACCTTTGGTGATGTCACCCGCGAGCGAAGGCGCAACGCTGGTGCCGAAGAAGAAGCCAGCCGCCGTTCCGATCAGCACCGCAATCTGGCTGATGGCACCGTCAGAGAAGCCGCGCAGCGCGGCCAGCAACACGATGATGATGATGACAATGTCAACCCAACTCATGGATTAAGGGTAGGCGGTCGCTTCGAATCCGCGAGTCCTTTTCCTCTATTTCGGTTGCATGCGGATGCCGGCGTCGATGCGAATCGACTCGGCGTTCATGTAACTGTTCGCGAGAAGTTCGACGGCGAGCGACGCAAACTCGGCCGCGTAGCCGAGTCGCTTGGGGAACAGCACTCCCGCGCCGAGGCGCGCCTTGAACTCCTCGGAGGCTTCGCCGGTTCCGTAGATGGGCGTGTCGATGAGCCCGGGCAAAATGCAGTTCGCGCGTACCCCAATGGGCGCGATGTCGCGCGCGAGTGGCAACGTGAGACCCACGATGCCGCCCTTCGAAGACGAGTAGGCGACTTGGCCGATCTGGCCATCTTCGGCCGCGACCGAGGCGGTGTTGACGATCGCGCCGCGACATCCGTCCACGTCGGGCGTGTTGTGGCTCATGGCCGTCGCCGCCAGTCGACAGACGTTGAACGTGCCGATCAAGTTGATTTCAATGACCTTGCGGTAGATGTCGAGGTCGTGGGCTGAGGCGTACTCACCGTCTTTGCCGATGGTGCGCGTTGCCCAGCCGATGCCGGCGCAGTTGACGGCGCTCCAGAGGGGCGCCAACGCCTTCGCGGCTTCGAGCGCTTCAATCACTTGTTCGGTGTTGGTGACGTCGCAGTGCACGTACGCGCCGCCGATTTCCTCGGCGATTACGCCTCCGGCTGCGTCGTTCAGGTCCGCGAGAACCACTTTGACTCCGCGCGCCGCGAGCGCGCGCGCCGTCGCTTCACCGAGGCCCGAGGCACCGCCCGTGACAACGGCTGATGTGTTGGCTAACTCCACGATTCTCCGTTCTGACTCCGCCTTCGCGAAGCCACTAACGAGTCAAGCAGAAATATCGTGGTTCTCGGAATTGGCAAAAGGGGAGGGCCGCGGCGGGACCGGATGACCGGTCCCGCCGCAGGGGGGAAATCACCTATCGTTTCGATTCGATCGGAGCACCAATGTCCTCGGCTCGAGTTGGGAAACGACACGATACGTGTCAACCGTTGCTTCATAGTCAGCGACGACGTCACGGTGGTGATCAATTTCGGCTGGGAGGTGACGTTGATGAGCACTTTGCTGTTGCCAGCGAACGGCTGCCAGCGCTAGTCCTACGCCCACGCACAACTCAATGACAACGAGGAGAGCCACCTGGGTTACTGCAAACATGCGGTTCTCCTTTCAACGTCTTCGCAGTCTCTTCCCGCTGCGAAAGGACTGCACAAGGTACGCAAAAGAAGCAAGTAAGAGTTCCCTGTGAGATTCCTGTAGGTGAGACACCGTATTCACTTACACCGCCCTGAGACATTTCCTCTAGCGTGAAGCGGTGACGTCGATCTACCAGTATTCAAAAGAAGAATTGACATCACTTCTTGAAGGACAGCCGTCGTATCGCGTCGAGCAACTCTGGCACGGGCTTTGGAACGAAGCGCGCCACATTGACGAGATCACGACAATCCCGAAAGCATTGCGCACTTCTCTCGTCGAACAGTTTCCCGACAGCCTTCGCGTCGTGAACGATGTCGCGAGCGACCACGGCGCCACGCGTAAGTGGGTCTTTCAACTCGACGGCGGCGCCACCATTGAAACAGTCTTGATGCACTACGACGATCGCGTCACGGTGTGCGTTTCGTCGCAGGCGGGATGCGCCATGGGCTGCACGTTCTGTGCAACCGGTCAAGCCGGGTTCTCGGGGCAGTTGAGCGTCGGCCAGGTCATCGAGCAGGTCATGTTCGCCACGCGCGCCGCGGCGCCCTCGCGACTGTCCAACGTGGTCTTTATGGGCATGGGCGAGCCGCTCGCCAATTATGCCGTCACCGTGGAAGTCGTGCGCCGCTTGCACGGGTACCGGGGGCTCTCGGCGCGACACCTCACGGTGTCGACCGTGGGCGTGGCACCCGCGATCGAACGTCTCGCCAACGAAGGGTTGCCCCTCACCCTTGCGGTGTCGCTGCACGCGGCCAACGACGAGACTCGCAACGAACTGGTCCCGCTCAACCGGCGCTATCCCCTTGAGCGGTTACATCAGGCCTGCGCGACGTGGATCGAGCGCACGGGTCGGCGCCTCAGCTTCGAGTGGGCGCTCATTGACGGCGTGAACGATACCGACCGCGCGATGGACGAGCTCGCTGACTACGCGCAGAGTCTCAGTGCTCACGTCAACTTGATTCCCCTCAACCCGACTCCGGGTTATCTGGTGATGGGTTCGAGCGCGCAACGCGTTCACGAATTTCGCGACGGTCTTCTCGAGCGTGGCGTCAACGCCACGGTGCGCAACACGCGCGGTCGATCGATTGCGGCGGCGTGCGGGCAACTAGCCCAAGTCACGAACGCCAAGCGCCGGACAATTCCGGTGCGCGCTGGCTAGAGCGAACGCTCGCGCCAGAAGCTGGGCCGCCACCGGATGAGAGCGAGCACGCCCAGCACGCACATGATGCCGCCGGACACGATGGAAAACTCCGTCGAGGTGAAGTTGGCGACGACTCCCGACTCCAAGTCACCGAGACGCGGTCCACCGGTGACCACCGCCATCTGAATCGACGACAGTCGACTGCGGTATTCGTCGGTGATCGAGGTCTGCAAGATGGTGTTGCGCAGCACCGCCGAGATCACGTCCATCGCGCCCGCCACGGCGAGACAGGCGAGCCCGACCCACAACAGGTGCACGAGACCAAACAGGGCCATGACGACGCCCCACGTCAAGACGACGAGGATCACGAGGCGGCCCCGTCGGCGCACCTGATCCATCCACCCGGTGAAGATCGCCATGATGAGTGCCCCGGCGCCCGGGGCGGCGTAGAGCAGGCCCAAGATCTCGGGTCCGCCGTGGTAGATGTGCTTGGTGACGGCGGGAAAGAGGGCGCGCGGTAGACCGAAGACCATGGCGTTGAGGTCCACGAGATAGACGGCTTGAACAACGGCGTGCTGGCGCACGTAGTGAAATCCGTCGGCGATCGCACGAAAGGTCTTCACTCCGCTGTGGACTCCGACCGGTTTCATGGCGGACATGAAGAGTGTCGCGACCACCAAAGCAAAGAACGTGATCCCGTCGATCAGGAAGCACCACGACACGCCGGTCGCGGCGATGATCACACCCGCGAGGCCCGGTCCGACGACGGCGGCGGTGTTCATGATGATCTGATTGAGCGAGTACGCCGCCACCAACTCCTCGGGCTTCACGAGGGTTGGAATGACCGCGGTGCGCAGCGGTCCCGACAGACCGGCGAGTCCGGCCGCGAGCGCGGGCAGCGTGACGAGGACCACGAAGTTCGGGTGAGCGAGAAGCGCATTCGCGCCGAGGACGAAACTGATGATGGCGAGCAACAACGTTGACGCGATCAACAGCGTGCGTCGATCGAAACGATCACCGAGCGCGCCACCCCAGAGGGCACCCATAATCAACAGCGGCAACTGGATAAAGCTCACGACTCCGACCCAGAGACTTGAGTTCGTCACTTGATAGACCTGGTAGGCAACCGCGACGAGGGTCAAGTTACTACCCAGTAGCGAGACCAACTGACCGATGAAGAGCAAACGGAAGTCCCGGCTCGTGCGTAAAGGCGTCACGTCAACGAGCAGCCGGGGCACCCGTTCATCGTACGGGGATAAGGTTGAACGCTGGGGTTGAGCTAAGGAGCGTTAATGATCGGCGAAGAACTGATCCAATTAGTGACACCTGAGGGAGAGCGCGTTTCGAACCCGCAGTACGAGTCGACACTGAGCGGTGAAGCGATCTTTGGCATGTATCGCGACATGGTGATTATTCGTCGACTCGACACCGAGTCAACGTCACTGCAGCGCCAGGGCCAATTGGCTCTGTGGGCTCCGGTGCAGGGTCAAGAGGCCGCGCAGATTGGCGCCGGCCGCGCGCTCGAGCCCATCGACTTCACCTTTCCGACCTACCGCGAACACGGAATCGCCTGGTGTCGCGGGGTTCCCCCCGAGGACATGCTCCGTCTCTTTCGCGCCACGTCCAACGGCGGCTGGGACCCCCAGAAATACCGCCACTCCGTTCCCGCCATCGTTCTCGGTAATCAAGTTCTGAACGCCGTGGGATACGCCATGGGCGTCCAGCGCGACGGCGCCGAAGAGGCCGTGATGACCTTCTTTGGCGACGGTGCCTCCAGTCAGGGCGACGTACTCGAGGCCTTCGTCTGGGCGTCGTCATTCAACACGCCGATCGTCTTTTTCTGCCAGAACAACCAATGGGGCATCTCGACGCCCATGTCGATCCAATCGAAGATCCCGCTCTACCACCGCGCGCATGGTTTCGGCTTTCCGGGGGTGCGCGTCGACGGCAACGACGTGCTCGCCGTCTACGAAGTCACCAAGCACGCCCTCGATCAGGCGCGCGTCGGCGGTGGTCCGACGTTGATTGAGGCCTACACGTACCGCCTCGGTGCCCACACCACCTCCGACGACCCGACGCGTTATCGCATCGACGCCGAAGTGGAAGTGTGGAAGCACCGTGATCCGATTGAACGAGTGAAGTCACTCCTCGTGCGCGAGTACAAGGTGAAGGCCGCCAAGTTTGACGAAGTGGCCGCCGAAGCCGACGTCATAGCGCTCAAGTTGCGCGACGACGTATTGGCGATGGACCGACCGGACCCCATCACCATGTTCGATCACGCCTACGCTGCCCCACACCCCTTGATAGAAGAAGGTCGTCGCGAGATGATCGAGCTTGGCGTCAGTGGAGGCCACTGATGGCGACGACGTCGATGACCATGGCGAAGGCCCTTAACGAGGGTCTGCGTAAGGCCATGGAGAAGAACAAAAAAGTCCTCATCATGGGTGAGGACATTGGCAAGCTCGGCGGCGTCTTTCGCATCACCGACGGTCTGCAGAAGGACTTCGGCGAGGACCGCGTCATCGACTCGCCGTTGGCGGAGTCGGCGATTGTCGGCACCGCCGTCGGACTCGCCATTCGCGGGTACCGCACCGTGTGCGAGATCCAGTTCGACGGTTTCGTCTACCCGGCCTTCGACCAGATTGTCTCGCAGGTCGCGAAGCTCCACAAGCGCTCCGACGGCGTGTACACGATGGGCCTCGTCATCCGCATTCCCTTCCAGGGTGGCATCGGCGCGATCGAACACCACTCCGAGAGCCCCGAGGCCTACTTTGCGGCCACGGCCGGGTTGCGTGTGGTGTCGTGTTCGACGCCCAACGATGCGTACTGGATGATTCAAGAGTCGATCGAACATGACGACCCGATCATCTTTTGCGAGCCCAAGAGTCGTTACTGGGAAAAAGGTGAAGTCGACCTCGATAACCCGCCGGGCGGACTGTTCGACGCGGCGGTACGTCGCGAGGGCACCGACGTGACGGTCATTGGTTACGGCGCCTCGATGAAGACGATTCTGCGCGCGGCCGAGACCGCGGCCGTCGAAGGAGTGTCGGTGGAAGTGATCGACGCGCGTGGCATTGCGCCGCTCGACCTCGACACCATGGCGACGTCGCTCGAAAAGACCGGTCGACTAGTCGTCGTGCAGGAGGCGCCGCACATGGCCTCCATTGGTTCGGAGATCGTGGCCGAACTGAGTCAGCGTTGTTTCTATTCAATGAGCGCCCCCGGTATTCGCGTCAGCGGATACCACGTGCCCTATCCCCCGACGAGGATCGAAGAGGACTATCGCCCGACCGTGGACCGCATCCTCGACGCGGTGGACCGAGTAATGGAGTTTGAGAGTTGAGCGAAGAGATCTTTCTTCTACCCGACGTCGGCGAAGGTCTCGTCGAGGCCGAGATCGTTATCTGGAAGGTCAATGTCGGCGACGTCGTCACGTTGAACCAACCCCTCGTGGACATCGAAACGGCCAAGGCCACGGTCGAACTGCCGAGCCCCTACGCCGGTACCGTTGTGGCGCTGCACGGCAACGTGGGCGACGTGATGGAAGTGCACAAGCCTCTCATCACCTTCGAGGTGGGGGGCAAGGGTGCCACGTCGGCTCCGGTCGCAGGGGCGAGTGCCCCGAGCACTGCGACGGTCACGCAGGCACCCGAACAGAATCCCGCGTCGATTGGCGAAGGCCGTGAAGCGGTACTCGTCGGCTACGGCGTCGCCAACGAAGACGGGGTTGCTACCCGTAAGCACCGTCGCGTTGGACGAAATGGCGCCACGAGCGCACCTCCCGCTCCGGCTCCGTCGGCTCCAACACCAGCGACCGCACCCGCAACCACGCCCGCTCTCGCGCCGCGCTCCACGCCTCCGGTTCGCCTCTACGCGAAGCAGCACGGCGTCGACGTAGCGACCCTGGCGGGCACCGGCCGCGATGGTCTCATCACCCGTAACGACGTCGAGCAAGCTCTGAGCGGCTCATCGATCGCCCCGCCCGCGCGCGGGCCATCGCCCACCGGACCGACTACAACGTCTCGCTTCGTGGGCAGGGACCTCGAGTCGTGGTCGACCGGCCCGAAAGAAGAGCGCATTCCCGTGAAGGGCGTCCTTCGTTTGATGGCCGACGCCATGGTGCAGAGCGCCTTCAGTGCACCGCACGCCGCGGTGTGGGTGCGCCTTGACGCCACGAGAACCATGGAACTGCTCGCGTCGCTGAAGAAACAGCCGAGTCTTCAAGATGTGCGTTTGTCACCGCTCACCATTGTCGCGATGGCGTTCTGTGACGCGGCGCGCCACTACCCGGGCATCAACTCGAGTTTCGACACGGCGGCCGCCGAAGTCGTTGTGCGACGCAGTGTGAACCTGGGCATCGCGGCGGACACCTCGAGGGGTCTCATCGTGCCCAACATCAAGGGCGCCGACCAGCTCGACCTGGTGTCTATGGCCCAGGCGCTCAACGTTCTCGTTGGCAAGGCCCGCAACGGGACGACAACGCCGAACGAGATGATGGGCACGACTCTCACGATCACGAACGTCGGACCGTTCGGCGTGGACGCGGCGGTGCCGATTCTGCCGCCGGGTACGGGTGCCATTCTCGCGATCGGTCAGATCGCGAAGGCTCCTTGGGTCGTCAACGACGAGGTTGTCGTACGACAGGTCTGCGAGATTGCCATGGCCTTCGACCATCGACAGATTGACGGCGCACTCGCGTCACGAGTACTCGGTCACGTGGCCAAGTACCTCGAGGACCCCGCCGCGGCGCTGATTGCCGGCTAGACGCGCAGTGCTTCAAGCGCGTGGTCGGCGTGGCTGTTCATGCTGACTTCGCTCGTGATCACGTCGCGTACGCGCATATCAGAGTCGATGATGAAGGTGGCGCGCTTCACTTTCAGGAGGCTGAGTGAGCGCTTCACGCCGTAGTGGCGCGCGACCTCGCCGTCCACGTCGGCGAGGAGCGGGAAGTCCAGGCTGTTCTTCTTTGAGAACTGCGCCTGACGATCGGCGCTGTCCATGGAGATGCCCACCGGCTGAGCGCCCAAAGCCTCAAACTCTTGACGGAGATCGCGAAAGTGGCACGACTCTTTCGTGCAGCCCGGGCTCATGGCGGCGGGGTAGAAGAAAAGCACCACGGGGCCGTCTTTGACCATCGTGGACAAAGTTCGGTCGTTTCCGTCTTGGTCCTGCAGCGTGAAATCGCAGGCGACGTCGTCTTTTCGCACGACGCCAGGCTACGCGTCGAGTCGAAAGCCCACGCCGCGAATGGTGATTAGATGACGCGGGTTCGACGGGTCCTCTTCTATCTTCTGTCGAAGACGCTTGACGTGCGTGTCGAGGGTTCTGGTGTCGGAGAGCTCGAGTCCCCACCACAGCGTGTCGAGACAGACTTCGCGCGTGACTACCTGGCCAAGTCGCGTGGCGAACAGGGCCAAGAGGTCGAACTCCTTACGACTGAGCTCCACCTCGCGGGTCTTGCGCGTGACGGTGCGTCGGGTGAAGTCGATGCGCAGGTCGCCAAAGGTGATGACCTCGTCGTCGTTCGTGGTCGCCGGTCGACGGAGGACGGCGCGAATGCGCGCCACCAGTTCGCGTAGCCGGTAGGGCTTCGTGACATAGTCCGCGGCACCGATTTCCAGTCCGAGCACGACGTCCACTTCGCTCGTGCGCGCCGTCACCATGATGACGGGAATGTGCGTGGTGTCGTGAAGCTCACGGCAGTAGTCGATGCCCGAGCCGTCGGGCAGCATGACGTCGAGCAGCACCAGGTCGGGCTTGGAGGTGGCGAGGATCGCTCGTGCTTCGGCAATGTTGGTGGCGCCGACCACGACGAATCCTTCGACACTCAGTCCGACGTTCAGCGCGTCTTGGTAACTCTCCTCGTCTTCGACGACGAGAATGACGTTGCGCCCTGGCGAATCCACGGCGGCGCTCACGAGCGAACCCGTGGCGTTAGGCGAGATGCGGCACGCTCGGCATCATCAAGGGGGCGGTGAGTTCGTTGACGTGCCACAAGGAACACCGTAAAAAACCAGGGTTACCGCAAGGTGAAAGGCGCGGTACCCGAAGGTGGTCAGCAGATGAAACCTTGTCTGAGTATGACGTGCACGATCTAACTGGCGAGAGTGAAGCCCTCGTAGGTCGTCGCGCCCTTCAGAAAACTGCCGACTCCGACGCACGAGGTGGCGTTCGCGCAGTTGATGGCGTAGATCCCGCCGTCGACGCCCACGGTGACCGCTCCGCTCGGCAGGGTGACTTCACTTCCGTGCTGCCAGACGCCGTTCACTTCGCCGACCACCACCGCTTGGTAGTTGCCGGCGGTGTCGAGATAGGAACCGCTGGCCTCGCAGTTGCCCGCGCTCGGACAACTGAGGGCCACGATGCCGCCGTTTTGCCCGCCCGAACTTCCGTTACTGGGTAGCGTCAACTCGACGGCGGGCGACCAGGCACCGTTCGTTTCGTCCTCGAGGAATCCCTGATAGCCGCCGGCGCTGTCCTTGTACTGACCGCCGACGCTGCAGTCATCGCTTGAGGCGCACGCGATGCCGCCGAAGCCAAACAGAAAGACGTGCGGGTTCGCCGCCGCGTTGGCCGGCATGGTGAGTTCGCTCGCCGTCGTCCAGACGCCACCGGTCTCAGTGGCGCTCATGGCTTCGATGGCCCCGGTTGATGAGTTAAAGGTGCCAAACGTGGAGCACGAGGAGTTGTTCAGGCACGTCACTTCGCTCACCGACGCGCCCGCGAAGCGACTGGCGTCGCTCGGCAGTGTGAGCGCCTCGCCGCGATGCCACGGGCCATTCACTTCGTCCACCACGAGAGCCTCGGTCACGTCGTTGGCGTTGATGAAGGAGCCGACGCCCACGCAGTCCGCGCTCGACGAGCACGCGATTTGAGCGATCGTGACAAAAGGGTTGTAATTGCTCGCGGGGAGCAATATCTGACGGGCGCGCCCCCAGTGGCCGCTGCGTTCATTGGCGACGAAGCCTTCAGTTCGCGACGCGACCGGGTTGTTGTCCTGATACGTGCCAATGGCGCTGCACGTGTTCGCGCTCGCGCAGGCCACCGCGCGCACGAGGGCGTCCTGACCCTTCACGAGTGCGTTCGTGGGTAGCGAAAGAGTCAGCGCGCGCTGCCAGTGTGCTCCTCGCTCGTTGTCAACGAATGGCACGACGTCTCCACTGCGATTGAGGTAGCTACCAACGGCGGCGCAGTTCGCAACAGCGCCGCACGACACCTGGTAGACCGTGACGCCCGGGTTCGCCGCGGCGCCCGCTGGCGCGGCCAGGCTGACCGGCGCGGTCCAGCGACCGTTTGAGTCGGTGGCGATGAGTCCCTGAACTTCTCCGGCGGCGTTTGAATACGAACCGGCCGCTTCGCAGTTATCCTGCGCTGCGCAACTGAGCGATGAGAAGAATCCGTCGGGGATGCCGGTCGCACCTTTGGGGAGAGCCACCTGGCGAGCGTTCGTCCATGAAGGCGACACAATGGCCGACGCGGGCAGCGCCATGGCCAAGGAAACCAACGTGGCCGTCACGACGGCGCTGCGTAGATACCTCATCGTTCGTACTCCACTTTCGAGAGATTCAGAGCCCGAAGACACTCACTCGCTACGACGAACGCTCGTGCGACGCTACGTAGTTCGTCGCCCAGTATAAAGAAGACGTCACGAGCCAAAAGGGCTCGCTTTACAAGATTCTTACGTGCAAGTGAACGGCTACGAGGTCTGCGTGGTCGCGATGAAAGAATTTGAAACAAAGGTTTCAGTATTGAGAAGTCGTGGATCACTACTGGCGAATTTCGTGTACAGACCGTTGCGAGGATCCCAGGCCCAGAACGTGACGGGTTCGCTGCGCCAGTGTCCGGCGACGCAAGTGGGCGTGCAGTCGTTCCAGCGGGCCACCCCTGTTGCGTAGGCCGTCTCGTCACCCCAGCCGGTCCAGTGCAAGTCGGTGAACTCTGAGTTGGCGTCGGCGCACGATATGACGAAATGTGTCGGTTTTACACCGGCACTCTTTGTGCACACGAGTGGCATTTGGATGGACGAACCCGACGCGGTTGACTGTTTGTAGGAAATCAGCATAAAAACTCCCGCCCAGATGACGAGAACCGCAAGCAGAGAATAAGGAATTAATCGACGCACCCGCTAAGTGTAAAACACTCTCCAGAGTGCCGAGAATGCCCCTTTAGTTCGGGACGTCCACGATGCGACACGGAATTAGCGAGTTTTCGTTGAGCCAGTAGCTGGCACAGATGCGGTGATAGCCATCGGCCACCACGAGATCGCGGTCTTTTACGAAATGACCTCGCACCAGCAAGATCGGCGAGAGTTTGTCGCCGCGCTTCACCTTGTCGAGGTCGCTGGCGACGTGTTTGTTGGTCTCTTCGAGGAGAGGCAGTCGGCTCGCGCGAAGGAGATCTTTTGCTTCGTAGGTGCTGGTCGGAGCGTCTTCGAGGAGTTTCATAAGTTTTTCGGCCAGTGAGGGTTCCGCGATCAGACTCAGATATGTCTTCGCGGAGGGAAAATCGTGCGCGTCGGGCTCACTCTGCCAATGTTCAGTATTTATGGGAGCGCTCATGACACGAGCCTACTGATGAACACGAAATCGGAATATGGTACTGACGTTTTCACGTGGCGTCGGTAACTACCCTGGTTAGTAACGAGGAGTCGGAGCCTATGAAGCGAGGGATCGCCATGCGTCAGTGGAAAATTGTCGGAGCGGTGACGTCATTGACGATGGCCCTGACCTTGAGCGCGACGGTGGCCGGTGCGTCATCGGCCCCCGCTCCTCACAGCGTGCGAGCGAGCGGCACCGCGACGTCAATTCTCGTGAAGTGGTCAAGGCCTACGGGAGTATCCGTCAAGAGTTACGTCGCGACTGCGCGGCCGTCGAACCGATCGTGCGTGACGGCATCGACCAGTTGTTACGTAAAAGGTCTGCACCCGGGGGTCTCATACCGCTTCAGTGTCGTGGCGAGAAGCTCGTCGGGTACCAGCGCTCATTCGGCACCGTCCAATCTCGTGCGGGTCGCGTCCGCGGGCACATACTTCGAAAAAACTCTGAAATCGGCCGTAAGTCAGATCTCGATATATGAGACTGACTATGGCAACAGTACGACGACGGCAGCGGCGAACACCTATCTCTCGAAAGTTTCCGGCGCCTTCGCCGGGCTATCCAAGGCGCTCAGTCTTGAAGCATGGTCGAGCACCGCGAAGAGCGATGTGTCAGCGTTTATCGCATCGTTTCGGACCCTTGGGACTGATACCATCAGCTCGCTCAACGCAACGTCTTCGAACGAATCCGAAGCCGATTATGCACTACAAAGTGAAACGAACAAGGAGACCCTAACTGAGGCGAAGGTGTTCGCTGACCTCGCTCTTCCGCAACTAATCATCGCTCCGATAGCTAACACGCCTGCCCCCGGGGCGCTCGGTGCAACTCAAACTCTTCATGATTTTTACGGCGATGCTTTCTCCGTTGCAGTCAGCCAGGTCGTCGATCCGGCTACGGCTGCTTCGGGTTCGGGTTTGCCGGACGCTGGCTACCGGTTCGTCGCCGTTGAACTCAACATTGTCAACACCAGTGACCAAGAGGTGTCGAACGACGCTAACTCCGCGATAACTGTTACCGGTAGTGACGGAAAGACTTACCCGGCAGATTTCGGTGAGGTCTCGCAGTGTACGAATTTCAGCTCGGGTTTCTTTGACTTGCCGGCAGGAGACAGCACAAGTGGATGCGTCATCTTCCAACTTCCCACCAGCGTCACCGTACAGACGATCTCGTTTTCACTGGCCCCGGGTTACCTCGATACAGCGGAGTGGTCGGATTGACTAATCAGGGTCGTGATTCTCGTCGACTGAGGCGGGATCGACGTTGACGTTCGTGAGAAGTTTGCGTAGATCAATGACGGCTTGGGTGTCGAGATCCTTGTGACTTGGTCGCTCGAGCGCGAGAGTTTCGCCGTTCACGCTGAAAGTGAACTTGCCGTCGTGCTTCTCCTCGACTTCGCCGACGGCGTTCATTAAGGAGAGGACATCGTTCCACTCGATGTTGTGGCTCACCGGGTGCTGGAGGATCTTCGTCATCGTGATTCGGTGGTGATGACTTATGCGAATGGGTTGGTCGGACGTGATTACTCCTTAAAGCCCCAGGTTAACGCTGGACGGGGAGATCTCCAATAAATCGCGCCAAGATGGAACGATGAACAATTGGTCAATGGTTCCCGTTCGTTGGTCCTCAAGGTGATGCTCGTTGATGACGCGCAGGCCATTGCCTCGAGGTGGATGGCGGATCTAGATCTCACGACTCTTATACGTGAGCGGTTGCGGGAATCGACGATGCCTGAAGGAAGGGTTGACCTGGTCGCCATAGGCAAGGCCTCACCTGAAATGGCTCACGCGGCTCGCACCGTTCTCGCGGGACGAGTCCGCCGGGAGATTCTGGTATGCGACGACGCCGCTCTTCGTGGCGTATCGGTTGATAATGCCCTGGTTGGCGAGCACCCGGTACCTGGTGAAGGAAGTCTTCACGCAGGTCGGGCGGTCGTTTCGTTTCTCGAAAGCGCCGATCACGCCGACGCGACATTGTTCTTAATCTCGGGCGGAGCGTCAAGCCTCTGCGTGTTGCCCGCGCCGCCCCTGACATTGGACGACCTGGACGAGATTTGGCGGGCGGCTCTGCGAGCGGGTGTCGATATCACGACGCTCAATCAGATTCGAGCGACTACCTCACTCATCGCGGGAGGAGTGCTGTTGCGCTATGTCCGCACCAAACTCACGAAGAGTCTTGTTCTCGTAGACAACGTGGTCTCGGGCGCCCCGTGGGTGGCGTCCGCAATGACGTACGACTATTCGCCAACGGGCGACGAGGTCAATACGCTCTGGGCGAAAATTGACGTCGACGCGTCACTGCGCCTGAAGTTGC
The DNA here is from genome assembly GCA_003142095.1 of Acidimicrobiaceae bacterium. Lineage (GTDB taxonomy): Bacteria > Actinomycetota > Acidimicrobiia > Acidimicrobiales > RAAP-2 > RAAP-2. The sequence goes on along the minus strand of PLON01000018.1, from coordinate 2,546 downwards.
TCGCTGCCTTCGAGGAACGCTCCAGAGTTATGGCAAGTCGTCCGAGCCCCATCCACGAAAACGTCGTCGTCGGCGAGCCGGCCATGATGCTCAGTTCCGCAATCGAAGAGGCGTCACAACGCGGGTACCGCGTCGTTGACATGGGCGCTCGGGTTATTGGTGACGTTGGGTCCGTCGCTCACGAGTGGGGAAAGGTTGTAGTAAACGCGAGCGAGCAAACGGCCGTTATCGGTGTGGGCGAAGTGACAGTTCAGGTGGAGGGCAGTGGCGTGGGGGGTCGCTGTCAGGAGTTCGCGTGGCTCATGGCGAAGGAACTCAACGGTGGGTCACGTCACAGTGCGTTTGTCGCCCGGACCTCGGACGGGCGCGACTACGTAGAAGGGGTTGCGGGTGCGTGGGTCATGAATGACACGATGGCGCGACTTGACGAGGTTGGTTTTGACTGGCTGACGGTCGCCCAAGCTCACGACACGTATCCGGCACTACGCGCGCTAGGCCAATTGATTAAGGGCGGGCATACGGGCTGGAACCTTTGCGACGTCTACGTCGCGCTCGTCGACTGACTATTCGAAGTTGGGCGCACTGTATGGTCCGCCGACGTATTTCCACTCCGTCTGGTCGCCAGTAATTTCGCCGGCGTAGTCCTCGGCGTTGTCGAGCGGTTCGTAGCCAATGGCACGGCCCTCGTCAAGCGAGACGGCGGCCCGGCTATTCGCCGAGACGCCCCAGACCACGCGAAAACCGGGACTCGGGGCAGTGAGTGCTGCCTCGACGAGGCGGGTGCAGTCGCCGGGCGAGAGCCAACTCCACAGCGAGCGTAGTGTGGTGGGTCGATCGAGGTAGGAGGCAATGCGTAGGCACACGGCGTCGAGTCCGTAGCGATCCTGGTACAGGCCCAACAGGGCTTCGCTCGCCACTTTCGAAACGCCGTAGTAGCTGTCCGGTCGCGGATACTCGTAGTCCGGCACGGGTCCGCCGTCGCGCAGCGGTGCAAAACCTACCGCGTGATTGGAGCTCGCGTACACGACGCGTTCGACGCGGGCGTGACGAGCGGCCTCGGCGAGTAGATACGTGCCGTGAATGTTCACTTCGAGATACTCGGGCCACGAGAATCCCGCGTGCGAAAGTCCTCCGAGGTGCACGATGGCGCGGGCACCCTGACAGGCGTCCGCCATGACTTCGGCGTCGAGGAACGAGCCGGTGATCAGTTCTGCGTTCTCGTCGGGCTCGAGCGGCGAAAGGGGAGCGACGTCGAGCAAGCGAAGGTGGCGACCGGGCCGACGTAGCGAGCGTCGAAGCATCGAGCCGATAGTTCCCTGTGCTCCGGTGACAAGGATGACGTCATCCATCGTTCAGTGACTCCTCAATCTGGTCAATGTTGGTCGATCCGATACCCGACTTCCATGCTTTGACAACGTGCGCCGCCGTTGCGGCACTGGACTGTGACATGAGCCAAAGGTAGTAGAGGTGCAGTTCACGGACACCGAGACTTCCGTAGCGAGCGAGGTCGCTATCAAGGTGAGTCCAGTCGTGGTCGAGCCGTAGATATGCTCCGAGATTTGGGGTGATGTCGCCGAGTCTGGCGAGCTCGTGTGCGGCGCTGTCAGGGCCCCAACAGTTCGTGACGGCGCTAGTTGGAACGTTTCTCAATTTCGGCTCTCCGGGCGCCGCGCGCGGTGTACCCGACGAAGTGCGAGAAGCAGTTCGTCACCTGTGGTACCCGCCGCGCGGCGATCGAGGGTTCGCTACGTATAACCGAGCTCGTCAATTCGGCGGTGACGACCGCGACAACGAAAGCGCAAACGACTCGTTGCTTGGCGTCGTGCAGATCGAAACAGCGCCCGCCCTTGAGAACGTCCGCGAGATTGCGGCAATTCCTGGAGTGGACGTCTTGTTTGTCGGACCGAGTGACCTCTCAATGTCACTCGGAATACCCGGTCAGATGGATAATCCCATATTGCCCGAGGCGTTCGACAGGGTGATCAACGCGACTCGGGACGCCAACATCGCGACGGGAATTCTCGCGGTTGATCCCGATCGAGTTGAAGCCCTCAGTTCGCGTGGCTTCACATTCATCGGTGTGGGTTCTGATGCGTCACTGCTATGCGGCGCGGCCCGAGTCGCGGCGAAGAGCTAGTTCTTGTACTCGTTCGAGAACATGTTTCGTGTTCGGTCAATATCTTTGAAATTGGAATCACTGAGACGAGTTCTTAATCAATAGTTCATCGATTGATCCACCGTTTGCAGATCTGATCCACGTACGATTGGCGGTACGAGAATTCGAAAGGATTTTATGACCGAACTTCTTTCCGATTCATCCAGTCCGGATACGTCGACGCCCATCGCGACTCGCGTTCCCGCGTCGGGACCTTGCAAGTGCGCGCGCAATTCGTGCTGGCACCAACGACAGTGCCGCTCCAATGGTGTTGTTCGAATACTTCGTGCTCCAAAGCTCCCTGAAGACGTTCGAAAGTCCGTGGTGCTCTGTCGTGAGTGCGCGGCGCCCTCGCGGCGTCAACGCGTCGCCTAGGAGCGCGGGTCAGTAT
>PLON01000019.1 GCA_003142095.1 Acidimicrobiaceae bacterium | reverse complement strand
CGTCCTGCTGCGAAGAAGGCCGCCAAGCGTCCTGCAGCAAAAAAGGCATAACGAACTCTCTTTTCGAGAGAATGTAGTCGAGGGGGTCGAAAGACCCCCTCGAATGCCGTCTAGGGGCGCCGCACGTCGCCCGGCTCATCGACATCGAAACGCCACGGGCTGTTCGTGATCATTCGCCACTCGACGCCAAGACGCTCGGCCTCCAACTGATGGAGCCGGGCGGAGTCGTCGCCGTAGCGGAAGTGAAAGTCAAGTCCAGTCGGCACGACGAGGACGTTGGTGCCGCGCGATAGATAGTCCGTGACGATCGTGACTCCCGCGTCTGGTTGGTACTCGCCGAGGCCCTCGGGCTCTCGAAGGTCACCATGGACGACGATGATTCGCTCGAAACGTCCGCTAAAGCGCTCGTAGGCACCCTGGACGGCTTCATTGAGGTTTGAGGCATCGGACTCGAGGACTTCGGCGCCGAGCTCCCGGGCGAAGGTGGTCACGTCGCTCGACTCGCTCAGTACGACGACGTGATGCGGCGCGCAGTTTCGAATCACCCCCGCGGCGAGATCGCGCGCGAGGCTCGTCACGTCGTCAATGCCGCCACGGCGCAGGCGCTCTTTCGCGACGTCGAAGCGCTTCAGCGGTACGACGAAGACCTCTTTAGCCGCGGGCATGAGGATGAATGCTAGGCGGCGGTGTCCTCAGTACGATTTGGGGGTGACTCGCGCGGCGCCGGATCTTCTCGTCTACGAGCGGGAACTAGTCGCGCGTGGGGAAGTGGTGGTCGGCCTCGACGAGGTGGGCCGCGGAGCTCTCGCCGGTCCGCTGACCGTCGGCGCCGTCGTCGTCACTCACTGTAAGCGCGCTCCGAAGGGTCTGACTGATTCGAAGATGTTGACGCCGGCCCAACGCGAGACGCTCGTCACACCACTCGAACACTGGGCGACGGACTGGTCACTCGGATCGGCGAGTTCGGAGGAAATAGATCGGTGGGGGCTACGTCTCGCCCTCGCCGTTGCGGCGACGCGGGCGATCGACGGGCTCAATCTGTTGCCAACCCACGCGCTGATTGACGGACCGTTGAACTTGCTCGACGCACCACTTCGCCTCGAGGATCAGTTCAACGACGCACCCGAGCTTCGCTACGCCGCTCTGGCGCACACGACGCTCGTAAAGGGCGACAGCCTGAGCGCCACCATCGCGGCCGCGTCAGTTCTCGCGAAAGTGCAGCGCGACCGCACCATGGTGGGACTCTCGGACGAGTTTCCCGTGTACGGATGGGACGCCAATAAGGGCTACGGGGTGCCGCATCACCTTGCGGCGCTGGTCGATGAGGGTCCGTGTTGTCATCATCGAATGACCTGGCGACTGACCTCGTAACGAGCGCCCCCGAGGGCCCGTCGCACGACCGTGTGCCGTTACGAAAACCCTGAAAAGAGTAGGATTGCGTATCTATGTCGGCGCTGCTCACGGTGAAAAATCTGAAAGTCCAGTTCGCCACTCGTAACACTTTCGCCACTGCCGTCGACGATTTCTCACTGACGATTGCCCCGGGTGAATGCGTTGGACTCGTGGGTGAATCGGGCTGTGGCAAGACGACCACGGGCCTCGCGATTATGCGGCTTTTGCCGGGAAATGGTCACATCGTTGCAGGCAGCGTCGAGCTCGACGGGGTCGACCTCGCGTCGCTCTCGGAAAAGGCCATGCAGTCCAAGCGCGGCAACGACGTCGCGCTGATCCCTCAAGATCCGATGAGTTCGCTCAACCCGACCATGAAGATTGGTCGACAGATCGGTGAGGGGCTGCGCATTCACCGCGGCGTCAGCGATGACGAGGCGCGCAAGCGCGCCCTCGAGGTCCTCGAAATGGTGGAGATGCCCCGTCCCGCGGAGCGTCTGGACCAATACCCGTTCGAACTGTCGGGCGGCCTTCGCCAGCGCGTCATCATCGCCATGGGTCTCACCTGCTCACCGAAGCTACTGATCGCGGACGAACCGACGACGGCGCTCGACGTAACCATTCAGGCACAGATTCTCGACATTCTCGATAACTTGCGCCAGGAACTGAAAATGTCGATCCTCCTCATTACCCACAACATGGGCGTAATCGCGGGCCGTACTGACCGCGTCGTCGTGATGTACGGCGGCCGTAAAGCGGAAGAGTCACCGACCGATGACCTCTTTCATGACATGCGCCACCCCTACACCCAGGCGCTTCTCGCCTCGATGCCGAGCCTGGAGACCGCCTCCAAGCAGAAACTGACCTCGATCGCCGGCATGCCGCCGGACTTGTCGAAGATCATCGTGGCCTGTCGCTTCGCGCCGCGCTGTCGCTACGCCACCGACAAGTGCCGAGAGCAAGACCCACCGCTTACGGGCACCGAGACCCACACGTTCGCGTGTTTTCACCCGGTCGACGGTCCCCTCGAAACGGTCGTTGTCGCGCCCGTGACGATTGCGGCCGCGGCCACACGCGAACACCACGAGCTGGCCCGTGTCGAGCACTTGGTGAAGGAGTTCCCGATCAAGGCCGGGCTCGTGCGTCACAAGGTTGGCGCGGTCCACGCCGTCTCGGACGTCAGTTTCATCATCAACGAAGGTGAGACGTTTGGACTTGTCGGTGAGTCGGGCTGCGGCAAGACGACGATCGGGCGCATGCTCGTGGGCCTCGAGCACGTGACTTCGGGTTCTGTCTACTTCGACGACAAGGTCGTCTCGGCGAAGGGCTATCACCCCACCAAGGCCGACCGGCGCAATCGCCAAATGATGTTCCAGGACCCGTACTCGTCGCTGAACCCCCGAATGAAAGTGGGCCAAATCCTCGGTGAGCCGCTCCTGGTTCAGCACGAAGGTTCCCGGGCGCAGCAGTCAGCGCGTGTTGACGAACTATTGGACGCCGTGGGGCTCGACCGTCTCGCCGCGGACCGCTACCCCCACGAGTTTTCCGGTGGTCAACGCCAACGCATTGGATTCGCGCGCGCCCTCGCCCTGAATCCTCGCCTCATCGTCGCCGACGAGCCGGTCTCGGCCCTCGACGTGTCGGTCCAGGCACAGATTCTCAACCTCATGAAGGACCTCCAGCGAGAACACAACCTCTCGTACGTGATGGTGAGCCACGAACTCGCGGTTGTGTATTACATGGCCGACACGATCGCGGTTATGTACCTCGGCAAGATCGTCGAGATCGGTGACGCAGAGTCGGTGTTCCGCTCGCCGGCCCACCCCTACACGCAGGGCTTGTTGGACGTCGTCCCGGTGCCCAACCCAGTCGAGGCGCGCCGTCGTCGCGGTCTGCAAGTGACCGGAGAACTTCCCTCACCGGTGAATCCGCCCTCGGGATGTCGCTTCCGTACCCGTTGTCCGAAGGCTCAAGAGATCTGTGCAGTCGAAGAGCCCCTCCTCGAACCATTCTCGGCGACCCAGCAGGCGGCTTGTCACTTCCCGATGAAGACGCCGGTCAGACTCAGCTCCAGCTCCAGCTCATCGTCAGCCTGAGTTAGCGCTCGAGTAGTCGAACTTCGAAGGTGTCGCGCAGGGCGTCGCCGATGTAGTTGATCGCGACGACGACCAGAATGAAGATCAGGGCGAGGGGGTAGATCTCCCACCAGTAACCGTTGGAGATCTGGGCGGTGCCGTTTTGCAACATGGTGCCCCAGTCAGTCTGGGGCGGCAAGATCCCGAGTCCGAGGAAGCCGAGCGCCGACAAGAAGAGGATGGCGTCCGCCACCGAGAAGGTGGCCACCGTGACGATGTTGCTGATTGAGTTGGGAAAGACATGGCGGCGGATGATGTGAAATTTGCTGGCCCCCATGGCCGTCGCGGCTTGGGTGTATTCCAGTTTCTTGATGAGGAGGGCGTCGCCCCGGATGATGCGCGCGTTCGCCCACCATCCGGTGACACCGATGATGATGATGAGAAACGACGTTGAGCGAGAGAAGATGGTGAAGAGGCTGATGAGCAAGAAAAGGTAGGGGATGGAGAGGAAAGCGTCGAGGATACGCATCATGACGGTGTCAACGACGCCGCCGACAAAGCCCGAGACCATGCCGTAGATGGTGCCCACGAGAATCGTAATGAGGCCCGCCAACATACCCAGGGTGAGCGAATACTCGCCTCCGTACATGATGCGACCGAGTTCGTCGAAGCCAGAACTGTCTGTTCCCAACCAGTGCTGTGCGGAGGGATGGGCGTTCCATACTACGTTGAGGGCGGTCGCCTGATTGGTCTGATTGGTGTGATAAAAAATCGGACCAACGTAGCAGAACAGCAAAACCAAAACCAGATAGGCGACTGACGCGATGGCCAGCTTGTTGTGCATGAAGATCCGTAGGCGCTGACGCCACATCGGGACGATCGCTTCGCTGACGACCGCGTCTCCCCTTGGTCCGAGTGGATCGACGATGTCGGAGATCAACGCCGGCTCGCCCAGGATGGCCATTAGTTCGCCCTGTCCTGGATTCGAATGCGGGGGTTCACCACGCCGAGCAAGATGTCGGCGAGGAAGTTACCCGATAGCGTCAAAATGGTGGCCAACAAAGTAATGCCGAGCACTGTCGGGATGTCGACGTTGGTGGCGGCGTTGACGGTCTGGATGCCGAGGCCCGCGTAGTTAAAAACGCTCTCGACAATGAGCGCCCCACCCAAAAGGCCGGGCAGCGCGAGCCCGAGAATCGTCACGATCGGACCCATGGCGTTGCGCATGGCGTGACGAAAGAGAACCCGCGCTCCGCTGCACCCCTTGGCTTTGGCGGTGCGGATGTAGTCCTGCACCAGCACCTCGAGTACGGTGCCTCGCATGAAACGACTTAACGTCGCTACCGACACCATCGTGAGACACGCCACCGGCAAAATGAAGCCGACTGGATCAGTGAAGATCGCCCACGGTTCGACCCCGGACGGGGGAGATGAAGGCAGGTGGGGCCAGCTGAAGCTGAAGGCCTGGAGCATCAGCAGGCACAGAAGAAACAGGGGCATGGCGTAGAGCACGAAGGCAACGCCCGTCGCCGTGTAGTCAACCGAGGTGTTGCGGCGCGACGCCTGGTAGATACCAAGGGGAATGCCGATCAGTATGGTGAAGATCAACGAGGAGAGCGCGAGCCAGATGGTGCGCGGGACGTAGAGCGAAATGATGTTCCACACCGAGAGATTCTGCTTGTACGAATGTCCCAAGTTGAAGTGGCCAAAGACCTGGATGAGGTAGTTCCAAAAGCGCACCACATAGGGATGATCCATCCCGTTCTGCACCCCCCACTCGAACACGGTGCGAGAGTTGGCGTGCGTTCCTAGGACGGCGTAAGCGGGGGCCAGGATGCCACCGGTCTGAAAATAGGGGAGCGTAAATGTGAAGAGCATCACGATCAAAAGCACAACGAACGACTGCAAAAATCGCCTGATTACGTACGCCAACATTGCAGTGAATTGTATCAGTGGTGCACTAGTGGCTAGAGTCCGCCGTTTAGCCCCGTACGGTAACTAACAGGTGATATCAATGGAGATGCCCCCCCTCTTGTGAGGGGGGGCATCTCCATTGAAACTACGTACGACGCGGTTATGACAGCTTGTAGTACTCCGGCATGAAGTTCTGCAGCGGGTTCTGTGCAAGGCCAGCGATGCCGTTGACCTTCTTCGAGCTCAGACTCTTGGCGTACTCGATGACCGGGTCAGCCTGCGGTTGGAACAAGACAGGCAACTCCTTCGCGGTGTACTCCGCGAAGGCCTTCAGGCTCGCCGTGCCGAAGGTCGTGGCCTTGATGTCCGCAGTCTCCGTGGCGTTGGAGTAGCCGCCGACATTGAAACCACCACCGGGGGCGAAGAGAGTCTCACCCGAGGGGTAGTAGTCNNCATTGAACGTCGCCTCAGTGTCAGTGAACTTGAAACCAATGGAGTCCCAGTCGGCGACTTCCGCGTTGAACGTGTCGTCGAGCGACGGTACTCCACTGGCCCACAGGATGCTCAGGTTCAAGGTCGCGCCTTTGGCAATACCCGCACCACAGTCCGTTGCTCCGGCGCCGGGTGACTCACAAGCGTCCACGCCACCGACCAGCTTCCAACCGTGGCTCGTCAGTAACTTCTTGGCTGCGCTCAAGTTGTAGGGGTAGGGGTTGGGTACTGGTTCGAGCGCTTGCTTGAGTCCACTGACCGACTTGGGGGTTTCGGGCGGCAGCGGGCTATCAATCGGCACGGCGTAGCCCTTGTCCACCTTGTTGATGATGGCCGTCTGGTCGACAGCCTCTTGTAGCGCCTGGCGGATGTAGAGCTGCGAAACAATCGCGTGCTTCGGGTCCTTGGTGCTGAAGTTGAACGGCGCGTAGTTGAATGCCCAGGTGCCACCGGTCGCCAAGTTGTACTTGCTCGAGATGGCGGACCAGTTCGGTCCGACCTTCAGCGGTGCGGGCGCATTGCTCGTCAACTCAGTCTCGTCGACGTAACCCACAGTGATGGAGCCAGAGCGCAGCGCCGTCTCTTCGGCGTTGGCCGTCGTGAACGCGTCTTCCTTCACGAAGTCGATGCCCTTTTGAGCCTTGACTGGTCCGGAGTAGGTCGGGTTCGGAATGAACGTTGCGTTGCCGAGGTCGTCCATCTTGATCAACTTCCATGGGCCGTCGGCACCACTCGTCCAGAGCGTATCCGAGAAGTCGGTCTCGGTCGCAGCCTGGCTGTCAAGGTACTTCTCGACGGCCTTGCACGCAGTGTCGGTCGCAACTGAGCCGTAGACGCCGCTCGCGCAGGTCGAGGTCTTGCCAGCAGCGGTGATGTCCCACGAGTTGGGCATCGGGGTCAGTTCTGCCAAGTAGTTGTACAGGATCCAGTTCGGGTTGACCGAACCGGTGAACTTGATGGTCACGGTGTTGCCCGTACCGGACGCGCTCGCGACCTGGTCGGGAATGCCGTATCCCTTGTTGTAGCCGCAGTAACTTGTGGGGTCGGCCTTGTACATGTTCAAGAAGAACATGACAGATTCAGCGTTGGCGGTCTGACCGTCGGCGAACTTCCAGCCCTTCATATCAATGGTGATGGTCTTGTTACCGTTCGAGAAGACCGGAGCCTTAGCGGGGGACAGGCTGTAGTCCACGGCCGACGAGCCGGGAGTACCGAACCAGTAGACGGGACGGTACGTCATCTCTTGGAACTGACTCAACGTCGCGACCGAGAAGTACCGACAACCGAGATAAGGAAAAATGTAGTTTGGAGAGTCACCGGGAGCTTCCGCAAACGTAACGGTGTTTGAAGAGGTGCTGACCTTGGCTGACGCCGCACCGCCTACTGATGGTGCTACCAGCCCGATGGTCATCGCGCCGGCCACTGTGCCTACGGACACCAAAAGCCGAAGCTTGGTTCTTAGTTGCATGTTGTTGTTGCCTCCCCGTACCACCGAAGTGGTCACGTCCAGTTTTCACTTTCGTCAACGATGACTAGGTAACTGTATCGGGGGGTTGGGGAGGATACAAGTTAGCCAAAGCGCACAATATCGGACTAATCGCCCTCGTTGTTGTCGTCGAGAACTCGAGCGTCTATCGCGAATTCGTGGCGCTTTACTGGACTTCGAGGCCGGGGATTACTGCGTGATCGCTCACGATTAGCATTTAGGACCAATTGGTCCGGTATCTCCTCACGATTTCTAGAGCGTTAATTTACGGCCGATCGTGTTGACGCGACGACCCCACAAGTTAATTGTGCGAGTTAATAGTGCAGGTATTCGGGGAGGAAATTCGACAAGGCATTGGGTACCCAGCCGATCGAACTCTTGAGGGTCCTCGCCGTTTCGCCGATGGTCTCTTCGGTCGGCAGATAGAGCACCGGGAGTTGGTCGGCGGCGTACTGCTCGTAGGAACTGAGCGTCGCCTTACCGGTTGTGTCCGCAGTAATGAGGGCGTTCATCTCTGCGTCGTCGTACCCGCCCAGGTTGGAATCGGCCCCGGAGAGGAAGGTCTGGTCTCCTGAGGGATAAAAGTTCGGCTCGTAGGTCCAACTCTCTCCCGACCAACACATGGACCATTGAGTGCCGCTCCCTACCGTGCACGCGGCGGCGAGGAGATTGAACGTGTTGGCGGTGGCCGTCACCAATACGCCGATGCTTTGCCAATCAGAGACCATTGTCGTGACGGTCGCATCGACGATCGGGTTGCCCGTCACGTACATCAAGGAAAAACTGAGTTGCGCACCTTGGGCGATGTTCGCGCCACAGTGGCCCGCGGTCGTACCGGGATCCATACAGGTCATGATCGTTCCGACCAAGGTCCAGCCGTGACTGGTGAGGAGCGTCTTCGCCGCCGCTGGGTTATAGGTATACGGGCTCGTCGGGGTCTTGCTGAAGGCCGGTGCCGCAGTGGGCGGCAGGGGACTGTAGTTGGCCACCGCGTAGTAAGAGTCCACGTCGTGGACGATTCCCGGTTCGTCAATGGACTCTTGGAGCGCTTGACGTATATATAGCTGTTCAAACTCGGCCTGGAGAGGATTCGACGAGGAGTAGTTCATCGCGGCGTAGTTGAAGGCGTAGGGAATGGTGACCGACATTCGATACTTCGCACTGAGCGCCGCGAGATTTGCTCCGGGCTCTCCGGACTTCGGAGCGGGACTGGTGAGATCAGTCGGCTCCACGTAGCCGAGGTCGAGTTTGCCTGATTGCAAATCGTTCACTTCCGTCGACTCCGAGGTGTACGCGATCTCTTTGACGTAACGAACCTGCGCTTTTTGGGGTCCCGAGTAGGAGGCGTTCGCCTGGAACGTAGCGTTGCCCGAACTGTCGAAACTGGTGAGTTTCCAGGGACCGTCGTCACCACCCTGCCAAAAGGCCGACGCAAAGGTTGCGGTCGACGCCGAGAGTTTGTCGAGATACGCCTCGACGGATTTACATGACGCGTCCGTTGAAGCGGCACCGTAGGTTCCAAGTGCACATCGACCGGCCACGTGGGCTGAGACCATGTCCCATCGGTTGGGCATCGGCGTGATCTCCGACAAGTAGTTGTAGAGAATCCAGTTCGGATTGACCGCAGTCTTCATGTGAAGAACGACCGTGAGCCCCGAACCACTGGCGCTAGCGAGGTCGTCGGGGATGCCCTTACCGGGGGTGTAGTCGCCGTATCCCGTGGGGTCTGCGTGATAGAGGTTTAAAAAGAACATCACCGAGGACGCGTCAACGATCTGGCCGTCGGCGAAGCGCCAACCTTTGAGTTTGATCGTGATCGTGCGATCAGCGTTACTGAGGACCGGCGCGCTCGCCAGTGAAAGCGAGGGGTCGAAGGCGGCCGTGGAACCTTTACCAAAGAAGTAGAGGGGGCGGAACATGAGTTGTTGAAACTGATTGATGTTCGACGCCGAAAAATTGAGGTAGCCGGTGTAGGGGAAGATCCAGTTCGGCGCCGCGCCGGGCGCTTCGCCGTACGTGACGGTGCCGCTCGCCGGACCGCCGCCCGTTGTCGCGCCGCCTCCAGGCGCCGCGAGCAGTCCGAGTCCGAGGGCTCCCATGGCAGCGACGACGGCTACGGCAAATCTCAATTTAAGGTGAAACTTCATACTTAATTGCCTGCCAGTGACTACCAGAATGGATAGAGAGGGATGCGCTGAGCCACATCAAAGTGTCATGGCTACTGTACTTGAGCCCACTCAAGGAGACCCGTCACGCCTCCATTGCTAGGCGCATTGCGTTCGCATCAGTCGCGAGACGAGAGCATTGCGCGTAGCGCGCTCTGTGCATCGAGATGCTCGAAGACAAAACCCGACGATAGAAGTTGTTGTGGCGTGACTCGTTGACTCGCGAGAAGAAGTTCATTGGCCATCTCTCGTCCGAGTACCGCACGCAAGGCGAACGTGGGTATGGCGAGAAACGCGCGACGAGAGAGGGCTGACGCCAATGAGTGCGTGAAGTCGCGATTCGTGATGGGCGTGGGTGCGACCAGATTGATCGGTCCCGTCAACTGGTGGTCAATTATCCAGAGAATGGCGCGAACCTCGTCGACGAGTGAGATGGGACTCATCCATTGGTGACCCGATCCAAACGTTCCGCCGAGTCCGAATCGAAAGAGCGGCAGCTGCTTCTTCAAGGCGCCGCCGTAAGTCGACAGAACGATCCCACTTCGAAAGTGCGCCACGGGCACACCGCGCGACTCGAGTGGCCCGGTCGCACCCTCCCACTCATGGCAGACGTCGGCGAGGAATCCATCACCACGCGCGGATGTTTCGTCGAGTTGTTCGTCTCTACGGTCCCCGTACCAACCGACCGCCGAGGCGCTCGCCACGAACCCAACACCGTCGGGCAACGAACGTTCGACGTGCTCGAGCAGTGACGTCGACTCGACGCGCGACGCAACGATGAGTGACTTGCGATTCGATGACCACCGTCGGTCACCGATTCCCGCTCCCGCCAGATGCACGATGGCGTCGAGTCGGCCCACGGCACGCAGGTCCGTCTCGTCGACGTACGCGCTCGACGGGTCCCAACGCACGCACGGGTCCGAACGTTGCGCTGTCGTCGGGCGCACGAATACGACCACCGTGTCGCCGCGTTTGAGCAACGATGCGCTAAGCGCTCGTCCGATGAGTCCCGACGAGCCCGTGATGCCTACGCGCACGTCTCGTCCCAGCGCTGGTGAATCAGTGTCGCCAACTGTGCGGAACTTTGTAGATGCGCCGCGTGTGAGGCATGTTCAATTTCGACGGTTGTGATGAGCGGATTGAGTTCTTCGAGAATTACGCTTAGCGCGCGGAAGTAGTCCTCGCCGAGTCCATCCCCGTGGACGTACGTCGCCGGCACCTTCAGAGCCGCGAGGTCGAACGGCGCGGTCTCGTTACGCACGGTCGCTAGATCCGTCAACAACGTCCCACCATCGAGTCGCCGTGACTCGCGTTGGGCTTCGCCGAGTCGCTGCCACGCTCTGTCGGACACGATCCGTCGAAAAAAGCGCTCCGCCTCATCCGCGGGGTCGGTACTCAGAATTGCGTGGACGTTCGAGCGGCATAGAACCCACGGTAAAGGCGACTCGTAGTTCACGACCAGTCGCACCAACTCGGGAATCTCGATAGCCGTCGCGAACGTGACGACTCCGCCGAAACTGTGCCCGAAGAGGATGACCGGCTGGTGATTCGCCTCGCGTTCGACGAGGGTGCGAAGATCCGACACGTGGTGGGCCAAATCGACCGGACCCAGGTCTCGTGACCCCTGGTAACCCCGACGGTCGTAAGCGATGACGTCAAAGCGTGTGATGCGCCGCGACAGCCGGGCAAAGGAGCCGGCTCGATCAAGAGCGCCGTGCACGCAGATCAGGGCCGCCTCGGGGTTCGCCACGCGGTGCTCGGCCACGGCAAGTCCCGGCACTGGTGAGTCCGCGATGAAATGCAACTGACGCGACGCGCTCGTTGGAGTTGGCACGTTGAAAACCTACCGGCGAACGTGGCTCACCACCCATCAAATAGCGCTTTGTGGGCCCTAGGCTGGTTGGGTGACTACCCCCCCCGAATCATCGTCTGCTCGCCCGGCGCAGGGCTCGTTTGGGCCCAACGCCTGGCTCGTCGACGACATGTACGACCGTTTCCTCGCCGACCCGGCGTCCGTCGCGGAAAGTTGGCGCGAATTCTTCGCCGACTACCAACGCTCGACGCTGCCGACCGTGGCGACGACAACGAGTGCGCTCGCGGCGCCGGTCCCCTCCGCAAAGCCCGTCGCCATTGATGCCGAAGCCACGCCGCTGCGCGGTGCGGCCGCGCGCATCGTGACCAATATGATCGCCAGTCTGGCCGTGCCGACCGCGACGAGCGTTCGCACGGTCGCCGCCCGACTTCTCGAAATCAACCGGGCCGCACTCAACGAGTCGCTCGCGCGCTCGAGTGGGGCCAAAGTCTCATTCACTCACCTCATCGCGTTCGCCATCGTTAGAGGACTGCGCGAGATTCCCGCGATGAACTCAACGTTCGTCGACGCCGTCGACGCCAAGGGAACACCCGGCGTACGCCACCACGATCACGTGGGACTCGGTCTCGCCGTGGACGTGCAGAAGAAGGATGGGACACGCAACTTGCTCGTCCCCGTGATTCAAAACGCCGACGCCATGGATTTTCGATCGTTCCTTCTCGCCTACGAGGACCTCGTGCGCAAGGTGCACGGTGGCGCTTACGGTGCTGACGACCTTGCCGGAGCCACGGTCTCCATCACCAATCCCGGAACCCTGGGAACAGTGCAGTCGGTACCGCGCTTGATGTCGGGTCAAGGAGCGATATTTGGTGTGGGCGCTCTTACGTGGCCCGCGGGTTTCGAAGCGGCGGACCCGCGTGCGCTGGCGGAACTGGGCGTCGGCAAAGTCATGACGTTGACGTCGACCTACGACCACCGCATCATCCAAGGTGCGGAGTCCGGGCTCTTCTTGAAGTACGTGGCCGAATGTCTCACTGGTAGTCACGACTTCTACGACGACGTGTTTGCCTCACTCGGTGTGCCGTATGAGCCGGCGCGCTGGGCGAAGGACTCGAACCCCTCGGCGACCGAGGGGGAGGCCGAACGGATCTTGAAGCAGATTCGCGTTCAGGCCCTCATAAACATGTATCGGGTTCGTGGTCACCTGAACGCGCACCTCGATCCCTTGAGCAGCGAGCCGCCGCCGCTGCACGCGGAGCTGGACCTCGCCTCTTACGGGCTGACGATCTGGGACCTGCAGCGCTCGTTCGTGGTAGACGGACTCGCGGGACTATACGAGGCGACACTCGAAAAGATTTTGGTGATCTTGCGCGACGCGTACTGCCGCACGATCGGCATCGAGTACGGCCACATCATGGACCCAGTGCAAAAGCGTTGGATCCAAGAGCGCGTGGAAGGCGTGAACGTCTCGGTCAGCACAGAAGAACAGCGTCGAATTCTGAACGCACTCAGCGAAGCCGAAGTCTTCGAGAAGTTTTTGCACACGCGCTACGTGGGCCAAAAGCGCTTTGGTCTCGAGGGCGCCGAATCGACCATCGTTGCGTTGCAGACGGTACTCGACGAGGCGGCCGATCACGGAGTGAAAGAGGCCGTTATTGGCATGGCGCACCGTGGACGACTGAACGTACTCGCGAACATCGTGGGTAAGTCCTACAGCGACATCTTTTCGGAGTTCGAAGGCAACCTCGATCCCGACAGCGTTCAGGGCAGTGGCGACGTGAAGTACCACAAAGGTGCGAGCGGCGTCTTCAAGAGCGCGAGCGGAGTCACCATTGACGTGTCGATGGCCTCGAACCCCTCGCACCTAGAAGCGGTTTCACCCGTGGTGGAAGGCATCGTTCGCGCGAAGCAGGACCTCGTAATTCGCCCGAGCGACGGCACCGATCAGGATCTCCCTTTCGTCGAACGCCCGTACCTCGCGGTGTTAATCCACGGTGACGCGGCCTTCTCCGGCCAGGGCGTGGTGGGCGAGACGTTGAATCTCTCGCAGCTGTCGGGTTACCGCATTGGCGGAGCGATACACATCGTCGTCAACAATCAGGTGGGATTTACGACGGCGCCGGAGTCGGCTCGCTCGAGTTTCTACCCGACCGACGTGGCCAAGATGATCCAGGTGCCAATCTTTCACGTGAACGGCGACGACCCCGAGGCGTGCGCGCGCGCGGCGCGACTGGCCTTCGAATATCGTGAAGCCTTCCAGCGCGACGTCGTCCTCGACATCGTCTGCTATCGCCGCTACGGCCACAACGAGGGCGACGACCCGAGCTACACCCAACCTCAGATGTACAAGATCATCGATCAACTGCGCTCGGTGCGCAAGATCTACACCGAGACTCTCGTTCGTCGCGGCGATATCTCCATCGACGAAGCCGAAGCGGCGCTGAATGAATTCAATACTCGCCTGCAGAGCGTGCTCGACGAAGTTCGAACTGTACCCGTGCCGAAATTAGATCGCGTGCACGCGGCCGAGACGCCGGTTGATCTACCCGCGCCCGAGACGGGCGTCGATCGCGCTACGTTGCTCGACATCGCGAGAGCGACCATCACTGCACCCGAGGGCTTCACTATCCACCCGAAGCTCGAGCGACAGTTCGCCCAGCGCATGGCGTTGCTCGAATCGGGTGAAGTGGACTGGGCGTTCGGTGAGGCATTGGCCGTGGGTTCACTCGTGAAATCGGGTTCGAACGTTCGTCTCACCGGTCAAGACACCCGCCGAGGCACGTTCTCGCACCGCCACGCGGCTCTCATCGACTACGAGAACGGTAATCAGTACGTTCCCCTCGCGAGCATGGGTGCCCCGGGATTCTTCACCGTGCGTGACTCGTTCTTGAGCGAGTACGCGGCCCTCGGATTCGAATACGGCTACTCGGTTGAGGCGAGGAACACGTTGGTGGCTTGGGAAGCGCAGTTCGGTGACTTCGCGAACGGCGCCGAGATCATTGTCGACAACTTCCTTGTCGCCGCGGAAGACAAATGGGGCCAACTCGCCACACTCGTCATGCTCTTGCCCCACGGCTACGAGGGTCAAGGGCCCGAGCACTCGAGTGGACGTATTGAGCGCTACCTTTCGCTGAGTGCGCGAAACAACATTCGTGTGGCCCAGCCCACTACGTCCGCCCAGTACTTCCACCTCCTACGTAGCCAGGTGCTGCGTGAACATCCCGTTCCGCTCATCGTCTTCACGCCCAAGTCGATGCTGCGCGCGGTGCAGACTCGTTCGCCACTCAGCGAATTCGAACACGGCTCGTTCCAGACGGTGCTCGACGATCACGTGAGCGACGCAAGTCTTGTTACTCGAGTGGTTTTGGCATCGGGCAAGGTCGCCCACGAGGCGCTGGCCCGGCGTGACGCGGCGTCAGCGTCACGCGTGGCGGTTGTTCGCGTGGAACAACTCTACCCGTGGCCCGCTGTTGAAATTGATCGCGTACTCAAGAGCTACCCAAACGTCTCTGACGTTGTCTGGCTCCAAGAAGAGCCGGAGAATATGGGCGCGTGGCCCTTCGTGCAGAGGCATCACCAACTGCGCGGACTGAAAGTGTCACACGTGGCGCGCGCGGAGTCGGCCAGTCCGGCGACCGGAAGCAGCCTCGTGCACGCGGCGGAGCAGGCGGACCTTCTCGAGCGGACGGTCGGGTGAGTCCCTCCAAAGGGCCACGGCTCCGCGTTGTGGTGGACGGATCAAACCTCGCGACCGAGGGTCGCGTGTTGCCGAGTCTGACCCAGCTCGACGAAGCCGTGACCGCATTCAGCGAAGAGAACCCGACAGCGGAGATCATCGTCGTCGCCGACGCCACCTTTGAACACCGTGTCGCCACGGGCGAGCGCAGTCGCTTTACCGACGCCTCGCTCGCCGGAGAGATCGTGACACCGCCCGCCGGTGCCGTGGGGCGCGGTGACGCGTTCATCTTGAAGATCGCCGACCGCATTGACGGCGTGGTTTTGAGCAACGACTCGTTTCAAGAGTTTCAAGACGAGTACCCGTGGCTCTTTGAGGTCGGTCGATTAATCGGCGGCAAACCCGTGCGCGGAGTTGGTTGGGTCTTTACGCCGCGCGTGCCCGTGCGCAACGCCAAGGTCGCCCGGAGCGCGAAGAAGTTGGCGGTGACCTTGCCGAGTGGTGTCAAACCTACGATCGGCACGACCTTGACGCCGGTGAAGGCGAAGAAGGCGGCGAGTGTCAAGAAGGCGGCGGCCAAGCCCGAAAAGGTCGCGGAGAAGATAGCGAAAGCGCCCGCCAAAGCTGCGAAGAAAGCTCTCAAGACGGCGGAACCCGCGAAGAAGCCCGCGAAGAAACTCGCGAAGGCTCCGGCAAAATCGATCAAAAAAGTCGCCAAGCACGAGGCGGCTCCCGCGCCGGCGGTGGCGCTCAAGCGCGGCCGTCAGCCGGTCAATCCCGAAGCCGACTTCACGCTCTTCAAGAACACCTATCGAGTGGGGTCGCGCGTCCAGGGTGAAGTGACGGCGTTTACCTCGCACGGCGCCGTCATCAAAGTTGAGTTGAAGGGCGGAAAGCAAGTGGAGTGCTACGCCCCGACCACTTCGCTCGGCACGCCCGCACCTGCTCGAGCGAGAGACGTCTTGAAGCGCGGCGATCAGCGCACCTTTCGACTGGTGACGGTGGATAGTGAACGACGAATCGCCGAGCTGGCGTTGCCATGAGCGACCTTTCAATGAATCCAATGGACTGGTTACCGCACCGTGCACCGTTCTTGTTCCTCGACACGCTCGTCACACTTGAGCCGGGCGTGCGCGCGAGCGCCGAGTGGACGTTGCGTGGTGATGAGTGGTTCTTCTCGGGGCACTTTCCGGGTCGTCCGACGACGCCGGGCGTCTTGCTGCTCGAGTCCATCGCGCAGTGCGGCGCGGTCGTCGTGCTCGCTGACGAGCGCTACACCGGGCGTCTGCCGCTTTTTGGTGGAGTCGAGCGCGCTCGCTTTCGTCGCCAAGTCCTCCCCGGAGACACGGTGACGGTCGAGTGCGAGATGACCAAGTTGTCATCGCGTGGCGGAAAAGGTGCGGGCCGTGCCCTCGTCGGTGGCGAGCTCGCCGCGGCGACGGAGATTTTCTTCGTCCTCGCCGACGGCTAATCCGCTAGCCAAAACGTTTGGGTAACACGGCTTCGATGAACATCGGTCCGGGCGTTGCGTAGGAACGCTCAAGCGCGCTGACCAATTCTTCGGCGTTCGTCGCTCGCACGCTTGGGACTCCCTGGGCGGAGGCCAGTGCGGCGAGGTCGAGCGTGGGATCGTCGATATCGAGCATGCGCGCACTCTGTGTTCCGGTCGCGCTGGCTCCCACGCGTGACAGTTCGAAGTTGAGAATGGCGTAGCTGCGATTGGACAGCCCGACCACGGTCACGTCGAGTCCCTCGCGGGCCATTGTCCAGAGGGCTTGCAAGGTGTACATCATCGAGCCGTCGGACTCGAGAGCGAGCACCCGTCCTTGTGACGCCACGGCGGCCCCGAGCGCTACGGGCAGTCCGTAGCCAATCGCGCCGCCGGTGAGCGTCATCCAGCGGTGTGGCGAAGCGAAGCGCATGGCGCCCGCGAGGTGCACACCACTCGTGTTGGACTCGTCGGCGACGATGACGCCCTCGGGCAAGGTCGCCGCTACCGCTGCGGCGAAGGACTGGGTCGTGAGATCGCCCGTCGGGGCAACGGGTACGTCTCCGCGCTCGGCGTCGAGAGAGGGAGCCGACAGCGCGTCGACGAGCGCTTCCAAGGCCGTACCCACGTCGCCACCCGGGGCGACCAAGTCGATGATCTCGGCGGGGTCCGGGACGAGTCGACTCGCCACGTTCGGATAGGCGAAAAAACCCACCGGCTCGCGTGCGCCGATCAGGATGACTGTTTCGACGTCCTTCAACTGGTCGAGGGCGAACTCGCTCAGGTAGTTGAGCCGTTCCGGTTCGGCCACACCAGCTCCGCGATCGACAATGGTGGGAAACGTTTCCATGACTACTCGCGATGAGGTGGCCCGAGCAACGCGGTGAGCGAGTGCGAGGTGCTCACGGCTGAGCGATCCGCCGAGCAGTAGCGCGGTGCGTCGCGAGCGAAGTACGCGCACCGACAGCGACAGTTCTTCGTCGTCGACGTGCGCACGCGCTGATCGTTCGGCGCGGGGCCACGATCTCGGCTCGTCGACGGCGTTCCAACTCACATCGGCCGGCACGACGAGCGTCGCGACTCGCCCGGGTGGACCGTAACTGGCCGCGACGGCGTCGGCCGTGTCGCGGGCGAGTTGATCGCTCGCGGTGCTGCGCCGATACCAACCCTCGAGCGGCGCCGCGAGGGACTCGATGTTGCTTTGCAGGGGAGCGTCGTAGGCCGCGTGGTACGTGGCGTGATCGCCGACGATGTTGACGAGGGGTACGTGCGCGCGCCGCGCGTTGTGGAGGTTGGCCCAGCCATTGGCGAGACCTGGTCCGAGGTGCAACAGGGTCGCCGCGGGACGTCCACTCACGCGCGCGAATCCGTCGGCGGCGCCGGTGGCGACGCCCTCAAAGAGGCAGAGCACGCCGCGCATCTCCGGTGAATCGTCGAGTGCGGCGACGAAGTGCATCTCCGACGTACCGGGGTTCGCGAAGCAGACGTTAACGTCGTTTGCTGCCAAGGTCGCCAGGAGTGCGCGGGCGCCGTTCATCGCTGGCCCATCTTGTTGAAAATGTGCGTCACTCGTGCGAACTATACCCGTGCTCGATTGATCACTTCGTCGAGCGCGTGCCCTCTTCAATCAGCGCCAGACTCTCGGTGAGCGACGCCTTGATCGCGTCGAGGCGAGCTTTTCTCGCGTCCCCGCGCAGCGGTGCATTGCGATGCTCGATCTCGGCGACGACTCGTTCGATGGGACCAAGAAAGCGCGACGGCAATCGGTCGGGGTAGCGCGGATCGTTACGACCTCGACTCCAGGTGATGAGCAACGACTGTTCCGCACGACTGAGAGCCACGTACGCCAGGCGCTGTTCTTCCGCGAGTTGTTCGCCCGACGTGGCGTTGTAATTGGGTAACTGGCCTTCGGCCCAGCCAATCGCAGCCACGTGTTGAAATTCCAAGCCCTTTGCTCGGTGGATGGTGGAGAGCGCGACGGCGTCTCGATCGAGTTCCTCTAATCGCCGCGCGGCTGGCTCAGAGGCCATCAGGTCCGAGGCGGGTGAATGTTCTGGTCCGCGACGTTCGGCGGGGATGTTGGCGGCTTCTAAGTAACTCGCGACAAGTTCCAATTGGGCGTTGGTGCGCGCCAGCACGGCCATGGCGTGCCAGGGGCTGCCCGGTTGGTGCTTGGCCGCGAGCCAGGTGGCCACGTGTTCGGCCTCTTGTTCATCGGTGTCGTAGTTGCGAATGAGCGGCACGTCGCCCTCGTCCTTCGCCGGCTCGATCCCGCGCGCTCCCGGTTCGAGCAACGTATTCGCGACCGCAATGATGTTGGCGGTCGAGCGATGGTTGCGCGTGAGGTCGAGTACGACCGTGTCGGGCCAGGTGGCGAGGATGTCGTTGATGAGCGTCGGGGTCGCGCCGTTGAAGCCGTAGATCGACTGATTCGGGTCGCCGACGCAAAAAAGATCGGGGTCGTCGCCCGCCATCTGTCGCAGCAACATGAACTGAAGGGGGTTCATGTCTTGAGTCTCGTCCACGTACAACGAACGATTGCGGTAGCGAAACGAGGCGAGCACGTCGGGCTCGTCTCGTAGCAGCGAGATGGCCTCGCTCAAGAGCAGGTCGAAGTCCAATAGTCCGCGACTGCGGCATAGCCCCACGTAGCGATCGAGTACTTCGGCGAGTTGGGCCGGCGGCAATGGCGCTTCGCGTCGCAGTCGCCGCGCGTGCTTCGCGTACGTTGTGCCGTTGTAGCCCTGGCTGAGCGCCCAGCCAATCTCTTGCTCGAGACGCGGCAGTTGCCAGTCCTCAAGTTTCAATTCTCCGCTGTCGCGCAGTTGCGCGGCGAGTGCACTCACTAACTTGCGTCGGTTCGGTTCGAGCGTGAGGGGCCGCAGGTGGCGATCTTCGCGATACTGCGTGACGAGGTTCAGCGCTGCGCGGTGAAAGGTGCCCGCGCGGACGTCGCGCACCCCGGCGCGAAAGAGGCGCTTGCGTAGTTCGTCGCCGGCCTTGCGAGTAAAGGTCATGGCCAGAATCTGGTCGGGGGCGATCTCTTCATCAGCGACGCGTCGTTGAATTCGTAAGGTCAGAACGTGGGTCTTGCCCGACCCGGCGGTCGCGCGAACGAGGTGTCGTCGCGCGGGCGACATGACGGCCTCTCGTTGTTCGGGGGTCAGCCCGAACAAGAGGTCGTCTGAGAAGTTCGCCTCGTCCATGGTGCCTACGACGCTATCGGGAGCCCGTGACGTGGTTCTGGCCCGAGGTTGGGCCTCACTAACCTTTGAGACGTGCTTCGTAGCTACGGTGATTCGCGGGTCTTTGGAGAGTCCTACGGCGCGGGACCGGTTCGAGTGGTGTGGCTACACGGCTGGGCGCGGCGAGGTGCAGACTTCGCCGCCGCGGCGACGGCTCTGGCGGAGCGCGGTTTCGCGTCGGTGGCGCTTGATCTTCCGGGCTGTGGCGCGTCGCCCGCGCCTCTCGTGGCCGGGGGCGCACGACACTACGCCGACTTGATCCTGCCGACACTGCGCGAGATCGCCGAGGAACCGATCGTTCTCGTCGGGCACTCCCGAGGCGGATGTATTGCGGTGGTCGCGGCGAGTCGCCACCCAGAACTCACTCACGCTCTCGTGGTGTCGGGCGCGCCGCTCGTGCGCGCGACGAGTTCGGCGCTCTCTCCGCTGGCGTATCGAACGCTGCGCTCGCTCGCTCGCCGTCGTCTCGTGAGTCCGCGTCGCCTCGAAGCGGCGCGCAACAAGTACGGATCGACGGACTATCGAAACGCGGAGGGCGTCATGCGCAACGTCCTCGTGGCGAGTGTCAACGAAAGCTACGAAAGCGAACTGACGTTGCTCGCCATGCCTGTCACTTTTGTCTGGGGCGAGAACGACCACGAGGTTCCCGTCGACGTGGCGAGGCGAGCCATGGAGCTGACGGAGGGGCCAACGAGCCTGACCGTTCTCGACGGCGTGGGCCATCTCGTACCACTGGAGGCGCCTACCGCCCTCATGGACGCCGCCGAGAAGGCTCTGCGTCAGTGAAGATCGCTGAGGCACTCGCGCTCAGCGCGTTGCTCGCGGTCGCCTACGGCGCGCAGATGGCACGGTGGCTACGCGTTCTGCAACGCGAACACTATGACCCGACGTCGCTGATGCGTTTTCTCGCGCGCTGGTCCTCGCCGCAGCGCACGAGCGCCAAGACCACGACGGCGAGACCTCGACGTCCCTTCACGCTCAGTCACGTCCTCATCGTGGCCATGCTCGTCACCATTGTCTTTCGCGCCTGGGACCTTCTCGTCGTCGCGACGGTCATCTACGGACTCTTCTGTCCCGTGGGACTTTCGATACGCGGACGCACGAGTCGCCTCGAGTGGACTCGGCGCCTGCGCACGACCGCCCTTCTGGCGACGTTCGTGTCGGCGGTGATTGCGGGCGTCAGCGCTCTCGCGCCGCATCCGTACCTCGGGGCCGTCGTCATGGTGCTCGCCGTGCCGCCGATGTTGGACCTCGTGACGCGCGCCCTTCGCCCCATGGAGGATCGTCGCGCGCAACGGTTCGTCGATCAGGCGCTGCGTCGTCTCGCCAAAGCCAGTCCCCGGGTCGTGGCGATCACCGGCTCCTATGGAAAGACGTCGACCAAGAACTACCTGAGCACCCTTCTCGGACCAAACGCCGGGGCCGTGGCGTCACCACGGAGTTTCAACAATCGTGCGGGACTGTCGCGGGCCATCAACGAAAACGTCGCCGATGACACGAGAATCTTCATTGGCGAAATGGGCACGTACGGTCCCGGCGAGATCCGCGAGCTGACCTCGTGGTGTGCGCCGGAGATTGCCGTCGTCACGGCGATCGGTCCGGTGCACTTGGAGCGAATGAAGAGTCTCGACGTGGTCGAAGCGGCCAAACATGAGATCACGGAAGTCGCTCCCACCATTGTTCTCAACATCGATGATGCTCGTCTTGGCGGATGGGTGAGGGATCTGCGCGAACAGGGCAAGCGGGTCGTCACCGCGGGCTCGACGATGGTCAGTGCGGACGTGCGCGTTGGCGTTGATGCGCATCGCTGGACGATCGTTGTCGATGGCGCGACGATCGTGGAACGTGACGAAATCGTCGGCGTCCAACCGACCAATCTGGCCTGCGCGATCGCGGCGGCGCGAGAACTCGGCGTTGACGTGTCCGAGATTACCTCACGCCTCTCCGAGGTGCAGCCGGTGGCCAACCGCTTGAACGTCGCGACGTCCCCGGCGGGAATCGTGGTCGTGGACGATACCTTCAACGCCAACCCCGCGAGCGTGATCGCGGCCCTCAATACGCTCGCGTCGCTCACGGTCACCGGCCGACGCGTGGTGGTAACTCCCGGACTGGTGGAACTCGGCGCCGAGCAACACGGCGAAAACCTGCGCTTGGCCCAATTGGTGGAAGCGGTGCCCGCCGAATTGTTGGCGATCGGGAGAACGAACATCGTGGCTCTCTCGGCCGGATACTCCGGACCCACGCGGCGCTTTGATACACGAGATGACGCGGTGAAGTGGATTCGCAATAATCTCGTGCCCGGCGACGGCGTCTTGTTCTTGAACGACCTGCCCGACCACTATCCTTGATGTCTTAATGAGGTCGTGGCGAGGTGTTCGGTGACTAGTGGAGTTCTCTTCGGGGGTCCTACTCCCGAACACGACATTTCAATTCTGACGGGCCTGCAGGCTCTGCGCGAGCTGGCGCGCGTCGAGCCCGACGTCGCGGGCATTTACTGGACAAAGTCGGGTTCGTTCTATTTGGTCCCGAGCGACGTCGAAGCCGAAGCGTTTCTCGACGGCGTCCCGCGAGGGTCGAGCGAGGTCAGCCTGCGTCTCGGCGACGCCGGAGGTTTTTACACCGGTGGTTCACGCCTCGGACGCGAGCGACGTCTCGACGTCGATGCTCTCATCCTCGCGACTCACGGCGGACCGGGTGAGGATGGGACGCTTCAGGGTGCACTCGATCTCGCCGGACTTGCCTACTCGGGACCCACGCTCGCCGGTGCGGCGCTCGGCATGGATAAATGGGCCTTCTCGTCGCTCATCGCTGAGGCCGGGCTACCGACGCTCGCGCGCGAACTCTTCTCCGAAGAGACGTCGAGCCTCGCGTTCGAGGGCCCGTACATTTTGAAGCCACGTTTTGGAGGTTCGTCGATCGGCATCGACGTGGTGGCCGATTTCGCCACGGCGCGCGCTCGGCTCAGCACCAATATTCACTTCGCCAACGGATGCGTCGTTGAGCCCTACCGCGCGGATCTCTCCGACGTTCAGATCGCGATGCGAACCTTTCCCACACTGGAACTTTCGGCGATCGAGCGACCGCTGCGCCGTTCGAACGACGCGGAGATTCTCAACTATCGCGACAAGTACGTGGGCGGCGAGGGCATGGTCGCGGCGCCGCGCGAACTGCCGGCTCTCCTCTCGCCGGACCGGCGCGACGAGATCCTTCGACTGAGTCGCACCATTGCCGAACTGTGCCTGGTGCGCGGTGTGGCGCGGCTGGACTTTCTCGCCAACGACGAAGAACTCTACGTGAACGAGATCAACACCATTCCCGGGTCGCTCTCGAAATACCTCTTCGTCGATCCGCCAGTGTCGTTCGGTGAACTATTGAAAGACCTGTTGCGAGAGGCCCGAGAACGACCAACTCATCGCTACAGCACCGCGGGCGCCGACGGGCTGGCGTTGCGCAAGGCGGGTTCGATCGCCGCCAAACTCGCGTAGTCGCGGCACGCGAGAGAGCGCGTCGCTGAGGGCATCGCTGTAGGGATCGATGAGAAGCCCTTGCTGCAGGGACCAAAAGGCCAGTTCGTAGTTGCCGCGCTGCAGTGACGTGTGGTGCAGCGCTAAGGCCGCCCACTCACCGTCGCGGGCGAGGCGCGCCGCGTGACCTTCGGCGAGAAACCATTCGAAACCACGCAGCGTGCTCGCGAGCGGCTCTCCTTTGATCAACAACAGCGCTTCGTGGGCGAGGGGCGCGGCGTCGGCTACGGGAAGTTGGCGAGCGCGCGTCACGAGGGTGAAGAAGACTTCAACGTCGCTCGAGAATCCGTGGGTGGCGTAGAGGCCCGACGAAGTGACGGGGTGCAAGCGCGGACCCTGGGCGTCGACGCCGAGGCTTCGGCGTACGGCGCTCGCCGTGTTCGCGAGAGTCCGCGTCGACGCCTCGACGTCAGCGTGCACGAGCACGCGAGTACGCAGTCGTTCGCCGGTGATCGGCTCGTGGCGATGCAGGGCCAAATAGGCGACCATCTCCACGCAGCGTCGGCGAAGCGTGGGGGTAAAGGGCTCGACGATTCCCGCCACATAGGGATCGGCGCGCAGTAGTTCGACGCGCAGATCGCTGGAGCGAGGTGCTTCGTTGAGAGCTCGGGTGGGCGCGCGGGTCTCGTGTTCGAGGTAGGGCGTGAGCGTGATCGCACACGCACTGAGTTCGTCGTCGAGCTCGTTCGCGGCGCCGAGGTAGAGCACGACGCTGTGGCGAAGTGTGCGCGTCGCGAGAGCGCGCAGAAGTTCGGGCTCGCTCTTCGCGAAGGCAATGGTCCCGTCGTGCAGCGCGACCACGCGCCGCTTGATGTCGTCAACGTTCCACGAGGCCCGTATGGGCAGGCGTCCACCCTCTCGAGCGAATCCCACGAGGGAACCCGAGGCGCTCGGTCCCAGCGAGCACGCGAGAATTACCGAACGTGGAGAAACGCTCTCTAAGGGCGTTGGAGAGTCGGGGACGTCCAGCACGCCGTCGGTCTCGTCGCCGATCAGGGCGACGAGATGACCAATGAGATTCGGGTCCAAAGCCCGCAAGAGCTCGATCGACTCATCCACGTCGAAGAGATCCCCGCCCTGGGGTTGGCGTAGGGCGTCGTTGCGACGCTTCGCCATGAGGGCTAACGGCATGGGGGAGAGGCTCACGAGAGGTACCGGGAGGTGGCCATGATCGTGAGTAGACGTCGACTTGTACGGAACGGAGATGGCCGTAGGTTCGTGCGCGGTCGCGTGAGTCGGTACCGCGAGCGCCAACATCGCCACGACCACTCCGGCGAGCCAGGCGCTGCCACCGGAGTTCACTCGCCGTCCTTGGCGCAGCCGCCAGACGTTTCGCAGTACCTGGCAGAGAAAACCGATCCAGAACAGTGCGAGAACGATAAGAAGTACCCGAACAAGCGACCCACTGCTTTCGCTCGAGGTCTGGCGCCACTTCGAGAGCACCACGTAGGGTAGGAGGGCGAAGTAGAGCACGAGCGCCGTTCCGTGAACGCGAGCGCCGAGCGGACGTCTCAGGTAGTTGGTGTCAGTTCCCACGTCACGGACCGGTCTGGACCCATCGGTGCGATGGTTACTTGGCACGTTGTGCGGGCCGCGATCTCGAACTGGCCGTTGACCGTGATCGACGCGCCCGGGCACGCCAGGTTCACTGCCGCCGGAGCGCTCGTCGCGACGTTCCAGGTTCCGGGGCCCCGCAGGGGCACGTCGGCCACGTCGAACGCTGGGCTGAGCTGACCGCTCACGTCGCCGCTCGAGGCGCTCGCGACGGACGCGTTCACGCTGGACTTGG
Organism: Acidimicrobiaceae bacterium; assembly: GCA_003142095.1. Lineage (GTDB taxonomy): Bacteria > Actinomycetota > Acidimicrobiia > Acidimicrobiales > RAAP-2 > RAAP-2. The sequence goes on along the minus strand of PLON01000019.1, from coordinate 13,948 downwards.
CGTTCGAAGCGGTCACGCTGGACGAGTTCTTGTCGGGAACGGCGATCGTCGTCGGGACGCTCTCCGTCGGCGTTCGCGCCAGCGATGTCGTGCGCGCCACGTGGTGCACGGTACTCACCTTCGCGTGTGAGCTCGGGCTCGTCGTGGTCGTCGCGGGGGCCGTCGTCGTTGGCCGCGTCGAGGTACTTGTTCGCGGGGTTGTACTTGCCGGAGGCACCGTGAGGGAGTCGAGGTGGCGCGGTGGCGTCGAACTCGACGAGGCGGTCAAGGTGAAAACGAGGACCAAGAGAAGAACGGGGCTCGACCACATCACCCAGTGAGTGCTCTTGAGTGAGTGCGGCAGTCTCATAGTGGTCCTTGCAGGGTAACGGCTGAGGCGATGCAAATTCGTCGGACATTCACAACCTTTGATAATGACTAGAGCAAATAACGAACAGCGAAGTGCGCGAGTTCGCTCTGCAGCGACACGGGCGCGCTGTGGTCGTGGGCTGCGAGTTCGCGCAGGGATCGTCCCTCAAAGACTCGTGCGTAGGTGAGGCGCACGAGGCGGTCGTGATCCTCGCGCAGTCCTTCTAGTCGAGTGAGAAGTGGCGAAGCCTCCTCGGCCGCGCACTCGGCAACCTCAAAGTTGGTCACGTTGCGCAGCGCCTCCTTTTCCTTCAACATCCACCGGCGTAGCCGTCCCCGTAGCGCCGATAAGAGGTCGGGCGCCGCGTAGGTGCGCGACTGGCCCGCCCAGTCGACGAGTAACTCGCTCAGAAGAGAGATGGCCATGGCGAGGGTCTCGCTCGGTTCCTCGATGATGCCTTCACCGAAGCGCAGCTGTCGACAGACGCTGACCACACCCGGCAGGAGTGTTTGCAGCAGCGCCCGATGAATGTCGGGATCGCTCGCCTCTTGCAATAATGCACGTACGATCTGCGCTCGCTCGAGGACACTGCGCCCACTTCGCGACTCGAGAAGCTCCACGACATCGCAGAGATCGTGCTGATCGCAGAGCCGCAGGTCGGGGTGACGTTCGTCGAGGCGTCGCACCGCCTCGCGGGCACTCGGACGTCGTCCGACCCAGCGCCATTCGTGTCGAAGGTTGTTTAAGAGGTCAAGTTTGGTGGTCATGGGGCCCAGTAGAGAGCCCCTCACGCATCGGACAGCAGCCACGTTCGCGCATCGTGCGACGACATTCTTCATGCCCCCATCGTGGACAACACCGCGCACTCGGTAACGCACATATTCGCGACGTAAGGTATGAAAATGGATATCGAATCTTTCTACGAGCAAAACGAGGCCCGACGTGAGAGCGCGGAGTTCGAGTTCGGCAACGAGTGGACCGACAAGGCCGACAACGAGTACGAACTCTCGTGGGTCGAGGCGACCGGCGAACTCTATTTGATGGTCGAGCCCGACGCGGTCGTGTCGGAGGACATCTTTGGGGATTTCCTCATTTCGAATGAACCGGTCACCGACTTGACCGTCGTCATCATTGGCAAGGTGGGCTCTAAGGCCGCGCTGGAAGACCTTCTTGAGGGATGGGAAGAGGCGATGCTCGAAGAAAATTCCTTGGACTGGTTGAAGGAACGTTTGCCCGCGCAGAGTTAGAGGTACGGCGTTTGTGAGTCGGCGACTCGACACAGTCGAGTCAGAGACGCCTGCAAGTCGGGAATTGGCACTCGTTCCGCTTCGTTGATCGTCGTCATAAGCGGATTCCAACTTCCGTCAATTGACGTGGCGGCCGCCGCCGAGGGAGTCGCCCGCAGCAGTTCGCTGAGCGCGTTGGATTCAAGTTCGTGACGTCGCGAAGTGCTAAGCCCCGGTTGTTCGCTCTGGGATTCAACCGCGAGAGCGCGCTTGACGTACACGCAACTGTGTCGCACGTCGGAGGTGGCGTCGCCGGTTCCGCACGACGCGAGCAGTGCGCTCGAAATCGTGAGAATTGCCAGTACGCCCGCGAGTCGAGCTAGCCGAGCCACGAGTCCGCGGATTGCAACAAGAAGTCGCTCACAATGCGTCCGCGCTCAAAGATGTCGCATAAGGGATCTTCGCCTTTCGCCACCTGACTGAGTGAGATTGCTCGGCGCGCGACAATCGAGATACGTCGCTCACTGCTTTCCGTGGGCGAGGCAAAGACGTCGGTCGCCGTGACCTCGAGAGGCATTTCCAACCCACCGATCGGCGCAAGATCAATGGCCAGACGTAGCAAGTCAGGGCCGTGGGGCATTGGCGGCAAGCTCCACGTCAACACGAGAGGAAAATGAAATTCGTCGGGCGGATCGACTTCGTCGGGCAGTCCGAGTACCGCGTCTTCGAACGCCAGCAGAGTCCTTGGATCGACGTCAAGTTCAATATGGAGATCGACCGGACCACCGCAACCGTCTTCGGGGTGCAGATCGACCTCCCACGCTTGGCGTAGTGAATATGTTTCTACGAAATGCCGCTCATCGTGCACGTGAAAACCGTGGGTCACCGCGTGATCTTTGAGGTCGGCAACGAAACCTGCGACGTCTATGGCGGCCATTACCAATCAGGTTAGCCGCGAACCCTACTAGCGTTACTGCGTGAAGTCTTCACTTTTAGATGCACTTCGCGAGTGCGCCCAAGAGATTGCGGCGGTCGTGAAGTCGGGTGATCATGATGGGTATTCAGGACTTCGCTCCACGCAATATCACCTCGATATAGCGGCTGACGAAGTTGCGTTACGTGTGTTGCACGGCGCCGGATTTCGTGTGGTCAGTGAAGAGTCGGGCGTCTCTGGAAATGGCGAATACACCGTTGTTCTCGATCCGATTGACGGGTCGACGAACTGTGATCACGGAGTTCCATTTTTTGCGACCAGCCTCGCCGTCCTGCGTGACGACGAACTCGTCGCGGCACTCGTTGTCAATCAAGCAACGGGCGCGACCTACGAAGCGGAAAAGGGCGGGGGAGCGCGTCGTGATGGTGAGAAAATCTCACCGAGTGGCCAGGTCGATGTCGCCAAGTCCATTGTCAGTTTTTCGGGCTTACCGTCTCGACACCTCGGCTGGGCCCAGTACCGATCACTCGGTGCCGCGAGCCTCGAGATCTGCCTCGTCGCTGACGGTTCACTTGATATGTTCAGCGTGGCAGCGCGCTCGGGGCTACACCCCTGGGACTATTTGGGCGGACTGCTGATGATCGAAGAAGCGGGTGCCGTCTCGGGAGAGTACGACCGCAAAGCACTGGTGACGAGCGAACGTGTGCGACGTCGTCCATTCTTTGCCGCCACGCCGGAGCTCCTCACGTTTCTGCGCGACGCCGCGCCGTACTGAGCCGCGCAGAGCGCTGCCATTAGGCTGTACTACTTCGGGCGCTTAGCTCAGTTGGCTAGAGCAGCTGATTTACACTCAGCAGGTCGGGGGTTCGAGTCCCTCAGCGCCCACAAGTCAGAGGCCAAGTGATTGTTGGATCTTCCTCCATAGGACAACATTCTGGATTCGCACTTTCCCTCAAAAAAACCCTCACGAGTGAGGTTTTCTTTGAGGGATGATCTGCCTCCACGAGTGGAGTACCCCTGAAAAGCCAACGAAACGAGTGAGGTCGGCCTGCTGATTCGTTGGAGCAGTTTTTGCTTATTGGCTCGACGGAGACTGGCATTCCCGATGGAGGGACAGGGGGACCCTAGATTTCAACACGGTTCCCTAGTCGCGGCACCAAAACGGGGTATTGCCAATTGGCTGGGGTGTATGTACAATGTACATACCAAGCGAAGGATATTGCAGTGACGACGAAGGAAAAGCGACTCAATTTTAGGACGACTGAAACGGTCGAAGCCAAGTTGTTTGCGGCCGCCCAAGCGTCGAACGAATCGCTCACTGACTTTGTGTTGAGTGCGGCGTCGCGACGTGCTGACGATGTCCTCGCCACTCGGACGCCGGTGCCGAGCGACTACTTTGACCATCTCCTTTCGGCCCTGGATGAGCCACCCGTAGCGATTCATTCCCTGGCGGTGGTGGCCAAGCGCGAACTTCGCTTCACTCAGCGCTAACTGGTGTTCGTTTCCGAGCCGCTCGGGGAGCATCATGTTCTTGAGAATTTTGACTCGGGTGTCGAATCACTTGATCGGTGGCTCAGACAATCTGCTCGGAACACCGACGCGAAGCGCAATAGCCGAACATACGTCTGGTGTGCGGAGGAAACTGCGGTGGTCGGGTACTTCACCCTGGCGCCCCACGTCATTGGTCGCGCGGAGCTATCTGACAAGGTAGGCCGCGGTGACCTTAATGAGATTCCCGCGATCCTTCTCGCGAGACTGGCGCTTGATGCGAAGCACCAAGGTCAGGGACTCGGTGCGGAACTCCTCGTCGATGCCTTGAGTCGAGCGGTTGGCGCTAGCGATCGAGTCGGCGGTAGGTATGTCGTAGTCGACGCGCTTGACGAGCGAGCTGGTTCGTTCTATGAGAAATACGGCTTTGTTCAGTGTGTTGGTGATGGCGTTCTTCGCTATACGCGAAAGGTCAGTGATATCGCGCTGAGTTTGGAGCCATGAGTCAGTTGGACCGATCCATTCTGAAAGTTGTCTGGACGATGCCGTAGCTATACGTCCGCACTATGAATCACCCCCTTACAGGTGCTGCAACACGGACAGGGTGGGCGCGCCAACGTTTTCGGGTTCTACAAAGCGCGATTGCCGATTGGCTGCGCCGATGACTCTTGCATCGACCGGATCGACTGTTTCGGCCTATCACCTGGTTATCACTAACGTCGGCCGTGGCCCTCAGGATGGCCACGAAGGCGCCGTGACCGATGTGAGCTCGCCGGAGGGGCTATCTAGACGATTCTTTGACGGTCTTGCGTTACCGTGAGTCAATTTATTGACTTGTTGTAGGAAAACGTCGTCTCTTGCGCGAGTACGGCGTGGTGGTTCTTATTGTGCCACCCAAGGTCCACCCTTACGCCTCGGACAAGATGATGTATCTACGGGTTTGAAACCTCACCGTTCGCGATTAGCGCTCCGAGTACAACTCACAGATGCGAGATAACAACGTTGTCAAGCGGGCGCGACGCGTAGGCCGGCGGAAAGTACGCCATCTCTGAGCCGATGATCCCATACAGCCACGATGAGATCCGGGAGTTCGATGGCCAGGGCGCTGGCCAGATGAATGGCGTCGGCTCCTCGGAGAGAGTACGCACTCGCCAGATCGCCGGCGTGACGCTCGACTGCAGCGGTGAGTTCCACTGGTTGGATCGCCGACCAGAACCGCTCCCAGTCTCGCTGAACCTTCCTCAAAGAACGAGTGTCGATTCGGTGATCTCGTGCGCCAGCGGCGAGCGCGGAGCGAACCTCGGGGTACGAGAGGCGGCTTGACAGCGCACTGTCGCACCCATCCCAGAGAGCGGCGGCGAGGTCGCTACCTTCCTCATCGACAACGAGCTTCACCAGCGCACTGGCGTCGAAGTAGACCAGTGTCACTCGTGGTTAGCGGCGTTGCTCAGTGACGAGACCGGCTACCGACGCGGTGCTTTGAACTCGTCGGTGAGTAGTGGCTTTCGGTCGCGATGTACGGTCAACTCGACCAATTACACCCTCGGCGGTGAGTCGTTCCAGCAGGGGAGCGGCGTCCACGCCAAGAAGGCGAGCAACTGGAACACCGCGATCGGTGACGAGAATTTCCTCTCCGGAGCTGGCGCGATTGATCCATTCGCTGAGGTGGGCTCTTAGGTTGCTCACAGTGACGTCCATCTCTTTAGTGTACAACACGACAGCATCCATTTGTACATCTCGTCAATGTTTTTGGCACGCGCCATCCCTCAAAACATCCGACGGCACATGACAGAACCGACAAGGGGCGACGAAAAACCCAGTAAGTATCGACAAAATCGACCATCGATGACTTATGACGACGGACCGATTTCCATTTACACTTCCGTGCTTGTAAGCATTTCAGATCTTGGTCGCACCTTTCACGAGACCCTGTGGTTACTGCGGGTCATCCACTAGGCGGCGAAGCCTCTCTCGTATTCCTTCCGACGTCGAGGATGATGTGATTGACGAGATGAGGATGTGGCGTGAGTGGGTAAGAAATGTGGGGAATAGCCCACACTCAATTGTGTGGGAATATCTCCACTTGGTGTAATGTGGGGATATTCCCACAGAAAGGGGTACGCCATGCCGACTTTGACCACGCGCAAGCTGCAGGATGTTGCCGCCGTGATCAGAGCTGCCCGCGAGGACGCGGGTCTGGCTCAGGTGGAACTCGCCGAGCGACTCGCCTTCTCTCGCGACTACATGGTCGAGCTCGAGTCCGGGAAAGGGAACATCTACACGACGCGTCTCTTCCGGGCGCTTCACGAGCTGGGCATCACTATGACCCTGACGTACGGGGATCACGATGCCGGGTCTTAACCTGTTCCTTCACGACCGCTTCGTCGGCATCGTCGAGCCTGACCGGCGCAACAAGACCAGAGTGACGCTCGATGTGGACGTGGCGTATCACGCCGAGATTCTGCTGAGTGAGTCGTTCGCGACTATTCCTGGACGGCGCCCACCGGTCGAAGCGGTGTCGAACTTTTTCGGCGGTTACGTCCCCGAGGGTAACCATCGTGAGGCGATGGCGACCAAGCGTCGAATCGACAAGGATGACCTGTTCGCTCTACTACGCGAGTTCGGCGGGTCGATCGCCGGCGCCGTGACGCTGCGTCAGTCAGATGAGGCGAAGACGTACCAGCCCGTCTATGAGCCACTCGATGATCACGCGTTGAGCACAAAGCTCAGGCAAGCACTCGAAGACAGCGATCAGGCCATCGCGGACGACAGTCGCTCCACGCTGACCGGCTATCAACCGAAGGTGCTCGTCGCGCAGGTCGAGCGGCAGTGGGTTTTTCCACACGGCCGGGCCCACTCGACGCACATCCTCAAGCCTCAGGTCCCCGCGAGGCCGAACCGCATCTTCGACGAGCACTACAGCCACTTGCTGACCCAGCGCATCGGCCTGTCAAGCTATTCGAGTGAAATCCGTACGGCGGAGTCCATGACGTACCTTGCCATCGAGCGCTTCGACCGGACGGTGGTCAACGGTCATGTGAATCTGCACCACCAAGAAGATCTCGCCCAGGCACTGAGCCTCGACTGGCGAGACACGGACACGAAGTTCCAGGAGCCCGACTGGCCGGGCGACCCTAAGCGGGCCACGGTGCGGCGCATCGCCGAAATGCTTGGCTCGATTCCTAGCAGCGATGCCGCGGTGGAGAATTGGCTACGGCACCTAACCTTCCATGTCACAATTGGCAACAACGACGCGCATGCGAAGAACGCTGCCCTCATGCACCTTTCGACAGGCACCGAACTCGCGCAGGTCTATGACGCGTTGCCCAACTTGTTCCAGGCAGGTCTCGTGAAGTGGGATCTCGCCTTGGCTGTCAACGGGATCTTTGATCATCAGAAACTTTCTGTGGAGAGCATTCTCGCGGAGGCGAATTCTTGGGGCGTGATCGCCGCGACCCGAGCGTCGGCGCTGGTCTCAGAGACACTCGTTGCTCTCGATGGTGCGATCACGGAGATCGCGCCGCCCAAAGGAGTTTCGGACGACATGGTCGAGCATCTGCAGTGGAATGTGCGCCGACTCCTCGTTGGTGAAGTGATCGGCGAACCCAAGCCGTAACCTAGACCGAAGGGAGCCGAGCGGGGTAATTTAACGTAATATCGGAGAAAACGAGATCGTTCGTTGACCGTTATATCGTCAGCCGATATAGTGGCGTTATGGCACGAACTTCCTCATTCGATTTGGAAAAGGGATCTCGAAACGCGGGTACCGCGTTCTTGATCCTCTCAAGTTTGGCTGACGGCGAAAAACACGGTTACGCCCTCACGAAGGACGTCGAGAATTTCGCCAATGTCCGACTCGCTCCCGGCACGCTGTATGAGGCGCTGGCCCGACTCGAAACTCAGGGTTTGATTGAGCCGGTTCCTTCAGAGGATCGACGTCGCCCCTATCGCTTAACGGCCAACGGCGCGACGGCATTGAAAGAGCACGTGAATGCTCAAGCCAAAGTGCTCGCCGAAAGTCAGCGTCGACTATCTCGTCATTGGTCGCCCGCGTGAAAATTGAAGTCACTAATTCCGAGACGTCGATGTATCGACGTCAGGCGCTCAGCTACCTCCGGTGGTATCCCGCAAAGTGGCGCGAGCGTTACGGAGAGGAGTTCGTGGCGCACCTCGAAGATGAACTTGAGGAACAACCTGTTTCGTATGGCCGCGGACTTAACATCGTGTTGCACGGCGTCACCACCCGATTCAGGCTCGATCGCGGATTTCGCTGGACTACCAGTGTCGCGCTGGCAGTGGCAATGGTGGCTGCGCTGGTCATCGGTGTTCTTGCCTCGGAAGTCAATTACGCAGCCCTCCCGCTGTCTATGCACAACGAGGGCGGAGCGGGCATGCCTACGAGGCCGAAGACGGTCAACAACTTCAATTTTCGATTTACGAATCGCTCGAGCGTGCGAATTCGGTTGCTGCACGTTTCACTTATCGGATACAAGGACTATCCCGTACCTCGCCTCGTCCGCGTTGACGTTGACGTGCATCATCAAAAGGAATTGGGAGTCGACCTCCCAAGTACTACGCCTGGTTTAGTGCCAGCAATTGGGCGCTCCGTTGTCTTGGGCAACGATGACTCGATTGTGGCGAGCATGGTGGCGCCGTTAAAGGGCCATCTCTATGGCGTTGAGGGCTTGACCTTGCAGTACGTTCGCAAGGGTGTCACCCACACGGTGACGACGCCACTTAACAAAGAGCCTGACCTGTTGTGCGTAGAGCCTCGATCATCGGAATCTCTGACGTCGACGTACTGCACTCGTCGCTTTACGACTGTTTACGCACTCTGGTCGTTTAATCATTCAAAAACTCCCGGCCAAACGCCAGCACAAAGTGAAGCTCTGGCCACGGTCAACGCCGCTTTGAGTTACGTGGGGGGATTCGCTGATCTTCGAACGGCCGGCGTGAGCGACGTGCGTGAATGGACGACGAGATTGTTTGCTCATCGAGGATCGTGGAAGATAACTCACGTAACTGCCACGACAGAGAACGTGAACCTGTTAGACGTTAAGCACGAGCTCGTCTTTCACTTTGACTTGGTGAAGCGCGGAACGAGCGAACGGTCTATCGTCTGCGTTCGAAACGGCGCCTACGTTCGACACGGCGCCTACGATTTAATGTACTCTCCCGGTCTCGAGGCCTGCCCCAAGCCTTAGCGGGGAGAAGAAGTGGCAAAAGCGTCCGCCGTCATCTCAACGTCCCTTGGGGAATTCGTTAACGGCCCAAATCTTGACCGCGAGTATGGACTCGGGCGAGGCGGAGCCGAGCGGGGTAACCAGATGAAAACAGCAGAGCTTGAGAGGAGAAGAGCATCGCGATTCATCCCTCAAAACATCCCTCACACAGGTCTGACGGCGCACGACAGAACCGACAAGGTGCGACGGAAAGCCCAGTAGAAATCAACAAAATCGACCATCGACGACTTACGGCGACGGATCGTTTCCCATTTACACTCAGCAGGTCGGGGGTTCGAGTCCCTCAGCGCCCACCGAAGACACACGAAGTCCCACTCCGCAACACCCTGCGTCATCGTCGCTGGTGTCAGCTATGCGCTAGCGCCCAAGCCCGCGATCGTTGTTCCGAGCGCGACTTGGGACGTTGCGGTCGTGCTGTTTGGAGAGTTCGAGCGCGCCTGAAATTGCAGGACGGCTGCTTCAAGTGGCGGAAGATCCTCCGTGATAGTTGCTTCGACCACTGCCTGGGAGGTGTCGAAATAGTGGTGCGCAAGCCAGTCGCGCATACCGGCCGCGTCCGACCACTTGACATCCCGCTCGCTCGCGACGAGCTTGGGATCTAACAACTTCACTGCCTCGCCAATTTCGATTAGACGTAGTCGAACGGCGTCGAAAATGAGTCCGTCGGAGAGGTCGCCACGAGTGAGGTGGCTCCTAATTGCGGTAATCGCGTCAACGATGTCGGCGAGGCGCTCGTCGTCGTCGTGAACTCATAGTGGGATAGCCTCGCGTTCGACCTCTTCTCGAACACGAGGTCGGAGGCTGTCTGACGGGGCGACGTCAACTGGCACGCCAAGGATCTCCGAAAGTTCCCTGCGTAGTGCTTCCAAGGTAAACAGCCCTGTTCCTTTGTCCAGGTCGACCACCAAATCGACGTCGCTATCTGGCCGGTCTTCACCCCGCGCAGTGCTTCCAAAGACGCGGACGTTGCTCGCGCAATGGAGCGCCGCACAGGCGAGTATTGAGCGTCGGCGCTGGCGGAGTCGGCGACCAAGAGGGGTGTCAGGCAGGCCGGGCGGATAATCGTTTGTGCGCTCGAAGTTGAGGACCAGGCGGTGTCCCGTCGCGAGTACGAGACGTTCGAGCGTTGAAACTGAGGGTTCCCTCCGGCCGGATTCGTAGGCACTGATAACGCTTTGAGCAACCAGAGCACGACGTGCGACATCGGTTTGCGACAGTCGGGCGCTGATGCGTGCCTGTCGAAGGAGCTTTCCGGTCGAGTTGTCCTTCCGATTCATCATAAGGTAAATATAGTACTGATTGTCTATGAGCAGTTACTCAAGATTAGAGAAATACCGGTTCTTATTGTGTCCCTCAAGGTCCACGCGTTGTCAAATTTACAACGTTGCCCCCTGTTCAAGCGGCACGTTTGATGTCCGATCGCTCAGGCACCTTCGGTCTCTTGTTCAAGACCTGAATGTCGCAAGTACCGTCTGCACGATCTCGTCGTGTCTCATACATCGAAGCTCCTTTGGAGCGCCTCAATGTCGAAGCGTTCCAAAGGACGTTTTGTGGTGAAGCGGTGGCTGAGTGACACGTGGGTGCTTAGGTGTGCTATACCCTATGGGGTATAGTTCTAATGTTCAAAGGGGCAGCATGGTTAGCAAGAAGTCCGGACACGTGTTGCAAGATGCCCATCAGTCGACCGTGATCACTAACCGACTAAAACGCGCTCACGGACAATTGGGAGCCATCGTGCGCATGATGGAAGAGGGTCGCGACTGTGAGGCGATCGTCACTCAGATGGCCGCAGTGAGCAAGGCCATCAACACGGCCGCCTTCACCTTGATCTCTTCCAGCCTGAAGGAATGCCTCACTGATCCGTCGGTCGACGCTGACGATGTGTCCGCGAGCTTGCAAAAGCTCTTCTTGAGTCTGGCGTAGGGGACTGTCGTGCGCGTTGTCATTGTTGGTGGTGTCGCCGGTGGCATGTCAGCAGCTACGCGACTGCGGCGTCTTGACGCTGACGCGGAGATTGTTGTGCTCGAACGTAGTGGACACGTGAGCTACGCCAACTGTGGTCTGCCCTACTACGTCGGTGGCGTGATTGAAGACGAATCTGACCTGCTCCTCCAGACTCCCGAGTCTCTCCATGAACAGTTTCGTCTCGACGTTCGTGTATCCAGTGAGGTCAAGTCGATTGATCCAGTCACCAAGAAGGTCTGCGTGGTCGACCTCTCGACCAAGACCTCTTACGAGTTGTCCTACGACAAACTTGTGCTCAGTCCGGGAGCGTCTCCGGTTACCCCGCCGATTCCCGGGATTGAACGAGCTCTGCCACTACGGACGGTGGAGGACGTTGAGCGAATGAGCGATGCCGTTGGCGCACGTCCGGCTCACGCTGTGGTGATTGGCGGCGGCTTCATCGGCCTTGAGATCTCCGAGAATCTCCGTCATCGAGGGATTCCCGTCACGCTCGTAGAGGCGTTGGACCAGGTCCTGGCGCCTCTTGATCCCGAAATGGCCCAACTGGTCACCGAGGAGTTGACGAGTCATGGCGTTGAGGTCCGCCTGGGTTCTTCTGTTGTCAGCATCGATCCCGTGGGTGTCGAACTGTCAAGTGGCGAGCATCTACCGGGCGAGTTGGTGATTGTCGCGATTGGCGTTCGCCCCGACGTCGCCCTCGCGCGCACGGCGGATCTAGCGGTTGGTCCTCGGGGCGGCATCCAAGTGGACGAGTTCAATCGGACGAGCGATCCATCGATTTACGCCGTTGGTGACGCCGCGGAGAAGACTGATGCGCTCGACGGGAGTGCCTCATTGGTCCCGCTCGCGAACATCGCGAATCGTCACGGCCGGGTGGTCGCGGACCACATCGCGGGCCGCGACGTGCGACCGCTGGCCACCATTGGAACAGCCATCGTCAAAGTCTTTGATCTGACCATCGCCACCACGGGATGGAACGAGAAGCGACTTCGAGAGGCTGGTAGGGCGGCGATATCCATTCACTCCCACCCCGGTTCACACGCGGGCTACTACCCCGGGTCGGAGAAGATGGCTCTGAAGCTGATTTTCGATCCGGTTAGTGGTGAAATCTTGGGTGCACAGGGCGTCGGCCGCTCGGGCGTGGACAAGAGAATTGATGTGCTCGCAACCGCCATTCGTGGTGGCATCACGGCACCGGAGCTCGCTGATCTTGAGCTCGCCTACGCACCACCATTCGGATCCGCGAAGGATCCCGTCAACATGCTCGGCTACATGGCCGAGAACGTCTTGAGCGGACTCTGCGATCCAGTCCAGTGGAGTGAGTTGGAGGAGTATCGCTCGCGCGGGTACGAGTTGGTGGACGTTCGGACCGAGAAGGAGTTTGCCGACGGACACATCCCAGGATCTCGCAATATCCCGCTCGACGAATTGCGCGAGCGCGTCGGCGAGATTGGGACTACGCGCGTGGTGGTGACCTGTCAAGTGGGCCAACGCGGACACACCGCAACGTTGCTGCTCGGCGAATTGAGCTTCAGCGCCAAGAATCTCGACGGGGGATACGAGACGTGGCTTCATTCGCCGGCCGCCCGTGATTCTTCAGCCTACGCGTAATCGCGCGAAACGAAAGGAAGAAAAGATGTGCAGCAAGACAACATGTCGTCGATGCGGGAAAGCCACATGGAAGGGATGTGGCAAGCACGTCGAACAGGCACTCGCCGGGGTTCCCAAGAATCAGCGGTGCAACTGTACGAGCGAAGAACTAGCTGGCTCGAAGAGCAGCGGCTTTCTCTCGCGTCTTCGAGGAAAGTGAGACCAGGTGTCGGCAGCTAGCAGGTGGCGCGAAGCGCTCGAGGCCTGGTCGATCCCCGAGAACATTCTGAGCCAAGCTCCGGAGAGTCCGTGGATTCATCCACCCGAGCTCTTCGATGTGCCCGACACCATCCCGACTTCTCCCTCGCACGATCGGGCAAGGGAAGCTCTCGGCGACGAGGCCAGCGTTCTCGATGTCGGTTGCGGCGGAGGAGTGGCGACGTACGCGCTGGTTCCGCAGGTCCGCCGCGGAGTAGGCGTCGATCATCAGGCCGAAATGTTGTCGATGTACGCAAGAAATGGTGTTCGCTTTGGCGTCGACGTCGAGACGGTCGAAGGCTTCTGGCCCGAGGTGGCGTCCGAGACTCCGGAGTGCGACGTGGCCGTCGCTCATCACGTTGTGTACAACGTGGCGGACATCGTGCCGTTCTTGCGAGCGATGAACGAACACGCTCGGCATCGAATCGTGCTGGAACTCCCCGCCGCTCACCCCTTGTCGAACATGACCGCAGCGTGGCGGCACTTCTGGGGACTAGAACGACCCAGCGGTCCTTCGCCACTGGATCTCATGGAAGTGGTCGGTGAAATGGGACTAACACCACGCTTGGAAGCGTGGCACGGGTTGATGCGAGTGGAACCAAATCTCGACACGGCGGCTCGTTTCATGCGCGTGCGACTGTGTCTTCCTCCCGAGCGAGAGTCCGAAGTTCGAGAATTTCTAGCCAATCGGGAGCCGGTGGCGGAGAGAGCCCTTGCGACAGTGTGGTGGGATCTCACCAACGAAGTTGAATGATTGCCCACGTTCGTTGCAATTTTGAACGGGCCACGCTCTCGAGAGCAAGTTGGGGTTAAGCAGCCCAGTGTCTACGCCGATGGCCCCCCATGCGCAGGCGATTCCTTATGGGTGCGTAACCGTTGCAACCGAGTGATCTTT
>PLON01000025.1 GCA_003142095.1 Acidimicrobiaceae bacterium | reverse complement strand
CCAACCTCGGCATAATCCGTGTTGAAGATCGAGGGACTGCCGTAAAGACTCAGGGCCTCGTGTAGTGCCGCCACGCAGAAGTCACTGGTCATGGTGTTGGACACCCGCCAGGTGAGCACCTTCCTCGAGTGCCAGTCCATGATCGCGACGAGGTAGAGGAACCCCTTCTTGAACGGGATGTAGGTGATGTCCGAGCACCACACGTGGTTCGGGTGATCGACGGTGACGCCCCGCAACAGGTAGGGGTATTTGGGATGGTCCGGGTGAGCCTTCGTGGTCTTGGGCTGCGGAGCGAGCGAACGCAAACCCATCAACTGCATCAGGCGCTGTGACATCTAGTTCAAACAACACTCCCTCACGTGAGGGAGTGTTGTTGATTATGGGTTGGAGGCTCGCTTGGTGCTAGTTCCGAAAGCGCCTAGGAAAGGCAACAGACCACTTGACGTGGCTGTTTTATTCGGCCCTAAACGCCGTTCTGAGCCTCTCTGACCACTTCATCGCACCATGGCAGCCCATGGCAGCCCCAGGTGTGTCGCACCGGAAAACGGCGCCTGTCGATAGACCCAGAAATAGACCCACTAATCCGATTTGTGGGTCCAGACGCGACGGCCTGAGACGAAGGTCGGAACACGCCGTGCCGCCGCCGTGAAGCGTAAAAGCCTGCTAATTTACCGCTTGGACCTACCTGATCTGCACACCAGAAATGGCGCGCGCGATGATCAGGCGCTGAATTTCAGAAGTCCCTTCGAAGATCGTGTAGATCTTCGAGTCGCGGTGCCAGCGCTCGACCGGGTAGTCGCGCACGTAGCCGTATCCGCCGAGGATCTGAATGGCCTCTTCAGTTACCTTGACGGCCGTTTCGCTGGCGAAGAGCTTCGACATCGAGCCTTCACCACTCGTGAAGGGCTTCTTGGTCGCGGCCATCCAGGCCGCGCGCCAGATCAACAGGCGCGACGCGTCGACGCTCATCTTCATGTTGGCGAGTTTGAAGGCGATGGCCTGGTTTTCGATGATGGCGCGACCGAACTGCTTGCGTTCTTTGGCGTAGTCGAGCGAATACTCGTACGCCGCGCGGGCAATACCGAGCGCCTGAGCCCCCACTGCCGGTCGCGTGGCTTCAAAGGTGGCCATCGCCGCCTGGTTGACGGCGCGCTTGCCTTCACGTACGCGCGCGAGCTTTTCGTCCAGCTTCTCTTTGCCACCGAGCAGGCACGCTCCGGGCACACGGCAGTTCTCAAGGATGACTTCGGCAGTGTGACTCGCGCGGATTCCCATCTTCTTGAACTTCTGGCCCATGGAGATGCCGGGCGTTCCTTCGGGCACGATGAACGACGCTTGACCCCGGCTGCCCAGCTTGGGGTCGACTGAAGCGACGATGACGTGGATGTTCGCGATGCCACCGTTGGTGATCCAGGTCTTGGTGCCGTTCAAGATCCACTCGTCGGTCTTCTCGTCGTAGATGGCCCGCGTGCGAAGTGACGACACGTCACTGCCGGCGTCGGGCTCAGAGACGCCAAAAGCGGCGAGTTTGACGTCGTCGGGGGTGCCGTAACACTGCGGGACCCATTCGATCTGTTGTTCGCGCGTGCCGTTCGAGACAATGGCCGCCACCCCGAGGCTCGTACCCATAAGGGCCATGCAGAGCCCGGCGTCGCCCCAGGCCAGCTCTTCAAGGGCGACCATCATCGAGAGCCCCGTTGGATCGCCAATGGCGTTCATCATGAAGTCAAGGCCGTAGACGCCGAGCTTCGCGGCCTCTTGAATGAAGGCCCAGGGCGTCTCTTCACGCTCGTCCCACTCGGCCGCAATCGGGCGCATCTGCTGTTCAGCAAACCCGTGGACCCAGTCACGCAGGGTGACCTGGTCCTCGTTGAGTTCCATTGAAAAATCGCTCATGTCGCACCTTGGCTCGAAAAGTTACTTGCTAGTAACCAACGGTACCGTAATGCGATGAGACAAAAACAACCGCCGCCCGAAGGCGGCGGTTGTCATTTTACGAAGATGTGGTCGTTAGTTGAGAACGACGCGCTTCGCCAAGGGACCACGGTCGCCCGGTTCGATGTCGAACTCTACGGCCTGTCCTTCGACGAGCGTCTTTCGCCCATCACCTTGAATCTCCGAGTAGTGAACAAAGACGTCCGGTTGGCCATCGACAGCGATGAATCCCCAACCCTTTTCGTCGTTGAACCACTTGACGGTTCCTGCAGCCACTGTGGGCCTCCTTATTACTTTTTACTTCCGGAACTCCGGTTTTGGGAGGGAACCACAACGGCAACCTCACGAGTAACGATACTTGGTGGGTGCCGGACATAACAAGAGGAATTACGGACGCCGTATGACAGTTCCTGAGGCGCCATCTTCCACGATCCAGCCCCGTTCCACCAGTGCCTGGCGCAGGCGGTCGGCTTCGGACCAATCCCTCGCCGCTCGGGCCACGTCGCGCTCTTGCACGAGGCGGTCACTGTCGGCGTCCACGACCTGGTTACCCGCCAATAAAGCGAGTCCCATGGCGCCAAAGAGCACGTTGATGGACTGGGCCAGGCGTCGGGCGGCAACCTTCTGACCGTCGTCCGCGGCGGCGTTGGCGACACTGACCGCCTCGAAGAGTTCCCCGACGGCGGCCGGAGTATTGAGGTCGTCGTTCATCAGGCTGACGACTCGTTCGTAGAGCTCGAGCGACTCTTCCTCCCAGCCGTGCGCGGACGCCAGTTCGAACCGATCGCCCCCGAGAACGGGCAGTTCAAAGCGGCGCGCCAATGCGTCCAGGCGCGCCAATGCTCGCTCCGCGTCGGCGATGGTGTCACGCGTGACTTCGATGGGCGAGCGGTAGTGCGAGCGCAAGACGAGCAGCCGATACGCCCGCGGGTCGGTGTGCTCGAGCAACTCCGTCAGCGAAGTGAAGTTGCCGAGTGACTTGCTCATCTTTTCGCCGCCGACCATCACCCATCCGTTGTGGTCCCAGTGTCGCGCGAACGCCTTGTGCGCCGCGACGGCCTGGGCCCGTTCGTTCTCGTGATGAGGGAACTTGAGGTCGAATCCGCCACAGTGCAGGTCGAAATCCTCACCGAGCAGATCGAGTGACATGACAACGCACTCAGTGTGCCAGCCCGGTCGACCGTCACCGAAGGGCGCGGGCCAGCGCGGCTCGTCGGGCTTGGCGTTCTTCCAGAGGGCGAAATCAAGCGGAGAGCGCTTCTCGTCGTTGGCCTCCACCCGGGCACCGGCGCGAAGGCTTTCGAGAGGTTGACCAGCCAAAAGACCGTAATCGGGGACGCTCGAGACGTCGAAGTACACGCCGTCACTCGTGCGGTACGCGACGTCACGCTCGAGGAACGACTCAATCAGCTCGACCATCTGGGCGATGTAGTCGGTGGCGTGAGGCGCGTCGTCGGGCTCGGCGACGCCGAGGCGTCCCATGGCATCCCACCATTCGCCCTCGTACTGCTTAACCACGTCGCCTTCGTCGCGCGATTCGGCCTGAGCACGCGCGATGATCTTGTCGTCGATGTCAGTGATGTTCGAGACGTAGTGCACCCGTAGCCCCTGGAAGGTGAACCAGCGCCGTGCGACGTCCCAGACGAGTGTGAACCGACCGTGTCCGAGGTGCGGCAAATTGTCGACCGTCGGACCGCAGACGTACATCGACACGCGCCCCGGACTACGCAACACGAGGTCGCGAACCTCGCCTCGGGCCGTGTCATAGAGGCGAATCACTGTTCTAAACTACGCCAACCATGCCTGAAGCTTCCACGCCCTCTACCCACGCTGTCCCCGAAAAGCCCACGGTGGACGGCCTGGAGGCGACCTGGGCAGCCCGCTGGGATGCGGAGGCCACCTACCGGTTCGACCGGAGCGCCTCGCGCGAGAGCGTGTTTAGCATTGACACCCCGCCCCCGACCGTCTCGGGCGAGCTGCACATCGGCCACGTCTTTAGCTACGCCCAGGGTGACGTGGTGGCCCGTTTTTGGCGTATGCGGGGCCGCGACGTCTTTTACCCCATGGGCTGGGACGACAACGGCCTGCCGACCGAGCGTCGCGTCGAGAACTTCTACGGGGTTCGTTGCGACCCGAGCCTTCCCTACGACCCCGATTTCAGCCCACCCGACACCCCCGCGAGCCAGAAACTCCCGATTTCACGACGAAACTTCGTTGAGCTCTGCCACCTGCTCACGAGCGTCGACGAAGAAGCGTTCAAGGCACTGTGGCGATTCTTGGGCGTCAGTGTCGACTGGAGCCTCGAGTACACGACTATTTCGTCCGAGGCTCAGGCCATCAGTCAGCGGGCCTTTTTGAACATGCTCGAGCGTGGCGAGGTCTACTCCAACGTGGCGCCCACGCTCTGGGACATTGACTTTCGCACCGCCGTCTCTCAGGCCGAGTTGGAAGACCGCGAGCGTCCCGGCACGTACCACCGTGTCGCCTTCGCGCGCAGTGACGGTGAGGGTGCCCTCGAGATTGAAACGACGCGACCGGAGATGCTCGCGAGCTGCGTCGCGCTCGTCGCCCACCCTGACGACGAGCGCTATAAGCCACTCTTCGGTTCAACGGTCGTCACGCCACTCTTTCACGTCGAGGTGCCCATTCTCGCCCACGAACTGGCCGACCCCGAAAAGGGCTCGGGCATCGCGATGATCTGCACCTTCGGCGACACGACGGACGTCACCTGGTGGCGACAGTTGAAACTACCGACGCGAGCGCTCATCGGACGCGACGGCCGCTTTCTCCCCGCCGATTTCTCTACCGAGGAGTTCCCTTCGCGCGCTCCCGACGAGGCCAACACGTTTTACTCCGATATCGAAGGCAAAACGGTCAACCAGGCCCGCGCCACCATCGTGGAGGCGCTACGCACGTCGGGAGAACTCATCGGCGATACCCGCGACATCACCCACCCGGTCAAGTTCTACGAGCGCGGCGAGCGACCACTCGAGATCGTGACGTCGCGCCAGTGGTTCGTCCGCACCCTCGAGCACCGCGACGAACTGCTGCGCCGCGGCGAAGAGTTGCACTGGTTCCCGGACTTCATGAAGCACCGCTACCGCTCGTGGGTCGAGGGTCTCAACGTCGACTGGAACATCTCGCGCCAGCGTTTCTTCGGCGTGCCCTTTCCCGTCTGGTACCCCCTCGACCGGGACGGCGTCATCGACTTCGACCGGCCGATCCTCGCGCCCGTGGAGACGCTGCCCGTCGACCCCTCGAGCCATACGCCCGCCGGTTACAACGAGAGCCAGCGCAACCAACCGGGGGGCTTCACGGGTGACCCCGACGTGATGGACACGTGGGCCACCAGTTCGCTGTCCCCTCAGATCGCGGGTCACTGGGGCAGCGACCTCTTCGAGCGTGTTTTTCCGATGGACCTGCGTCTGCAAGCCCACGAGATCATCCGCACCTGGCTGTTTTCAACGGTCGTGCGCAGCCACCTCGAGTTCCAGAGCCTGCCCTTTAAAAATGCCCTCATCTCGGGCTGGGTCCTCGACCCCGACCGCAAAAAAATGAGCAAGTCCAAGGGCAACGCGGCGACGCCCATGCCCCTTATCGAGCAGTACGGTGCCGACGCGCTTCGCTACTGGGCTGCCTCGGGTCGTCCCGGCACCGACACCGCCATTGACGAGGGTCAGATGAAGATCGGCCGGCGCCTCGCGATCAAACTGCTCAACGTCTCAAAGTTCGTTCTCGGACGACTCGACGCCAACGAGTCACTCAGCGCGAGCGACGTCACGACGCCCCTCGATCTCGACGTGCTCGCATTGCTCGGCGAATTGGTGATCGAGGCCACGAAGTCTTTCGAGCACTACGACTACGCGCGGGTGCTCGAGCGCAGTGAGTCATTTTTCTGGTCGTTCTGCGACAACTACGTCGAGCTCGTGAAGGCCCGCGCCTACGGCGAAGGGGACGACGACGCGACGAAATCGGCCAGGGCCACGCTTCAACTCGCCCTCTCAGTCATGCAGCGGCTCTTCGCGCCGATCTTGCCCTTCGTCACCGAAGAGGTGTGGCGCTGGTGGCACGACGACTCCGTACACCGCTCCCCCTGGCCGACGCTTGACGAGCTCGGTCCACTCACCGAGAACCCCGGCTTGGTCTACGAACCGGTCTGCGAGACACTCGAAGCACTGCGCCGCGAGAAGAGCACCGCCAAGGTCTCTCAGCGCGCGGGCGTGACCCGTCTCGTCGTGTCGGCGCCCACCGAGGTCGCGTCGGCGCTGCGCGCGAGCGCGGCCGACCTCATCGCTGCCGGAAACGTAGACGAGTTCGTCGTGAATGACGCGAGCGAACTGACCGTCGAAGTCACCCTCGCCGTGAGTTAAGACAGGACGAGGTCGGACGCGGACTCGCGCACGACAACTCGGTCGTTCGAGACCTCGTAAAAAGCAAACTGTTGCCAAGCGAGCGCCAACGCACGCGCGGACTCGCGGGTGACGTTGAGCAACGCGACACCGATCTCGTCGGGCCACTCGCCGCGAAGATCTCGACCACGCGCCTCAAGGTACTCAATGTGACGAGCGACGAGGAAAATCCGCAAGTCGCGTCGACGGGTTTCGTTGTCACTGAGCGCGAGAACCTGCGAATAGGGATTGTCCGAGGTCACGACGAAGAACGATCCGAAGCCCGAGGCCTCGGCGAGGACGTCGATCCACTGTCCATCGCGTTCGACTTGCAACTGTGTTGGGGGAACCTGATAGTTCGCAATGAGCGCCGCCGTGAGTGGAGGTCGGGGTCTCGTCACCGACTCAGCGAAGGCCACCGCGGCGCGCGTCGTGGCTGACGTGCGCGGACTGGCCGTGAGGTCAAAGGCGTGTTGAGTGAAGGGCAACTCCACGTAGTACAGAGGCGCGAAGGCGACAGCGCGGAACTTTGTTACGAAGGCGCGGGCAACGTTCACCTCGACCAGCGTGTCATTGGTCCCTTGGACGACGAAGAACGGCGGAGAGTCAGGTCTGATGCGTTCATATGGTGAGAGCGCCACGTAGGTGTGCTCGTTCCCCTCATAGGGCAACTGCACGACACGCTGAGTGAGCAGTCGACGTATCGCTCGACCTAACCCGTGCCACTGCGCTTCGTCACCGGACATTTCGAGAACGCCGTAGAACGAGAGCACCCCGCGCACCGACCAATCCGTGAGGCCGGACATCTCTTCGGGGCGCCACGTCGAATCGTTGGTGCTCAGGGCGAGTAGCGACGCGAGGTGTCCCCCGGCCGAACCTCCGGCCACGACGATTCGATCAGGGTCGCCGCCGTAGGTCGCAATGTTTGTCTTTATCCACCCGAGCGCGCGCGTTACGTCTTCAATCTGGGCGGGCCAGGGAAAACGCGGAGCGAGCCGGTAGTTAATCGCGACCACAATCCAACCGCGACAAACGAATTCGTGCAGCATCGGTCGTCCCTGTTCTCGTTTGTCGCCGAACGTCCACGCGCCACCGTGAACGTAGTAGATGACCGGCGCGTTCGCGGGTGTCGTCGAAAACCGCCAGACGTCGAGACGGTGACGTTCGAGTGGTCCGTAGACGATGTTCTTGTGTAACTGCATCGAGCGCGGGTGAAGGGGAATCTGCAGCGCCGTTCGCCACCAGCGTCCAAAGACGTCGTCACGTGGGCGCTCGATTGTGAGCGGGCGATCGGGTGACTGGGACATCGCGCGACGAACGACTGAACGAGAGAGGAAAGGAATCACGATCAGGGCGAAGTTCTCGAGCAGAACCACCCCCGCGAGGCCAAAGACGAGTGCACTGAGCCAGTGAGTGGTCGGCCAACCCCACCACCACAGGATGCCGAGAAGTAGGAGTTCTAAGGAGATGCCCTGACCGGCCAGTTCCCCGGCGGCCCAGCCCACGGGGTAGGCCAGGGCCGCAGAGAGACCGCGTCGACCAGGCCGCAACGCCGTTCCCGCCGACAGCACCAAAAAGGCGCTGGCGAGCGCGACAAAGTAGGCCATCATCTTATTCTGTCGGCTGTACGCGCTTTCGTGCCCGTCTTCGTAGGCTGAGTCCGTGATCAAGTGGCCGCCCGCCCTCGAAAAGCTCCGACGCTCGGTCGGTCTCTGGACACTGTCTCTCGATGCCGAGAGTCCCGCGCATAGCGCAGAGATCGCGCACGATATCGAATCGATGGGCTACTCCGCGTTGTGGATCCCCGAAGCGCGCGGTCGCGAGTCATTTACCAACGCCGGACTCTTACTCGCCGGAACGAAGTCGCTGGTTGTAGCGACTGGCATCGCCAATATCTGGGCGCGCGACGCCGTGGCGAGCGCCAACGCGGCAAAGACCTTGACG
Organism: Acidimicrobiaceae bacterium; assembly: GCA_003142095.1. Taxonomy (GTDB): domain Bacteria; phylum Actinomycetota; class Acidimicrobiia; order Acidimicrobiales; family RAAP-2; genus RAAP-2. The sequence continues at coordinate 12,832 of PLON01000025.1, read as the reverse complement.
GCCGCGTACCAGAACCGTTTCGTGCTCGGTCTGGGTGTCAGCCACGAGCCACTCGTCACGCGACTTCGGGGGCACCAGTACGAGACGCCCTATCGTGTGATGCGCGAGTACCTTCTCGCGATGGATCAGGTATCCATGATGGCCGAAGAGAGTTCGACTCGAACCGCTCGAGTCATCGCCGCGCTCGGACCCAAGATGCTCGAACTTGCGGCGACACTCACCGATGGGGCCCACCCCTACCTGGTGACGCCCGAGTACACCGCACAGGCTCGCTCAATTCTCGGCGACAAGTTTCTCGGAGTGGAACAGTCCGTCGTCCTTGGTCAGAGCCACGAGGAGTTTCTCCGTCGTGCGCACGAGCACCTTGAGTTCTATACAGGCCTCGACAACTATCGCAACAGCTGGCGGCGTCAAGGCTTCGGTGACGAGGACTTCGTCCGGGGAGGATCCGAGCGACTATGCAACGCACTCGTCGCGCACGGCGATGAGGAGGCCGTGCGCGCAAGGGTTCGCGAGCACCTCGACGCCGGCGCGAACCACGTCTGCCTCCAGGTACTTGGCTCCGATTTCGATCAGGTACCACTCGAAGAGTGGCGGCACCTCGCGCCCGTGGTCACAAATATTTAACAAGTAGAAGAATCGTTGCGCAGTTAAATTCGTAATTGGATTATTTACATTCGTGAGAAAAAAGTGCGTCAACGAGTGCGCCTCATGACGCCACGGTGTAATTTCGCAACATGGCCGATACCCTCCACGAGTCTTCCACGCGCGAACTTTTACTCGAGGCAACGTCGCGACGACTGTGGAAGGTCGACGAGAGCGAACTTCGCATCCTCGACATATGCAAAGAAACGAATCTCAGCACCAGCGTCATCTACGCCCACTTTGGTTCTCGCCAGGGCCTTATCGACGCCGCTCTGCTTCGCGTATTCACCGCGGTCGCCGAGGGGATGATCGAGACGCTCACCGCGGCGGTTGCCGGGCCGCACCCGACTGAGTCATTCGTCGACACGTTGAACGAGATATTGACGGACCCCGCACAAGAATCCGTCATCTCCGCGCGACGTCAGATGTTCTTTCGCGTCTCCGCAACGGCACTCAGCCGACCGAGCCTTCGCACAAGGTTCCTCCAGCTCTATGGCGAGTTCATGACGCGCGTAGACGAACTATACGACGAGCTCGTGCGCCAAGAGCTGCTCGACTCCGGCCTGTCAGGACACCAATGGGCACTGTTCTTCGAGGGCCAGATGCTAAGTCGCGCCTTTCACGACCTCTCATCACAATGGGACGACCAGGAAGACTGGATCCGAACTACGAAGCGCCTGCTCATATCGACCGCTCGCGATCAGGTGCCCACGCCCGACTAATTAGTGCTTATCGGGATCGATAATTATCTCGCGATCCTCCCGTGAGTTTCCCCGAATCGATCGGATCAGCATGGCCACCATACCGAGCCAGGCCAACTCCACAAAACCAATGGCAATCCAACCGAATGTGATAATAACAAGTCCGAGGAGAAAGCCCTTCAGAATACCGAAGTGAATCATGCTGGCGATCTCCATCGGGAACCAAGCGAAAAACCAACTGACGAACGGTGCAACGACGACCGTACCCATCCGTCGGCGCCATCCGAGAAACCCTCCGAGTAGCGCCGTGATCGCGAAACCGCTCACCGTTAAGAGCGCCGAAGGACTCACTATCTCCATGAAGAGAACGACGGTCATGGCGATGGCCCAGAGCACAACGGGTGTAGACACGTTTCCACGAGCGCGCTCGCGAACCGTGAAGACAACACTCATGCACCCAAACTAGCGAAATCCCTCAATTCTCACGCCGACTCTCACGGTACGCTGGCGCAGTGACCAGAGGCGTCCTCGCGATACTTGGATCAGGAGAGACGGCTCCCGGGATGACCAAGATCCATCGCGCGCTACTCGAATCAATTACGGATCTCGAGGCCGTCAACCTCGATACCGCCTACGGTTTTCAATTGAATGTGCCGCAGATGAGCGAGAAACTCGAGGAGTACTTCGCTACATCTCTCAACGTTAAGTTGACGACACTCCGCTTTCCGTCGTACGAGAAGGCGACCGCGCTGGAGCGAACCCTGTTCAAGCAACAGGTACGCGACGCCAACTACGTGTTCGCCGGCCCGGGCAGTCCCACCTACGCGCTAGCGCAGTGGACCCCATTGCAGTTCGGCGACGATCTCTTGACTGTCCTCGACAAGAGCGGCACTCTCTGCATAGCGTCGGCGGCGTCCCTCACGCTTGGCGCCTTTACCGCACCGATCTACGAGATATACAAAGTCGGTGACCAACATCCGCGGTGGCGCGACGGACTCAACGTTTTAGGCGCCCATGGTCTCAACTGCGTCGTCATTCCGCATTTCGACAACAACGAAGGCGGAAACTACGACACTCGCTTCTGCTATCTCGGAGAACCTCGACTACTTGAACTGGAGAGCCAACTCCCCGACGGTGTCGCGACGCTCGGAGTCGACGAGCACACAGCCGTCATTCTCGATTTCGAGAACACCACGCTGAGCGTCAAGGGCAGGTCAAATGCATACTGGCGCATTAACGGCGAGACTCTAGTGCTCGAGAACGACACGACCGTCGATTTGAGTGAACTACGCAACGCTTCTGAGATACCACGACCGACGATTTCCGCGATTCCGCAGCTCTCAGGCTTGCCCGTCGAACTGGCAGAAATCGCAACATTGGGAGGCGACGCGGGACTTGAAGCGTTGGCCCGTTTGGTCCAGATGGCCACCACCGGGGGCGAAGGCTTCATTGACCCTACGCCGCTCGTCAAGGGCATCCTTGGCGCCCGGGAGGAGGCTCGAGCGCAGGGGCAGTACAAGTTGGCAGACGAACTTCGAGACGTCATTACCAGCGCGGGCATTGACGTCCAGGACACGCCGTCGGGCTCAGCGTGGTCCACCAGGAAAGAAAAATAGCGCGGGGACTTTCGTTCGCTCGTAGATCTTCAGTCGCTCCCCGACGGTGGAAGGTGCATCGAGCGCAAAATCCCAGTCGCCGGCACGCACCGCCGCATAGCGCCAGAACGTACCAAGGAAACGGCCCCCTCTTTCGAGGGGGCCGTTTCCTTGGTACTACTTGAAGTGGTTACAACTACTTCACAATCTTGTAGTTGACCTTGGCTGAGTGGCCGTTCGCCAACGTCACGGTGAACGTGTGCTCGCCGGCGACACCCTTCTTGGTCGTCACGTGAATCGTGAGAACCTTACCGGTGTCGTGAAGGACTCCAACCCTGGTACCGCCAGCCGTGCTGGTGATCTTCGGCTGACCGTAGAAACCGGTACCCGAGATCGTGATGGTGACCGTCTTGCCAGCAACCGCAGCGCCGTGCACACCACTCACGTGGAACGCAGGAGCCTTCTTGACCGCCACTGCGGGCAGAACAGCCGTGGTCGACGTCGCCGAGCCGCCATCAGCGTTGGTCACGACCAGGTACGTCGCAACTGAGCTGGGCTGACCCAAGGTGCAGGTCGCCGCAATCGTCGTCGAAGCGGTAACCGTCGTGGTGCCACAGGTACCATTCGCCGGGCTCAACGAGGTCGAAGCACCGGCAACAAAGCCAGTACCGGCAACCGCGAACGACGTGGTCGAACCGGCTACGCCCGAGGCGGGCGTTACCGAGGTGATGGTCGGAGCCGCGTCAATCACGAGGCCAGCGGGAGCGACGGCAAGCGCCTTCGCAACCCCACCGTTGGGGTTGGTCACCGTGAAGCCGTCGACGGTGTTGGTGTCCGGCGAGGCAATCGCCACAGTCGCGGTGATCTGCGTACCAAGGTTGTTGACCGCAGTCACCGTGGCTGTGACCGCCGGGTCAGCTACGCCGGCAGCGTTCACGAACGCCGATACGGTCGCACCCGTCAGGAAGTTACTGCCGTGAATGGTGATCGTCTGCGCCTTGGCGCCCACACCTACACCGGTTGTGCCGGCTACGTAGGTAACGGAGGTCAACGAAGGTGCAGATTGAACGGGCAACACGAAGGGAGCCGAAATCTCAGCCGCACCATAGGAGTCAGTGGTCTGAACCTGGAAGGTGGCATTACCCACCGCCGTTGGCGAGGAAGTCACCACGAGGTTCTCCGTAGTCGCACTCGAGTACTGAAGCGCTCCAGCAAGACCGGTCGAACCAGTGATACCAGCACCCACGAGGGCGGAGGTGTTGTTGAAGCCCGTACCAGTCAGCGCAACCACAGTGCCGATCGGAGCCTTCACAGCCAGCGCCGCGGGGGCCGACGAGGTAATGGCCGGTCCATCAACGAGGAACGAACTCGGGAAAGCGCCCGACTTCGTGTCGTTCACCAGTGTCGCAGTGTGCGCACCAGAAGTCGCGCCACCGTTGACCACGAGGGGGCAGGTCAATGTGGTGCCCGTGCTGTTCGCGATGCACGCGTTAGCAGTCTTGGTGATCACCGCGTCGGGGTCAATCGCGTTGGTTGCGCCCACAAGCGTCGAACCGGCGACCGTGAACGAGCTGAAGCCCGTTCCCGTGAAGGTAACCAACGTGGACGGCGCACCGGCCAAGATAGGCGTCGCAGTAGACAAGTTGGATGCCGTTATCACTGGAGCCACGTTAGAAGCCTCACCGATGCCGATTACCTGAACGCCCTCATAGCTGGCGCCAGTGTCGGGGTTGGTAACCAAGATGCTGCACTGCCCGTCGCCTGGGGCCGCGGAAAGCGAAATCGTGTCCGAGATGCTAGATGAGCTGGTCACCGTCGGTGTCCCCAGCGTTGCGTCCGTGCAAGTGCCATCGAATGCGACAGTTGCCGTCGAGTCAAAGCCATTGCCGTTGATCGTGATCGGAATGGGCGACGTCGTTGCCGCATTCGGAATCGCCGACGGACTGACCGTTGAAACTTCGTTACCGATCACCGTGAACAGCGCGGGTGAAGTGGAGCTGCCGCCGTCTGGGTTCTCGATGGTCACCGTATAGGTGCCCGGCGTGGCCTGACCGCTGGTGTGGGAGTTCGTGAGCGTCACGCTTCCGGTGAACGACGTAGCGGGTGACGTTTCCGTACCGGTGAACGTGGTCACCGTACCGGCCAGCGTCGTTCCATCAACAGTGCTGGTGAAGACCAGCGATGCGTTGGGATTAACGAAGTCTGAGCCCGTCACCTTAATCGGCACCACGGTGCCGGGTGCAGAGTCCGCGGCAGAGCTGGTGCTCGTTGCCGTGTTCTCCACGCCCGTTACGGTCGGGTCACCATAGACGGTGAAGACATTGGTGTAGGTCTCGGTTCCCGCGTTGTCCTTTACCGTGACGCTGTAGGAGCCCGGAACGGTGGCCGAGGTCGAGGCGAAGCTGCCGGAGATGGTGCTACCGGTCGTGTTCACCAAACTCGAGAACGTCACGCCCGGAGCGGTCGTCGTCAGTGTCGTGTTACCACCGTCACCCGCGAAAGGAGAGTTGGTCGTGTCGGTCAGAACGAATGTTCCGCTGGCACCTGATCCGAAGTACGCGCCGTCGGTACTGGCGGGAGCGGACGGGGCGAACAATATGGTCTGCTCGGCGGTCACGGTGAACGAAACCAAGGTACCACCGGTGTTCGTAGTGTCCGTCGCGGTCATCGTGTAGTTACCCGGAGTCAGGCCACCGGCGGACGAGAACGTTCCACCGACAGACGAGGTGCTGGACTCAGTGGCTGGCGTCAACGTCAACTGGGTGTCCGTCGTGGTAATGGTAGGAGTACCCGAGCCCGTGAAGGGCGTCTCGGTTGCCGTGACCGTGAAATGCCCGGTCGTGGCGGCGCCGTAGTCAACGAGGCCGGGCTGATTAGTTGCCACCACCGGGGTAGCCGTCGTGAACGTGACGGTTCCTGGCGTAGTAACAGCACCCGCCACCGTAGCGATAGCCATTGGCAGCGCCGCAGCCGCGAGCAAGGCTCCGGCAGCAAGGGCCTTCACCAAGTGGCGTTGTATCCGTCTTGAATTATTCATTGTCAATTCGCTCCATTCATAAGGGCCAGACTCGCCAGCCTTTAATTTTTAGATCCTGCGGCACTGCGTAAAACTCACAAGGTTGCGCCTCGTGACAAAACACGGCCGTTTCCTTACGAGCAAGTATAGGTAACGGCAACTGCGTAAGCGAAAAGCAAAACGATTTCTTTGGTGATTCACATAACTCTGGGGTTACACCAAGCTCATGATGATTTACCTGGTCACGACTCAGAAAAAATAGTTACGAATGCGACGCGGCAGCTCGTTGGGGATGCCGTGGGAAATCGTAACCATATTGTAAGCCGGTGATTTAACGAAAACTCATGACATTCGCCTGGTGCCGAAGGCGGAGAATCGCGACATAATCATTCCTCACGAATCCGAAGAAATGGTCGTAATTAGAGTGCCACGTAATAAATTTTGGTTGCTAACGAGACTCGACTGCTCTACGCAATCGCGCAGCGATTCGGTCCCAGTTCTAGCTCTGCGGCATTCGCATCGGGTTCGGCTTGTCCGGCGTTGATCCCCACGATCTGGCGATAGTTACCCGGGCGATCCTTCACGTTGGCGACTGCCCAGCGTACGAATTCGTCTTCATTTAAGGCGAGCGGAGCCAACGAATCGCGTAACTCTCCAAGTCGACGTGCGACGAATTCTCCGGATCGAACTGCCACGCCGGGACCAAAATGGGCGGGAAACACCGTGATGTCGTCGCTCAGGGGCAAAACTCTTTCGTGCAGGCTGTGAAAGAGGTGATGAGCGTACCCTTCGGCTTCGTCCGCGAGGTCCGGTCGACCCACACTTTCCAGAAAGAGCGTGTCGCCGGTGAAGATGGCGTGCTGTCCCAATTGGTACATCGTGGATCCCTCCGTGTGCCCCGGGACGCTGACCGAAGAGACCACGAGATCTACTCCCGGAGCGAGCTCGATCGATTTGCCGTCAACAAGCGGTTCAAAGTCGAACCGGAATGGATCGGCGGGGTTCAGCCACAACGATGCGTTGGAGGCCGCAGCGAGTTCTCGCGCACCACTGAGGTGGTCGGCGTGAAGGTGGGTGTCGAGCACGTGAGTGATCGTCCATCCGCATTCCGCCGCAACCTCTTGATAGCGAGCCAGATCGCGAGACGGATCAATCACGACGGCGCGCTCACCCGCGCCCACTACGTAGGACAAGCACCCCTTACCCCGGCGACGCAGTTGAACCACGGTGGCGCCTGCAAACTCTCCCGAGACTTGGTCGTACGTTGAGCCCCATGAACCCATGCCGCCCTCGAGTACTCGACTCGCAATGCCCCGGCGTGAAAGCAGTTCGGCGCCCTGTTGGGCTCGCGTCCCCTTCGCACAGATAACGACGATGTCTTTGTCCCGGGGAACTTCGTCCAGACGATCAACGAGAGACCCCAGAGGAATGTTGTGTACGTCCGGAATCTGCCATTCGGCAACTTCGTCAGGCTCTCTCACGTCCAGGAGAAAGAGATCTGAGCCGTCCAGATGCTCAACCAACTCGTCGCCGGTTATCGTCGAAATCGTCGCTGAAGTCACGGCGCCAGCCTAGGTCTGACGCCGCGGCGCTCGCCGTTCCCGTCTTCGAAATTCGCCTCTATCGAGAGGTAGATTCGAACGTGAGCGAACTCGTGTGCGGATTGCTCGAGAGGGATGACCAATGACCGTACGAGAAGTAAGTGCCAACGAAGCGACAGAGCTATTGGACGGCGACACGATCCTTATCGACGTGCGCCAAGAAAATGAATGGAACGCCGGGCACGCACCCATGGCGACACTGATTCCCCTCGCCGAACTCGCCGATCACTTGGACGAACTTCCCCGCGATCGCCTCATCATTTGCGCATGCCGTTCCGGCGGACGCTCCCTGCGCGCAGCGTCATTTCTTCAGGAGCAGGGTTTCGACACCGTCAACTTGACCGGGGGCATGATGGCCTGGTTTTCGGAGGATCTGCCCTTCGAAAGCGACGACGGAGAACCCACCATCGAATAGTTTTCGAACCGGTTTTCCGAGTGTTATGGAACCGAACTTTAATTGGCGGGTTCAACCGGTCAGCGCAACAAGCTCGGCGAGTTTCTCCACGGGCATCATATAGTCGAGCGTCTTGCGCGGTCGTCCGTTGAGACTGCGTTGGATTCGCTGGAGGTCCTCGACCGAGTGCTTCGAGAGGTCGGTTCCTTTGGGCATGTATTGGCGAAGGAGTCCGTTCGTGTTTTCGTTTGATCCTCGTTGCCAGGGTGAGTGGGGATCGCAGAAGTAGATCGGCACGCCGGTCGCAACGGTGAAGGATCGGTGGTTCGACATCTCGGAGCCCTATCCCACGTGACGCTGCGCACGAGTTCATCAGGCAACGTGGCGATCGCCGTTCGCATGGCCTCTTCGACGGCCAATGCGCTGTAGTCGTGACCTAGGTGCAAGAGCAGCACGAAGCGCGTGGAGCGCTCGACGAGCGTGCCCACGGCGCTGGCGTGGTTGGTGCCGATGATGAGGTCACCCTCCCAGTGACCGGGCACCGCACGATCGGCGACCTCGGCGGGACGCTCACTGATCATCACCATGTCGGGGATCTTTCCGCGGGTCTGGACGAAACCTTGACTACGTCGTTTGGCTCGACCCGAGCGCAGGCACCGGCCAGTTCTCGGCGCAACTCACCGCGGCCCTGCACGTAGAGCGACTGATAGATGGTCTCGTGGCTTATCTGCATGGTCGGATCACTCGGAAACTCCCGGCGCAAGCGACGAGAGATCTCGTCGGGGGACCAGAACTCTTCGAGCCATGTGGTCACTTTCTCACACAGCACCGGGTCGTCGAGCTTGGCGGACTTCGGTCGCTTCGTGCAGGCTCGAGCTCGCTGGTGCGCTGGCCAGATGCGATAGCTCTCTCGTCCACCGTTGGCGGCCACTTCTCTCGTCACCGTCGAGGGCGCGCGACCAAGGGCTCGGGCGATGGCCCGCATCGAGAGTCCGTGGTGAAGGCCCAGCAGTATTTCTTCACGCTCGTGCACGCTCAACCGTCCCAGTGCGGACGTCCACTCGTCGGGCCGGCCGTCTCGTTTCTGACCGCGCAGCACCACGCGCATTCCGTCGTAAGTCAAACCGACTTCCTTCGCAATGGCCGACGTCGAGAGGCCACGATGTCGAAGCCGAAATGCAAGTTGACGCTGTTCCTTGGTCAGGTGGGCACCCATTGAGATCTCCTTGGTGAGTAGTCATGAACAGAGTCACTCACCAAGTGTTGCGTTGATCCCTTGAAACCACCATTCCATAAGAGATTACGAACTCGCCGACGTCGCCGACGGCGATCGGCCGAATGGCAGTCCCAACGGGATTTGAACCCGTGTCTCCACCTTGAGAGGGTGATGTCCTAGGCCACTAGACGATGGGACCATGAAAGAACCAACGTCGCCGCTGGCTCATTCGCTCGGGGGCAAGGACTCGAACCCTGAATAACTGGACCAGAACCAGTTGTGTTGCCAATTACACCACCCCCGAAGGGCTGGGCAATCTTATCTGACCCGTCTTCTCAACCGCCAGACGCATGGTGAACCTTGACCGGTGCCGTCGTCCACTCGCTCAAATGGTGATAGCCCACGATCCGTCCGACCCCCACTTCCAGCGTCTCTTTCAGATAGAAGCGCCACAACTGGTGTTTGATCGTCGGCGAATTACGTACCGGAGATGGGTCCGGCGTGAGGCCCTGGTCCGAGGAGATCGCCATCGCGCGGTATTCGTGAAACGGGTCGGTGACGGTGATGACCGTTTTTATGTGGTGTCGACGCAGTTTGCCGATGATCGTCGATACGTTCTGCCATGTGTCGGAGCCCGCCCCCTTCAAAATGCGCGACGCCGGCACACCGTGGTTCTCGAGGTACATCGCCGACGCGCCCGCTTCGGTGTAGACGTCGCCGGGGCGGCGACCTCCGGTGACGGCGACCCAAGGAGCGCGACCCGCGTCGTAGAGGCTGAGGGCTTGATCGAGTCGGGCCTTCAACTCCGGCGACGGGGTTCCGTTATCTTCTGTCGTGCCGAAGATCAGAATTGCCTGCGCCGACTTGGTCGTGTGATCATGCCCGCGCAGCCAGATCTGGACAAACGTGACGCCGAAGTAAAGAACGAGCACTAGCACGAGCACGCCGAGAACACGCGCGATCAATCGCAGGACCTGAAAGATCACCCCGACCTCGCGAGAGCGTAGCGCAGTCGCTGAATGGTCCTCTTTCGTCCTAGGTATTCGAGTGACTCAAAGAGTGGCGGCCCTACGAGAGTGCCAGTCACGGCGCAGCGGATCGGCGCCTGCGCTTTACGTAGCGCCAGTCCGTGCTCGTCGCCGAGTTCTTGCACGACTTCGTGAAGAGGCGTCGCTTCCCACGTGGTGAGACGTTCGTAGCGCAGAATCGCGCCCTCAATGAGCGACCTGCCGACGGGATCGTTGGTGATGACCTTCGCGAAACTCGGCTCGTCGTAGCGCAGATCCTCGACGAAGAAGAACTCCACCATGTCGGGAATTTCGCCCAGCGTCGCGACTCGCTCTTGCACGAGCGGCGCGACCTTGGCGTAGAGGGCGGCCGAGAACTGGTCTTCGCTCCAGGCCGGCTCGCGGTCGCTCGGTCGCCAGTCGCAGCCCCACGGTCGAACCCACGGGGCACTCACTTTGATGAACGCGTCGGGGGTGAGAGCGCGTACGTATTCACCGTTCATGTGTCGCAGTTTCTTCACGTCAAAGAACGCGGGCGAATGCGAGACATCTTCCAATCGGAACTGTTCGATCAGCGTCGACAATGGCACGATCTCTTCATCCCCGCGCGGACTCCAACCCAGCAGCGCCAAATAGTTGACGAATGCCTCGGGCAGATACCCCTGGTCGCGGTAGGACTCGGTCGCCACGGGGTCCCGGCGCTTCGAGAGTTTCTTTCGCTGCTCATTCACGAGGAGGGGCAAATGCGCGTAGACCGGCACGGGCACGACGTCGCCGGTGGCCTTATTCAACGCTTCCCAGAGCATCATCTGCTTGGGCGCGTTCGCCAAGTGCTCTTCGCCACGAATGACGTGACTGATGCGGTCGTGGCGATCGTCGGTGACGTTCGCGAGAGCGTAGAGCACAATGCCGGACGACCGTACAACAACGAAGTCGTCGATCAGCGAGTTCACGAATTCGACCTCACCGCGAATCACGTCGTGCACGACGGTAACGCCTTCGCGCGGAATACGAAAACGCAGCGCCGTCGTCGTCGAGCGCTCGAGTCCGCGATCGCGACAGAAGCCGTCGTACCCCGGGGGCTGGCCCGGACCCTTTCGCTCCTCAACTTGGGCCGGCGTGCAGTCGCAGTAGTAGAGGTAGCCACTGCGGCGTAACTTCTGCGCGGCGCTGTCGTGCGCGGCGAGGTTGTCGCTCTGGCGAAAGGGACCTTCGTCGAGCGTGAGGCCCAGCCACGCCATGGCGGCATAGATGCCCTCCACCCACTCTTCGCGGTCGCGCTGCGCGTCGGTGTCTTCGATGCGCAAGATGAAAACCCCGCCCGGGGTCTGGCGGGCTAACAGCCAATTAAAGAGTGCGGTACGCGCCGAACCCACGTGAAAGAAGCCCGTGGGCGAGGGACAGAACCGGACGCGCGGTCCGCTCATTCTCTACTCCTCAACGGAGATGGCGCCGTTGGGACATCCCGCGACGGCCTGGCGCAGCCGCTCGTCGAACTCGGGGCCGGGGTTTTCATTTAAAACGTAGAGAAAGCCGTCGTCGCGCACCTCAAAGATTTCGGGGGCGATACCCATGCAGACGGCGTTCGACGTGCACAGATCAAAGTCAACGCGTACTCGCACCAGGCCTCCTTTTCCTCCATCGTAGTTGAGTCCTTCGCGAATCTGAGAGGGAGAGTCCTGCATAGGCTCTGCAGAGACAACGGAGGCATATGAAAACGCGCGCACTCGGATCACTCCAGGTATCGGAAGTTGGCGTCGGCTGCAATAACTTCGGAACGCGTCTCTCACAAGAACGAGCGAACGATGTCGTAAATGCGGCCATTGAGTCGGGCATCAACTTCTTCGATACGGCCGACATCTACGGCGCCACCAAGTCCGAGGTCTTTCTCGGCGAGGCGCTGGCGGGCCGTCGCGACCAGGTGATCGTTGCGACGAAGTTCGGCATGCCCATTGACGACACGCACGTCGGAGCGAGTCCCGCGTACGTGCGCTCGGCCTGCGAGGACTCGCTGCGTCGACTCAACACCGACTACGTCGACCTCTACCAACTGCACTACCCCGACGAGAAGACCCCGATTGTCGACACCCTCGGAGCACTGGCCGAACTCGTCGCTGCGGGCAAGGTACGCGAGATCGGGTGTTCTAACTTCACGGCCGACCAACTGCGCGAGGCCAAGTCCGTCGCCGGAAGTGGGCCAGCGTTCGTTTCGGTGCAGAACCAATACTCACTGGTCGATCGCAGCCCCGAGCGCGACGGTGTGCTCGAGGCTTGCGAGGAGCTCGGACTGGGATTCTTGCCCTTCTACCCTCTCGCGAACGGACTGCTGACGGGAAAGGTTCGCCCGGGCGAGCCGATCCCCGAAGGGACGCGTCTCGCAATGATGGCGCCCGAGCGGAGTGCGCACTGGTTGAGTGACGAACTCCAAGCTCGCGTCGGCACGCTGTTGGAGTACGCCGACACCGCCAACGTCTCGATACTGACCTTCGCCTTTTCGTGGTTGCTGCACCACCCGCAGGTCTCGTCGGTGATCGCGGGCGCGAGTTCGCCCGATCAGGTGCGCGCTAATGCCACGGCCGTCAGTGAGCTCACCGACAATCAATTCGAAGAGCTGAACCGTCTGAGCGACGTCGACGCCTAGGAGCGCGGGTCAGTAT
>PLON01000015.1 GCA_003142095.1 Acidimicrobiaceae bacterium | reverse complement strand
AACGGGGGACCTGAACAGTAACGTGAGATGAAGAAACTCGGATTTCGGCTCTGAGATGACGTAGGAACTGCTTCGCTCGACTACCTCTAAGGCAACTATAACGCACCTTCTCAATGTTTTTTGCCTCAACACTTGAATAGCTCGCCCAAATGCCGAAGCAGCTTGGTTCAACCGTGGACAATGACTCTCTTCGTTTTTGCGATGGTGCCGGCGCTCACGTTGAAGAAGTTAGTGGTGCAGACCGCGTGGACCGGTGTCCTGCGGCGATCGCTAATCGCGGGCGATTTTTTCGAGGACCGGCAGGGCCGCCTCGATGCTGGCTCGCTCTTTTGCCGTCAGACGCTCCAGCATCGTATTGATGTCGAGCGTTCGTTCGCGCCAAAGTTCGCTCAAAGTGCTCCGGCCCAACTCCGTGAGATCGATGAGCGACGCACGCTTGTCGTCGGGATCGCTCGTGCGCCGTACGAGGCCGAGTTCTTCGAGGCTCGCCACGACCCGCGTCGCGGCCGGGGCACCGAGGGACTCGTAGGTCGCAATCGTGCTGATGCGCATAGCACCCAAGTCTTCGAGCGTTGATAGCGCCGAGACCTGCGAGGGAGTCAGACTCGATCGCCCGTGACGACGCAGTGTCCGCAGCACTCGAGTCAACGCGAGGCGTAGCCTTGCGCCACTCGTCGTGTCAACGTTCGTCGTGACACTCATCGCACGACCTCAGGGTCGAGAGCGACTTCACCGGGAACGGCGTTCGAACTCTCGGCCAGTTCGCCTTCGTGCTTTAGCAGTGTGGGCGTCTGGTGAACGAAGCGCTCACCGCGCAGCGCGGAGAAGATCGCGCCGATGACCGACAGAAGAATCGCCACCGAGAAGACGATGATCAGCCCGTGGTGGAAGGGACTCTGAATGAGGTCGGGGAAGAATTTCTTACCCGTCAGTGTTAGCCACTTGGCCTCCGAGACGTGGGTGCTGGCCCGCGATATGAGGAGGCTCTTCAAAGGGTTGTAGCCGAGGAACGACGAGAAGAGACTGCCGACCGCCGGCAAGTTCGCCACGATATGGGCTTGCGCAGCCGCGACGCCGTGGGCGCTAAGTCCGCGATACATGGCCTTGGGCAACGTGCTGGTGAGTCCAACGATCATTAGTGAGAAGAAGACCCCGATGGAGAGCACCATGCCGGTATTCATGAAGGCCGCTTGGATACCGGCGGCGCCACCGCGCTGGTCGGCCGGTACCGAGTTCATGACCGCCGCCGAGTTGGGGGCGGAGAACATTCCACCGCCGACACCGTTGGCGAAGACAAGCGCCGCGAAGGCCCAGTAGGAGAAGTTGGTCGGGATAAAGAGCAGACCAACGAAACTCAGCGCAAAAACAGAAAGACCGGCGGTCGAGAGAATGCGCGCCCCGTGACGGTCCGAGAAGTAGCCCGAGATCGGTCCAGCCAGCAAGAAGCCAATCGTGAGAGGCAACAGCGAAATGCCGGCCCACAGCGGCGTGTCGGAGTAGCTGTACCCGTGCAGTGGCAGCCAGATGCCTTGGAGCCAGATGATGAGCATGAACTGCAACCCACCGCGCGAGATGGCGGCGAGTAGACCCGCGACACTCCCCATGAAGAAGGCGCGGATCTTAAAGAGACGCAGGTTGAACATCGGGGCTTCGACGTGGTTTTCGATGTAGAAGAACGCTCCGAGGAAAACGACTGCGATGGCGAAGGCGCTCAAGACGAACGGCGATCCCCAGCCCATCGAACTCCCACCGTACGGTTCAATGCCGTAGACGATTCCGACCAGCAGTGCCGTGAGTCCGACGCCAAAGGAAATATTGCCCCACCAATCGATCTTCGACGGTGTGCGTACTCCGTTGTCGCGCAGGCTCTTGTAGCTCCAGACGGTGCCGATGATGCCAAAGGGCACCGAGACCCAAAAGACCAAGCGCCAATCGACGATCGAGAGCAGACCACCGGCGATCAGGCCGATGAAGGATCCGCCAATCGCCGCGATCTGGTTCACGCCCATGGCGAGTCCGCGCTGTTCGACGGGAAAGGCGTCAACGAGGATCGCGGCTGAGTTCGCGAAGAGCATGGCGCCACCAACTCCCTGCACCAATCGGAAGATCACGAGCCACATCGCTCCCGACGAGCCGTGAAAGGGATCGATGGCGAGGAGTGCGGACGCCACCGAGAAGACCGCAAAGCCGAGATTGAACACTCGGACACGTCCGACGATGTCGCCGAGTCGGCCGAGACTGACGACGAGGACGGCGGTCACGAGGAGGTAACCCATAAGGACCCAGAGCAGGTAGCCCACGTTGCCGGCCGAGAGGGGATTGATGTCGATACCGCGGAAGATCGCCGGCAGGGAGATCAGGATGATCGAGGAGTTGATCGTCGCCATGAACATGCCGAGCGTGGTGTTCGTCAGCGCAATCCACTTGTAGCGATCGTGGTGCATTTCCTTTAAGGGGGGCATATACCTACCGTTTCAGCCAATTTAGTTGCTTACTTACAAGCAATTATATCGGCTCTTAGGAAACCCGTGACCTTTTCCCCCGGACGCCCAGACCACCCTCAAGCTGGTGACCTGGTTTCCGACCATGGCTCTGGGATCGCTGAAGGGGCTTCTTCTCGAAACGGACAGTCTCGACGAAGACGTCGAGAAAATTCGTGAGGCGGGCGTCGTCGTCAGCGACGTCAGCGAAGAGCGCCTCGGCGTCGCGTTGACAGCGTCGGGATTCACTCGTTAGCGTCGACTAAATGGCAGTCGCGCAACCAAGCATGAGACTCGCGCGAGTAACTGCTGCGTCACGGGGCGACGTGATTCGATGACGACCAGTCACACCGAGACCGTCGACAAGTATCTTGAGGCGATTTACTACATCGCCGCGGAAGGCGAGGTCGTTCGACCCAGTCGACTCGCCTACTGGTTATCGGTGAGCGCGCCGACCGTGAGTAACGCGCTCGTACGGCTGAAGCGCGACGGATGGATCGACATCAGCTCGGACCGCAGCGTGACACTCACCGAGGTTGGCACCGCCACCGCGACGAGTCTGGTACGACGTCATCGAATCCTTGAACGCTGGCTGACCGACGTACTCGGCTTCGATTGGGCGACGGCCGATATCGAGGCGGATCGCATTTCTTCGGCTATCTCTGACGCCGTGGTCGACCAGATTGACATCTCCATGGGTTCGCCGGCCACGTGTCCCCACGGCAACGTCATCCCGGGACGCGACGCGCACTACGGCGTGCTCGTCGCGCTCGCGGACCTCGAACCGGGGACACCCGCGACGGTGCGGCGCATCTCCGAAGTGGCCGAACACGAAGCGCCTGCGCTGCTCTCAATGTTGGCCGAGCACGCAATACACGAAGGCAGCGAAGTTGGCGTCATCGAGTCCAATGTCGGCCCGAACGACGTGGCCCTCACCGTGGCTGGCGCGGACCTTACCCTCTCGCTTGAGGCGGCGCGACTCATCTGGGTGCAGACGATCTAACGGGCGAACTGACACAGGGGCGGACCATACTGTCACCATGGACGTCTTTCCCGAACCAACCCTGCCCATCTCGTCACGCACCGAAGTTTTCGTCGGGTACCTCGACTACTTTCGCTCGGGCGTGATCTCGCGTGTCGAAAGTCTCTCCGAGAGCGAGGTGCGTTCAAGTCGACTGGCGTCGGGCTGGACGCCGCTCGAACTTCTGCGCCATCTGACGTTCGTCGAGATGCGCTGGCTCGAATGGGGATTCGAAGGTCAACAGGTGAAAGACCCGTGGGGCGACAACCGCGATGGCCGCTGGTACGTCGCTGCGGATGAGTCACGCGAGACGGTCATTGGCGAGTTACGTGCCCAGGGCTTTCGCTCGCGCAAGATCATTCGCGCCAATAGTCTTGACGCCGTGGGCCAACCCGGAGCGCGCTGGGACGGGGCCGAACCAGCGACTCTGGAGCGCATCCTGTTTCACCTTCTCCAGGAGTACGCGCGACACGTCGGACACCTCGACATCGTGGCCGAACTCGCTGGTGGCTCGACCAGCCAGTAGCGGGTCCGGTGGTTATGGCGAGTGAGTGGGGACTAACGTCGCGACAGAGCATTGAATTCGAGTCTCAGCGCCGAGGTGAGAAACACGTGGCCGGCGAATGCGTCGCGATCTTGAGTGGCCGCGGGATCGACGAAGTGACATTGATGGTGCTCGCCGGTCCGGCGGCTGCCACGGTCCTCAGCGGTGGTGCGGGCGGGGTGAGTGGTTACTGGCCCCGTGTCTGGGCGATGCGCGGTCTCCTGTACGCGTGGGATCGCTCGGCGACACGTGTGGTCGTCGAGGGCGCGAACGATACTTCGTGGCGGGTTCGAGAAATGTCCGCCAAGGTCGTCGCTCAACGTCGTCTCGAAGACGCGCACGACGCGATGACCGTACTTCTGGACGACGACGTGGCGCGCGTGCGCGCGGCGGCCCATCGAGCGCTGATTCGCCTGGTGGAATTTGAGTCGTAGGTGTCTGTCGTCGCATGCGCGCAAGTACTGGTAGACAAGGTCCATGAGCACAGAACTGTTAGGGCTTCGAACCGTGATCTACCCCGCGCCGGATCTTGAGGCGGCCAAACAGTGGTGGACGGAGTTTCTCGGTTTCGAGCCCTATTTCGATGAGCCGTTCTACGTGGGGTTCGATCCAGGGGGTTACGAGCTCGGACTGTTGCCCGACGCCGATCCCGCAGAGGGTGCGCTGACCTATTGGGGCGTGGACGACGTGAACGCTGCCGTCGATTCGGCCTTAGAAGCGGGCGCGACGTTAGACGCCGAGCCGACCGACGTGGGCGAAGGAATCATTACGGCCTCGGTGAGGACGCCCGACGGCTCGATCATCGGGTTCATTTTCAACCCCCACTTCATGGGCGAAGACGACGCGGACCCGGCTGACGAAACCCCCTGATGAGGGACGATACCGGGTCGCCCGCACACGTTGTCATGCGTCGATACGTAGCGCTGTGGTGGTGGTCAGCGTGCTCGGAGCACTCGCCATCTTTTCGAGGTCGGCAAGCGCCGCATCTTTGCCCGGTCAGGTCATCACTGTCGAAGCGGCGACGCCGCTGTCGCAGACCGCCGTACTTCGTACGTGGCGTCTCGCGAGTGACGGTCACTACGTGCAGGTGTTTCCCGCCGTCGTAGCGTGGGTCGGGGTGAATGGCGTGCGACCCACTCGCGAAGGACTCGGTCGTACCCCCGTCGGTGTCTTCACACTGACCCAGGCATTTGGCAACCAACCCGATAACGGCACCCGTCTGTCGTACGTGCACGTCGGACCGGACGATTGGTGGGATGAGAACCCGGCGTCGCCTCACTACAACCGCCTCGTGGTGAGCCGCGTCTCACCGGGAGGGAATTCGGAGAACCTCTACTACTCCGGCGTCGCCTACGCCCACGCCGTGGTCATCAACTACAACATGAACCCCGTCGTGAAGGGCGCCGGCAGTGGATTCTTCCTGCACGTGAGTTTTGGTTCTGCGACGGAGGGCTGCGTCGCCATTCCCGAAGGAGTTCTCGATCGGGTGATGCGCTGGCTGGCGCCGAGCCTGCACCCGGTCATCAGCATCGGCGTCGGTTCGAAGGCGCTGGTGCCCGGGATGATCGCGAGCATGGCGAGCGAGAAGGCGACGTAACTTTAAGGCGTCGTCAATCCTGCGGTATGGCGCCACGACGGTACTCACGAGGCCCGTATGGCGGGCGGGTGAGGTGTCCTTCACACGTCGAGCCACGTTGCTGACACAATGGAGCTATGGCAATACGCGTCTTTCTTCTCGATGACCACGAAATGGTTCGAGAAGGAGTGATCAGCCTGCTCGAAACTGACGACGACATCGAAGTCGTTGGCCAGGCATCGTCGGTCGCCGAAGCCTTGGCTCGAATCCCTGTCGTGAAACCCGACGTCGCAATCTTGGATGTGCGGCTCGACGACGGTAGCGGCATTGAGGTCTGTCGAGAAGTGCGGTCGTCGCATCCCGAGATCGTCTGTCTGATGCTCACGAGTTTCGCCGACGACGAAGCTCTCTACGCGAGCGTGATGGCGGGGGCGGCCGGCTACGTCCTTAAGCAGATTCGTGCCCGCGACCTCATTGAGGACGTGAAGAAAGTAGCGGGCGGTGCGTCTCTGATGGATCCACGCGCCGTGGCGCGAGTGGTCGAACGAATCGCTAATCCTCCCCAACCTCGATCGGAACTCGCAGCGCTTTCTCCCCAAGAACGCCGACTCCTCGACTTCATCGCCGAAGGACTCACGAATCGAGAGATCGCCGAGTCCATGTTCCTCTCGGAGAAGACGGTAAAGAACTACATGACCGGGCTTCTCAACAAACTCAACATGAGCAATCGCACCGAGGCGGCCGTGTATGTGACGAAGCTGAAGGGCGCCGAGGCGCCGCGAACGCAGATCTAAAGTCCGGCGCTCGAGAGTTCCGCGAAATCGAGCCCCGCGAGGGCGAGTTCTTGCTCGAGTCGACGGCGCTCGGCGAGGGGGTTGGTGAAGTTGTCGACCGACGTCGCAATGTCGAAAATCCCGCAGAGTTTGATGAGCGATCGATCGTACGAAACCTGAGCCGCGAGCGCTCGGTACGCGGGTTCGCCGCTGCGCGGCGACGTGAGAAGCATCTGCGTGCGACACGCGACGACGTGAGCGACGACGTCGTGACGATCAGAGGCCACCACCCACTCGTCTAGTGCATCGGTCAGTAGTTGGACGTACATGGAGTTGGCCTCCTCGCGCTTTGTTCAGATGAGCCCGTGACGCATCCGGGATACGTCACGAATTCAGTATTCGCTCGTGTCGACGCGGTACGTTAGGGACGAAAGTCCCGAGCGGGGGGACATTCGCCACTTTTTCAGGGCTGTACGGCGCAGCCGGGACTCGCGCCATAATGAACGAAGGAGGTCGAATGGGCGAACGTCAATCCGTCTACGAATTCGTTGGCGGAAGCGATGCCTTCCTCGGTCTCGCCATGCCCCAGTGGTCGTGGAACGGACCGGTCACCTCTATCGACGAATCATCGGGTTGAGTATCCTGAGGGTCACCATGACCTCAACGCTCCATGACTGAACATCGTTCTGACGTGTTCGCGTACGCGAATACCATCGTCGAGCACGACGCTCAACTCGATCCCATCTTCGCTACCGGCTCGGGGATTATCGACTACGACGAGTTCTTACCGGACTTCTCGCCCGACGCCACCGCGAAGCATCTTGCGGCCACGAGAGAGCACTGCGATCGTCTCGACACACTGTCGGCGAGCGACGAGATTGACCGCATCGCACTGGCCGTTATGCGCGAGCGACTTGAGACTCGTCGCGGTCTGCTCGAGTCCGGAGAGTCCGAGCGGCTCTTTTCCGTGCTCACCTCGCCGTTGTCGGAGATTCGTCAAGTGTTCGAACTGATGAGCCATGAGAGTGACGAGGAACGCTCCATCATCTCGACGCGACTAGAGAAGGTGCGTTCCGCGTTGGAGAGTTGGCGACCGACTCTGGAAGGGCTCGCCAACAGCGATCGACTGGCGTCGCGCCGCCATGTGCTCGGGGTGGCCGATCAGGCCGCGACCTACGCGACGGGTACTTACGCACGTTTTGCGAAGACGGTGACGGCGAATCTCGACGACGACGGTCGACTTGTGCGGGCCGCGAACGACGCCGACGCGGCGTGCGGTGAACTCTCTGCGTGGCTGCGCGACGAACTCGCGCCACGAGCGAACGAGCGTGATTTTTGTGGCATTGACCGCTACCGCGTCTGGTCACAGAGCTTCACCGGCGCCGTCCTCGACTTCGACGAGCTCTACAAATGGGGCTACGCGGATCTGCGTCGCATCAATGCTCGCATGTGGGAGATCGCCAATACCCTCGTACCCGGCGCCACGAGTCTCGTAGAGGTGGCCGATCACCTCGACCACGATCCCTCGCGCTTCATCGACGGCACCGACGAACTCTTGCGTCGGCTCATTTCGTTCACTCAAGGAGCCATCGAAAAACTCGACGGTGTCCATTTCGATATCGATCCGCGCATTCGCTTCTGTGACGCGCGACTCGCGCCCGAAGGATCGGCGGCGGCGCCGTATTACATCCCACCGAGCGAAGATCTCTCTCGACCGGGCACGACGTGGTTCCCCACGCTCGGCGCCACGACCTTCTCCTGGTGGAGTGACGCCTCGACCTGGTACCACGAAGGCGTGCCGGGCCACCACCTGCAGTGTGCGACCTCGATCCTCGAAGCCGATCGCCAGAGTCGCTTTCACCGACTCGAAGCTTGGACGAGCGGGTACGGCGAAGGGTGGGCCCTCTACGCCGAACGTCTGATGGACGAGCTCGGTTTCTTCGACGATCTCGGCGAGGAAATGGGATTCCTCGCGGGTCAGGCGCTGCGCGCGGCGCGCGTCATGGTCGACATCGGCATGCACTTGCAACTGCCCGCGCCCGACGACCTCGGGGAGCTCGCGGATCTCGGCGACTGCTCGGGCCGCGTGTGGACGCCGGAGATGGCGGTCGCCGTGCTCGAGGAGCGGGCCATTCAGTCGCACGAGATGTCGGTCTCGGAGGTGGAGCGCTACCTGGGACTACCGGCGCAGGCGATCTCCTACAAGGTGGGTGAGCGGGTATGGATGCGTTCGCGCGAAGAGGCTCGCCATCGACTCGGCGACGACTTTTCGCTCAAACGTTTTCACGCGCACGCCTTGGCGCTCGGTCCGATGGGTCTCGACCCCTTCGAAGACGAAATGCGCGGCTGGCGCGGGGAGTGACGCCGCCCTAGACCGGAGCGCCGACGTCCCAGAGGTGGTGGACGACGTCGTGCAGGGAATAGCGTCCAAGTGACGCCACCGTGAATTCGCTGCCGTTGGAGCGCAGTCCCGGCCGCGACCACTGAGGGGCCTCAAGGGTGTCGAATCGGTCGGCGTAGCGTCGTGCGCTGGCGCAGAGTTCGTCGCGTACGTCGGTGGGATCTTGATCGCAGTAGCGCGCCTCGATCGCCGTTTCATCTTGATCCCAGTTCTCAAAGGTGGGGTTGTCGTTCTCCAGCATGAGGACGAGTCGTCCGTAGCAGACGAGGAAAACGTCGCGCACGTGACAGGCGTATTCGAGCGGTGACCACTGGCTCTCACTCGGACGTATTCGCACGTCCTCACGCGACAACACCGCTGACCACCGTGTAGCGCTGTCGCGAAGTTTCTCGGCGAGCACGTCGGTCCCGACGCTGTCGGCGTTGAAGCCACACTCTTCGCAGGGCCGTTCGAGAACCCAGGTCCAGTCTTTCGTGTCGTGTTCGATGGCCATTGGCTCAATCTAACTGTGCGGCCGCTCAGGTTTACGACAGATTTATTCGGCCTCGGTGTCGGCCTCGGCTTCGGTGTTGGGATCGACTGGTGGGCGACGACGGCGCCCGAGGATCCACAAGAACGCCCGGCCGAATCGTCCCAGGTTCGAGCTGCGCGAACTCGCGGCGTCGTGATCGACGCGCGGACCGTACGTGCCGCCGGAAGAGTTGGTGAGACCGGCCAGGGGCGGGTTGTTCGGCTCCAGTCCGCGCGGTACTTTCGCCATACGTCGACGTGGCTTTCTCGGTTTGTCGCCTGCTGATCCCATGAGGGCAGTCTGTCATACGACGCCGTTCGATCTGTCGCGTCAATGCCGGGGCAGCGTGTAGCGCGCAAAGAGGTGAAGGCCCACGAAGATCCATCCGGCCCATAACGCCACGCGCAGCGGAAGATGGCTCGCGAGTCGTGCGCCCAAACGCGCGAGCGGCGTGACCAGTGTGGGGCGAACTCGCGCGGTCAGCTCGAAAGCGGCACCCGCGACGATGAGTACCCACCAGAGAATCGTGCCCATTACGACCGTCTCTTTTCTCGCCGTCGCTGACTCATTCCCTCAACAGCCCGGGCACCGACCCAGAACCACCAGAGGAACAAGAGCCAGCGTCCCCAGTGCGCAACGAGGAGATGATCGACGGTGGTGCTGAGCGTCGGCACGTCCTTCGATCGTCCACCGAGAGCGAGTCCCACGATCTCGAGCGCGAGGGCGACGATGAACAGCCCGCACCACGGAGCCGCTCCCCGCGCTGTACCGAGCGATCGGTGTCGGTAGTAGTTCGTCGCGTCGGGATCGGAGAATCCGCCACGTACGGCGTAGAGCGCCAACGTCACGACCACCGGAACGGACACCGCTGCGTACGCCCATGGGGCGAAGGGCCGAGCACTCGTTGCGAGCCACGCGTACGCCGCGACGGTGACACCTCCGACGATCACCCAACGGGTGGGACGCGATGTCACCAACTACTTGGCTTCGCTGAGGAGCCCCTTGATGAGTGCGGGCGTGACCACGGTCGCGTCGGTTGGCGTGACGATGGGGTCGTTGTTGTGCGTGACGGTCGCCTGCAGGCCGACACTCTGGTCCCCCGTGGAGCCGGGCACGGTGATGGTGAGCGAACCACCCGTCGCCGTCGAGCCCGACGTCGTTAGCGTCAGATCGTAGGTGCCCTTTACGTCGGCGGGCTTACTCATCGTCGGATCGATCGAGGTAAGTGTCGGGTAGAGCGCGTTGACGACGGAGGCGAGCGAACCGGTCTCGCTGTAGCCGTTACCGTTCGCCAGTGCAGTCGAATTCCCGTTGTCAATCAGAGTTGTCAGGGCGCTGATCAGCTTCTTGCTGGTGGCTTCGTCCTTCGATTCCTGAGCGGGGCTGAGTGTCGTTGACGTCGGCACGAGAGTCTTCAGCTCGGTCTTTACGAAGCCCTTCGTCAGCTCAAACCACCGTCCGCCAATCAGCAGCTGGGCGGCAGCGAGGTCCGAGGCGGGAATATTCGCCGAGGGGATGCTGGAGAGCGCTGAGACGTTGATCTCTACGTACGCGACGCCGTTGATCTGGCGCAGATCAAGGAGTGCCTGACTGCCGACATTGAAGGTCATCTCCGCGTTGGGCGCGGTCGCCTGGGAAATCGCCGCTCCCGTTGGATTGGCGTAATTGACGTCGAACGACAGGAGTTTCAGGTACGGCTGCGCCTCGGCGCTGCTGGCGCCCGACGCCGTCGCCGTGAAGTGCACCTGTAAATACTGCGATGAACTGAGCGAGGATACGGCCGAGTTGATCGTGTCGGACGTGGCGGCCGCGCCGCACGCCGAGAGACCAAGCGCCGCCGCAACGATTCCGGCGATCCAGTATCTGCGCACGCATACTCCCTCTCGAAAAGATCGCGACCACCACCGCAATCCGCCCTATCCTCGCAACTTACCACCGGGTTTTACCCGAACGTATGGAAGCCGATTCCAAACTATGCGGTTGGAATATCCCCGATATCGTGACGAGGTGGACGACGCGGAGCTGTTAGGGCGACTGCTCGCCGGCGATAAAGACGCCTTTAGAGAGATCGTCACGAAGTATCACGAGTCTCTGGTGCGCGTCGCGCGCTCCTACGTTGCGAATGACGCCAGCGCCGAAGACGTCGCCCAGGAAACCTGGATTGCCGTTCTCAGGGGTATCGAGCGTTTCGAGGGCCGCTCCTCCTTCAAAACGTGGCTATTTCGCATCGCGGTCAATCGCGCTCGCACCAAGGGTGTGAAGGAACATCGCGTCGTTGCCGTCGATATCACGTCCGATCGATCGCTCCTCGCCCGTCGTTTCAACGAACATGGGATGTGGAGCGATCCACCCGCCCCCTTTACCGACAGTGTCGACGACGCCATCGTGAACGCTCCGATCGTCCGTCTGGTCCACGAGTCGATCGCGCGCCTGCCCGACGCCGCGCGCGCCGTTGTAACGCTGCGTGACGTGCAAGGACTATCTACTACGGAAGTTGCCGAGTTGCTCGAACTCTCCGAGGCCAACGTGCGCGTGATCCTGCACCGGAGCCGCGCACGAATACGATCAGAGGTCGAAGCGAGTATGAGAGCAGGTCAAAAGTGAAACTGCTCCCGAGTGCTCTCGTGTGCCAACAGGCGGTCGAGCTGATGAGCGACTACCTGGACGGCTCACTGTCTCGACGCGCGCGACGTCGCCTCGAGGCGCACCTCGTCGCCTGCGACGCGTGCACCGCGTATCTCGAACAGCTACGCGTGACTATCGCCGCGAGCGGCGTCGTGACGGCCGATGACCTTGCGCCGGAGGTTCTTCAGACCTTGAGCGAACTCTTCGAGCGTTTCCGCGACGAGTCTTAATCTGTGTCGTCGAGCGCCTTCTCAAACAAGACCATGCCACCTCGGTGCGGCAGCAGTCCTTCAATGACGAGGCGGCGAACTTCTTTATATCCCGCATTGCGGTAGTACTCGATCAACGTCGTGTTGATCTCGACGCAGTCGAGACGCACGTGGGTCTTCGCGTTCGCGCGGCAGTATTCTTCGGCCCAGGTCAATAGTTCGGCGCCGAATCCTCGGTGCGCCCATCGCCGATCCACCATGAGTCGATGCACGTAACCCGCTTTCGTCGAATCGTTTCCCCATATATGCGGGTCTTCGTCGGTGATCGTCGCCGAACCGACGAGTTGCCCGCGGAGACGGCCCACGTAGACCGAGCCGGCCGCGATTTGTTCGCGAATGCGCTCGGCGCTAAGGCTGCCGGGCTGCCACTGCACCACGTCACGCAGGGCGAGCCACGCCGAGAGCCGCTCGCGCATGGCGAGGAGTGCTTCTGCGTCCGTCACGGTCGCCTGCTCGATTTTCACGTCATGGATCGGCGGCTTCAAGGGGTCAGGTCCTGCGTTCACGTCGCCTGTCGTGCTCGCCTTCTTCGCGGGATCGAACGCCCAGTTTTTGTTCGAGTGACGCATCCGGCATGGCGAAAGTCTGTCACGCAGTTCACCAAAGATCGGCACCGCACCGTCGTAGGGTGGTGCTGTGCACGATCCGCATCCGTCCACGTCGAGCCTCGGTTACTTGAGCGTTCACGATGTTCTCGTGCGACTAGCGGCGGGCGGGTTGACCTCACTCGACCTCGTCGATACGTTGATCGAGCGCGTCACCCACGTCGACGCGCCAGACAGCCACACCGCTGTCAATGCCGTGGCCGCGCTCAGCGCCGACGCGCGCGCTCAGGCGAACGCGCGCGACACTGAACGCCAGAGTGGCGGCGCTCTCGGTGCTCTGCACGGCGTGCCCGTTCTGGTGAAGGACAACATTGAGGCGCTCGGACTGCCGGGCCTCGCGGGGTCGACCTCGCTGATCGGGCGACCGAGTCGCGACGCCACGCTGGTGACGCGACTACGCGACGCCGGCGCCATTGTGCTGGGCAGTACCAACCTCAGCCAGTGGGCGAACATTCGATCTCCGCGCTCCACGAGTGGCTACTCGGCCAGTGGCGGTCTCGTCGCGAACCCGTGGGCTCTCGACCGCTCCGCCGGTGGTTCGTCTTCCGGTTCGGGTGCGGCGCTTGCTGCTGGTTTGGCACCTCTCGCCGTCGGTACCGAGACCGACGGTTCCATCGTGTCGCCGGCGTCAATGAACGGCGTCGTCGGACTAAAGCCCACGGTGGGTGCGGTGCCCACGACGCACGTTGTGCCGGTCAGCGCGAGTCAGGACAGCCCCGGGCCAATGGGCCGCCACGTCGCGGACGTGGCGTTGATGTTTAGCGTGCTGGCCCAACAAGCGCAGCGACCGGCGCAGGCGACATCAATGGTCGTCGCGAAGAACTGGCGCACCGGTCACCCCGCCACCGACCAGATGTTCGACGACGTCGTGACTGAGTTGCGAGGAGCCGGACTCGCGATGATTGACCGCGATCTCGCGGTTCCGGGCGAGGCCGAAGGGCGCGACGAATTGGCGGTGATGCTCGGCGAACTCGTCGACGACCTCAGCGAGTATTTAGCCCAGCGACCCGGCGAAGGCGTGCGCTCACTCGCCGACGTGATTGTCTACGAGGACGAGCACGCGGAGATCGAACAGCGCTACTTCGGTCATGAGTTCTTCCTCGAAGCGGTCGCGTCGGGCGGACGTGCGGGAGCTGCGTACGAGCAATCGCGCCCGCGCAACCTGGCGTGGGCGCTCGACACGTGTCTCGAACCGGGGATCGAGGGATCCGACGTCATCATTGCCCCGGCGTATGGGCCAACGTGGAAGAGCGACCTGATTGTTGGCGGTCATCCCGGTCCGGCGAGTCCCGTGACCGGCCCGCCGGCGATCGCCGGGTGGCCGATCCTGAGCTTGCCGATGGGTGTGGTGAACGGGTTGCCGGTCGGTCTCGCGATCGTTGGTCGCGCTCACGACGAGTGGAGCGTTCTCGACGCCGCGCGACGGATTGAAGCAGTACTACGCGCCGCGAGTCCCTGGCCAACTCCGCAGTGGCAGGCACCGACGCGAGGTCTGTGACCTAGAGCGCGGGTGGGGAGCACTTCCTCGGCCAGGCCCATACCGCGAGCACCGCGGCCGGAATAACGATCGGACATTTGGAGCCGTTAGCTCCGCCGAATCCGTCGTCGTAGATCGTCCACGTCTTCGCGCCCTGCGCACGAGTGAGGAGTTGGTAACCGCCGTCGTCCTGGGCACCCACTTGTGCCTGCAGTGACTTCGGGCTCGGGACGATGCCAGACGCGGCGTAGTAGGTCTTGGATGTCACGTCGAGGGCGTAGAACGTCATTCCCGGAGCGAGCCTGACGTAGTCCTTCGTGGGCAATTGGTGAAAGGCAGCGAGCGCCACAAAGAGACTGCGCCGCACCGCGGGCGTCACGACCAGATTCTTCGCTCTGGTCAGCGCTCCCGATGCCGACCAGGCGGGAGCCAACGTGGCGAGTGTCGCCACCACAGCCAGGCACAGCAGTTGTCGTCTCACGATGCACTCGATCCGTCGCGGATTCCCTCAGTGTAGGCAGGGTCGTCCTGTCGAGTGGCTCAAACTTCGCGCCACGCCAGCGAATCATCAACTCGGCGTCGTGGCCCGATATCGACCAGTTCCCGCTCGTGAGCGTTGTCGCGAACACGATTGGCGAGACCTGGCTCGACATCGCGCGTGACATCCTCGCCCTGGGTCACGAGGGTACCTACGACGGGATCGCGATGCGCGAGGTCCTCATGGCGGCGCTGCACGTCGCGCAACCGGCAAGTCGCGACGAACTCATCGAGCTCTTCGCCGAGCCCGAACGTCTCGCGTGGATGCACGCGAATTTCACTGATCCGACTCGCGTCGCGGAACTCGGCGACGCCGCGAGCTACGCCACTCGCCTCTACGACTATGAGAACCGCGGCCTCGATCAAGTCGCGGGGGTGGCGAAGAAACTCATCGACGATCCGACTTCGCGGCACGCGGCGATCACGACGTTTCAGCCACTCAGTGACACCACGTACATCCCGTGCGTGAGTTTGCTCGACTTGTTCATCCACGGTGGTCGACTCTCGCTGTCGATATACGCGCACAGTATTGACTTTGGAGCCAAGGGGTACGGGAATCTGGTCGAGTTGGCGCATATTCAAGAGCACGTAGCCAACGTGGTGGGACTGGCCGTTGGACCCCTGACGATGATCGTGAAGTCGGCGCACGTCTACGAGAGGAACTCGACTACGTACGCGACGTGCTCAGGAAAACCGGTCGCGCCTAATATCTACGGGCGCTCGCTCGGCGGACGAAACACCGCGAAAGGATCGGTCACCAACAGGGTGCGTTCGGTGAATCGGTGGAGCGTGGCCGGCCGCCCACCCGAGGCCGACGGCGTTGCGGTCACGCTGGTCGCTTCGATGATGTGGCGGCGTAGCAACACGCGCTGGAGGTTCGTCGCGGACACGTCGTGACCGAGACAGGCGGCGTAGATGACGCGCAGTTCCGCGATGCTGAACGTTTCTGGCGCGAGTGCGTAGCCCACGTTGGTGTAGGTGAGTTTTGCGCGGAGGCGTTCTCGAGCCGACTGAATGATCGACGCGTGATCGAAGGCCGTGGCGGGTAGTTCGTCGACCGCGAACCACGCCGTGTCGCTCGGGATCGACGGATTGAGCGCCGACGATACGAGGGCCAGGTACGCCGTGGCGATGGTGCGCTCGCGCGGGTCACGGTCCACGTCACTGCGAGTCTCGAGTTGCTCGAGGTACGCAATGTCGGTCAGATCGACCTTCGCCGCGAGGTGTCGACTGAGCGAGGAGCCGAGGAGTTCGACACGTCCGAGGGGTCCTCCCGGCAGCGCCCAATCGCCCTCGAAGGGGGAGCGGGCCCGGCGCCATAGCAACGAATGCAGTCGACGTTCGCGAACTTGGAAGACGGCGGCGAGGACTTCGTGACGGAAGCGACCCGTGAAATCGCTGGTCGACTCGTCGGAGTGTTGACTCGGGTTCACCTTGCATGGTAACTTAATCGAAGGGTTTACGCCTAATAGTCGAAAACCTCCCCGGACGTGACACCTTCGGGAACACGACGTGAGTGTCGCGTCAGTCGGCCGAGGGGAAGAAGGTCTCGTGAGCATCACCGAGTTGGCCCCCGAAACGCTCGACGAGTGGTTCAGCGAAGTGCGACGCCTCGCCAACGAGCGCGACGCCGTCATTCTCGCCCACAACTATCAGCGTCCCGAAATCCAAGACGTCGCCGATCACGTCGGCGACTCGCTGGCCCTGTCGCGCATCGCTGCGGCCAGTGACGCCTCGACCATTGTCTTCGCTGGTGTGTACTTCATGGCTGAGACCGCAAAGATTCTCGCGCCCGAGCGCACCGTCCTTATTCCCGAGCCGCTGGCCGGATGCTCGCTCGCCGACAGCATCACGGCTGACCAACTCCGAGAGTGGAAGTCCGAGCACCCGGGTGCCGTGGTCGTCGCCTACGTCAACACCAGCGCAGACGTGAAGGCCGAAACCGACTTGTGCTGCACATCGGCAAACGCCGTTGACATCGTGAATACCATCCCCGCCGACCGCGAGGTTCTCTTCCTCCCCGATCAGTTTCTCGGCGCACACGTCCAGCGCATGACGAAGCGTGAGAACATGCACATTTGGATGGGCGAATGCCACGTACACGCGGATATCAGCCCGGTGGAGCTGCGTGACAAAGCGCTGGCGAGTCCTGAGTCGGAACTGTTCATCCACCCCGAGTGCGGATGCGCGACGCCGGCGCTCTGGCTGAGCGGCACGGGCGACCTGCCCGCCGAGCGCACGCACATTCTCTCCACGGGTGGCATGCTCGATCGTGCTCGCGTGACCATTGCGAAGTCAGTTCTCGTCGCCACCGAGACCGGCATGTTGCACCAACTCCGTCGGGCGAATCCCGCCGTGAGATGGGAGCCGGTCAACGAGCACGCCGAGTGCGTGTACATGAAGATGACAACTCGCGACGTTCTACTGCGATGCCTGCGTGAGGGAACGAGCGAGGTCATTGTTGATCCCGAAATCGCCCGTCGCGCGAAGCGCGCGGTGGACGCCATGATCGCGGTCGGTAGACCCTCCATGGTGGGCGAATGAACATTCCCACCCCGCGCTTCTTGCCGTCCTCGACGCCTCTCTGGAGTCGCGACGTCGACGTCGTGGTCGTGGGCAGTGGAGCGGCGGGACTCAGCGCCGCGGTGGTCGCAAGCGAATACGGACAGCGCGTCCTACTCGTTACCAAGGGAACACTGCGCAGTGGATCAACGCCGTACGCTCAGGGCGGACTCGCCGTCGTGAGCGACGCCGACGACTCATTCGACGCGCACGCGCGCGACACCCTCGTCGCCGCCGCCGGACTGGCCGACGAGGACCGAGTCCGCTCTCTCGTGACGAGCGCGCCCGAAGTGGTCAGAGTGCTGACCAGCCTGGGGGCCCACTTCGATCTCGGCTCGCTTGGGCTCGAGGGTGGCCACTCGCACCGACGAATTGTGCACGCGGGCGGAGACGCCATCGGGACCGAGCTACACCGGGTACTACGGGGGGCGCTGCTCGCTTCAGACGTGGAGATCATGGAGCACACGGTTGCCATTGATGCATTGACGAACGATGTTGGTGACGTGGTCGGAGTCATCGCCGGACGCGTTGGAGCTGACTCGGCCCTTGAGGTGGGAGTCATCAGCGCGCGCGCCGTCGTGCTCGCGACAGGCGGCTACGGTCAGGCATTCTCCTCGTCGACGAATCCCGCCGAAGTGACGGGCGACGGCCTGGGCCTCGCCGTTCGCGCGGGCGCAACAGTGACCAACGTTGAATTTGTGCAGTTTCACCCCACGGTGTTGTTTTCGAAGGGACACCGTGGCCAGTCGCCTCTCATCACGGAGGCGCTGCGCGGGGCGGGCGGCACCATCGTTGACGCCGATGAGCAGTCCGTCATGCGCGGACAGCACCCACTCGGCGACCTCGCACCTCGTGATGTGGTCTCGTTCACAATGCTTCAGCGCATGAACCGAGGCGACGGCCCGTCGACCAACCTGTGGCTCGACGCGCGCGGCATCGGGGCGAAACGCCTCGCGAGAGAATTTCCGACGACTCTCGATATCTGTCGAAGGGCGGGTGTCGAACCGGCGAAGGAACTCATTCCCATTGCCCCTGGTGCGCACTACGCCTGTGGCGGGGTGAGCGCGGACCTCGAGGGCAACACGTCACTCGCTGGCCTATACGCCGTGGGCGAAGTGGCGGCGACCGGGGTGCACGGCGCGAACCGTCTGGCGTCGAACTCGCTGACCGAGGCCGTCATTGCGGGACGGCGCCTGGGCCAGAGACTCGCCCACGACGACGCACCGCAGAGAGAGAACACTCGACGCCGGGGCGACGGTCGCGTTGTAGGCCGTGGAGTCGACGCGTCAACGCGAGATTCATTAGCCGTGAAGATGTCGAAATACGCCGGAGTACTGCGCGATCGCGACGGACTGGAGACGCTCCTCGAGACGCTCGACACGACCGCGAGCGCACGTGCGGAGATAGACCTCGCGACGCTTGAGGCGACCAACCTGCACACGTCGTCCGTACTCGTCGCGAGCGCCGCGTTATTGCGCGAAGAGAGTCGCGGTTGTCATCGGCGCAGTGACTTTAGTGAGACGAGTGACGCCTGGGGCCACGCGATCACGATGCGCGTGGTCGACGGCGAGGTGGTCTCCGAGACGGGTGCGATGGCCGGCGCGTGAGCGAAGAGTGTGACGCCGATCTAAAACGGGCTGGTCTCGAACCTCTCGAGGTACGCCGCCTCGTCGACACGGCGCTCGACGAAGATCTTCGCTACGGCCCCGACGTCACCACCGAAGCGACGATTCGTCCGGGCCAGCGCGCTCGCGCGCAAGTCGCCGCGCGCGAGGGTGGAGTTGTCTGCGGCGGGCCGGTTGCGCTCGTGGTGCTCGACGCGGTCGGTTTCTCCCTCTCGGGCGTTGACGTCCGGGTGGTCGACGGCGAGGCCGTTGAAGCGGGCACCGTGGTGATGAGTCTGGAGGGGCCGCTTCGCTCACTGCTTGTCGCCGAGCGCACACTCTTGAACTTCATGACGCATCTGTCGGGAATCGCGAGTGCCACGTACGCGTGGAGTCGAGCGCTTGAGGGCACCAGTTGTCGCGTGCGCGACACGCGCAAGACCACCCCCGGACTTCGTCAACTGCAGAAGTACGCCGTGCGCTGCGGCGGCGGCGTGAACCATCGGATGGGCCTCGGCGATGCCGCACTGATCAAGGACAATCACGTGGCCGCGACCGGCAGCATCGCCAACGCGATCGAGGACGTCCGACGCCAGTATCCCGACGTGACGCTCGAGGTCGAGTGCGACACGCTCGAGCAGGTTCGTGAAGCGCTCGACTCCGGCTGCTCCTTGATACTGCTCGACAACATGAATGTTCAACAGATGCGGGCCGCCGTCGAATTGGCCAACGGTTTTCCCGACGTCCTCCTCGAAGCGAGCGGCGGACTCACGCTCGAGGACGCCACGTTGGTCGCGGCGACTGGGGTCGACTATCTCGCCGTTGGCGCGCTGACGCACTCCGTGCGGGCACTCGACCTCGGACTTGATCTGCTCTAGATTCGCGTTGCACGGGGTCGTTACACTGACCTCCATGACAGAGCATGTTCGATTTGGCGCGGTCTCTTTCGACTGTGAAGATCCCCACCCGCTCGCAGACTTTTGGGCCGCGGTCATTAACGGCGAGGTTGCGTTTCGTAGTGACACCTTCGACGCAGTGAAAGCCGGGCCTCTGTGGTTGACGGCCATCAAGGTGGAGAATTACCAACCTCCGACGTGGCCCGGCGACGCGACTCCCAAGCAGATGCATCTTGATCTCGCCGTGTCCGATCTCGCTGCCGGAGAGCGCGAAGTACTCGCGCTCGGTGCGACGAAGTCAGAGACGCAACCCGCGCCGGAGACGTACCTTGTGTTCTTGGACCCGGCAGGTCATCCGTTCTGTCTCAGCACGATGATCCCCGAGTAGTCCCCTAGGGGCAACGCGCAAGGAATCGAAAGCGGTCGCCGTGTTCTTCAAAGACGATGTCGACAAATCCCGCGTCGCTGAGACGCGGCGCTAACGCCGTCGGATCAACGGGTACGTAGACGTCGCCCTCGTGTAGCACCCATCGAGCCGTTGTCTCGGTGCTGTCGGTTCCGGCGAAGAGTTCGTCAGGGCGCAGCACTCGGCGCACTTCGGCGATGAGGCGGTTCTGGAGCTCGGGCGAGGGCACGTGGTGCACGTAGTGGGAGGTCGACGCCACTACTACTAGGCGTTAGTTCGCCCCCGCGGTTCGCGAAGTCACGGTTCTCCGGGTCGCGGGGGTTTTACTTTTCTCTCGCGTTCGATTTTCAACTGCACCTCGCAGGCTGAGTTTTTGGAATCGGGAATTCTCGTGCGGAGCGTCAGGCGCTCTGCGACCACATCTCGTTCGAAAGAACGAGCGTCGGGGGGCGCTTGGCGAACGTGTCGTGGGCCTGAATCGAACCTTGCACGACTAGTGCGGCACCCAGCGCCGCCGCGAAAGCGAGCAACAAGTTACCGGTGTGCAGAAGTTCGGCCAAGACAATCATCGCGGCGAGGTACGAGAACGAGCCTCGAGTAACGCTGTGGAGGAATCGCGACGACGCTCCTGAGCCGTGATCCTGGTGCGTCATGAAAGCCATCATGAGACTCATTGCGGGCAACGCGTCGACGAGTCCCGCGAGTACCGGGCCGAGTCGACCGGCGAGTGAAACGAGCACGAGGGTAAAGACCGCTGACAGAACGACCCGTAGCCAGAGTCGAGACCGGCCCTGAGTCGATGACGTGTTGGTGGACGTGACGGGCCACCAACGGAGTGCGACGGCGAAGCCGACAGCGGTGACGAGTCCCGCGAGCAGCGCGGACAGTTTGAGAAGGTTGACGGCTTCGGCGGCGAGCGCGAAGGCGCCGAGGGCGCCGATGAGGGCGAGCGAAGGCGACAGATGGATCGTTAGCCGGGCGTAGAGCCACAGCACCACGGCCTCGGCGATGGAACCAACCAGCAGGGCGCCGGTCATCGAGCTGGCGAACGCGGTCCCGTGCTGTAGGGCCACGAGCCAGAGCAGGGGCAGGCTGGTCAGCGGCAGACCGACGATAAGACCGCTGACGGCGTGGCCAAAACGACGTTGCGCGAGAGACCCGGCGACGACGGCCAGGGGGGCGAGAAGGATTCGAAACAGGAAAAACACCATGCCTTAATAATAATTGCGATACTTGTTAAATTGACTCGGTAATAAGCAATAGAACGAGTAAAAAACCTCTAAAATACCTATATAAGTCTTAATTAACCTAGATAAACGATGAAAGATGTGATTATGGACGAGGTTGATCGAGCGCTGCTCGTTGCTTTGTGTGATGACGGACGTTTGAGCTACCAACAGCTAGCGGCACTGGTGCACCTCAGCGCGAACAGCACCGCCGACCGCGTGCGGCGACTTCGCCAGAGCGGGGTCCTCGCGGGGTTTCACGCGGAACTCGATCTGGCCGCCCTCGGTCACACCCTTCATTCGTTGACCGACATCAACTTGAAGGAGTCGGTCGACCGCCACGAGTTCGAACGTGATCTGAACGGCGTGCCCCAGGTCCTCTCAGCGGTGCACACGACGGGGGAACTCGACTATCAACTGCGCATCGTGAGTCGCAATACGGACGAGCTCCAGTCGGTTCTCGATACTCTGCAGAAACTCGGGACTCGCGACGTGCAGAGTCGTATCGTGCTCGGCGAGACCACCTACGACACGTCCCGACTGCTTTAGAAATCTCGCAGAATGTAACCCGCATCTTTTGAAGGGTACGACGCCTGCGCCGAATTCTCTACGCCCACAGCGTCATTGTCTTCGTCATGCTCCTCAGCACTTACGTGTACACCCTCAATCTCACGTTGCGCGACTTTCACTTCGGATTCGGCACCGTTCCCATTTGCTTTGAGGTCGCATCGTCTCTGTGGATGTTTCGACTGTGTCGGCGATTCGTATGGGACGACGTTTTTCTCTTCATGCAGATGGTCGGAAGCATTCTTTGTTTGGTCACGATTGTGGGGGCCCTTCGTGTTCTCCTATTTGCTGAGATGCTGACGGCTGGCGGGTTCGCTGGTCTCATCATTCAACCAAGCCGGTGCGTGAGCACCTCCATCGCAAGCCCGGCGCAGCGCGGCATTCAGGGAATGCGCGATTCCATCTCGTAGAATTCTCTCGTCATCTTGCGCGCCTCAGCTGATGATGCTTACATTTCGAGAGCGTCACAGTTCGACGAGGTCACGTTAGTTTTGTATCAAATCGCGTCCGTCGCGTTCGGCAGTTGGCAGCTTGGAGGTTGTAATGCGTCATCTCGGTTTATTCATCGCTCGCGTGGTGTTTGGCACCTATCTGGCCGTGCACGGTGCGCAGAAACTCTTTGGCGCGTTCAAAGGACCGGGCCTCGATAAAGCGGCCGCGGGCTTCGAGCACATCGGACTTCGTCCGGGTAAGCCTTTCGCTGCCCTCGCCGGCGCCAGTGAACTTAGCGGCGGCGTGTTAACGGCGACGGGAATCGCCGCACCGCTCGGACCACTGATCATTGTCGGAACAATGGCTGTCGCGAGCACCACACACCGCGAGCACGGACCACTCGCGCAGGACGGTGGATTCGAGTTGCCCTTGACCAATATGGTGATGGCCATTGCGCTCATGAGTGCGGGGACGGGCGTCTTGCGTCTCGGACCACACCTCTCGAAGTCGTGGACACGTGCCGCCGTCCTCGGAGGAGCGGCACTCGCCGCCGGATCGATCGCGTACATGCTTCGTAACTCGTCGACTGCGTCCGCGGAACAACCGTCCGCCGAAAACACTGACGAGCACGACGAGGTCAGCGTTAATCACGCAATGGCGTCGAGTTAGAGTCTCCGCGCACGAAGCGTTGAGACAGCGCGACGGCATCTAACGAGTCTGACATTCCGCTTGGCTTAATCGCGGGCACAGAGTTGCGATGGCAAACGGTCGCGAATATTCGATAAACATGGGTCGACGGTTCCTACGCGAAATCGAAGGCGGTGTTCATGGCGGATTCACCATCGGGTGCACGGTACGCAGAACCTGGTTGGTTCACACGGAACGTCTTCAATCGCCTGATCGCTCTTATGACGAACGCGGGCGTGAGCGTCGGGGGCTCTCGAACACTCTGGGTTCGCGGTCGAGTCAGCGGCGAGTGGCGTTCAACTCCCGTCAACCTTCTCACATTCGGTAGCAATCACTACCTGGTCGCGCCGCGCGGAGAGACGCAATGGGTCAGGAATCTACGCGTGGCGGGAACTGGCGAGTTGCGTCTCGGCCGCTCGAAGGAAGAATTCAACGCGGTGGAGGTGAACGACGCAGAAAAGACGGAAGTCTTGCGCGCCTATTTGAAGCGGTGGAAGATGGAGGTCGGAATCTTTTTCGACGGTGTGAGTGCCACGTCGTCCGACGAGGAGTTCGCTCGCGTGGCACCGAACCACCCGGTTTTTCGCATCACGACCTAGTCGCGCGGCCCGGTCTTTTCAACTACCCGTTGGCGGCGTCGCGTACGGCGCTGATGACCTTCATGAGAGCGGCGTGAAGCGATGTCAATTCGCTCACTTCCATGCCGAGTCGAGCGATAACCGCTGACGGAATACGCTCGGCCATCGTTCGTAGTTCACGACCCTTCTTCGTGAGATCGACCTGCAGCCGGCGTTCGTCATCGCCACTTCTTTCGCGCGTGATCAAGCCCGACGCCTCCAAACGTTTGAGAAGAGGTGAAAGTGTCGGCGAATCGAGCTGAAGCAGATCGCCAATCTCACGAACCGACAGAGGGGAGCGTTCCCATACAGCCAGCATCACCAGATACTGCGGATGGGTGAGACCCATCGGTTCCAACAGCGGTCGATAGACCGACAGGACACTGCGCGATGCGACCACCAACGCGAAGCAGACCTGACGTTCGAGAGCGAGCGGATCGCCCTGGATTTCATCGATTTTGCTCACTGTCCGCCCCCCTCTTTCGTGTACCTCGCCGAGGTCCTGTTGCACTTGTCACCGATCCCACTATGGTGGGGATAGATCGTACACTAACTAATCGTACACGATGAAATGGGGCACTATGGCTGTTGTCACTGGGTTTCACGGATTAAATTCCTCGGAAATTCGCGGGGGAATCGTCTGATGACGGCCATCATTGTGCCCATCGTCGTCATGGTTCTATTTAGCTGTCTCTACTCCGGCGTGTACATCTGGATGCGTCGAGAGTCCTTTGGGGAAGGACGTCGCAAGACAAGAGCCCGTCGACAGCAACGTCACTAAGTCAGTTCTGATGTCGCGACAATCGAATGGTTGACTGTGCGCGCTCGCTATCCCCAGAAGATGTTGGTTCGATCCTGCTCAATCTCACGCAGTAATTTGTCAATCGAACCGGGCGAGATGAGGTCGAAGACGTGCCAACGGTCGTCGCTGTCGACCTAGTAGAGCGTCCACTTCTTAGTAGCGGAGTCGAACTTCATTCTGGCGACTCCTTCTCGCGTCCACTCCGGAATGTCGGACACGGTCAGCGCTCGTCTCTCACACCTTGAAGAAGAGTCGTGATTCTAGGATTCATCAAATCTGTGAACCGTGTGACCGAAAGTGCCCTTGGCAAATGCCAGAACTTTGGTGGTCGTAACGGAAAAGAGTTGTACCTCAAATCCATCGGGGTGGAAAAACTTGCCGTCGCGCGCCGTGAACTCCCAGCGACCGTCCCACTTCGTTCGAAATGCTTGGCTTACATCCTCAAGTAAACGTTGGTCCGCTCCTTCATGGGCCTCGCCCTCAAGCACGATGTCGATACCGTCTTGCCAGTCGTTACGACCAGTCGTCAGAATCACGTGGGAGTTCGCGCGAAGGTTTGCGGACTTCTGTTCGTCGGATCCGGTCGTGAAATGCAACTCCCCGTGCGCCCACGCAGCTACGAGCGGCGTGACGTGAGGTCGTCCATCGACGCGCACCGTCGTCAGCCAAAACAATTCAGCTGACTCAATCGCGCGTTCGGTATCGGTCCATGTGATGGCCGACGCTCTGGGGTCGCTGTATCGCTGATCAAGAGTGGTCACCGGTGCGTTCATCTTGACCACCATTTCACAGAGAGCCGCCCCCTGCTCGGTCGAAGGGATAGTCAGGCACGAGACAATGCCCCCTCGTTCACGAAGACGCCAAGTTCCGCGGCGATCCGGTCAATATCAAGAAACTTGCGCGCAGCGACTACCGATCCAAAGGTGTCGTAAAAGGGTAATACTGAGAGTAGTATTGAAGTATGAAACTAAGTGTGAGTCTCCCCGAAGCCGACGTTGAATTCCTTGACTCGTACGCAACTGCTCGAGGCATTTCCTCTAGGTCGGCTGTG
Organism: Acidimicrobiaceae bacterium; assembly: GCA_003142095.1. Lineage (GTDB taxonomy): Bacteria > Actinomycetota > Acidimicrobiia > Acidimicrobiales > RAAP-2 > RAAP-2. The sequence goes on along the minus strand of PLON01000015.1, from coordinate 7,849 downwards.
ATGCACAAGGCTGTTCGGTTGTTACGAGCGTCCGAACTTGGACCTGACTATGAGCAAGCTTGGAGTGAATGGTCTCAGCGCGACGATGGGCAAGTGTGGGACGTCACCGTGAATGACGGTCTCATCTAATGCGTCGAGGTGAGATTTGCCTGGTTGATCTCGAACCCGCTCGTGGCTCCGAGGCGAACAAACGTCGGCCGGCCGTAATAGTGAGCAATGACGGGGCGAATATTTCAGCAGAGCGTCTCGGCCGTGGTGTCATCACGGTGGTTCCGATTACGTCAAATGTTGAGAGCATCTATCCATTTCAGGTCTTGCTGCACGCAAGCGAGAGTGGATTAGATCGTGATTCAAAAGCTCAGGCAGAACAGATTCGATCTATATCGGTCGAGCGAGTGGGAGGTCGAGTGGGCGTTGTATCGAGTGATTCTCTCGTGGAGCTCGACGAGGCACTTCGCTTACATTTAGCTCTGTAATAGGCCACGATTGGTTTATCTCGCCCTCGGACGGTACTGACGGCGAGCCGGCCGTCAGAAAAATATCGAGCACACCCTGAGAAGTTTTGGTAGTACCCGCGAGGTGCCTAAATACGGTGGGAAGTTGGAAAGCCAGGGTGTTCGGATGACGTAACCGTGGCTCCACAAACGAATATCCGCTAGAAGGACATATTCGTACGGAACAGGAAGGACAAGACGTACGTCCTCGTTCGCTCTAGGACTGTTGGTCCTCCGGCCCGAGAAGGTTCATCTGATCGGAGCCCGTAGGGCTCTTAGAAAGTCCAAAGAACTGCGCCGCGATGTCGGTCTGGGCTCGAAACTCGTCGATTGGTCCGTCAAAGCCCTTCGCTCCCCCGTTCAGAATGGCGACCCGGTCGGCAAGGTCGAGAACCTTGGCGTTCTGCTCGGCGAGAAGAATCGTTACCGCGTGGCGCTCACGCACCAGGGCGAGCATCTCAATCATTTCCCTCACCAACAGAGGTGAGAGTCCCGACGACGGCTCGTCCAAAATGAGCAGACGGGGCCGGCTGATCAGCGCCTTGGCGAGGCCGAGTAGTTTTCGCTGCCCGCCCGAAAGACTGCCCGCTGGCAAGTGGCGCCGTTGGGTGAACATCGGGAACTCCTCCCAAGTCTGTTTCAGAGCGAGCTTAAGATCTCGTGATGAAAGACCGGTCCCGCCAACACGCAGATTGTCCTCAACATTCAGCTGTGGGAAGATCCCTATTTCGCTCATGTAAGAAATCGATGCTCGAACCCGCTGGTTGGAATCCCAGCGATCGATCCGCTCACCGCAGAAACTGACCTGGCCCTCCCAAAGCGGGATCAGCCCCATCAGGGCACGAAGCAGTGTGCTCTTGCCCGCTCCGTTCGCGCCAAGTAGTGCCACTGTCGATCCTTCCGAGACTTCTAGGTCGACGTCCCACAGAACCTGAGTCGTACCGTAGCCGGAACTTATGTGATGTGCCTCGAAGAAGTGTGGTTCGGTCATCGTTACTCTCCCAAGTAAATGTCGATGACTCGACGGTCGGCAATCGCGGCGCGCAGCGTCCCGCGAAAGATTGATGCTCCGGCTTCCATGACGACAACTGTGTCCACAATTTGCTCTAAGAAGTCCATCAGGTGTTCGACAATGATCAGGGCTAGGCCCGCGTCCTTCAGCTGTCGCAACAGACCCGCAACCTCCTCGAGTTCGCGGGCACTGAGACCGGCGCCGAGTTCGTCGATGAGCAGCACGTCCGGACCCGCGGCCAACGCCCGCGCGAGATCAAGCAGTTTTTGCTCGCTGCTCGTCAGGGTTGACGCCAGATAGTTCGTGGCCCCGGCCAGTCCGACAAACTCGAGCGGATCGCCGTCGAAGATTACGTGGTCTTCGTGAATGCGGCTCCGCACGATAGCCACGTTGTCCCCTACCGTGAGGTCCCCGAGCGGGTGAGGAACTTGGAATGTTCGATTCAGACCGAGCCGACATAAGCGGTGCGAGGGTTTGCCGGCCACATCGTGTCCGCGCAGCGTGACGGTGCCACCGCTGGGCTTGTAGACGCCAGATATCACGTTGATGAGGGTGGTCTTGCCGGAGCCGTTGGGTCCCATGAGGCCGACTGCCCGGCCGGCGAAGGCGTCCAGATTTACTCCCGCGACGGCCGGGAAACCTGCGAAGGACTTGGAAAGTCCCCTCACCTGAAGAATCGGGATATCTGTTTCGTTGGACTCCAAGTGGGGCGCGACTGACGCGCTTGAGGCATCGGGCACCGACCGCCTCGACGGCGCGTCGTCACCTTGGCGGTGCAGGAATCTCTTCGCGATCGACAACGGCCTCTTGCTAGCTTGCATCATCGTCCTTAGTTCCATCGCGACGCGATATTCCACCACTCGGGTCTTGGTCGGTTTCACGCGCTGGTGTCAGTACCGCGGGAGTCGAAGCGACCGGCGCGAGCGAGGCCCGCGGGGTGATGGATTTCCACCACTTTGGCCTGTTCCCCGGATGGCCAACGAGCGAACTGAGTCCACCGGGAAGAAAAAGTATGAGTGCCACTATCAGAACTCCGTAGACGAGTTCGAAGTACTGGGGGTTCGAGATCCCGATGTACTGGTACAAGGAGTAGAGCACCACCGCACCCACCACCGGCCCGAGTACGGTGCGCACTCCGCCAAAGAGGGCGAAGACAATCGCGTAGACGCTGATGGTCAGGGCGAAGGGACTCTCGGCGTAGAAGGCCGCGGTCATGATGGCCCAGATGGCGCCGGCCAGCCCGGCCAGTGCGGCACTGATGAACCAAGCCACACTCCGGGTCCTCACGACGTTGATGCCCGCCATCGAGGCGCTCACCGGGTCCGAGCGAATCGCCCTCAGCGAGAGTCCGAAACGTGACTCTTTGACGAAGACCGTGAGGGCGATGGCGATCGTCATGATCGCCAAGGCGATGAGGTAGATCTGGTTAGGGCTGAAGACTTCGGGTAGCGACGTACCGGTCTCGCCGAAGGTCCACGGTTCATTGGCGATGATGTAGTAGAGAACTTGCGAGGCCGCGAGCGTGGCCAGCGCGAAGTACGCCCCTGATAGCCGTAGCAGGGGCGAGAGCACCAGCCCGATGAGGGCCGCGGCGAGTCCACCGATCAGCAGCGCGGCGATCCCGGGCACGTGCCAGTAGGTCAACGAGAGCGCAGCGCCATACGCCCCGGCGCCGAAGAATCCGACGTACCCGAATGGTAAGTAGCCGGTAAAGCCGTAGAGCAGGTTCACCCCCTCGGCGAGCACCACGTACACGATCATGGTGGTGAGAAAGGCCAGGTTGTCGTAGATGTGCGGGGCGAAACCCAGCACCACGGGAGTCACCACCACCGGCACAATCCGACGCGCCCAGCGGCCCCAGCGAACGGGCAGCCCCCAGATTCGAGTCGGTGCCGCTCGCGCGCCTCGCGCCTCGCGTGACTTCGCGTCTAGACCACCGCGCGGTGCTGGCGAACTCAAGGGATTCTTAGACACTGCGAACCTTTCTTCCGAATAGCCCGCTCGGCCTCAACAGCACGACCGCCAACAGCAAGGCATAGGGAATCATTCCCGTCCATTCGGTCGCGTAGGCCTGGGTCAAGCTCGAGGCGAGCCCGACCAGCAGACCGCCGACGATGGTGCCGAGGGGGTTGCCGAGCGAACCGATGATAATGACCGTGAAGGCGGTTACGGTGAGAGCGCTGCCTGACGTCGGGTTGATCCCGCCGAGCATGAAGACGCTGAGTGTTCCCGCGGCTGCGGCGAAGGCAATGCCGATCATGAAGGCCGACGTCGCGACCAGACGCACCCGCACACCTGAAGCGATCGCTTCTTGCTCATCGGCCATGACGGCTCGGGTCGCGAGCCCGAGCCTTGTCCGGTAGAGATAGAGGTAAAGGACGCCGAGGGCCGGAACGGACAGGCTGGCAGAAATGACCACGCTCGATGGGTAGGACTGGCCGAAGATGCTGATCGGACCACCGAGCGAAGGGAGCGTTATTTGATTGGCGCCGTAGATCATCGTGGCCACCGCCTGGAGCACCTGAGAGACACCAAAGAACGCGATGAGCGACGCCGTCTCGGTATCTGGTGAGCGCTTGAGACGGGGAACCGTCACCTGGTAGAGCACAAACCCCAACAGGAGTGCCAAAGGGATCGACAGTGGTATCGCCCAAAGCGAACCGACATGGAAGACGGTCACGAGCGAGTAGGCCAGGTAGCCACCGAAGACCACGAAGTCACCGTGGGCCAGGTTCACCAGTCGCATCACTCCGAATAGCAGGTTCAGTCCGATACCAATGAACCCGTAAAACAGCCCGAAGAGAATCCCGTTGACTAGCGCGTACTCAAGTAACTGCATGGCGTTCGACTAAACCTAGCCAGTTGGCGCTGGGTACCTCGGCGTCGCGTTCACCATCGCCACCTGGCTCGGGATCGCGGGGTACACGATCTTGAGCGCAAAGCTCTTACCCGAAGGGAAGGCCTGGGAAACCGGCAACAACTCACCGATCTGCTCACCGGTTTTGTCGACCTTGAACGTACCCTCGAGCGTCTGCAGCTTCCCGCTGACCGCACTGATCCCGGCGCGGATGCCGAGCTGGGACATGGACGTGGCGTGGTCAAAAGCGGCCTGGACGGCGAGGCCGGCGTTGTAGCCAGCGACGTCGAGGAAGTTCACCGATGAAGCGTTGCCCGGTGCGAAGGCCTTGACGAAGTCAGTCAGGCCCAGGCCCATGTTGACGGTGTTGATGGTAAGGGTTGGTGGGACGGCGTAGGTGTAGGTGTAATCCAACGCCTTGGCACCAACGTCCTGGGCGAACAGTGACGGCAGCTGGCCGAAGAACGGTGTGAGCACGAACTTGAAGTGCAAGTTCGTATCCTTGAGTTCGTTCAAGAAGGCGATGTCGTTGTTCGGGTAGCCGAGCTCGAGCACGGCGTCGGGGTTCGTGGCCTTAATCGCTTGGACCAAGGTGCTGTAGTCGGTCTGGGTCGTAGGTACGCCCTGGAAGTACACGGGCGTTATTCCACTCTTGGCGAGAAATCCCTTGATCGCGGTGGCTTGGGCCTGATCGAAGTCGTTCTGACAGTAGAGAATCGCGACTCGCTTCGTCTTGAGTTTGGTCAGAAGTGCGGCCACTGGCTTCGGCCACACGGCCGAAACCGGCAGTGAGGTGAGCACCACGTACGGGTTCGCGCCACTGCTGAAGAATGACGTGCCCGATCCCGTCACGTCGAACAACAGATGTTTCTGGTCCTTCGCGATCGTGATCGCCGGAGCCGTGAGGACCGAACCGAAGTCCGCGACCAAAACGTTCACCTTGTCCTGTGTGAGCAGTTCGTCGTAGAGGGTCGTGGCAGTCGCCGGGTCGCTCTGGTCGTTGTAGGAGACGATCTTCACCTTCTCCTTCTTCTTGAGGGGAGCTACGTACATGCCACCCTGGGCGTTGACCTGCTTCGCCCAAAACTTGAGCCCCGCGTATTCGGGCAGAGAGGATGTCGCGTAAGCGCCGGTGCTCGCGTACAGCGTGCCGACGGTAATCGTGTCACCGGCGCTTGAAGTCTTCGAGGTCGCCCCCGTCGCCGGGCCCGAACCAAATACCGCAAAGCCTCCGATACTAAAACTCAACGCCGTAAGTCCAACGCCAACTTTCTTGGAAATAAGTCTCATTTCAACCGCCCCCCAGAGCACGAAGCGCTCCGATGATCGAACGTAACAGTTTGAATTTTTCAGACTGTTTGCGCAGTTCCAAAAGGATAAAAATGCCTTAAGCGTCAACTTATCATCGGTTTGAAAGTGAACTCGAGGTAACAGTTATGGTAGAAAGTCCATTTATTATTTGGACAGACCCCGACTTTGAGTTTTGTTGCGCGCCCCCTGAAATTCAGATGGAACGACGCGGGCCCCTACGTACTCGCGGATCTTCCGTAGGTCGAGGTCGGGAACGTCGGACATGCCGAAGAACACGGCTAATTCAAGCCGAGCACCGTGCTTAAAGCATCGTCAACATTCCACATTGCCTCACCATGAAGTCGGGTGATGGTTTCTCCCAATCGGCCGATGTCGAGCGCCGCGATCTGTTCTACTAAAATTTTAGTTCTCTCTCCAAGGATTTCTACTTCAGGTCGAAACGTGGAGGCCTTCGCACTTGTTGATGTAGGTGCAATCAAGACAACTGATCGAGGCAACAGGGCATCGGATTGCACCACAACTCCAAATCGCCGACCTCGTTGCTCGTGGCCTACACCCTTAGGGAGACGAAGCTCGACAACGTCACCCCTCTGCACGAAGTGCCTCCATGAAGGCAGCGACTTCGAGCATTTCGCGACGATCATCCTCATCAGCCTCGAGAGCCACTACTTCCTCGCGCAGTGCCTGACGACGTCGGAGACTCGCGGCCGCACTCAAAATGGCATCGCGAATGGCCTCGGACCGACTGAGACCAGAAGCTTCAAGTAACGCCAATGCACGGGTGGTCTCTTCATCGAGTCGGACGGAGACGGCAGTTGTCATACGGTGATTGTATCACGATTTGTCATACAAAGAACAGTTGGAATAAGCGTTTTCCAGTCCAAGGCTCCAGCAAGAGTTTTAGACATCGGTTCGTCGTTGGTCGACGGGGCGACAATTCCGCGGTTAGACGGGTCCGCACTTTGCGACGCCGTCGCCGAATCGATACTGACGCTATTCAATGATTGCTCCTTCAACAGTGCCGGTGCGCCTCTTTTTTGGCGTCAATGGGCGTTACGTGGGCGTCAATGGGTGTTTCACACGGTGCATTCGTGGTCAACCGAGGTCGTTCGCGGACAGTCGGAAAGCCCTGCAATTATTGGACTTTTAACGAATTTCCTTCGCACCCCACAGCGGTTGTAGTTCAAACTCCTGTGATCGTGGGTGCGGTGGCTTGATGCCCTGGCAGAGTTCATAAAGGGGCGTGACAAGCACTGAAAAACACTGGGAATCTTCGCCCTATCTAACCTCCCATAGGGGATTAAAACCCCGTTCATCGCGGGTTGTGTTGGGCCCGTTCGGCGCCAGGTCACATCTCCTTCGATTCACTCATCGAAACCCTGACCTTCCTCTCCAGTGATATTGAAGGTTCCACGACCATCCTGCGCCGCATCGGTGATCCCACCTACGCATCCGTCTCGGCCGAGCACCACCGGATTGTTCCCGAAAGTGATATGGGGTTTTCCCAGGTTTCACTTGTGAAACCTTTGGGTCTTGTCTACACTCAAATTCAACTTTCAGTGGGTTTCGTTACGCGAAATTGGGCAGATTTGACCATGTGGCATCGGATGAAGGAGCGTCTCCCATATCGCCTCTGATCCTGCCGCGACGCCAAGTTCTGGCCGGTGCGGGTGTAGTGGCAGGCGCCATTGCCCTGGGCGATCTTCGGGCAAAAAGTTCATTCGCGGCGACGAAACCAGCGGGAATGACGGAAAGGGAACTCTCCGCCAATTTGTCCAACCCTACCAACGCGATGTACATCGTGGCCCACCCGGACGACTCCCTAATATTTCAGAGCCCCTCGCTACTGCAGAACATCCAAAACGGCCTCAATGTTCTCACAGTCCATCTCACCGCGGGCGACGACGGGATGGGCGAGAGTTACTGGGGGGACCGTGAGTTAGGCATCGAAGCGGCGTACGCCCTGATGGCCGGCGCGGACAATAATTGGACGACCTCTGCGCTCACGGTAGGCAGTCGTCAGATCGTGCTCGACACGCTCACCACGAAGTCCAACATCACGGTAGCGTTCATGCGCCTTCCCGACGGCGGCTATCCCGATGGCGAAGGTACGGCTCTGTATAACTATCAGAGTCTCATGCAACTCTGGCAAGGTGTAGGGCGACGCATTCGATG
>PLON01000038.1 GCA_003142095.1 Acidimicrobiaceae bacterium | reverse complement strand
ATCATTTTGTCTGGCTGACAACAATTGGCGACTTTCCGTCTTTTGATAGTCGTATAAGAGGTACGCGAGCGAATCACACTTGATTGCTATGAGGCACATCTCATTCGAGCACGGGGGCTTGTGTCTAGTCCTAGAAAGCCACTCGCCTCAGGGCTTCGTCGCTATGACAAGTTCTGTATCGCCTGGCCAGTCCCAAAAGAGACCAGGGGGCGAATACTCGCGGAGGAGACGACGTAGATCGGCTTCGAACTCGGCTCGGCGATCTCCGAAGAGCCGCGGCGGCGCGTATGACATCGAAAAGTAATTGGCCACGACGGCGTCGACATCCCTTATCAAGTCCGGACGTCCAGGTGCGTAGATGGTGCGTAAGCCACCGAAGCGTGTCTGCAACAGCGTGTCTTCGAATCGCGCCGGCTGGCCCTCGCGCCAGTTGGCGAAACAGTGGCGCGTGCTCTCGCCGAGATGGGCGACGATGAGTTCCCTAACCGCGCTGTGAGGAATGCTCGGATAGCCAGGGCCATCTGGCCGCGGCCGTCTGTCGACTTCGTTGGATATCAGGACCAGTGAACCGCCCGGCTCGAGGAGGTCGTAGACCGTCTCGGCCACTTCCTGCCGCCGAACCCGGTGGAACGACTGCCCGAACGCGACCACCCGACACAGCCCTATGTCAAGCGCAGGGACATCTTCCGCCGCTGCCAGAACCCAGCGCACATTCGCGACCCCCGCTCCCTGGCAGCGTCGCTGGCCCTTCCGCAACATGCCGGCTTCGGGATCGAGCGCCACCGTCGCGAGGGACAACCCGGCCAGCTCCAGTTCCAAGACGCCGGGTCCACAGCCCACGTCGAGAAGCTGACCGGTGCAGTCCAGTGATAGTTCCTGCCTCATGGTGTCGGCCAGCTGCTCGGAGTACGGCGGGACGCCCTTTCGAGTAATACTCGGCAGTGCCCTGGAATGCCTGCGGGTCAAACTCCACAGAACGACTCTCGCACACCCCAACCTGGCCATGGACTAGAGACGGATGCAACTGTGGTGGAGGTGCGCCCCGTCTGAAGTTCGCCCATTTGTCGGACACTTCAATCATCCTGTGAATCCCTTGTGAGGGTCATCGCAGTCGCACGTCGAGACACGCCTCGGCTCGTCGAAGGGCCGCTTCAACGAAATGCGGTGTCGTTCCGCGGGCGAAGATGAAGCCCAGGTAGCGATCGCCTTCGGGCAGCGGCACCACCGAACGCCCCGACGCAATACTGATGTCGAGACCAACCACGCCTTCGACGGCGAGGGCGAGTTGTTGCCCCGATACGTGGTCGAGCACTCCCGCCGCGCGGATCGGGAGCATCATCACGCCCGACGCCTGTGGTTCGCGGGTGAGGCCGCCGAGTCCCATGCCGAGAGCGTGACGAATAATCACGTCTTCGAGGCTCACCCCCGCTCCGAATCGCAGAGCTCGCGCACACAAGCCCCCGATGGACCGGGCTGCCAGTTCGAGTATGGTCACTGCGCCACCGGGTCCAATGCGCAGCTCAATGTGGACCGGGCCTTCGCGAAGCCCCAACGCCGCGATTGCCTGAGCGGCGATCGTTTCGATCTCGTTGAGAATCGCCGGAGGTTGGCGCGACGGCGTGACGTAGATCGTCTCTTCGAAGAAGGGGCCGTCGAGAGAATCGGGCTTGTCGAACACCGCGAGTACGTCCAGGCGTCCTTCCGTGAGTAGACCCTCTAGAGCGACCTCGTTTCCGGGCACGAAGCGTTCGACCAGCAGGGGTTCGGGGCAGTTCGCAATCATTGCGCGAATACGCGCGCTCGCCACGTCGGCCTCGGTGGCGTCATTGACACGGATGACCCCTTGGCTGGCCGAGCGCGACACCGGCTTGACCACGCACGGGTACCCGATCTGCGCCGCGGCCGCGACGACGTCGCCACCGGGCGGGACAATTCGGTACGCGGGCTGGCATAGCGAGGCGGCTCCTAGGCGTTCGCGCATGATCGTTTTGTCCCTCGTGGCGGCGATCGCGTCGGACGGATTGTGGCGCAGCCCCAACCTGGCGGCCGCAGCAGAGGCAATCGCCACACCCTGGTCGTCGACCGCTAATACCGCGTTAAGGGGACTGCGGCTATGCAGAGTCTCGATGGCGTTGACCGCGGCCGCGACATCGGTCAGGGGAACCAGCACGGCGCGGTCACCCATGAAGCCGGACAGGGCCTGACGATGTTCGGATCCAACCACGACGTCGACTCCTAGACGAGCGGCGGCGGCAAGGAAGTCCGGGGCCCGGTAGGTGGCGGTGGGCAGCAGCAACAGGATCCGGGTCACCCCATTATGATGGCCGGAACTGACGGGCTCGAGACGAGGCACCATGACGGGCATCGATTCAGGTGGCGCGGCCGTGATGCGTGCGACGGACGCGACGCTCGCGATGGTGCTGGAATTGCGTTCCAGCGAGGAGGATGCGAAGTCACTGGCCCTCTGGATCGAAGTCACGGGATCAAGCAAAGACGCTTACATCTACGGCATTTACTTTCAGGCGATCGGCGATGCCGGTCCCGACGACTGGTCCGAGGAACGTGGCGGGCTCACCATCGTGGTGCCGGCTGACAGCATCGCAAAGATTCGCGGCTCGGTCATTGACGTTAAACCCGATGCCGAACAGGGCGCCATGTTCATCGAGAACCCCAATCGGCCACCGCGCCCCGCCGGCGCAAGCCCGGCGATGGCCGGGCCACCGGTCGACCTCAGTGGAGACGTAGCACAAAGGGTTATACAGGTCCTCGAGCAACAGATCAACCCGAGCATTGCCGCCCACGGTGGTCGGGCAGATCTGGTCGCGGTGGAAGGTGAGATCGCCTATCTCCGCCTGAGCGGTGGATGCGCCGGCTGTGGCATGGCGGCGGTGACCTTGAGTCAAGGGATTGAAGTAGCCCTTTGCGAGTCGGTCCCGGAGATAACTCGGGTCATCGATGTCACGGACCACGCGGCGGGCACCAATCCCTACTACGAAGCGGCCAAGAAGTAACTCCCGTGATCCAGTCCGGCGATGCAACGCACCAAGCGAACGTATCCGTCACCGCTGCGGCGGGCTCGTTGACGCCACCGCCTTCGCCATCGTGTTTCGCGAGATCTCCAACCTCTGAGCGATCGAACGCATCGATTCGCCTTCGCTCAAGTAGAGGTGCCTGATATGTGCCCAATTTTCCAAAGTGATCACCTTCCCATCTTGGGTTAGGTGGCTCACTTTTCAAGGAGCGTTCTGGCTCACTTTTCGAGGAGCGTCGACATCAGCAGATCAATGCTGAATCACCAAGTTGCGCTCAACCCTTGAAAGCGCCATTCATTGTCACATCACAAAGTTTACAGAGGGCGGGTCATCCAACCGTGCTCCATGGTGACGTTCCACAGGGTCGAACTACGCACCCGCAGGATGTTGAAACACCCACCCGAAGAGCGCAGTCGGGCGTGGTAGGACGCGTCGACGTCTTGGCCGCGACCGCCACGCCGGGGTCGGCCGCACGTCGCTACCGGCGTACCCGTGAGCTAATCGCCAGGGTGTCCGATGTCGACGGCCGGCAGATCTCGGACTTCCTGCTTGGTCATGCTCAACCGCATCTCGGGTTTGAATTCGACCACGGCGCTGATCGGGATCGCCACTTCCTCGCGACCCCACAAGTGACCCTCCTGGAGCAGTACGTGGGTCACGCCGTGATCCGCGGGGTCGATGACGAGCCCCTGCACCTTTCCGATCTCGCCATCAGTGGCGTGGACGGGGACTCCTCGGCGCACGCCGACCTCACCCAGGGGGAGTTTGTCGTAGGTGACCGGCAGCGTGGTACTGCCCGGACCAAGGGGAAGGTACGGCAAGGGCAAGACGTACTGTCCGCCGTAACCCTCGTAGGCGGTTCCCGGCAGGAAGTCGGTCTCCTCGGCGATGTCGAGCTTGTCGAACTCGTCCACGCTGCAGCGAAGCGCGACCTCGTCGTTCGACGACTCGACCAGATTGAGTGGCACGAGCCTGGCGAGCCCTAGTCGGTGCGTGGGCTCGACCACGATATGCGTCAGTTTCCGAGCGACGGGGTCGATGACCACCCGAATGACCGCGCCGCACTCTCCGTCGCTGCAGCGAGCGGTGACCCCGATAGTGAACTGCGGCTCGTCCATGGTAATTCCCTTCCTCTCCTCTCTTCGAACCCTAAAGCCTCGGACGCGAGCGGGCAAGAACCGTGAGCGGACTGCCGGTCAATCGCTGCGTGCGACCGCTGACGAGGTTCGGGTCTCCTGGGCATCACGGCCCATCGCGCGACTCGCCCTGAGCGCCTTGAACGTCAGCCTCGCGAGTACTCGACACTCACGTCTGGACGCCCCCCGATTCGGACTTGCGGAAGGAGTCGTCGCCGACCGCGGGCTTCGCCATCTTGGCGACCGCATCGGTCTCTCGGGTGAGGAACGCTCCCAACTCTTGAATGGTGCTCATCACCGGACCGGGGAAGACCACCGTCGTGTTCTTATCGACGCCGATCTCGATCAAGGTCTGCAGGTTGCGCAACTGGAGAGCGAGCGGGTGCTCCATCATGATGTCCGACGCCTCACCCAGCGCGGTCGCGGCGAGGAACTCGCCTTCGGCGGCGATGATCTTCGCCCTCTTCTCTCTCTCGGCCTCCGCTTGGCGCGCCATCGCGCGCTTCATGGTGTCCGGGAGCTGGATGTCCTTCAGTTCGACCAGCGTCACCAGCACGCCCCAGTCAGCGGTCTGGACATCGAGGATTTCTCTGATGTCGACGTTAATGCGGTCGGTTTCGGCGAGCATCTCGTCCAGGGTGTGCTGGCCAACGACCTTGCGCAGCGTGGTCTGGGCGATCTGGTTGATGGCCTCCTGGACGTTCTCGATGGCGATGACCGACTTGGTCGCGTCGACCACGCGGTAGTACGAAACGGCCGAGACGTCGACGCTCACGTTGTCGCGCGTGATGATCCCCTGCGACTGTATCGGCATGGTCACGATGCGGAAGGAGACCTTGCGTACGACGTTCATGATCGGCAGAACGAAGACGAGCCCGGGTTCCTTCTCTGACACGACACGCCCGAAGCGGAACACCACACCCTTCTCGTACTGGTGGACGACGTGCAGGGTCGACGCCAAGAACACGAAGACCACAATGACGACGATGACGACGATCAGGACGGCGAGCGACGCAGTCATACTCGCCAGCCCTTCGGACCTTCTCGGACAACGAACACTGGCTCGTCGCGCAGCGGGTCGCTGAGGATGATCAAGTTCTTCACCTCATCATGTTTCATTGCTCACGACGGAGGCGTCGGATCCCGGGAAAAAGAGTTCTTGGTGGTCGCTATTGTCCCATTGGACGACATAAGGCGGTTCTGCCTGTTCGTTTCGAACTTCGCAGACTATGCAATGACGATCTGGCTGGCCCATCCGATGCCCTCTGACCAAGATGTGGTCACCAACTTTTGCGAACATGACGCCTCCGATCAACGACTTCGACACCAATGGTCTACGTCGCTAGTTGGTTCAACGCAAGGGACAGAAGTCCCGGCTAGGGATCATCTTCAGGGCGAGATGATCGACGAGAGCATATGGAGGGCGAAGCGATAGGCCCGAAAACCGTAAAGAAAGCTCAGGCAGAGGTCCGCCATTTCGCGGAGAAGGTGATCGAAGACGCCTAGATTCAAGTAGTTGATGCCGCTCGAATTCTGGAACAGGACGTGATGACCCAGATTGGCGCTGCGTTGGACTGAACGAATGACCATACGGCGAGCCCAGAAAGTGACGAATGTCTCAACTGCGGCTCCCGAGCGGCACGTAGGTATTCTCCCGTAAACGCTTCGTCAATGAAGTCGCGGTAATCAGTCGTCATTTCACGAACTCTGCACGAGCCACCAGTCTTCAATTGCCACGGAAGTTTGCAAAGAGAAAATCCCACGAAAAATCCCACACACCAGAACTACTGAGATAAACCAGACCAACCGGAAACAACAAGATTGATTGAAATTTCAAGACAGAAGCAACCAGACCAACACCGCAAAACGGCGGACTACATCGAGAACTTCTACAACCTCAGCCGTCGTCACAGTTCGCTCAGCTATTTCACACCCCATGAATTCGAGAATCTACAATTGAGTGAAACCCAAGCCGCACTCGCATAAACGCGGTCCAAAAAATGGGGACAACGCCAACGCTTATGAGAATGTGGTCTGGGTTTGGGTCAAGTGTAGATTCTCGAATTCATGGGGTGTGAGATAACTCAACGAGCTGTGACGACGCTGCGAGCTCACGCATCCCAACGGTCGCACCGCTTGGCAACGGTGTGAACATTTGAGAATTTGGAAGAATAATTCACCCACGGCGAGTCCGTAAGCGCCCGTTACGCGGGACTTTGTGGAGGCCATCACGGTGGAGTCAGACTGAGCGTGAACTTTCGCTCCTTGTCCCCGGATGCCCGGGTCCTACGTCGGCGTACCCGCTTTATCCTTCGCACCCGCCCCTTGCCCTCCCTCTACGGCCTCAATGGATTTGTTGACCCAATTCTTCCTACGGATCTGGAAGAGCAAAACCGGGAGGCCGCCCAGGACGACGGTGCCGCCAGCGACCAACATGACGTAAGTGACTGGCGTGCCGATTGGAAGCAGCGTGGGCGGAAAGAAAGAGGTTACGAGCGCGAACGCCGCACCGAGGAAGCCGACTCCGGCCACTACCCATATCCCGGACTTGCCGCCCGGAACGACGAATGGGCGCTCCAAGCGAGGCCTCTTGTAACGCAACCTCAGCACGGTCATGTACATGAGAAGGTACATAATCAGGTACAGGGCGATAGTGAGCGCGCCAATCAGAAAGAAACCGACGGATACGTTCTTCTCCAAGAAGTAGATGCAGGCGACGAGCGACACGACAATACCTTGACCCATGAGGATCCCTATCGGCATCTCGTGCTTGTTCATCTTCTGCATGAACGGTGGGAGTGCGCCGTCCTGTGTTGTGACCAGCATGCCGCGAGGCGGTCCGCCCAGCCATGCGAGCACGCCTGAGATGCCACCGATGGCGATAAGCAGATCGATTGCACGGGCGAGCCAACCGCTCACGTGCAACGTGTGAGTAAGGACGAGTTGGAAAGCGTAAAAGACCGCGCTTAGGAGACCCAAGTGCTTGAAGGGGACAATTCCGGCGATAGCCAGTGACCCGAAGACGAATATCCCGGCACTTATCAGAGCGGCAAGGGCGATGGCCGATGGGAACGAACGCGGGCGGCGCATCTCTCGCAGGTGGACCGCCTGTGTCTCCACTCCGGCGAACAGCAAGATGAACCCAGCGAGGAACGCCACTGAACCAAGACCGGTGAACGTGGGAAAGAACTTCGGGTGACCCGCGGCTCCCAGGCCACTGCCAATCGTCCCTTCCCAGCCGATTGGGTGCCCGGATGCGATCCAGTAACCGAACAGCCCGAGCAGGACTACACCCGGTATCACTGTGCCCGCTATGAACATGATGGAGGCGATCTTTGCGAAGAACTCCACACCCTTAAGCACTATCAGTGTGCATAGCCAGTAAACGACAATGACGAACACGCCAATGTAATACCTGTTCGAAGCAAGATCCGGTCTGCCAATGACGTAGGCAGCGCCTGCAGCCACGAATGCGATACCGGTTGGGTACCACACGACATTCTGAATCCACTGAAGCCACTGGGCCGTAAATCCCCAACGCTCGTTAAAGGCCTCCTTTACCCAACGATAAACCCCGCCTCCAGAACCGGGGTACATGCCACCGAGTTCGGCTGAAACGAGCGCTCCGGGTACTAGGAAGAAGACAATGGAGAACCCAAGATAGACAAACATCGTCATCTCGGTTAGCGCTATTGTCGGCAGACCTCGCAGGCTGGTCACGATGGCTGCGGCCGTCATGAAGCCGATGGTGGCAACGCTAAGACCCTTTTTGCGATCGCGCTCACTGCTAGTTGGGGTAGTCATTTCAGTCCTCCCTGTTCCTAACTAGTGGTGGAAGGTCGCGGTGACGCGGTGCTCGTGCGGTACTGGCCCGTCGAGCGAGTCGAGGAACGTCACGGCTTCGGTGAACTGGTCGAGGAACCGGTCCGCGAGACTCATCGAGAAGCCGTTGCGCACGACAATGCGTTGCACGATGACGTCGCTGAGGTCGTCGGGCATCGGGTAGGCGGGCACCAACCAGCCTCGTTCGCGTAGTTGGTTGCTGAGGTCAAAGAGATCCCAGTTCTTAGAGTGACCCTTCTTAAGCCGCCACGCGAAGACCGGAATGTCCTGGGCGTCGTTCCACAGTTCAAACGGCTCCATTGCGCCAATTGACGTCGCGAGGTGGCGCGCCACGTCGTGCGAGGCTTGTTGCACCTGGGTGAAGCCGACACGACCGAGGCGCAGGAAGTTGTAGTACTGCAAGAGCACCTGAGCGCCCGGACGAGAGAAGTTCAAGGCGAAGGTAGGCATCTCCCCACCGAGGTAACTGACTTTGAAGATCAGGTCGTCAGGTAGGTACTGGGCTTCGCGCCAGACGACCCAGCCGAGGCCCGGGTAGACGAGACCATACTTGTGACCGCTGACGTTGATCGAGTGCACGCGCTCGATCTTGAAGTCCCAGTTGAGCTCGGGTTGGAGGAAAGGAGTGATGAAACCACCCGACGCCGCGTCGATGTGGATGGGCACGTCAAAGCCGGTCGCCTTTTCGATGGCGTCTAGGGCCTTGGCGATCTCTTCCACGGGTTCGTACATGCCGGTGTAGGTAACACCCATGACCGCGACGACGCCGATTGTGTTCTCGTCTACGTACTTCGCCAGCGCGTGGCCGCACAGGGTCTTGTGATCCTCGGTGATGGGCACGTAACGAGGCTCAATGTCAAAGTAGTTGGCGAACTTTTCCCAGCACACTTGCACGGCGGAGGTCATCACGAGATTGGGTCTGTCCGTGGACTTTCCGGCGGCTCGGCGCGCGAGTTGCCAGCGGCGCTTGAACGCGAGCCCACCCAGCATGCACGCTTCGGAGGAGCCGATGGTCGAGGTGCCGATGGTGTCTTCGGGTGAGGGTGCGTGCCAGAGCTTGGCGAGAATCTTCCAACAACGGTCCTCAATGGCGGCCGTCGCGCGGTACTCGTCCTTGTCGATCATGTTCTTATCGAAGGCTTCACTGTAGAGCTTGTCGGCGTGTTCGTCCATGAAGGTGCCCACGAACGTGGCGAGGTTGAGTCGGGCGTTGCCGTCGAGCATGGCCTCGTCGTGGACCAATTGATAGGCAGTCTCTGGCAGCATCTCCTCGTCACCGAGGCTGAACAGGTCACGGGGAGCGGACTCACCCGGCCGAGCGAACAGTGGGGTGAGTTCGGTATTGTCGGTGATGTCCGTCATCACAAACCCCGGCGACCGTGGCGCACGCCAGTGTCATCTTGAGAAACGTCGGTTGATTGGGCCTTCGCGAAAGCGTCACCGAGAGCCGTCGTGGAGTCATACGCCGGAAAGGAGTTGTTCGTCCATTTCGCGAGAGTTGTCTTCATTATGCGCGCCGGCAGGGAAATTGGCGTGCTGAACGAATCGCCATCGCCCGAGTGGTCGGGCATAGCAAATCGGTCCCATCCTCGTTGAACGGACTCGTCGGCAGTTTCAACAGCAGATGACCCGACGTTTGGAAGAGGTGTGTCATTCACGACAGTGCTCCTTCGTAGAGGGAAGTCACCGGGGTTCTGGAGTGACCGTGGTCACCGTACCCTTGTTGTCGTCCACGGTGGAAGTGACAAAAGTCCCTTTTTGTCATCCACAGTGAATGGGATCAGGGAAAGGAGATGGCGAACCACGCGATCCGGTGGCATCGGCCAGGTCCGTCCGTGACGTAAGGGATACCTAGATCGATTGGGTGATCGTCAGGTGTGGCGCGCCGATGACGCCCGCCGCCTTCATGGTCTCTGCGAGTTTCGGATTCGAGACGAAGGAATGTGCCGTCTCCACGGAGTCGAAGGTCTGCATGACCAGTATGACCGTCATGTCTTCGGGCGAGCAGTAGATCTCGTCGTGAAGTACGCCGTTCTCACGGCGAAAGGCCGCTGATTCTTCGTAAGCGATACGCCAGCGGTCATAACTCGCCACGTTGGCCTTGACAACTAAAACAACTGACATCTTTCCTCCACGTCTTGGGCGTCGTGCGAATCCTAGGTCCGTTGGAGACTCGGGTCGCCACAACCGACTCGAAGCCCGATGCCCTTCAACCGCTGGCGCCGAGCCAGCGTGACAGTCGTGACGACGACATCGAACGTGACGACTTCTACTGCGCTCTCGAAACCTCAAGTCGGCGGCGATCTGTTGATGGAGCGATGATTCAGTTTCAGGATGGGTCCTGCGGTAAGCGTTCTTAACTCAATCTGTTCAGAAGTTCTACTGAGCCTGCATACGAGCAATTGTGACCCACCGCTGCAAGGGACGTTGCTTCGAGTCTCAACCATGGCTTCAAGGGGTGCCGCGCGAGGTGCATGCATCGCGGGCTCGATGGAATTTGCCGGCGTTGGATCTCTGTCGATGGCAACGTCGACAAACGGACTGCGGTGAAATTCGAAGTTGCGTTTGCTATTTCCGGCCTGCAGAATGTAGCAGCGAACACAATGTTGCTCCAGACACTTGGTGGCTCGAGGTAGTCCGAGGTGGTATTTGATAAGCATGGTCGTGAGTTGCACTCGTAACTCGAGGTCTTCGGGCGTTATCAAGGGTTGTTTGTCAGCGGGGTGCCGTTGGAAGAAATCGCCTGACGCCGATTCTCAGAGAATCGGCACCAAACGCAAGTGCGAGGATGCCGGGGATGATGGTCTCCTGTTCAACTTGAAAAGCTCCAGATGATGTGTGCGCCATAAGAGCAGTGGCGATCTCAACGTTTACTTCTCGCGAGGATGTGAGCAATGACGTCGGTCTCCGAGACACCACAACGGACCAGTCCCCACCCAAAGTTGGTTGAAAAGGTGAGGGAGCGAGTCCTTCAACGCCGCCTGGCGCCGCTTCGATGAGATCCCACCGCGAGAGCAAGAGCTTTTCTGGCTCTACGGCATCGCTGGTCGTGTGCCCTCGAACACTTTGCGAAGTCGTCAGCGCTCGATGCGTCTAGAGATGCGCCCGGCCCTCGAGCGAGAGCACGATCAGGACGCGCAGCGTTATAGCGAAGAGGACATCAAACAGTTGATGAAGGCTCTAGCCGAACTACGACCAGAGTTCACCTAGCATGCACGCTTCGGACGAACCGATGGTCGACGCGCCGATGGCACTTTGCGCGTCGGGAGCGTTCCATAGTTCCGCCGGGATCTTCCAGCACCGGTCTTCGATGGCGGCCGTGGCGCGGTATTCGTCTTTGTGATCATGTTCTTGTCAAAGGCCCCGGCGTAGAGTTTCGACGCCTCTTCGTCCATCCACGTGCCGACGAACGTCGCCAGGTTGAGTCGGACGATGCCGTCGAGCATGGCCTCGTCGTGTACAACCTGGTAGGCCGTTTCGGGCAACATCGAGTCGTCGCTCAAGACAAGGAGCGGATGTTCGGTCGCCTCCCCCGACCTCGCGAAGAGGGGGTTTAGTTCAAAACACTCCGACCGAGAATGCTCAGATGACTTCGCCAACCTCGAGCTTCGTCGTCGACAGGGGTTGGGGGGGCCGGGCCCCTGTCGACGAACGATCCGTGGCGTCCGGGTCATGGCCGGTCGATTTACTTTCGGAGGGCATCGTCGACTCCCTCGCCGTTGTTAGACGCAGCGCCGTCTGACTCTTCTAGGTCGCTCTCAGCTTCGACTCCGTGAATGTCAACGTGGCCGCGTCGTCGCGACGCTTCGTCAAGCATCGTGCCCGCGCGGGCGACAAAGAACGACGAGGGCGATGGCCTGAGATAGTCGAGTTCCTGGCGACGCGAGAAGATGGCTCCGTCAGCGTCGGCGCTTGCACGCTGGCGATGCTCAGTGACCAGCGCGCTCGCGCACACCAAGGCGCCGAACACTGCAAAGCCAATAGCGAAAGCGTCCATTCGATTCCCATCGCTCGCGTCCCTGACTAACTGTCAGGCGAGATGGATGCGGGGTCTGGACGTCTTGGCGCCAATTGTAACGTACTCACTCCGGGACCGCACTAAAGCTTTCCAATCTCAGCCTGGAATCACTGAGTGATTTGAACTTCTCGAGAGCTCATCTTTTCGTACACGATGTCGCTCCAACGTCCGCGGTCGAGGCTCGTCATTTTCAAATCTGAAGCCGTAAGGTTGGAAAAGAAGAAAGGACGTGTCCATGGATGAGCCACTGTTTACGATCGGGGCTCGTGCCACGTGTCGCGACGGCGAGTGTGGCGAAGTGATTCGCGTCGTTATAGACCCGGTCGCTCGTATGATGACCCATCTCGTCATCGAGCCCACCCACCGACAAGGTCTCGGACGACTCGTGCCACTGGAACTCGTCGAATCCTCGAACGACGACGTGATGCTGCGTTGCACCGTGAAGAAGTTCGAGCAACTTGAGATCGCGGAAGAGACGAATTATCTTCCGGGAACCATCGCTTACCAGGGCTACAATCCGGCGTACGTCCTCCCCTTGCCGTATTACGCGTTGAACACGGGTGGAACGACTCTTCCGGTCATTTACGACAAGCTCCCGTTAGGAGAAGTCTCCGTTCGCCGCAACGTGCCCGTGCGGGCCACGGACGGCGAGATCGGAAAGGTCCAGGGAATTGTTATTGATCCCAGTGACCATCACGTTACGCACATACTTCTCCAGGAAGGGCACCTGTGGGGACGCGAAGAAGTGGCCATTCCCATCAGCGCCGTCACTAACTTTGAATCCGAGGTTCGACTCAATATCTCGAAGCAGAATGTGAGAGACCTGCCGCCGGTAGACATCACCCATGCCGACGCGTAACCGGCCAGTGTCGTTTGAACTCGGACGAATCAGTAGGTGAGGAGACGCTGCTCGCGGTTGCTGAGATTCTCGCTGGAACCGAAGACGACCTGGGCCGGAGAAGGGTGCTCGCTACTCTTTACGCCAGTGCAATCGCAACCGCCGCGCTGAGTTATAAGTTCTCTTTGAGAACGTCACGCCGACGCTTGTACTCGTCCTCGTCGATCTCTCCGGCGGCGAAACGCTTGTCGAGAATCCTCATCGGATCAATCTGGCGACGTTCCGAGCCTCGCCCGTATCCCCCACCGGCCCCACGTCCGTGCCAGTCCTCGTGCCCATGCCCGTGGCTTCGCTTGCAGTTACCCTCGCAATGCTGATCATGTCTGCAGCTCACGTGATGTTTGCAGCACGCACCGATCGAGACAACCCCGCCCAAGAACGCCACTAGGCCCAGGAGTCCCAGGCTCTTTCGACCTTCAAAATCTCCACATTCCATAATGAACCTCCAAGTTGCTACACCCGACCACATCTTCGCGTGTTGACGCATTGTCGAACAGTGACGAAGGTCCCGAATGTCATTCTCCGCACGAACGTCGAACTTGACGATCTCGACAGCCGAAGGATTTCCGCACTAGGACTTAGGGCGGGCTGACGGCCCGCCGTGGATAGTTCGGGCGAGGTCCGCCCGGCGCCAGTCACCCGGCGCCTAAGTGGCTTGTGAACCAGTCGCGAGCCACCTCGGCCGCCGACTGCAGCGTGCCCGGCTCCTCGAACAGATGAGTGGCTCCGGGGACCACGACGAGACGGTTCTCGCACCGGAGCCGGGCCTGAGCTTGCCGGTTGAGTTCGAGCACGACGTCGTCGTCGCCGCCCACGATGAGCAACGTCGGAGCGACAACCTCGGCGAGACGAGGGCCGGCGAGATCTGGACGGCCGCCCCGGGAAACCACTGCCGCGATGTCGGCGTCCGGTTCCGCCGCGGCCCACAGGGCCGCACCGGCACCGGTGCTGGCACCGAAGTAGCCGACGGGCAGGTGCGCCAGCTCAGTCTGGGTGCGTAGCCACGCAGTGACGTCCACCAAGCGGTGTGCCAGCTTCGAGATGTCAAAGATGTTTGCCCGGTCGAACTCCTCTTCCACGGTGAGCAGATCAAACAGCAGCGTCGCGAGTCCCACCTCGTTCAGCAGGGCAGCGACGTAGCGGTTGCGAGGACTGTGGCGGCTGCTGCCGCTGCCGTGAGCGAACACCACCACGCCCGTCGCGTTCTCGGGCAGCGTGAGGTGTCCCCCGAGGCGAACCGGGCCAGCGGCCACCTCAACCTCCTCGTCGCGCGAGGGAGGGTCGTCGTCCGCGCGGCTCGTCGCCGTCGTTGTCGGAACCCGATGAGCGGCACGCTCGAGGCAGGTGATGACTTCCTCATCCGAGGTTTGGGCGAAATCGTCGTAGAACTCTCCGATCGCGAAAAACGGCTCGGGCGTCTCTAGGCAAACGAACTCGTCCACGTCGGCGTCAAACCGGTCTTCCCAACCCGGCGGGGCGACGGGCACCGCCAACACGACGCGTCGCGCGCCCTGGGCGCGGACCACCTGACACGCGGCCCGCGCGGTGGATCCCGTCGCGATGCCGTCGTCAATCACCACCACCGTGCGGCCCTCCAGCGCGATCCGCGGCCGTCCAGCGCGAAAACGCTGGGCCCGACGCTCGAGTTCAACGCGTTCCCTCGCTTCCACTTCGGCCACTTCACGGTCGGACACCCCGGTGAGGCGCATGACCTCATCGTTGATGATGCGCACGCCATCCTCGCCGATCGCACCCATCCCCAGCTCGGACTGGAACGGCACGCCGAGCTTGCGCACCACGATCACGTCAAGTGGCGCATCAAGTGCCCGTGCCACTTCGTAGGCTACGGGCACGCCACCCCGGGGTAGGCCCAGCACCACCACCCGGTCGTCATGCAGATACTGCAGTCTCGCGGCCAGCCGACGTCCCGCGTCGGCACGATCGATAAAGGTCATAATCGCCTCCCGCCATCATCTTCCCCCTGCAACAACCACAGTCTTGGTTCCTCACGAGGAGGAATCCATGACCGAAAAGGAACTGAACTTTTACAAGGGTGTCCACTCATGACGTCGTTCTTCATTGCTACTGCGTCGCCCAAAAGACGACGCCGTTCGAGCCGGCGAGCGTCACGGCGCCCGCGTTGGTCACCGAGAGGAAGTCGTTGCTGCGGTCGGGAGTTGCGGACGACCAGACGACGCTGCCAGCTGCGTTGACGGTCACGAGGCTACCCGAAGGCTGCAAGACGGTACGTCCATCGAGGGCCTTTGTGTTGTTCCACCAGAGAGTTTGGTGGTCAGCCGCCACGAGCTTGAGTGCGCCCGTTGGCGTCATCGTCAGTTGACAGCGTGAGTTGGGAGACGATATGTACCATCCGGGTGAGAGGTGGTTGCCAGAGCGCATCGCGGTCAGCGTGCTGTCGCTACTCCACAACACGTTCGCGCCACTGACGAGGGCTATAGAGCCGTTCGACTCGAGATCCAGATCAGCGATCTGGCCGCTGGTAGTCGTGGACCACAACTTCTGACCATCAGTCCCGGTGACGGTTAGTGCCCCGTTGTCGACGGTGGCCACCGCACCGGGTGAGCCGCTGGTGGGAGTGGACCATAGTGTTGGTCCGCCGACCTCAGAGTAGGTGAGCTCACCGTTCGTGTTCATCGAAAGGACGAACTGTCCGTTGGGTGAGGTTCGGGTTCCGCCGCTGGCCAGTGTGGTGCCGCTGGCGATCATCGTGTGCGTGGGCACGGGCAACGGCGCGGCGGGACTACCGCAGACCCCCGGTGGTCCGGTGCGGCCGAGCAGGTCAACGAAGGTGAAACCACGTCTTTCGAACGATCGGATGATTACGGGTAGGGCGGCGACTGTGGCCGGCATGGTAATCATCTGATTGTGGAGCAGCAGCACGGGGTGCGCTTGGCCGACCGATCCGTCGATTGCCGAGTTCTCAATGTAGTGAATCCAGTAGGTGGAACCAGAGCCCTCGGCCTCCCAGTCGTTGCCTGAATCGCTCCACATCCACAGCGACAAGCCGTGGTCGTGGGCGATGGCGAGCGTGGTGGCGTCGTAATCACCGTAGGGCGGGCGAAAGACGCACGGCACGGTGCCGGTGAGCCTTCGTTGGAGATCCATCACCTGCACTATCTCACTGGTTTGGGCCGCTGCTGAAAGCGTGGTCAAGTCAGGGTGGCTGTTGGTGTGATCACCCAAAAGGAAGCCATCGGCGGCCTCCTCTTTAACCAGCGAAGGATAGTCGCTGATATCCCATCCGATATTGAAGAATGTGGCGCGAACGTGGAACGATCTCAGAATATTGATGATGGCCTGGGTGCTCCTGCCGGGCCCGTCATCAAAAGTCAGAGCAACAGTCTTCTTCGACCCTGAGACCGACGGAGCCGTGTTGAGCACGCCGTTCGAGACTGGTGGGCACGACGGTGATGAGACAGATGTCGTCGATGCGACGGTGGCGCTGGACCCCACTGTGGAAACGATTGTGAGGCTCAGCATCGCTACTGCGCCCGCTAGAAGAACCGCGAGTGGCTTTGTGGCGACCATGGTTGAAGAATGACTCCTCCGGCGAGCTCTTCTCGTATGTTCACCGTGTGAAAGATCCTTCGCTATGCGCACCCAACCAACGCATCACGAACCGTCAGTCACTAGCGGTCACCATAACTGTGCGAAGTCTCGACGTGCTAGAGCCAAAAGTCCCCTTTCAATGGTCGCAATCGAATATTTTGCCTCGTGACGTACCAGTCATGACCGTCGCAAAGGTAATGGGCGAAGTGATGGCATGGATGGAGCTCTGCGAAGCACGCAGCAACGACAAGAAAGTCCCACACGAAATCCCACACCAGACCATTTCAATACAACGTGATTACGTGGATTTTCAAGACCAACGCGACCAAAACTAGACACCGCATCAACCCGGATTCCACTCTTAATCAACAGGTTCCGGGTTCAAGTCCCGGCTGGCGCACCATTGACATTCCTAGTCAACTTACTTTTCTGTCGCTCACGCCGCATTTGAAATCCTGAAATTAGGCCTCAAAAATTCGAGGCCTTCCGTAATCGTGAGGACGATTCGAACCGCGGGAGATTGTGGGCACCGCATAAGCGAGCAATCTCTCGCACAGGGTCAAACTCATAAGGAAGTCAATTCGGGCATCACGGTCACGCGCTGGGCTTTCAGTTGCTGAGGCGAGAAACGAAGGCCTTAACGGTCACCGGTGGCGAGCGGCTCCCACCGAAACGTCCGTACCGCGACTACGAGTCCCACGGCGCCCCAGAGCGCCATAATTCCGAAGTCTCCCCAGGTGATACCGGTTGAGCCAGGAATTAGGATGCCCGACTGAAGTCCACGAGCTAGGTGCTCGAGAGGAAACACCTTGCCGAGGTCGAGCATCCACGTTGGCATCACCGCGACCGGGATGAACACGCCCGACAGAAAGGCCAGGATGGTGGCCACCAGAGGACCGATGGCTGACGCGGAGTCGGACGTCGCACAAACCCGGGTGAGCGCGAGTGCCATTGCGCTAAAACAGATCACGCCCACCACGAGGTACGTGAGGAGGCCGAGGAGCATGTGGGCTGAAAGGTGGACGCGATAGAAGCTTGTGCCGACCGCGACCAGCACCGCGACGGTTAGCGCCACGACGACAACAGTGCGAGCGATCTCAGAGAAGAGGTAGACCCAGCTCGGCATGGGCGTGCCTCGAAAACGCTTCAACAGACCGCGCTCTCGATTCGTGGTAACTCGGATGAGCAGCGAACTGAAGCTGACGAGCATGATGTCGTAGGCGACGATCGATGCCGTGTAGTACGAGGGGGCGTGGACGTGCACGTCGTTGAAGGTCGTGCTCCCCTTGAAGATCGCGTTAAAGAGGAGCAGAAGCAAAATCGGAAAGAAAACCGTAAAGCCGAGTGCACTCGGGTCGCGCAAGAATCCACGAAGCGCGTACCGCGTCTGGGCGAGTGACAGAGACACATCGTTCACGACTTCACCTCGTTCATTTGGGTTTCGGCCTCGCCGGCGAGTCGGACGAAGACATCATCGAGGCTCGGTCGAATCGCCTGCAAGTTGACCAACACGACGTGCTCGTTGCGAGCCCACTTGAGGAGTAATCCGAGGTCGTCCTGCACGTCATCGGTCTCGAAGCGTACCGACGACTCCTTTACGGTCACTGCCTTTCCGACCACGGAACTCAGGCGCCTCAGGTCGACGCCCTCGTACGGATCGAAAGTGACTTCGGTGTGGTACCCAAGGCTCGCGCTCAACTCATCGGCCGTTCCTTGAACGGCGATCTCGCCCGCTCGAAGGATGATGATTCGGTCGGCCAGGTGCTGAGCTTCGTCCATGTAGTGCGTGGTCAAGAAGACGGTCTTGCCGGCGTCGCGCAGTCGCTCTATCAAGGTCCACATCTCACGTCGCGCGAGCGGATCGAGCCCCGTTGTCGGCTCGTCCAAGAAGAGTATTTCGGGATCACCAACCAGACCGACACCAACGTCGAGGCGCCGCTTCTGACCGCCCGAAAGCATCCCGACCCGATCATGTGCCTTGCCGGTCAACCCGACGGACTCGATGGTCGCTTCAACGTCTGTGGGGCTCGAAAAGTATCGCGCGAAAATTGAGATAGTCTCGCGGACCGTGTAGACCGGATCAAGCTCGCACTCCTGAAGGACCAACCCGATCCGATTGCGCCACGCGCGGGTCGCGTGCGTGGGGTCGACTCCGAGCACGGAGACGCGGCCCCCATTGCGGGTCCGGTAGCCCTCGAGGATCTCGATGGTGGTGGTCTTTCCCGCGCCGTTGGTGCCCAGGAAACCGAGAATCTCACCGCGACGAACGTCGAAGGTGATGCCATGGATGCGCTGGGTGTCGCCGTAGGACTTGGTTAAGTTCTCCACCGAAATAACGGGCCCCATGCGAGCGACGCTAGTCTCGCCTCCGCCCCGGCTCGAATACACGATCGACGAGTTTTTCGTCGCCGCAGGCTTAAGTCAATGCGCCTCCCTTCATTTATCGAATGGCAATCCAAGATCAACTCGCGATGGCGCGGGCGGAGCTCCAGAGAAGGCGTGACGACGACAAGACAATCCCACACAAAATCCCACACACCAGCACGCACTAGATAAACCAATCCATCTCATTACGACATGATTGCCAAGATTTTCGAGACACAATCAACCAGAACGTCATGTCACAACAAGCTGAATCCCACTCTTAATCAACAGGTTCCGGGTTCAAGTCCCGGCCGGCGCACTGCTTTTTAAAAAGAGTTTTCTTCCCCCAGACCCCCTGAGAGAACGCTCCCTCGAATAGGCCTCACAAAGCGCCTTAGCACCAACTTCGAGTGTCGGAGTCCTTAGTGGGAGTACTCGCCTCCCAATAAATTGGGCAACTCTTTCCTCAAACAATTTTGAATTGCACTAACAATCGGGCCACACTATCGTCGGCCCCATGAAACCCCGAGGAATAGCGTTCATCTCCGGTCTGGTTGTCGCGTGTGCGTTCAGCTTTCCAGTCGCTGCGCAGGCGAGCCCCTCCGCCATACGCAACGGGGGCTACGTCATGACTAAAGGAGGTAATCCGACTAATGCCGTGGAATTTGTGATCGGTGACGGCGGAACAAGGATCACCCAAGATGGGGCGGACTGCGTACCAAGTGCCGCGTCAGTCGCGCAGGGGGTGACCTCCATTGCCCAGCAAGATATCCCAATTCCTGAGCCACTGCCCGGACGAATCTCGGCGGCCGGGAACTTTTCCTACAGCGCAACAGTGACGTTGACGCCCAATGACACCCAGTCCAATGTGTCAGTGACCACACCCTTTTCGCTCACAATTCATTTCCTCAAACCAAAGGTCGTGGTTGTCGGCAGAACAATCGTCGCGACAGGAACGATGTCGGCGCCGGATGCATGTGCCGACGTGGTGCACTTCCGATTGCAATGGGATCCGAGCGCGCGGCTCTAGCGATTCAACTGCAGTGAAGTGCCTCGCTAGCGTGCGATGGTGCCGTCAGGGCCGCAATCCACTTCCGATTTTTGTTGGAGACCGAAGCGGCCCCGCACGCCTCCCGCTCGACGTCCCTTCGCGATTCGCAGCGAGAAAATCCCACGAATAATCCCACACACCAGCGCAACTCAGAAAAACCAGACCGACTCGGATCAACACGTTTGCCCACTATTTCAAGACACAATCAACCGGATCACCTCCAATTCGCGATACGCCTTCAGCACCGTGTTTGGGTTGACCGGACCACCCCGACACCACCGGACAGATCTGCAACCTCGCACTGGCCGTTGCGTTGAGTCGTGAGGGTTCTGCTTCGTGAGCCGTCTTGCACAATCTAACGAGAGGTTGCAGAAGATGACCAAAGAGGTCTATGTGGCCGTCAAGAACAACGTGAAGGACATGAGATGGAAGGGCTCACTCTCGGGATCCTCCTCATCACGAAAATAGAGATCGAGGTCAGGCGAAGCCGTAAAACCGAGCCGGCGGTAAAGCGAATGGGCGACTGACATCTGTGGGGTCGAGTGAAGGATGATCTTGGCGCGTCCGTTCGCGCGAGCTCGATCGATGCAGGTTTCGACCAGGGCTCGCCCGGCACCTCGCGCCTGAAAGGAAGGGTCGACCGCGAGCATTCGTATGCCAGCGGCGTCGGGATCGTCGAACTCGCTCATCGTTGACTCCGGACCCAGTACGAACGTCACGCCGCCCATCAACTGACCGTCATCGTCTTCGGCGACGTACACCTCGCTGTCACGTCGTCGCCCGTCCACGTCGCGAAGTTCGTCTTCGTAGGGACCCAGGGGGTCACCGCCGGAGAGAGTTCGATACGCCCTCACGGTGATGGCGCCGAGTTCATCGCTTTCGCTTGGGTCGAGAGGTCGTATTTTCATGGCGCTTCGCATCCTACGTTCGAGTTCTCATTGTTCCAGTTCCAGATTCAGTTGCGTCCCGCCGCACGCCGCCCTAACATCCCCGGGATGGTCGATCGGGTGGTCATTCGAACTGCCGCGGTCGCGGCGACGCTGCTCCTGATCGCCTCCGTGGTCGTTTCGCTGGGCCTTCCTGTGGCGGCGTCGGTTGCGCCGTCAACTGCGCCGCCGCGGCCGACGCACCCTTCGGCACTTGCGAGCGGCAACATCGACTTCACCGGGGAGTGGACTATCACGGACCCCGCGAAACCGGGCGAGACCGCGATCCTCGATGTGTCTGATCAGGACGCGTCCACCGGCCGATTCTCGGGCACGCTCACCCCTCCTGACGACGCCCCCCCTGCGTTCTTGGCGCCCTTCCCAGTGAAGGACGGTCGGGTGACGGGGAACCACGTCACCTTCACGTTGGAGCGCACCGGAATCGGGGGAACCGGACCTGACGATCGCGACGCGACGTACACCGCGAATTGGGATGGCACCATTACGGGCAACAGCGCTTCTGGCTCGATCGACTCGAAGACCGTGCCCGGCACCATATTGAGCCCGGACGGCTTCGCTGGCGCACGGTCCTTCAACGCTCATCGGTCGAGCTCCGTGAACTCGGCACCTCGCGTCGGTCCGGCCGTCGGTGGCGTCGTCGTCCAAGTGACCGGTAGTGGTCTGGCCACTGCGGTGAACGCAGACATCACAGATGGCGCCGGGAATGTGCTGGCGACCGTGCCGGTGAGCGGCGCCTCCGACTCTGGTTTCTCTTTCACCGCACCAGACCTCACCGCTGCGCTGCACGACGCCGACGACGCGGCGACTGGGGCCGGTAAGCCCATCACGCAACTTGCGCTCGAGGTCGTACCTCGCGACGCCCAAGGGTCGTTGATCTCGCCGCCGGCGGACTATGCAGTATCCGCGCCCGTCGTCGGGTATACGTCGCCGAAGGAGATTGCCGTCGGTGGCGGGCAGTCCGTCACTGTAAGGGGTTCCTACTTCGAGGGCGCAAGCGCCGTGGATTTCCAGCAGACGGGCAGCTCGACGATCGTGTCGGCTCCAGCCACCGTTGACTCCGACCATCAACTGAAGTTCACCTCGCCCGACCTCGCGAAGTTCTTTGACACGTCGAGCGGCTCTGCGTCGGCACAGACGACAGTCGACATGTATGTTCGCGTCAACGTCACGCAAACTTTCGGTTCGCTTATCTACTCCAACAGCACGCCCTTTGTGGTCGACAATCTGAGAGTCGATAGTGTGAATCCTTCGGAGGGTCCGCTGGTCGGCGGTGATCCCGTCCGCGTCGACGGGGTCGGCTTTTCTAATGTCACGGAAGTGGACATGGTCGCGACGAGCGCGCCAGCGGGAAAGACTCCGCGCACGGTCTCCATTGCGGTGAGCCCCGCTAACGACAAGTCTTTTAGCTTCACCGTGCCGAACGACACGGTTTTCGCCAGCGGGAGTCCCGCGTCCTCGAGCTACGACCTCGTTGTTGTCGCCATGGTGAACAGCCAGCGCGAGACCTCCGCGACCTCCTCCTCGGACCGTTACGACTACAAGGGGCCAGTTGTCACTTCTCTCAGTGTCGGCGCGACTGCCATCCCTTCGGCGGGCGGCACGCCGATCGTGGTAAAGGGCGAGTATTTCCAGGGAGCGACGAAGATACGGCTCAAGACCTTTGGAGTCGGGGCAGTCTACGTGACCCCGTCGTCGGTCTCGTCGGACTCCGTCGCGTTCACCCTGCCGGACCTGACGTCAGAGTTGAAGTCGCTGGGTCAGAAGTCGGCGATGTTCCAGGTAGTCATCGAAATCCCGGTCGATGGAACAAGCTTCAACTTCATCGATTCGGTATCGGGTGCCGCGAGCGAGTTCACTGTCAAGAAGTGAGTTGTGGTGCGCCCGCTTCAGGGCGATAGCTGAACCCGCGATGGCTGAGACTCATCGCTAACGCCCTCTATAAAACACCTTGATCGGAGAATGTCGGCGTCGGAGACCCGAAGCAACAGATCTGCAACCTTGCACTGGCGGCTTGAGCTGACGAGACAAAGTCACAAGCAGGGCCCAATGCTATGACGAGCGAGGGTAAGTCCGTGTGAGGTCGAAACGGACGGCTTGACTCTCACCTAGGGGGAGGCCGCATACTTGCTACGTCGTGCTGTCCAGCGCGACGACGGGAGAGTGAGCGGTATGGAAGAAGTCAGCATCGGCGAGTTCGCACGACGGTCGCGCCTATCGGTCAAGGCACTTCGCCTCTACGACGAACTCGGTGTGCTGATCCCTGCGCGGGTCGACAGAGACTCGGGCTATCGCTACTACGACGACGCGCAGCTTGAAACCGCGCGTCTCGTAGCGATGCTGCGCCAGCTTGAATTACCGCTTGCCGCGATCAAGGAACTGCTCGTGTGCGATCCGGTTGATGCCGCGGAGCGGATAGCGGCGCACTGGCGGGACGTCGAGTCCACACACGACGCGCGCCGCGAGCTCGCCGACTACCTCGTCAACCGACTGAGTGGAAAGAGGTCCGTCATGTACGAAGTTGCCACACGAGAGATACCGGAGCGGAGCGTGCTCTGCCTGAAACGGAACGTCGACGAACGGGGCGCGTGGGCGCTCGGCAAGGAGTTCATCGCAATCCTGCGCGAGCGACCTCTGCCGAAGATGGAGGGGCGAGAAGGCGCGATGTTCTCCATTTACTGGGGTGAGGTGAGTGCCGACAGCGACGGCCCCGTTGAGTGGTGCAAGCCGATACCGGAGTCCGACGCGAAGGCGCTTGCATTGCATTACCCGGAGTTGAGTTTGCGGACCGAACCTGCACATCGCGAGGCGTACGTCGCGCTACCGAACGAAGCGATACCGACTGGCCCGGGAGGGAACCCCGGAGCGCAGTGGCAGCTCGCGTCGGAGGCATTGCAGGCCTGGGCGGGCGAGCACGGCCTTGACCCGGAGAGTCTCGCCCTCAAGCCCGAGGATCTGGGCATTCGAATCACCTACTTCGCGAGCGAGCCGGTCACTGAGACGAGCGCCCCCTACTGCGACTTCGCCGTACCGTTCGCGTGAGCGAACTCGGTGTCGGAGACCCGAAGCGAACCCGCACGCCTCCAGCCCTATTTCCCTCCAAGATTTGCGGCGAGAAAATCCCACGAAAAATCCCACACACCAGCAACTGAGAGCCCGT
>PLON01000062.1 GCA_003142095.1 Acidimicrobiaceae bacterium | reverse complement strand
ACTGGTGAATGATCGGGGCTAGGTGCCGCAGCGTCCTTCGCGGAAAGTTGGGCTCGATTGGTCGGGTCAATGTGGATGGGCCACGCAATCTTGAGCGTCAAGTCGAGTGGAGTCACGAACACTCCACCCATGTCGACGACCCATTCGCGTGAAAAACAGTAGAGATACTGCGCTGCATCCGACTGCGATTGCCAACCGTTCAGTACCCCGGCCGGGACAAAGACCTGGGTGCCAATCTCTAAAGTCGCCGTCACGATTTCCCCGAAGGTGGACGACCCGGGCCGAGCGTCAACCCAGGCACCGAAGCCTTCGCCCGACACAAT
Organism: Acidimicrobiaceae bacterium; assembly: GCA_003142095.1. Lineage (GTDB taxonomy): Bacteria > Actinomycetota > Acidimicrobiia > Acidimicrobiales > RAAP-2 > RAAP-2. The sequence goes on along the minus strand of PLON01000062.1, from coordinate 29,207 downwards.
GCCCACGAGTTTGTCGGTACCCTCCGCGTGCAGTCCACGAACGCCTCCAAGACGCGACTCCGTCACGTTGAGTTGAGCCCAGCCCGCTACGGGAACGGCAAGACCAACCGCCTCGCTCGACGAGCGTCGAAAAAACTCGCGCACTACGCCGCGCGGGTCTTCTCCAGACCTTGACTTGAGGAAGAGCAGACCGTCAATCACGGTGCGTGTCAGCGCTCAGCGTCGGCCGTGGCGATGAGGTGTCGCGCGGCACGAGCCTCGTCCACTCGCGACACGGGCGTGCTCTGCGGCGCGCGATGAAGTGACTCAGGATCATCCTGCGCTCGTTGGGCGATGCGTTCGATCGCTTGGGCGAGAGCCTCGAGCGTCTGCACGCTCTCGGTCTCGGTCGGCTCGAACATCAGCGCCTCCTCGACGATCAGCGGGAAGTAGACCGTGGGCGCGTGAAATCCCTCCTCGAGGAGAGCCTTCGCCACGTCGAGTCCGCGGACACCGAACTTCGCCTTGAGTTCTGTTGCCTTCAACGTGCACTCGTGCATGCACACACGGTCGTAGGCGGCGGGCAGAATTGCGCGAAGACGATGGCGCAGCCAGTTGGCGTTCAACACAGCGTGCTGGGCCACTCGCGTCAAGCCTTCGCCGCCGTGCACGTCGATGTACGAAAGTGCGCGCGCGAGCACGAGCGAATTACCGTGCCATCCATGGACCCGTCCAATCGATCGTTCGGGAGCGACCCAATCGAAGGAACCGTCGGGCATTCGTGTGGCCTTCGGACCCGGCAGAAAGTCGACGAGTCGCTGGGCGACCGCGACGGGCCCGGCACCCGGTCCCCCACCGCCGTGCGGGGTCGCAAAGGTCTTGTGCAAGTTCATGTGGACAATGTCGAAGCCCATATCTCCCGGACGTACCGCACCGAGAATCGCGTTCAAGTTCGCGCCGTCGTAGTAAAGAAGTCCTCCGACGTCGTGTACCGCACGAGCGATATCAATGATCTCCTCTTCGAAGAGCCCGACGGTGTTGGGGTTGGTCAACATGATGCCCGCGACGTCGGGGCCGAGTGCCGCTTTCAGGGCATCAAGATCGACGAGACCACGCTCGTTCGATGGCACGGTCGTGACTTCGTAGCCGCCGAGGGTCACCGAGGCGGGGTTGGTGCCGTGGGCCGAGTCGGGAATAAGGACCCGTCGACGGTCGTCGCCGTTGGTTTCGTGAAAGGCCCGCATCAACAGAAGGCCGGTGAGCTCGCCGGCCGCGCCGGCGGCGGGCTGCAACGTGGCGGCGCTCATGCCCGTAATGGCGCAGAGCTTCTCCTCCAGGGTCACCATGATTTCGAGCCACCCCTGGCTGAGCGACGCGGGCGCGCCCGGGTGTACGGCGTTCAGGCCCGGGTCGTTCGCAATGGCGTCGCAGAACTTCGGGTTGTACTTCATGGTGCACGATCCCAGTGGGTACATCCCGAGGTCTACCGAAAACTGACGGTGCGAGAGTCGCGTGAAGTGAGCCACCAGATCGCGTTCGGAGACCTCGGCGATCGCCACGACAACCTCGTTCAGATGAGCGCGCGGTACGAGCTGATCGAGTTCGAGAGCGGGAACGCCCGTCGTGCGCAGTTGGTAGGCCGAACGGTCGGGTACGGACATCTGGAAGAGAGTGGGCTCACTCTCGTGGCCCATGATCGGCGCCGACGCCGCGCGACCGCCGGGAGCAGGAGCCTTACTCATGCCAGCACTTCCTTCAAGGCACTGACGTAGTAATCGAGTTCCTCTTTCGTCCGCCGTTCCGTGACCGTGACGAGTAAGACGCTCTCAATATCCATGTCAATCGAGGGGTCCGCCCCGGCGCAGAGATCGGCGACAGCGAGCCCCGCGAGAACACCCCGCTCGGCCATGCGCTCTACCACGAGTGCTGCCGGCAGCGAGAGACGGAGCGCAAACTCGCGAAAAAACGGCTCGTCGGTGACGACGCTCACGCCATCGAGTCCCACGAGCTGGTCGTGAAGGTAGTGCGCACCCTGCGCGCAGCGCGTCGCAATCTCTCTGAGCCCGTACGTCCCGAGCCATCCGAGTTGAATCGCAGCCGTGACCGCCATGAGTGTCTGATTGGTGCACACATTCGAGGTTGCTTTTTCGCGGCGAATATCTTGTTCTCTCGCCCGAAGCGTCGTGACGAACGCTCGTCGATCGCTTGAATCGACCGTCTCTCCAACGATGCGCCCGGGGAGTCGGCGCACTTGGTCCTCACTGCAGGCGAAGAGCCCGAGATACGGCCCTCCGAAGGAGAGCGGCGTACCAAAGGCTTGACCCTCGCCCACGAAGACGTCTGCGCCCCATTGACCGGCCGACTTCAAAACGCCCGCCGCTACCGGATCGGCACCCACAATGAACAACGCGTCTTCTCGCGTGGCGAGAGCCTTCGCCACGGACAGGTCCTCCAATACGCCCAAGTAATTCGGGTACCCGGAAACGATGGCGGCGGCCCCCGTCACGTCCACGCTGTCCCAATCCGTCACACCGTTGCGTAGAGGCACTTCCACAATCTCGTGAGCGGTGCCGTGAGCGAAGGTGCGCGCCACCGCACGCCAGTGCGGATGAATGCCCGACGAGATGACCATCTTTTGACGGTCCGTCGCGCCGTGGGCCATGTTGAGCGCCTCGACCAGTGCCGTGGCCGCATCGTACAGCGACGCATTGGGAATCGGCAGTCCGCTGAGTCGCGCCACCAGCGTCTGATATTCGAAGATCGCTTGAAGAACTCCTTGGGCCACTTCGGGCTGGTAGGGCGTATAGGCCGTGACGAACTCGGAGCGACTCGCGAGCGCCTTCACGACGGCGGGTACTTCGTGGTCGTACGCGCCCCCACCGGCGTAACACGTCATCGTGGTAGCCCGGGCCTCGTTCGCGCGTGAGTAACCGGCGAAGATCGCCGCCACATCGGGCTCGCTCAGACCGGGCTCAATCTCAAGTCCGTTCGCGAGACGCACGGCGCTCGGGATCTGCGCGAAAAGATCGTCCAGCGAGTTCATCCCGAGAAACTCGAGCATCGAAGCGACATCGTCACTGGTGTGCGGTAGGTAGTCAGCCACTACGACTCCTTTTGCACGAATGGTAACGCCGTCACGCTCGCGTCGATCTCTCGACCGCGCAACATGACGGTGACGGGCTGACCGGGTGCGAGTCCCGGTTCCAACAGACCCATGCCGATACCGTGACCGAGCACCGGGGAAAAGTTGCCCGAACTTAAAGTGCCCACCGGGTCTCCTTCGACCAAAACGTCCGCGCCATCGCGCAACGGCTGTCGATCGGGTGTGGCGATCCCGGTGAGAAGCCGCGTCACCCCGCGCTCGCGCTCGTGTTCTACGGCCACCCGACCGCGAAACGTCTCCTTCTTCCAACCGAGTACCCAGCCGAGACCCGCTTCCAAGGTCGTCGACTCCAACGTGAGTTCGTGTCCGTAGAGCGGAAGAGCGGCTTCTAGGCGCAAGGTGTCGCGGGCACCGAGGCCAGCGGGCGTGATGTTGGCTGCGACCAAGGCACGAAAGATCTCTTCGGCAACCTCGTTGGGCGCCGCGATCTCCAGGCCGGCCTCGCCCGTGTACCCCGTACCGGCGACGCGCACTTCCACACCGTGATAGTCAAAACGCTCCACGCGAAAACGTCCGACGCTGGCGAAACGTGGGTCGACGGTGCCGGCCTTCTCACGGGCCTTCGGACCTTGAACCGCCAAGACGCAGCGCTGGTCGGTGACGTCGTGGCCGGGTAGAGCTGAGGTGACGCCTTCGGTATTCGAGGCGTTCGGCATGACGTCAAATTCGTCGGCCCCGACCCACCACACGATGATGTCATCGACCACAAAACCGTCGTCGTTGAGCAGGTGCGTGTACTGCGCGCGCCCCGGGTCAACCTTGTTGAGATCGTTGGTCAAAGTGGACTGCAGCGCGTCGAACATCTCGGGACCGTCACATCGCACCGTGCCCAAGTGACTGACGTCAAACACGACCGCGTCGTGACGACACGCGAGGTGCTCAGCCACGGTGCCGCTCGCGTATTGAAGGGGCATCTCCCAGCCACCGAAGGGGACGATTTTCGCGCCGAGTTCGACGTGCAAGTCATAGAGATAGGGACGGCGATCCAACAGGACTCCTTAAGCGGCTCGACCATCCACGATACGCAGGTCGTGCTGACGAAGGAGCTGATGAAAGTCACGCTGGTATACGACGAGGAGAGGGAACTCCGGATAGAGATCACGGAAGCGGCGAACCTTGCGGTTCTTCTTGGTCGTCAAACGCTGTTCGAGAACCGTCAACTCAATGAACAGGCGACGTTCGGGCAGATAGAAGTCGGGACGAAAACCACGAATGGACACCCCGTGATCGTTCCAGTAGAGGGGAAACTCCAAGGGTTCATAGATCCACGCGAAGCCGTAGAGGGTCAGGAGCTGCGAGAAGAGTTGTTCGCTCGGGTGGGCGAAGGATTGAGGAATGCTGGGTACCACGCTCGGATGGCGACGACGCGAGTCGTCGCTCCTTGACGGAGACGTCACGCCGTGGCGGCCCCCTTCTCCGACTGTGCAAGTTCTGATTCGCGAATCGTGGATCGCAGTTCGGCGACCACGTTGGCGAGGGGAACGATGTTGAAGACGCCTTGACCGCCGCGAAGGAGGTCGACGAGTTCGCCGTCGTTTTGAGCGAGGACCGATCCGGCGTCGGAGAGCACCAGGCTGCTCGCGGCGAGGTCGGCACCGAGCGACAAGCGAAGACACTCGACGGCTTGGCGAGCGCGCGCGAGCGACACACCCGAGGTCAAGAGGGATTTAATGACCTTGACTTCAAGGACGTCACCGTAGGAATAAGCCCGTTTCGAGCCACTGCCCGTGGCGGGAGTGATGGAGGGCGTGACGAGACCCGTGCGCGCCCAGTAGTCCAACTGGCGATACGTCACCCCGGTGAGGCGACAGACCGTCGGTCCGCTATATCCGAAAGTTGTGTTCTCCGTCATACGTACAGCCTCCCGACCGAGGTGCGTCCAGACTAGCTCGATGGACTACATCAGTGTAGTTAGGTAATTCCCTATATCGCAAATAAATCTGGCCTGCCGAGCGATGGTGACGACGCTTCGGCGTGTAAACGGGTAGGAATACGGCCCGCGCGCCGCGCCAGGTATCCGGCGCGCACCGCGTCGCGGAGAGCTTCGGCCATCAAGACGGGCTCGAGGGCGCGGTTCATGGCCGACGCCACGAGAACCCCGTCGCAACCGAGTTCCATGGCGAGGGCCGCATCCGAAGCGGTACCGACCCCCGCGTCCAAAATGATTGGCACACTGGCGCGTTCAGTGATGAGCGATATGGCGTGAGGGTTGCGGATGCCGAGTCCCGAACCGATAGGTGAACCGAGCGGCATTACCGCAACACAACCCAGTTGCTCGAGACGCTGGGCCACGATGAGGTCATCCGACGTGTACGCCCAAACTTCGAAACCCCGTCGCACGAGTTCTTCGGCCGCTACGAGCGTTTCCGTCGTATCGGGCAGGAGTGTCAAATCGTCGCCGATCACTTCCAACTTGATGAGGGGTGTCGCGAAGGCCTCGCGCGCGAGTTCGGCGACCTTGATGGCCTCTTCGGCGCTGTAGCAGCCGGCAGTATTGGGCAAGAGATTGACGTTGAGCCCCGCCAACAGGTCGTAGATTGAGCCCTCGACGTTGGGGTCGACCCGGCGAAGCGCCACGGTCGCGATGGTCGACTCCGACGCACGCAGCGAGGCTTCGAGCACGTCGAGCGAGCGAAATCCGCCCGTCCCGACGATGAGTCGCGAGGTCGACGTGAATGATCCGACGCTAAAGAGGTCTCCCACGAGACCCAGCGTACCGGTCACCCTCGATCGTTAGGGTTAGAGGGTGCAACCCGTTGTCGCCCTTTCCATCGCGGGCTCGGACTCGGGCGGCGGGGCGGGAATTCAGGCCGACATTCGTTCGTTCAACGCCTTCGGGGTCTTTGCGACAACCGCCCTCACGGCCGTGACCGCCCAAAATACGCGTGGCGTCACCGCCATCAGCGAAATTGATCCCGACATTGTCGAGGCCCAAGTACGCGCCGTCACCTCGGACTTTGATATCCGGGCGACGAAGACGGGCATGCTCGCGCGCGCGAGCACCGTAAAGAGAGTTGGCGCGCTGGCGAGTGAGGGACTTCTCCCCCACCTCGTCATCGATCCCGTCCTCGTCGCCACGAGCGGAGACGTCCTCATGAGCGAAGGCGGCATCGAGGCATACCGCGAAGCGCTCTTTCCCTTCGCCGAGATCGTGACTCCCAACCTGCACGAGGCGGCCGTGCTCTGTGGCGTGGATGTTCGCGATGTGACCACCCTCGACGACCTCACCGACCTCGCACGTCAGATCTTGGCGACCGGTCCCCTTTACGTCCTCGTAAAAGGCGGTCACCTCCGCAATTCCACCCACCCCGAACGCTCCCCCGACGTGCTCCTCAGTCGCGACGATCTCGTGGTGTTGGACGCGCCGCGCGTCGAGACGACGAATGACCACGGCACCGGGTGTTCGTTGTCGTCGGCCATTGCGGCCGGTCTCGCGCTCGGTCGCAACGTTCCCGACGCCACGCGCGACGCGAAGTCCTTCGTCCTCGCCGCACTCTCGAGTGCGGCACCGTGGCGCTTGGGCGAAGGGCGAGGTCCTATCGATCATTTAGGATGGGGTGAGTGAGTGATGTCCCCGAGGTGCCCCCCGCGCCGCGACCGCCGTTAACAACCACGACCAGCCTCTGGCCGGCGGCCGTGATTCTCGGCCTCGCTGTTGTCATGCTTGGTGTTTTTATGCTCGTCGACTTTGCCACCAATAAGGGCGTCGTCACGGTGCCCACGACCATCCCAGTCGTTGTCGGAGGATTGGCGCTTGATACCTCGGCCGGTCCGGCTCTCAAATACTGCCTCCAGAGTGCAGAGGTTCCGAGCAACATCGACAGCGTCTTCATCGTGCCCGTCAACACGGTCCCTCGTCCGGGCGCGAATACCCCCGACCTCGGGGCCGGCGAATACGACTGCTATGAACCAATGGCTACCACGGGTGCCAGTTCGGGTTCGATCATAAAATTCTTCGACTCCGAACTTGAGGCGCGAGGCTGGAGTCTTTTCTCAAAAGGTGCGAGCAACGGCGATCCTCAGTCACTCTTTCAAAAGGCGGGCGACGACGGTTTCTATTGGGAAGCCGGTATTACCGTCACGAAGTCCACGGCGTCGCGAATCGACTGGACCTTTAAGATCTATCAAAACTCCGACACGGTGTAACTATGTCGCGACGAGTTCTTCCACCGGCACCGGCGACTCCTGGGTCACTGACGACCAGAGCCAGAGATTAAGCGGATAGATCACGTAGCCCACCCGCGTCGCCGTCGCCACGCAGATCATGCAGAGAAAGGCCACCGAGAGCAGTCCGAGCATCTGCGACAACGTCAGGGGCCAGTGGCGGCGGGTGTACTTCGTCGCGAAGTAGCCGCCGATCAAGAGCGAGACGGGCGCCAGCACGTGACCGAGCGCCGGAAGCCACGTCGTGAGGATGTGACCGGGTAGTGCACTCGCCGCCGGCGACGAAACGCCCGCGATCCCGAGCGGGAAGGCAAAGACGTTAGACATGAAAGCAACCGGCGCGCGAATCGCGAAGGGAACCGTCGTCACGACCACGATTGCCGCAATCCACCCGAGGACCTGCTTCCACGTCGATCGACCTTCGCGGTTTCGCGCGACGAGTAACGCTCCCGCGGCCATGGGCCACGCCGTGAGCTTCATGGCGGCCGCGAGTCCGAGACTGACGCCCGCGAGATTTGACTGGCGACGTTGCAACGCCGCGACCGCGAGCAAGATCAACGCGAGAATCGGCATGTCGTCGCCGCCCGTCGAGAAAAACAGAGCACCCGTGGGTAAGGCAATGAGAACCTGCGCCACCCTGATCTTCTGCTCTCGTGACACTCGCAGTAGGAAGAGGGCCCAACCGCTCACGATGAGCGTCATGAGCGTCATGATGATGCGTGCGTCGGTGAGACCTTTACTTTTGTGCGTTTCGGCCGATGGCAATCCGAATACACCCATCAGAGGAAAATATGGAAAGAACGATTCGAAGGCTGGCAGTCCGTGAATCTCGCCGACCACCCGACCGTCCAAGGCGTAGGCGCGATACGGGTCTTCACCTTTGCTCAGGGCTTGGCCGGCTCGCGTGATGACACCGACTTCGGGCTGCGCGTGGCGCCAGTGCGACTCCAGTCCGAGTGGAACGAAGACGGCCCCGACAATGACCACACCCAAAAGTACGAGTCGCGCGACGTGCTCACGACGTATCACCCGTCCACCAAGAATGAATGCCGCGAGGGCCACGGTGAGGTAAGGACCGACCGAGAGATACCCCCACTGCCACTGCGCGGGCTGGGTGGACGTCCACCCGAGCACTACCGCGAAGCCCGCGGCCAGCAGGTACAAGAGGCCGTCACCGGTGAGGTTGCTGAGCGACGTCCACCACGCCAGATAGCGCTCACGCGCGCGGAACGAAACCGCCAACATTATGCCGAGTCTACCGATGGACCTGACCGGCCCCCTGTTTTGTCTAGGTCGCTTCGTCGGTCTTCGCCCGTCGAAGTGGTGATCTCGTCTCGGGCGGAACGGGTCCCAGGAAGAATCGCTCAATGATGTCCATACAGAGCTTGGTCTGCTCCTTCAGTACGCCGTGCGACGCCCCCGGGATGACCGCTAACTGCGCTTCGGGGAGGGCCTCGTACATCGCAACCGAGTGATCAAGTCGCGCCACGTCATCGTCGCCCGTCATCACGAGCACGGGCGTCGAAATAACGCGTAACTCCTCGAGAGTCAAGGTCGGCTCGGTCTTCACCAGGGCCAACGACTTCTCGACGACGGCGGCGGCGTGTTCAACGCCGTCGGGCGAGTCGCGAGCGAATTCTACGGCGAACTCCGCGAATCCCTCACTCTCAGGGGTGAAGTCGTTCATGGGCACGAGTCCGTCGTGGTGAAAGTTCGCTCCGACCAGTGCCACCCGGCGCAGGAGATCGGGTCGACGCATCGCCACGAGGAGGGCAACGTTGGCGCCGTCGCTGTGGCCGAGGAGATAGACGCGTCGATCAAGAAGCTCAATGAAGGCAATCGTCTCATCCGCCATCGCGTCGTAGCTAAACGGCTCATCGGTGTCGGACGTCTTACCGTGACCGCGACGATCGAAAGCGGCCACTTCGAATCGATTGTGCAGTCTTGGTCCGAGAGCCTGCAACAAGCTGGAACTCTGACTGAGGCCCCCGTGCAAGAGCACGACCGTCTTACCTTTTTTCTTTGGAAGCTTCACCCAGGTCAGATGGTCGTTCACCACGATACGAGTCACCTGGGCATCGTATTGGTTCTGCAGTGAACCTCGCAACATTGCCTAATGTTTGATCGTGCAAGCCTTCGTCATCAGTGATGCCTCCGGAGAGTTGACGCTCGGCGTGCGCGACGCGCCTCTCGCGCCAGGCGACGAGTCAGACGTACTCGTTGACGTCGAATACTCGAGCGTCAACTTCAAGGACGCGATGGTGGCCAGTTCACCTTCCAGAGTTCGTCGCGTCGAGACGCTCATTGGCGGCGTCGACGCCGCGGGTATCGTCACGTCTTCACCTGATGACACTTTTCGCGACGGAGACCGCGTCGTTGTCGTCGGCGGTGCACTCGGCGTCGCTCGTGATGGCGGATTTGCGGAACAGCTCTATACGCCCTCTCGTTATGTGACGGCGCTGCCCACGTCACTCTCAACTCGCGACGCCATGATTATCGGGACCGCGGGCTACACCGCCATGGCGAGCGTGCTCGCCCTCGAGCACCACGGACTCAGGGCCGGCGGCGAAGTTCTGGTCACTGGTGCGACGGGCGGCGTCGGTTCGCAGGCGCTCACGTATCTCGCCCTCAAGGGTTATCGGCCCGTGGCCTCGACAGGTTCCTCCGACGAGACCGGGTGGCTCATAGAGCGCGGCGCCACACGCGTGATCGGGCGTGACGAGGTGGGCGATAAGCCGGAGCGCGTTCTCGGTAGCGAACTCTGGGACGGCGCAATCGACTGCGTGGGCGGCGCCACACTCGCCTCCATCGTGCGCTCTCTACGCTACGGGTGCGCCGTTGCGGCGAGTGGACTCGTGGCGAGCCCTGAACTCTCGACGACCGTCTACCCCTTCATTACGCGAAGCGTCGCACTCCTCGGTATCGACGCCGTCGAAGCGACCACGTCGACGCGAGAGAGCGTCTGGCAGGCGCTCGGCGAGATCGCGTACCTCGTCGACTTTTCAACGTTCGTGGATCGCGAGATATCTCTCGATGGTCTCGAAGGAGCCATCGACGACATTCGAGCCGGAAACACGCGCGGACGGATCCTCGTGCGACTCGCCCAGTGATCAGGAACTAGTAAAAGGGGCTCACCCAAATCTGGCCGCCGTCGCAAGGTTGAACGGGATACGACGGAGTCACCGACACGGTGGCACCCTCCTTGACGAACTGCACGCTGACGGTGACCGCACTGGCACAGGTCTCGGTACCCACGGGCACGTCGGAGTACGCCAGAGCGAAGCTGGTCGTGTCGTTGTGGGCGATCGTAAGTGTGGTTGATGCGTGGTTCGCCTGAGGCGGTGTGAGGAACTGAAAGTTATTGCCCGAGGACGGGACATCAACGGGAGAGATCGTCACAAGCCCGCCAAGGCGATCCTGCAACGTCAGAATCGGCCAGCCTCGCAGCGTGCACGATCCCGCCGTTGACTTCGTGAGCGTGACCGACGCGTAGACCGTGCCGGCGGCTCCTTCGCCCGTGTTGTACACACCAGAGAAGTCGTTGGCGAGGCATGTGTCCCCCGCGAGCGACGTCGTGGTCACGCCCGACGTCGACGTGGTTGTCGAGTGCGGAGCGGTAGTCGTCGTAGTGGTCGTGGTGGAGTGCACCACGTGTCGGCTCAAGGTGTAAATGGCGACAAATGCGGCAAAGATGGCTAACGACTTAAGGGCTCGACTCACGTGCCAAAGTCCTCGGGGCGCACCTGGTCTAGAAACTCACGCAGTTGCGCCACGAGATCGGCCTCGCTCGGGGTGTCGAGTTCGACGTACTCCTCGTCGTCTTCGTCGTAGGCGAGTTGCATCACCTTGCCCTCAGTCGCCATGAGGTCGTCACTCACGAGAATCGGTGAACCAACACGCAACGCGAGAGCCACCGCGTCACTCGGACGCGAACTCACGACGATCTCGTCGCCGCTGCGCACCAGTCGAAGATTGGCGAAGAAGGTATTGTCAACGAGTTCGGTGATTTCGACCGAGAACACTTGAGCTCCCAGCGCACTGATGACCTGGCCCAACAGATCGTGCGACATCGGTCGAGGTGACTTAACACCCTGGAGCGCGTACGCGATCGCCGCCGCTTCGGGCGCCCCAATGAAGATCGGCAGTACTCGTTCGCCACCGACTTCTTCCAGCAGGAGCAGTGGCGTTGAAGTTCCCACATCGACGCGAACGGCGCGGAGAACCACTTCAATCATGGAACCAGCCTAGACCCGTGCGCCCCAATACGCGATGGCTGGGGGCGGGTCAGTTTGACTGAATTGAGGAAATTTCTCGGACAGCAGTACTTCGCCCGACCGTTGTTAACTGTGGCACACTGTCGCAACTATTGCTATCGACTGCACCCGACCGTGAGGCAGATCCGTGTGCTCCTCCGCCAACTCGACTTTCAGCGCGAGCTTTACAACGCAGCTCTTGAAGAGAGAATCGGTGCTTGGCAATGGGAGCGACGCTCGGTGAGATATTTCGACCAGTGCAAAACTCTCACCGAACTGGTCGACGTTCGTCCCGAGGTGGTGGCGTGCGGGATCACACTCTGTCGCGGAACGCTGAAACGTCTCGATCGGGCCTTCGTTGCCTTCTTTCGTCGGGCTCAGAAGGGTGAGAACCCGGGCTTTCCCCGCTTTAAGTCAGCCCAACGTTTCGACTCCCTGCAATGGGAGGACCGCTCCGGTTGGAAAATGAAAGTTGAAGAGCGGCGTCTTCGACTACGGGGCATCGGGGAGATCAAGACGAACTACCACCGACCCTTTGCTGGAACCCCAAAAGCCATCACCGTAAAACGAGAAGGAACCAAGTGGTGGGTGAACGTGCGTTGCGTCGACGTGCCGGCCCAGCCACTGGCTGCGACAGGTCGAAAAGTCGGTCTCGACCTCGGGGTAGTTAACCTCGTCGCGACAAGTGATGGGAAACTACACGTTGGTGAACTGTTCGGCGCTCAAACGCGCAAGCGACTAGCGCTCGCCCAGCGACGCCTCGCCACGAAGCAACCCGGCTCGAACCGGCGATGTCGTCAGGTAGAAGAGATCGTTCGCCTGCATCGAAAAGTGAAGAACCAGCGCATGAACGCCGTGCACCAATTGAGCCGAGCGTTGGTCAACGATTACGACCTGATCGTGGTCGAAGGACTCAAGGTCAAGAACATGGTGCGCGCACCGAAAGCAATATCCGACCCTGATCAACCTGGCAAGTTTCTCCCCAACGGGGCCGCCGCCAAGGCTGGACTAAATCGCTCCATCCACGACGCGGGGTGGGCAACCCTGCTGTCCCTACTGTCCTACAAGGCTGAGAGCGCCGGTAGGACAATTGTGACGGTAGATCCCCACTACACCAGTCAGACGTGCTTCGAATGCGGCCACGTCGAGTCTGGTAACCGTCTCAGTCAAGCGGAGTTTCGATGTTGTGCGTGTGGGCATGAGGCCCACGCCGACGTGAACGCCGCGCGCAACATCCTTCGGGCCGGTAGAGCCCAGCGGGCTAGCGCCCGCGTAGGGTCGAAACTGACCCACTGCCCGATAGTTAGCCGCCGAGGTATTCGTTGAGTTCACGCTCGACCAGAACATTGCGTAGCGCCGCAACTTCTCGCGCCACGTCGGCCGTGATGTCACGCACCTGCTCGGGCGAGTACTCGATACCCGCCTGGCGCAGTGGAGACGTGAGATCGTCAACCACGCCGATTTCGCGTTCCGCCACCCGGCGTAGGGATCCCAGCAGACGCGCATCCACTCCGCGCGCCAGCAGAGCGCGCGAGTGAGCCGCAACGCGCACGTCGAGCGCACTGAAGGCGGTCTCTCCGTTCACCAAAACAGCCGACACGAGGCCCAACGCGTAAATCTGATTGAACTCCTCGGGTGAGAGTCCCGTGGTGGCGAGCAACTCGCCCGCCGAGAAATACTCCTTCACGGGTGCACTCTGGTCGTCGTCGTTCGCGGGTGATTCAACGACACTCAGCGTAGGGCGCGGAGTCGGCGTTGGTATCGGCGCGGGTGCGGTGACAACACCGGCCGTGGCATCACGCGCCACGTGACGACCATTCGTTGATGCATTCGGTGGATCGAGCAGACCTTGCTCGATGAGTCGAAGACGCACCACGCGAAGGGGGACAAACTCTTCTTGGGCCAGTCGAATCGCCTCGCGCAGGCATTCGACGTCTCGCTCGGAGTAGAGGCGATAGCCCTTACGACTGCGACTGGGCTGCACCAGGCCCTTATCTTCGTAGTAACGAATCTTCGAAAGTTCCACCGTTGGGAACATCTTTCGTAGTTCGGCGTGCACTTCCCCGATGCGCATCACGCCTGGATTGGCTCTCATCGTGTTGCCTCCCAAAAAACCAATTTAAATTTTCCAATCTGCACCTCGTCGGCCGAGTGCAGGGTCGTCTCTTCAACACGTTTCCCGTTGACGTATGTTCCGTTGAGTGAGTTGAGATCACGCAACGTAATCCGTCCGCTGGCCGTGCGCGTGAACACGGCGTGGTGACGTGAGACCGAGACATCGTCCAATAAGAGATCGCTCGCTTCGTGACGTCCGACCGTCGTGACATCACCATCCAATTCAATGCGCGTGCCGGCTTGAGGACCCGCGGCAATCACCAGTTCGTCACGGTGTTCACCTTGTGGACCTCGATTGGCGTCGGGGTGCATGGCGTCGGGCGTACTCACGACAGGAACAGCGACAGTTTCGGGTGAAGTGGCGTCGTGTTGCGGTGCGCCGCAGGACCAACAGAAGTTGGCATTGGCGTTGAGTATCTCTCCGCAGCGACGACAGTTCACAAGTTTCACACTAGTGAACTTTGAAATTGGCCGCCGGGCTAATTCGTCGTTAGCGCCTCGTACGCGGCCGCGTCGAGAAGTGCGTCGTAGTCACTAGTTGAACTCGTCGTAATCTCACAAATCCATCCATCACCGTACGGATCAGAGTTCACAAATTCTGGCGACGTTTTGAGCGAGTCATTGACTGAGGAGACGGTTCCACTCACGGGCGCGTAGATCTCCGACACTGACTTCGTCGACTCCACTTCACCAATCACACCGCCAACGCTGACGTCCGTTCCCACCTTGGGCAAGTCCACGAACACCACATCGCCGAGCGCGTCTTGAGCGTAGTCCGTGATACCGACGCGAACTCGAGTTTCGTCGACCCGTGCCCACTCGTGGTCACTCGAATAACGAAGGTCACTGGGTGTCTGCATGCGAGCCAACTTACACAATCCGCCGGGCTTGGCGCCCGGTGCGAAGAGCGTTGAGCGCGGGGCGCACGTACCCGAAGAGCACGATCCACGACAGCGTCAAGCCGAGCGCTCCAATGACCCAACAGGCAATGCGCGCGTCGTGTTGCCACGTCGAGAGGGGCGCATGATGCGCGTTCGAGGTCAGCAAGAACAGAGGGAAGCTCGTCATCAGGGAGAACGTTGACACCTTGCCCCACCACAAGACGTTGATCCGGGCGGCGCCGAGGGCCGCGAGCGCCAGCGTCAGAGTCGACACGATGATCTCTCTCGCGAGAGTCGCCATCGCAAACCACCACGGAACCCCGCCCGCGGCCGCCACGGCAATGAGTCCGGCAATAACGAGAATGCGGTCAGCGGTCGGGTCGATGATTTTGCCGACGTTCGACACTTGATGCAAACGGCGCGCGACAAAACCGTCAATCCAATCTGTCGCACCCAGTGACCCGAGCAACCACGCCGCGATCGCGCGATGTGGCGTGTCGAAGAGCAACCAAAAAAACACGGGTAACAACGCGAGGCGAATTATAGTAATGGCGTTCGGCCACGTCAGCCATCCCGCGTCGCTGTCACTCACGAACTGAGCGTATTGCTACGCGACCGTGATCGACTGATCCAAGTAGACGTCTTGAACCGCGTGCATGATCGCCGCACCCTCGTCGATCGGGCGTTGAAACGCTTTGCGGCCGAGAATCAGTCCCTGGCCGCCCGCGCGCTTGTTGATGACCGCCGTGCGCACCGACGCTGCGAGGTCGTCGACACCTTTGGCCTCGCCGCCCGAGTTAATGAGTCCAATACGTCCGGTGTAACAGTTGACGACTTGCCAGCGAGTGAGATCGATGGGGTTGTCGGTCGTCCACTCGGAGTAGACGCGCGGGTCGGTCTTGCCGAACTTGACGGCGTTGTAACCACCGTTATTCACCGGCTGTTTCTGCTTGATGATGTCGGCTTCGATGGTCACGCCCAGATGATTGGCCTGGCCGGTCAGGTCCGCGCTGAGGTGATAGTCGACTCCACCGGTCACGAACGCGTCGTTGCGCAGATAGCACCAGAGGACCGTGAAGAGCCCGAGCCGGTGCGCCTCCGCGAAAGCCACGCGAACCTCTTCAATCTGATGAATCGAACCTTCTGAGCCGAAGTACACAGTCGCCCCCACGCCGATGGCCCCGAGGTCGGCTGCCTGCTGGACGGAGGCGAAAAACTGCTGGTCGTAGGTGTTCGGGTACCGCAACAGGTCGTTGTGGTTCAGCTTCACGATGAAGGGGATTTTATGGATGTACTTGCGCGTCACGATCCCGAGGTTGCCGAGAGTCGTCGCGATGGCGTTGCACTCCCCTTCAATGGCGAGGTCGCACAGTCGCGCCGGGTCGAAATACTCGGGGTTCGGCGCGAAACTGGCCGCGGCCGAATGTTCGATTCCTTGGTCGACGGGCAGAATCGACAGATAACCGGTCTTCCCGAGACGTCCGTGGCCGTAGAGCGTGCCGAGATTGCGCAGCACGCTCGGCGTACGGTCACTCCAGGTAAAGACGTCGTCGAGGAACGTCGGGCCCGGGGCAATGAGGTGTTCCTTCGGAAAGGCCGTGGCCTTGTGGTTGAGCAGTGATGACGCTTCGTCGCCCAAGAGGGAAGCAATGTCCATGCCGGGATCTTACTGGGTCTCTTCGCGTGCGACCTCCGAGAGTGCGCAACGCAGAAACGGGATCGAGCTAGTCGACCTTTTTCTTTGACGTCGGGGTAGTGCGGCGTTTGCGATTCTTACGCGGGATGGACGCGCCGAGTTCAACTAATCGGTCAGCGGCGTCGTAGGCGTCGGGCTCGGCGAGGACGATCCGCGCAAACAGTTCTCGAGCGGCGGTCGTGTCGCCCGCCCGGTCGTACACGTCGGCGAGCGCGTACCAGAGCCGTACGTGGCGATAGGACGGATTACGCAAGTGCTTCGCGGCTCCGGCCTTGGTAAGTAACTCAATGGCGTCGTCGTAGCGGCGCTGATCGGCCCAGGTGGACGCCATGACAATGCGTCCTTCGGCCAGTACCTCGGCCGTGGGTTCGTGTCCTTGGAGTTCTTCAAAGGTCTTCTCCACGGCACGATAGCGATGGTTGGCGCGATCGGCGTCCATCACGAGCGGGAGGTGCTCGGGGTCTTCGCTGATCGTGAAGTACGCGCGGAGGTGAATCTTGGCCATGGCCCAACGTTCTGCACGGTACGCGGCCAGTCCGGTCAGTTCTCGAACCGCGGCAACGCCGGGTGTGGCGTCGGCGACAATTCGCCCGAGCCGCAGAGCCTCCTCGTAGCGCTTTCGGTCGTACGCTTCGGCGGCGCGCGTCAAGGTGTGCACCATCTTTTCGCGCATGTATGCCGTGCCGATGAAGGCCTTGCGCACGTTGGCCGCAACATCGGTCGGTAGTGCGTAGGGAGCTCGGGTCTTCGACTTCGCGGGAGCTGCGGGACGTTCCGGACGCTCGATTCGCTCCCACGCCGGCGCGGGTTCGGGAGTTCTCGACTTGCTCTTGGCGTCACCCAACTCTTGGCCGGTGCTCGTGATGTTGACCGCGCCTTTACGCGCGACGCTCCCCCAGCCTTTACGACGGGCGTGCTCTCCCGCCTCTTGGCGTTGACGCTGCTCGGGCGTCAGCGGCGCGGGCGCTCGATCTCGTGAGAATTTCGAAGGGCGATCTGACGCTGCTCGGGGACCCGGTCGTCGCGCAGACGTCTCTGAACTCTTTCGATACGGGCGTGGCGTGCGCGCGTCGTCGTCGCGAGGTCCCCGTGGCGAATCGCCGGGACGAGGTGTTCGCCGTGCGCCCGTCGCCGGACGGCCGTCGCCTCGCGGGCTCGAGCGTTCGTAGCGCGCAGGTGTTGCAGAGCGCTCGTCGCGCCCAGCGCCGCTACGTCCCGTCGTACTGCGTCCACTGGCGCTGCGTCCTGTCGCGCTGCGACCTTCGGGCTTCGCCGCACGGTCGTCACGATAAGAGGAGGATCGGGTCTCCCCTAAGGCTTTTTTGGGCGCACGAACGGGTCGTTTCGCTCCAGAAGTAGGTCGTGCGCCCGCCGCAGGAGGTCGACCACGGGGCGTTCGACGAGAAGGAGGAGTCGAAGCGGCCACGTACCAGTCTATATGTGAGGGGCTTTCGAGAGAAACTCCCCACCGTCGCCCGTAACTTCGTTATCGAGATCGAAAGTTCGACGGTGCTACATTCGCGCCATGAGCACCGACCTCCAAAACAGTTTCTTCGACGCGCTGAACGATCGCCAACTTCTGAATCACCCCTTCTACCAACGCTGGGAGACGGGAACGCTCACACGAGACGAACTCACGCGCTACGCCGAGCAGTATCGACACTTTGAGACCATGTTGCCGGGGTTCCTCACTCGACTGCGCGACGAACTCTCACCGGGAGAGGCCCGCGACCTGGTCGAAGCGAATCTGACGGACGAAGTGGCGCCGCCAAGTCACCTCGAACTCTTCGAACAGTTTGCTGCGTCCTTTGACGCCACCGACGCGGCTCCGTCGCCCGCCATGGGCGCTCTCCTCGATGCGTACGACAAAGTCGCCCGCCAAGGGCCCGTCAGCGCGCTCGCCGGTCTCCTCGCGTACGAAAGCCAGGGCGCGGCCGTCGCCGACTCCAAGGGGTTGAGTCTGGCCAAGCACTACAACGCGCCCGCCGAGGCGCTCGTTTTCTGGGACGAACACGGATCCATCGAGGGCGACCACGCCGAGTGGACCTTTGATGCTTTGGCCTCATTAAACCCGGACATCGATGAAGTTCGTACGGCGGGTCGTCGCGTGGGCGACGCGTGGTGGGAGTTTCTCGACGAACGAGAGCTCCAAGCCGTCTAACGACACCTCGTCGTCAGAGCATCGTCACAATTCCCCCGGGCGCGGCAATTTTTTGCGCCGTCGGAGGTGCTGCTCCCGCTCTCGCGTGGTTCGCGAGGCGATAAGTTGATCAGAAGTGCACGACACGTCAACGACCCCTCCCTTCCCCGGGCGCCCGGCCTGGATCGCCCTCAATTCCCACGCGACCGAGATCAAGACCCGCCGCCTGCGCGAGTTCTTCGACGCTGACAAGAATCGCGGCACTCGACTTCACCTTGAGGCCGAAAACCTCTATTTCGACTATTCGAAGAACCGCCTCACTGACGAAACGGTGAGACTTCTCGCCCAACTGGCCCGGGAATCTCGCGTCGAAGAGCGACGCGATGCCATGTTTGCCGGCGAGCACGTCAACGTGTCGGAAAACCGCGCCGTCCTTCACGTGGCACTTCGCCTGCCTCACGACGCGACTCTCAACGTCGACGGCGTCAACGTGGTCGCAGAAGTTCACCAGGTCCTCAATCGAATGGCCGACTTCGCGCGCAAGATTCGAAGCGGCGAGTGGCGCGGCCACACTAATAAGCCCATTCGTAACGTGGTCAACGTCGGTATTGGTGGCTCCGATCTCGGCCCCGTCATGGCCTACGAGGCGCTACGTCACTTTTCTCAGCGAGACCTGACCTTTCGCTTCGTCTCGAACGTCGACGCGACGGACATCGTCGAGGCGCTCCACGATCTCGACGCCGAAGAGACCCTCTTTGTCATCTCGTCAAAGACTTTTGGCACACTCGAAACGTTGACCAACGCCACATCGGCACGTACGTGGCTCGTCGAACGTCTCGGCGACGACTCGGCTGTCGCCAAACACTTCGTGGCGGTCTCGACGAACGCCGACAAGGTTGCGGCCTTCGGCATTGACGTCGCCAATATGTTCGAATTCTGGGACTGGGTTGGCGGTCGCTACTCAATGGAGAGCGCCATCGGACTATCCACCATGATCGCGATCGGTCCGGAAAACTTCTACGAACTGCTCGCCGGATCACACGCGATCGACCAGCACTTCCTCCACGCGCCGATCGAAGAGAACATTCCCATGTTGCTCGGGCTGATCGCCATCTGGAATCACGACTTTCTCGGCTTTCCGACCGTCGGCGTCATGCCCTATGACCAGTACCTCCACCGTCTGCCGGCCTACCTCCAGCAACTCACCATGGAGTCGAACGGTAAGCACGTCACCCAACATGGTGATCACGTCACGTACGAAACGGGACCTATTTACTGGGGAGAGCCGGGCACCAACGGCCAACACAGCTTTTATCAACTGATCCACCAAGGAACGACGATTGTTCCCGTCGACTTCATTGGCTTCGCGAAGAGCCTTAACCCGCTGGGCGACCATCACGATATCTTGATGTCGAACATCTTTGCCCAGGCACAGGCGCTCGCCTTTGGAAAATCTGCCGAGGAGTTGCGCGCCGAGGGAGCCGAAGAGCGCGTGATACCGCACCGGGTCATGGAAGGTAATCGGCCCTCCAACGTGTTGTTAGCCCCCGAACTCTCGCCCCGGGTGCTCGGATCCCTCATTGCGCTCTACGAACATTCCGTCTTCGTCCAGGGCGCCGTCTGGGATATCGACTCCTTTGACCAGTGGGGCGTTGAACTCGGCAAGCAACTGAGCGTCAAGATCATCCCGGAACTGTCGAGCGACGTGCCGCTGACCCACGACTCCTCGACCAATGCCTTGATCTCCTACTACCGATCCCACAAACAGACTGGACAGTCATGACGAACTCAAAACCAATGCAACTCGGAATGGTCGGGCTCGGACGCATGGGCGCGAACATCGTGCGTCGACTCGTGCGCGACGGACACCAGTGCGTCGTCTTTGACGTCAATCCCGAGGCCGTCACGTCCCTCGTCAGCGACGGCGTAACGGGCTCCTCCTCACTCCAAGACCTCGTCAGCAAACTCGAGGCACCGCGCGCAGTTTGGCTGATGCTGCCCGCCGCCATTACCGGCGAGATCCTCGACCAGGTAGTTGGCTACCTCGAGCCGGGCGACGTCGTCATCGATGGCGGCAACTCCTACTACCAAGACGACGTCGATCGCTCGAAGATGCTCGCGGAGAAAAAACTCCACTACGTCGACTGCGGGACGAGTGGCGGTGTGTGGGGACTCGAGCGCGGCTACAGCCTCATGGTCGGCGGCGAAGCCGACGTCATCGAACGACTCGATCCGATCTTCAAAACCATCGCGCCCGGCGACGACGGCACTGAACCGACCCCCGGACGACCGAAAGACGACACCGCGGCCCAGGGATACCTGCGCTGCGGGCCCAACGGTGCTGGCCACTTCGTGAAGATGGTTCACAACGGTATTGAATACGGCATGATGGCCGCCATCGGCGAGGGTCTCAGCATTTTGAAGCACGCCAACGTTGGCAAAGCGGCGGCGGCGGCCGACGCCGAAACCTCACCGGTCCAAGACGCTCAGTACTACCAGTACGACCTAAAACTGGACGACATCGCCGAAGTCTGGCGTCACGGATCGGTCATCAGCTCGTGGCTGGTCGACCTCACCGCCGACGCCCTCACCGCATCCCCTGATCTGAACCAGTACAGCGGCCGCGTGTCGGACTCGGGCGAAGGGCGTTGGACGCTCGAAGCCGCCATCAACGAATCGGTCCCCGCGCCGGTCATCGCCGCCGCGCTCTGGCAACGCTTCGAGTCACGCGGCGAGGGTGAGTTCACCGCCAAGGTGCTCTCCGCCATGCGCGCAGGATTCGGCGGTCACGTCGAGAGATCTTCGTAGTGCAGCACGAACTGCGCACGTTCGACGACGCGTCGGCGCTCGCCCACGCGGCTGCCGCCTTCGTCGCCGATCGAGCGCGCGACGTCGCCTCTCGCGACGCGCCCTTCACCTTCGCTTTGAGCGGCGGTAAGAGTCCGTGGGCCATGTTCAAGACCCTCGCGCACGACGACGTGAACTGGTCGCACACCCGCATCTACCAAGTTGACGAACGAGTCGTTTCCGAATCGAACGTTCTTCGCAACTTGAAGAGTCTGCGAGCAGCTCTCGCCGGCACCAACGCGCCCATCGACGCCATGGACGTCGACGCCCCCGACCTCGAGGACGCCTGCGCCCGTTACGCAGCGCTCCTACCCGCACGCTTCGACCTCGTTCACCTCGGGGTCGGTCCCGACGGACACTGCGCGTCGCTGGTACCCGACGACCCCGTCTTGGAGGTCACTGACCGACTCGTTGCCTTGAGCGGTCCCTATCAGGACACCCGGCGCATGACTCTCACGTACCCGGCTCTCGCGCGCGCCGATCAAATTCTCTGGTTGATCAGCGGCGAGGATAAGCGCGACGCACTCGCGAAACTCCTCGCGAGTGATCCCTCAGTTCCGGCCGGACGCGTCGTGGCGGGGGCGTCGCTCGTGATGGCCGACCGAGCAGCACTCGGGTAATGGTGACTTCGTTCGTACAATTAAAGGAAAGCCAGTGACTACCTCCCCCGATCCCACCGCGAGCGCCGTTCGCCCGCGGCCGGACAATCACATCATCGTGGTCTTTGGCATCACCGGGGACCTCGCACGACGCAAGATCTTGCCCGGGCTCTTTCACCTCGCCGTCGCGGGCCTGCTTCCCGACCGCTATCGGATCATCGGTTGCGGTCGTCCGAGTTCGCGAATGAGTGACGAGGAGTTTCGCTCCTACGCTTACGACGCCGTGAAGGAGTTCGCCTCGGACATTCCGACGTACAAGGAGTGGGCCGAGTTCTCGTCCCGGCTCACGTTCGCCATCGAGCCCAACGACGGGGTCCAAGGACTCGCTGCCGTTATGGCCGAAGCGGAAGCCGCCATCGGCGGCGTGGTACGACGCCTCTTTCACCTGGCGATCCCGCCCGACGCGATGCGCGACGTCATCCGCTTGCTCGGCACCATGGGTCTCAATGAGAACGCCCGCATTATCTGCGAGAAGCCCTTCGGCGTCGACCTCGATTCCGCGAAGAAGTTGAACTCTGAGATCGAAGAGTACTTCGACGAGTCGCAAGTCTTTCGCATCGACCACTTCCTCGGCAAGGAGTCGATCGACAACATTTTGGCGCTGCGCTTCGCGAACGAGCTCTTCGAGCCGATGTGGCGACGCAACCACGTGCGCTACGTGCAGATTGACGTACCCGAAACACTCTCCATTGAAGGCCGCGGCCAGTTCTACGAAGGCACCGGGGCCTTTCGCGACATGGTCGTCAACCACCTCTTTCAAGTGCTCGGCATCTTGGCCATGGAGCAACCCACGTCACTCACGGCGAAGCCGCTACGTAACGAGATAAACAAAGTCTTTGAGTCGCTGCGGATCCTCGACCCCGTCACGGTGTTGCGCGGACAGTACGAGGGGTACTTGGACGAGCCCGGTGTCGCGGCGGACTCCACTACCGAGACCTTCATCGCGCTACGCGCCTGGGTCGACAACTCGCGCTGGATGGGCGTGCCTTTCTATCTGCGCACCGGCAAGTGCCTCGCCGAAAGCCGTCAGGTGATCACGATTGCTCTGCGCGAGCCGGTAATGGAGATCTTCCCCAACCAGAAGACCGGCCAGCACCCCGACACCAACAAGCTGACCATCGACTTCAAGGATCCCGGATCCATACACGCGTACTTCCTCGCGAAAGAGCCCGGCCCCGAGATGTCACTCGGTCAAGCCAAGATGAGCTTCTTCTACCGCGACTCCTTCCAGGAGAGCAATAACCTCGAGGCGTACGAACGACTCCTGCTGGAAGTCATGCTCGGAAACCAGGCCCTCTTCACTCGCTCCGACGGCATCGAGCGGCTCTGGGAGGTCTCGGCGCCGTTACTCGAGCAGCCCTCCCCCATTGAGACGTACGCCAAGGGCAGTTGGGGACCCGAGTCAGTAGCGAACGTAGTCAAACCCGACCGCTGGACCCTGCCCGAGTGAGCAACATTCCCATTCGTCTCGTTTTAAGTGACGTGGACGGTACGTTGGTAACTCCGACGAAAGAACTCACCGACGAGGCAGTTCGCGCCGTGGAGCATCTAAAGGAGAGCAACATTCTCTTCTCAGTGACGAGTAGCCGACCACCACGGGGTCTCGCAATGCTGATTGATCCACTCGAGCTCACGGCGCCGCTCGGTGCATTCAACGGCGGATTGATCGTTGATCGCGACATGAACTTGATTCACAAATTGGTCATCGACGAGGAACTGGTGGCCACCATTATTGAGGCGCTCGCCGCCAGCGGGCTCTCCGTCTGGGTCTATCAGGGAACACACTGGTATGTACTCGATCTAGACGGTCCGCACGTCGCTAGCGAGTCGCACGCCGTCCAGTTTCATCCGACGAAACTCAAGAACTTCGACGGCATTCGTCATGACGTCATCAAGATCGCGGGCGTGAGCGACGACCCGGACGTGATCGCAAAGGGACAAAGTGCGCTTCAGGGCTTCGACGTCTCCGCCACGACGTCTCAGACGTACTACCTCGATGTCACGAATCCTCGCGCCAACAAGGGTTTCGTCGTCGAGTTTCTCGCGGCCCACTTCTCCATCGACAGAAGTTCAGTTGCCACGATCGGCGACATGACCAATGACGTCGCCATGTTCGAACGCGCCGGGTTCAGTATTGCCATGGGCAACGCCACCGACGAGGTCAAGAGCAAGGCGTCAACCTCAACGAGGTCCAACAAGGACAATGGCTTTGCGCACGCCATCGAGCACTTCATTTTGCCTGGCGCGGCGTCCTAAGTACTTCGTTACTCTTCGACGACTGGAACCTCTTCGACTATGTTCGATCGCCGTCTGACGTGGTAGCCGACGGGTAGCAAATCTACGTGGAAACGGTCGCGAAAGGTGCCCCAGATTCCCCGGGGCTGCCAGAGCGCGATCACCACCGCGAGAGTACCGAAGATGATCAGGTACCACACGCCGTCTTGCTGGAGGAATTGTTGCAGGGCGAAGAAGATGATGGCGCCAATGATGGGACCTTCAATCGTGCCCAGCCCCCCGATCATCGAGACGAAGAGCATCTCCGCCGCCCACTGCAGACTGAAGACGCTGGAGGGTTGAATGAAGGGCTGGCTGATGGCGAGCACGGCGCCAGCCGCACCGCAACCGGCCGCCGCGACAATGAAGATGGTTCGCCGCGCGGCGCGAACGTTGACGCCCGCACTGCGCGCGGCGACTTCATTGTCTCGAATCGACGCGAGCACCAGGCCGAGTCGACTTCGCAGCAGGAAGTACGTTCCGGCGACGACGATCAGAGCAACCGCCCAGGCGGCCAAGTACGAGTAGTGGGCCGTTTGAGTCGGCGTCAGATTCTGCAGTCCCGGCACCGAGCGTCCGGTGCCACCACCCAGCAGCGCGATCGTGCCGATCACCAACAACGCGGTATCCGCCACGACCCACGTCGCTATGGCGAAGTATCCACCGCGTAAACGCAACAGCAGGTACGTGATGGGGACGGCGAGCAGCCCGCACACGACGGCCGCCAGCGGAATTGTGACGAAGGGATTCACTCCCTTCAAGGCAAAGTACAAGGTCGCGTACGCGCCAAGCCCCACGAACGCCTGTTGTCCAATGGAGACCATGCCCGCGTAACCAGCGAGGAGGTTCCACATGGTCGCCATGATCACGAGAATGTAGAAGTTCATCAACGTCGCGGCAAACTCCGCCGGCACGATCCATGGCGCCACGCTGAGGAAGATAATCAACGCGAGTGCCCCACTCGAGGTGAACCACTCGGAGTGATTCGAGCGTCGCACGTCGAGAGACACGAGCTCATTGGCCGAGTTGGACACGGTCACGAGAGCGCCGTCTTGCGTCCGAAGAGTCCCTGTGGTCGAATCGCGAGAACGATCAAGAATAGGACGTTGCCCGCCAGGATCTGATACCCGACGTTGAAGTGCGCGCCAAACTGCTGCGCGATCCCGAGAGCGACCCCGCCGATCAGTGTCCCCCACAGCGACCCAATGCCACCAATCACGACTGCCTCGAAGGCGAACAGCAGATTGACACCGCCCGAAGTCGGCGCAAACTGCGTCATCATGCCGTACGCAATACCCGCGAGGGCGACCGTCGCGAAGGCGATCGCCGCGGCGATGCCAAAGATGTGGCGATAGTTCGCGCCGCTCATTTGCGCCGCCTCGCGGTCGTCGGCGACGGCGCGAATGAGACGTCCGGTATTGGTGCGCGAGAGAAACATCTGCAGGATCAACAACACCAAAACCGCGGTCCCCAGCACACCGAGTGACACATAGGAGATATAGAAGATGGATCCGGGGTGCCACGATTCGTAACCGATCGCACCGATGTTCACCGTCTGTCCGTTCGCGGAGTAGACCTCGAGCAGCAGGTTCTCGATAACAACCGAGAGACCAAAGGTCACCAACAGAGTGGTGAAGGGATCTCGGTCAATGCTCTTTTGGATGAGAGTTCTCTGCACGATGTACCCGATCAGGCCAAAGATCGGTACGACGACGAGAAACGACCATATTTCGGGAATGTGAAGGTGCGGAGTAAGAAAGACGGCCACGTACCCGGCGACGACGGCCATGTCGCCGTGGGCCAAGTTGATCACCTTTAAAACACCGAACATCAACGACAGCCCGCACGCGAAGAGCGCGTAGAAGCCGCCAATGAGAGTACCTTGAATCAAAATGTTGAGCCAGATCATGAAGCGGCAGCGCCTGTCGTAGTTGGGGTGAGGTCGGCACCGAAGTAGGCGCGGTCGATCTGCTGGGCGGTCAATTCGCTCGGTATTCCCACGAGCGAGGTTTTTCCCTCGAGCAGACAGTGCACCCGATCGGCGACAGCGACCCCCTGGGCCACGTCTTGTTCGACAATGAGAATGCTGACGCCGCTAGCAACGATCTCGGGGATGAGTGCGTAGATCCTCTCAATCACGATCGGTGCGAGACCCAACGAGAGTTCGTCGAGGAGGAGGATCCTCGGGTTCGCGACCAGGGCCCGTCCGATCGCGACGGCCTGTTGCTCGCCTCCCGACAGCTGCCAGACCGACTGTTTTCGACGCGCGGGCATCCAGTCGAAGAGTTCGTAGATGCGCTTCACGTTGAAAGGGCCCTCGTTGGCGTGGCTCGCACCGACTAAAAGATTCTCCTCGAGAGTCATGGACGCGAACAGTCGACGACCTTCTGGCACGAGCGAGATCCCCCGCCGAACCCTTCGATTTGGTGTCAGTTTGCCAATGTCGTCTCCGCCCAAGACGATCGAACCCGACGTCTGACGGTGCAACCCTGCGATCGTTCGCAGCAACGTCGATTTGCCCGCGCCGTTCGCCCCCACGATGGCGAGGATCTCTCCTTCGGGCAAGGTGAAACTGACGTCGTCGATCGCGCACAACTGCCCGTGGTGCACGTACAGGGAGTTCACTTCGAGGAGTTGACTCACAGCACCTCCTCCACTCGTTTGCTTCCGAGATAGAGAGATCGCACTGCATCTGAAGCCAGGACTTCTTTGGGCTCTCCGTCAGCGACGATGACGCCGCTCGCGAGACATAACAGACGATCCACCGTCGACAACAGCGCGCGCACCACGTGCTCGATCCATACCACCGCAATGCCGTCCGAACGAAGGGCACGAATGATGTCGGTGAGTTCGACGACCTCAAGGTCCGTGAGTCCGCCCGCGATCTCGTCGAGCAGGACCACTTGCGGATCGGTAGCGAGGGCGCGAGCCAGTTCGAGTCTCTTGCGGCGTAACAGCGTCATCGAGCCCGCGCTGGCGTTCGCGAAGTCCGCGAGTCCGGTGCGCTCAAGCGCCCCGTACGCGAGGACGTAGCTCTTGTGGCCGTGCGACCTCCCGCCCTGCTGTGCGGCGAGCAAGGTATTTTCGAAGACCGTCATCTTCTCAAAGGGCCGCGGCACCTGATACGTGCGGCCAATCCCCGCCCGGGCGCGCTTCGCAGGACTGAGATGGGTGATCGTGCGTCCGTCGAAGATCACTTCACCCGCGTCGGCCGGAATATCGCCCGAGATAATCGCGAAGAGCGACGTCTTTCCGGCGCCGTTCGGCCCGACGATGCCCAACGCATCGCCGACACCTAACTCGAAGTTGATCTCTTCTGCAACTACAACTTGACCGAACTTCTTGGAGACCCCTTGCAGTTGCAGCAGTGACACCGAACGGTCTCCTTAGGAATTGGTCGGTTCGAGCGAGGCGTTCAACGGAATGTGCGGATTGAGCGAGTTGTCGACGACGCACTGGGACCACGCGTACTTGCGGTGGCCCACCAACCTCGTCGATCCCGGCTTCCACTGAAGGCCCACGGGCACGATGATGCCAATCCCCTTGGCGGGGCTCGCCATCAGTGGGTTAGAGCTCTTCAGGTTCATATTGACGGGTCCGCACATGCCGTCGTAGTTCACCGTCTGAAGAGCCTCCGCGAGAGCGAGACGATCGTGAGGATTCGACACCTTCTTCAACCCTTCAATTGCCACTTCAAACAACGAATACGTTGTGCCCATCGACTGCACCCACTGGCCGTGACCCGCTGACTGGTAGTTCTCGGCGAACTTGTTCGAGGTGAGGCCAGTTAGAGAGGACTTGTAGGGAGAATACGGCGTGAACCACCCGCCGCACGTGATGTTGCTCGACAACTCGCCGAGAGCGTAGGCGTCGGTGGGAAACAACATCACCTTCGCGACGGTCGCGAGCTTCGGGAGGTAGCCCTGTTGCTTGGCCTGCGTCCAAAACGACTGGAAGTCGGGAGGCAGCGGAGCGTTGACGAAGAGGTCGCACGACGCGCCGTTCTTCCCACCCGTCTTGAACTGCTGAATCATTGACGTGTAGTCAGACGTGCCGTCCGTGTACGCGCCGCCGTCGACAAAGTTGTAGCCACCACTGGGGTACATGGCTCCGACGGTCGGCGCGAACGCGGCGCGAAAGGCGTTTCCGTCGGCGTCATTCGGGAACATTTCCGCAACGTTGGCGTTGCAGTTCGTACTCTTTTGGATCCTCTGCCACATCGGAACGAATGTACCCACGAACTGGGGAATCCCAAAGAAGAACATCGAGTTGTACTTGGGTCCCGTGCCGGTAGCCGCGCCTTCGGCGGAGATCGTGGCGCCCGTAAACCCGCCCCAGTACGCCTCCCAGGGAACAACGGTCGACACGCAGGGAATCTTGTACTGCTCACAGGTTGTCGCGACAGGAATCGTCGTTTCGGGTGCGGAACTCACCAAGATGAGGTCGACTCCGGAGTGGATCAGTTCCTGGGTCACCTGCACCGCGACGTTACCCAAGGACTGGGTGTCTTTTTCGGTGATCTCGATGTGGTATTTCGTCTTACCAATGGTGATGCCCTTGGAGAAGTAACTCGACTCTCGGATGAGTTGCAGAACGAAGGAGTCCGGTCCCGCGAAGTCGGCGAGAGCGCCGGTCCTTGGCGACACGTAGCCAATTTTGATGGTCCCGGACTTTGTCGCCGCGTACGCGTTCGACACGTCGGTGAGACCGACCAACGCCCCCGAGGCCGCGATTACTCCGGCTGCTTGGAGCCCGAGTCGCCGTCCAAATTCGAAGCTTCCCCAGCTCGGATCCCCTTGAGGACCCTCAGATTTCGTTTCATTTGTCATTTTATTGATCCCCCCTCAATAATGTTTGGTTGATTCTTAACACACTATTTCGTACATAAGCGACAAAATTACTGAGAACCTGAAAATTCTCATCTTCTAAATGGCGAGGGCCGCTTCTTCCATCGAAGCGAGCATCCGGCGCTCTGAGGTACGCACCGAAATCGACAACGACCGAGCACCTTGCAGTCGCTATTCAAGTCCGCTGAG
>PLON01000048.1 GCA_003142095.1 Acidimicrobiaceae bacterium | reverse complement strand
GAACACGACGCCTGCGGCGTGGGCATGGTCGCGGATCTCACCGGCCGGGCGAGCAACGACACAGTCCGCGACGCCCTCACCATCCTCGAGAATCTCGAGCATCGCGGGGCCACGGGTTCGGATGTTGACTCGGGCGACGGTGCGGGAATCCTCACGCAACTGCCCGACTCGTTCATGCGCGACGTCTTCGACGGCGTACCGGCAAAGGGGAACTACGGCGTCGCCCACTGGATGGTGCCTCCCGAAGCAGATCTCGCGGTTCTTCGCCGCGAAATCGACGATGTGTTCGCCAGAGTGGGACTCGTGTCGAGGTCCTGGCGCGACGTTCCCGTCGACTCTTCGCTTCTTGGACCCACCTCGCGCGCCGCAGAACCCCTTTTCTTTCAGCAACTCATCGTGCGCGCAGACGAGACTTCGACCTTCGATCTCGAACAGGCTCTCTTTTGTGCTCGCAAGATGATCGAGCACCGCTTCGACGTATACGCCGCTTCGTGCTCTTCACAAGTCTTGATTTACAAGGGAATGTTGACCGCGCCCCAACTACGGCTCTACTTCAAGGACTTGACCGATGATCGGCTCACGTCGGCGATTGCGGTCGTGCACAGTCGTTTCTCCACGAACGTTCTACCTCGGTGGGACCTGGCACAGCCCTTTCGCTATATCGCGCACAACGGTGAGATCAACACCGTGCGGGGGAATCGCAACTGGATGACCGCGCGCGAGAGCACGCTCGAAAGCGACGCCTTCTCTCTTCCGCTCAGCGAGCTCACGCCCATCATCACGCCCAACATGAGCGACTCAGCCAGCTTTGACGAAGTCGTCGAGTTGCTGGTTCACGCCGGACGATCGCTGCCACACGCCGTGTTGATGATGATTCCCGAAGCGTGGGAGCGCTCAACGGCGATGAGTCCCGAGCGACGAGCGTTCTATCGATACCACGCCGGGCTGATGGAGCCGTGGGACGGTCCCGCCTCCGTGACCTTTTGTGATGGCACGGTCGCCGGTGCGGTACTCGACCGCAACGGACTTCGCCCCGCGCGCTACTGGGTGACCAAGGATCAACGCGTCATTCTCTCCAGCGAAGTGGGAGTTTTACCCATCGATCCCGCGAATATCGAACGAAAGGGCCGCCTCCAACCGGGACGGGTCTTTCTGGTTGACGTCGCTCAGGGACGCATCATCGACGATGAGGAGCTGAAGTCCTCCCTAGCCGACGCCGCGCCGTACGCCGAGTGGTTGGAGCGTCATCAGTTGTCGCTCGACGCGATCGACGTTCCTGAGGCGTTGACGCCCGAGTACGCCTCAGTCGTTCGACTGCAGAAGAGCTTCGGCTACTCCGAAGAGGATCTGCGCATGATCGTGCGCCACATGGCTCAAGTCGGAGAAGAGCCGGTGGGTTCGATGGGTTCGGACACGACGTTGCCCGTTCTCTCGTCACTCCCACGTTCAATCTTCGACTACTTCAGCCAGCTCTTTGCTCAGGTGACCAACCCACCGCTCGATGCGATTCGCGAAGAGCTCGTGACCTCGACCCGGGTGGTCATTGGCGGTGAAGAGAATCTTTTACGCGAGAGCGAAGAGCACTGCCATCAGATCGTGTTGGCCTCACCGGTTCTCAGCGTGCACGAGCTGTTGAAGATTCGCTATATCGACGAGCAACCGGGCGTTGAAGGATTCCGCACGGCAGCCATCGACGGACTGTTTCCTGCACGCGGGCCAGTGAGCGCCGCCGAGCGACTCGCGAACGCTCTCGAACAGGTTACGAACGATGTCGTGGCGAAAGTGAGGAGCGGCGTCAATGTCGTCATTCTGAGCGATCGAGGTACGTCGGCAACCCACGCGGCTATTCCGAGCCTGCTCCTCGCATCGGCCGTTCATCACCGCTTGGTTGATGAACACCTGCGTACGAGCGCGGCGCTCATTATCGAAGCGGGAGACGTGCGCGAAATCCACCACGTGGCGCTCCTCTTGGGCTTCGGCGCGTCGGCGGTCTGTCCCTACTTGGCGTACGAGTCCATCGACGCGCTCGTCGCGACGGGGGAACTCAACGACCTGAGCGCCTTCGAGGCGCGGTACCAGTACGGTAAATCGCTCAGCAAGGGCGTCGTGAAGGTCATGTCCAAAATGGGTGTGAGTACCGTCGCCAGTTATGTCGGCTCGCAACTCTTCGAGCCCGTTGGAGTGTCCGACGACATTCTGGAACGATATTTTCCCGGCTTTCATTCGCGCCTCGGAGGAATCACTCTCGAACACGTGGCACGCGACGTGTTGCGTTCGCACGCGTCGGCCTTCCACGAGGAGACTCAGCGCGTCGAGATCACGAATCACGGCGAATACCAGTGGCGACGCGACGGTGAACTTCACCTCTTCAATCCCCGCACTGTCCAGAAACTCCAACACGCGACTCGAGAAAAGCGCTTCGATCTTTTCAAGCAGTACTCGTCACTAGTGGACGAACAGAGCAGCGGAAAACTCACCTTGCGCTCATTGCTCACCCTCGTGCCAAGTACGACGCCACTGCCGCTCGACGAAGTGGAGAGCGTCTCATCGATCGTGAAGCGTTTCAGTAGTGGAGCAATGTCCTACGGGTCGATCTCCGAAGAGGCCCACACCACTCTCGCCGTTGCCATGAACCGACTTGGTGCGAAGTCCAACACTGGTGAGGGGGGGGAAGACGAAGAACGCTACGACACGTCTGACCCGCGTCACAACACGCGCTCGGCGATCAAGCAAGTGGCCTCGGGGCGTTTCGGAGTCACCAGTCGTTACCTCGTCAACGCTGACGACCTCCAGATCAAAATGGCTCAAGGTGCCAAACCTGGCGAAGGAGGTCAGCTTCCTGGGACCAAGGTCTATCCGTGGATTGCCAAGACCCGTCACTCGACTCCGGGTGTGGGACTCATCTCTCCACCGCCGCACCACGACATCTATTCGATCGAGGATCTCAAGCAATTGATCTACGACCTCAAATGCGCCAACGATGAGGCCCGCATTCACGTGAAACTCGTGAGCGAGCAAGGCGTGGGGACTATTGCCGCGGGCGTCGCCAAGGCGCACGCCGACGTCATATTGATCTCGGGACACGACGGCGGCACCGGAGCGGCGCCTCTTACATCTCTTAAGCACGCCGGCACGCCTTGGGAGCTCGGCCTCGCCGAAGCACATCAGACGTTGGCCGCGAATGGCCTGCGTAGCCGAGTGGTCTTGCAGACCGACGGACAGCTGAAAACGGGCCGAGATGTCATCATTGCGGCCCTACTCGGCGCTGAGGAATTCGGTTTCGCGACCGCGCCACTCGTGGTATCGGGGTGCGTGATGATGCGCGTGTGTCACCTCGACACGT
This sequence comes from Acidimicrobiaceae bacterium, assembly GCA_003142095.1. Taxonomy (GTDB): domain Bacteria; phylum Actinomycetota; class Acidimicrobiia; order Acidimicrobiales; family RAAP-2; genus RAAP-2. The sequence continues at coordinate 34,756 of PLON01000048.1, read as the reverse complement.
GTCCCGTCGGCATCGCCACTCAGAATCCAAAACTGCGCGCTCGGTTCACGGGTAAGCCGGAGTTCGTCGAGAATTTCTTCGAGTTCGTTGCCGAAGAAGTCCGTGAGTACCTGGCCCTTCTTGGAGTACGGACACTCGATGAGATCATTGGCGATGTCACGAAGCTGAAGGTCACGACGCTCGATGACCCGACGAACGATCTCGATCTGAGCGCGTTACTCGCGCTTGTCGACCCCGAACAGCGTCGCCAGAGCATCAAGCAGGACCACGGACTCGATGGAGCACTGGACTGGAAGTTCCTGTCGGGAGCCGTCGACGCCGCTATCTCCGGAGATCCGTTTACCTACGCGACGCCCGTGCGCAACGTGCACCGCGCCGTTGGCACCCTGACCGGTAGCGCAATCACCCGCGCGCTAGGTGCCAGGACGCTTAGCAACGATCACGTGACGATTGACCTGTTCGGATCGGCCGGGCAAAGCCTGGGCGCCTTCATTCCCGCGGGCGTCACGCTGCGCCTGCGCGGGGATGCAAACGACTACGCCGGTAAGGGCCTTTCGGGTGGGCGAATCATCATTCGTCCCGATGACGCCGCAACATTCGCGAGCGACGCCAACATCATCGCCGGCAACGTCATCGGATACGGCGCAACGAGCGGTGAGATCTTCATCAGCGGCGTCGTAGGGGAGCGTTGCGCGGTGCGCAACTCCGGCGCGACGATAGTGGTCGAAGGAACCGGCGACCACGCGGGGGAGTACATGACCGGCGGCGTAGTCGTCATACTGGGAAATGTGGGTCGCAACCTCGCAGCCGGCATGTCGGGCGGGACCTTGTATCTCTATGACCCTGAGAGCAACGTTCACGATCACTTGAGCGCTGGTGTCTATGAGATTGATCTGCTCGAGAGCGACGATGACGAACGACTACTGACACTTCTCGAGCGATTCCGTGACGAAACCGGCTCAAAGAAGGCGCAGCGTATTGTCGAACATTGGCGCGTCGAGCGCATGAACTTCGTGCGCATCGAGACCTCGGAGTACCAACGCATTCGTGACGAGGCTAAGGGTGGGTAAGGTCACGGGTTTCCTCGAGTATCCGCGAGAGGGCCCTCGCTATCGTCCCGTGCCCGTACGTCTGCGTGACTGGCGCGAGGTCTACGAACCACAGAGCGACGAGGAGATCGCTATCCAAGGCGCTCGCTGCATGGACTGCGGGATCCCTTTTTGCATGCAGGGCTGTCCGCTCGGTAATCCCATCCCGGCCTTCAACGACCGGGTGTACCGTTCGCGCTGGGCCGAAGCCGCCCAGCAACTATTTCGCACCAACAACTTTCCCGAGTTCACGGGCCGGCTCTGTCCCGCGCCGTGCGAGTCGGCGTGCGTACTCGACATCGCGAGCGAACCGGTCACGATCGAGCGAGTGGAGTACGAGGTAGCCGAGCACGCGTTTCGTAACGGGTTTGAAGTGTCGGTGGCGACGCCGGTGGAAACGGGAAAGCGCGTCGCCGTGGTGGGATCTGGCCCGGCCGGTCTCGCTGCCGCCGCGCAGCTTCGTAGCGTCGGGCACGCCGTCAGTGTCTATGAACGAAACGACGCCATCGGCGGACTGTTGCGTTACGGAATCCCCGAATTCAAGATGGAGAAATCAGTACTGGACCGGCGCCTGGAGATCATGAGCGACGCGGGAGTTATCTTTCACACTGGCGTCAACATTGGCGATAGCGAAACTCCATTGTCGTGGCTTCGTGAACGTTATGACGCCGTTGTTCTCGCGCTCGGATCTACGAGACCGCGCCTACTCGATGTACCGGGAGCCGACCTGCCCGGAGTGATGCCGGCAATGACCTTCCTCGAGGCGGCCAATCGTGCGGTGAACAACGGAACACCATCTCCGATCAACGCGGCCGGTCAGCACGTGGTGATCCTCGGTGGAGGAGACACCGGCGCGGACTGTCTCGGCACCGTCCATCGTCATGGCGCCGACTCCGTCACCCAGATCGAAATTCTGGATCGACCACCCGCGGAACGGCCACCCAACGAGCCGTGGCCCACAATGGCCCGACTCTTCAAGACGACGTCCGCCCACGCCGAAGGTGGGGAGCGACGCTTCTCCACCGAGACGTTGGAGTTTCGCGGCGATGGGCACGTCCAGTCCATGGTCGTGATCGACCACGTGAGTGACGAGAAGATCAGCGTGCCCGTTGATCTCGTTTTGATTGCCGCCGGATTTGTCGGTCCCGAACTCGGCGCGCTCGGTCTCGACGGTGAGAGCCACACCACCGCGCGCGCGACCCTCTCTGTCGATACTCAGTGGCGTGTCACCTCCCTCGAAGGGGCGACGCCCGTGTTCGCCTGCGGCGACGCCGTACGCGGCCAAAGCCTCATCGTCTGGGCCATCGCCGAAGGACGCAGTGCGGCGAGCGCCGTGGATCGTTTTCTCTCCGACGCACCGAGCGCGCTGCCCGCCCCCGTGGAGCCCTACGGCCTCTCCTGGTAGCGGCGCATCGTGGCGATTTTGTAACATCGGGGCAGCACGTCCAGAGGGGGACCATGAAGAGCACGATGCAAGACGCGCCGCTGTTGTTGAGGGACATTATGCAACATGGCGTCGCCATCTACGGCGAGAGGAAGGTCTTCACCGTCACCCCGACCGGCGTTGAAGAGGCGACGTTCGTCCAGATCGCCCGGCGTGCCGAACAACTGGCGGCCGCCCTCGAGAAGCTCGGCGTACAGCGCGGCGAACGGGTCGCGACGTTTATGTGGAACAACCAAGCCCACATGGAGGCGTATTTCGCCGTGCCGAGCATGGGGGCGGTGCTGCACACCCTCAATATTCGACTCTTTCCCGAACAGCTGGCCTTCATCATCAACCACGCCGACGATCGGGTAATCATCGTCGACGCGTCCTTGGCCCCACTGCTCGCGAAGGTCAGAGATCAGATTCCTTCGACGACCACGATCATTGTGCACGGCGAGGAGCCCAGCGGGGTACTGGGTGACACGTTGGACTACGAGACACTCGTCAGCGCCGAACGTCCCGGCTTCGAGTGGCCCCTTCTTGACGAGCGCGACGCCGCGATCATGTGTTACACGTCGGGCACGACCGGCGACCCCAAGGGCGTCGTCTATTCGCACCGTTCGACCTGGCTGCATTCGATGGCCTCGATGACCGCTAATTCGATCGGACTTTCCGAGCGAGACCGTTGCCTCGTGATCGTGCCGATGTTCCACGTCAACGCCTGGGGGACCGTGTACACCGCGTTCTTCGCCGGGATGGAACTGATCATGCCTCAGATGTTCCTCCAGGGCGGTCCCATTCTCACCATGATTCGAGAGCTGCGTCCAACCATTTCAGTCGGCGTGCCGACCATCTGGAACGACGTCTTGCGCGTTGCAGAGACTGCGCCAGACGCCGACCTGTCGAGCATGCGCGGAATCATCGCTGGCGGCGCCGCCGTGCCGCGCTTCATGATCGAGGCGTTCCGCGATCGATACGGTATCGACGTCATCCAGGGCTGGGGCATGACGGAGACAAGTCCTCTCGCGGCCGTGTCAATTCCGCCCGCGGGAACGCCGAAAGACCTCGACGTGGACTACCGGGTGAAGACGGGTCGCATTGTCGCCGGCGTCGAAGTACGCCTCACCGACGACCACGGCACGGTGTTGCCGAGAGACGGTACATCACTAGGTGAGTTTGAGATCCGCGGCCCCTGGATCACCGGTTCATATTTTGGCGCGGACGATCCTGACAAGTTTCGTGACGGTTGGTTGCGCACGGGCGATATTGGCACGCTCGATGCGGAAGGGTTCATGGTGGTGAGCGACCGCACTAAGGATGTCATCAAATCAGGGGGCGAATGGATCAGTTCGGTGGAACTCGAAGTCACGGTCATGGCGCACCCGGCCGTCTTCGAAGCGGCCGTAATCGGTGTCCCCGACGACAAGTGGCAAGAACGACCGCTCTGCTGTGTCGTGCTGCGGCCCGACTCGACTGTCAGCGCCGAAGAACTGAGAACGTTTCTCGGCGATCGGGTTGCGAAGTGGTGGTTACCCGAACGATGGACATTTATTGAGAGCGTTCCCAAGACCAGCGTCGGTAAGTTTGACAAGAAAGTATTGCGCGCGCGCTATGCAGAAGACGCTCTCGACATTGAAGTCCTCGCCTAGTGGAATCGCTAAACGACCTCGCGGACGAGATCGCTGGTCTCGAACGCCGCGTCGCCGACGTCATCTTTGACATGGTGCGAGCGCAACTGCGCAACGACGACGCCGTGAACGCAAAGGAGCTCGAACGCAGTCTGTCAAGGGTACGGCGGAGTCTCCAGAAAGCCGAACATTTGCTGCGAAGAAGCGACGAGGACTAGTTTTCGTTCCAGCCGTTGACTTCGTCAATCACGAGTCGGAGATTCACGTAATTGCGACCGTCGAAAGTAAACGAGATCACATTATCGTCTTCAAGTTTGTACCCAGGATCGTCCGCGAACATCGGAACAGCGCGAGCGAGGGCCTCAATCTGTTCAGGAGTGGGTGTGCGATTCAAGGAGATTAAACCTCGTTCACCAACGATTTCAAAACCTTGGTAGTTCGAATAGAAGTGCTCAATCTCATCGACAGTGTCGTCGATTGACGTCGCAAGTCGAACGACGAACATATCGTCGGTCCCGACGTAGTGGTTCTTCACGATGGCCTGATCCATGAAGGTCAACCACTCTTGCCAGAACGTTCCCTCGGGAGTGTCGAGGAGAACAACTGGGGCCGGCGTCGTTTTCCCCGTGTCGAGCAGCGTAAGGACTTCAAAGAGTTCGTCCATGGTGCCGAGTCCGCCCGGCAGAACGACAAAGGCAATAGAAGGTCGCGTCAACGCCACTTTTCTCGTGAAGAAGTACTTCATCGTGACGAGATTGGTGGCGGCGATATAGGGGTTAGCGGTCTGCTCGAAGGGCAAGCGAATGTTGACGCCTATGGTGTTCGCCTCACCCGCGCCTCGCGCCGACGCCTCCATAATTCCTGGTCCCGCGCCTGACACGATGATCCAGCCGCGATCGGCCATCGCTCGCGCGAGTTCGAGGGTCATCTGGTAAATGGGCGAGTCGGGTGACGTTCGCGCCGAGCCGAAAATGGTGATCTTTCGTCGTTCGCTTTCTTGTTCGAAGAGAGCGAACGCCTCCAACAGCTCGTCGATTGCCTGCACCGCCACGTGCAAGTCGCGCGTATGTGCGTCGGATTCGGCGACCGCGACCACTCGGGCTAACAGAGCGCGCAACAGTTCGCGACGCTCGTCAGAGATCTCCGTGTCGTTCGCAATGGCGTTGAGAAGCATATCGATGAGAGACGTCATTACTACAACGTCTGGTAGAGAGTGCTGCGCTGGTGCAGGGGTCGTCCAAGAGGCTCCACCAGCGCTTGCAGTGAGGCAACGTCCATCTCTTGACCGTGCGTGGCCCCGGCCGCTCGCGAGATGTTTTCGTCCATCAGCGTCCCGCCGAGGTCGTTGGCACCCGCCTCGAGGATGCGACGCGAGCCTTCAACACCCATCTTCACCCAACTGACCTGAATATTGTCGATGAGGGTTGCGTAATGCAATCGCGCAACGGCGTGCATCAGCACGGCTTCGCGGAACGTAGGACCTTTGCGAGAACGGCCTTTCAAGAACAGCGGCGTCGCCATGTGCACATAGGGCAGTGGCACGAACTCCGTAAACCCGCCGGTTTCGCGCTGCAGGTCGCGAGTACGCAACAAGTGCGTTGCCCAGCTATCTGGACTTTCCACCGCGCCGAACATGATCGTGATGTTCGAGTGCAGTCCGATCGAATGCGCGGTCCGGTGAACCTCAAGCCACTGGTCGGAGTTGATCTTGTCGGGGCACAGAGTGGCCCGTACGTTGTCGTCCAGGATCTCCGCGGCGGTGCCGGGAAGCGTCTTCAGCCCCGCGTCTTTCAGTCGCGTCAGATACGTTGCGAGGTCCTGCTCCGAACGGCGGGCCCCTTCGAAGACTTCCAGAGCGCTGAAGGCGTGGATATGAATCTTGGGTGAACCGGCACGCACTGCCGCAATGACGTCGATGTAGTAGTCACCGTCGAAGTTCGGATGAATGCCACCTTGCATACATACTTCAGTGGCGCCGCGCTCTTCGGCTTCGCGAACGCGCTCACTGATCTCTTCAAGAGTGAGCAGGTAGGGGTCTCCGCGCAGGTTGAGCGACAGTGGGCCCTTCGAGAAGGCGCAAAACCGACACTTAAAGGTGCAGACGTTCGTGTAGTTGATGTTGCGGTTGATGACGAAACTCACGGCGTCGCCGACCAGGTCTTGACGTACGGTGTTCGCCAGATCGACAACGGCATTGAAGTCTCCGTCGCGCGCACCAAAGAGAGTCACCAGTTCGCGTCGATTGAACTCGTGGCCCGGCTCGTAGCCCGACAGCAGTTGATGAACGGCGCTCGTTCTCGTCGAGGATGCCGGCTTCACGGGGGGAGTGTGATCGGTGCCGGCATACCACGCGTCGTTGCGCGCGAGTGAGTGAGCGTCGGCCGAGGCGAGAACGTACGGGCGAACCTTTTCGTCAAGAAAGTCAGTGCGCTCACCGACGTAATCGGGATATACCGTGAGTCGCGGCGTCAAGTGAAAGCCACGATGCGCACTCTCCTGTCCGAGGGTCTCAAGCGCCGGCCACGCGCGTTCCGGATTAACGTGGTCGGCCGTAACCGGCGAAATGCCGCCAAAGTCATCGATGCCAAAATCGAGCAAGCGCGTGGGATCGTCGCTGAGGTTGGGTGGGGCCTGCAGGTGAACAGAGTCGGGCAAGATCAGCCTCGCGACGCCAATCGTCCAGTGGAACTCTTCGTCACTCGCGGCCGGCTCGTGTGCCATGGCGGTTCGCGGCTTGGGCAAGAAGTTTTGAATGATGACCTCTTGGACGTGGCCGAACTCCTCGTGGGAGAGCGCGATCGCCTCCAACGTGCGCACACGATCCTCGCGGCTCTCGCCAATGCCGACCAAGAGACCCGTCGTGAAGGGGATCTTCAACTCGCCGGCCCAACGAAGGGTGTCTAGGCGACGCTGAGGCTCCTTGTCGGGCGCTAAACGATGAGCGGCAACGTCCGCGAGTACTTCAATCATCATGCCCTGAGAGGCGCTGACGGAGCGCAGTTGGGCCAGTTCGTGTTCAAAGAGAGCGCCCGCGTTCGCGTGGGGCAGGAGGCCCGTTCCCTCGAGCACCATCTGGGCCGCCGTGGCGACGTAGTCAACTGTCGAGGAGTAGCCGCGTGCCGCCAACCAGCGTGCCGCTTCGTCGTAGCGAAGTTCCGGACGTTCCCCGAGCGTGAACAGTGCCTCCGTGCAGCCCGCGTCACGGCCAGCTTGGGCCACGGCCATAACTTCATCGAGGCTCATGTAAGGAGACGACACATGAGCGGGGGCCTGGGCAAACGTGCAGTAACCACAGCGGTCGCGGCACAGCTTGGTGAGGGGTATGAAGACCTTCGGAGAGTAGGTGACCACGTGACCAAACAGGCTGCGAGCGCGCTCGTAGGCCAACGGCGCGAGTTCCACCGCCGATCTTTCGAGCAGTTGGCTGGTGGTCTTGAACCCTGCGAGAGTCGTCATGGGTGCATCCTAGGACGCCTCTACAACGAGCGATCCGCAACCGCACTCTACGGAGAGCATGGAGAAGAAGGGCTAGTTGAGGGCGGGCATCTTCGAAGAGACTGTCGCCAGCAACTCGTCGTAGGCCTTCGCGAATGACGCGACGCCTTCTAGTTCGAGTTGTTTACTCACCTTCGCGAGGTCTACGTCGGGCGAGAGCTTCTCGAGGAGTGCCGCCGTGGCGTCGCACGTCTCGTCGTTCAATAGGTACGAGGTCGAAAAATTCCCGTGATCGAGCGCGTCGGCCAGCGTCTTATCCGGCATGGTGTTGACCGTCTCGTCGGCGACCAGTCGGTCGACGTAGAGAAGGTCGTCGTAGCTGGGATTCTTCGTAGACGTTGAGGCCCAAAGGGGACGCTGAACTTGCGAGCCCTCGAGCAGAAGTTCCTTGATTTTCTCTTCTTGGACGCGACCCCGGTAGAGCTCGTAGGCCGCGGCGGCTTGCGCGTTGGCGGTCGTTCCTCGACGTAGGTCACCCTCGGGCAACAGCGCGTCCACGGCCACGTCCACGCGCGAGACAAAGAAGGACGCCACGCTGGCGATTCCGCCAAAGTCGTGGCCCGCGTCGTAGGCGTCAGAGATCCCGTCGCGCCAGGCGGTGATGACGTCGTTGTAGCGCTCGACAGAGAAGATCAGGGTCACGTTGACGTTGATACCGGCGCCGAGGACCGCGCGAATGGCTGGCAGTCCCTCTTTCGTCGCCGGAATCTTGATCATGACGTTTCGACGATCGACTTCGCCAAAGAGTCGCTTCGCCGCACTGATCGTGCCCTCGGTGTCGTGGGCGAGACGCGGTGACACTTCGAGCGAGACAAATCCGTCGAGGTAGCGCCGCGATCCTGAGGCGAACTCTTCTTTCGAACTGTCGTGGACTTGCGCCAACAGATCGCACGCGCCACGTACGTCCGCAACGGCCAGTTTTTCGAAAACCTTCTCGGGGTCGGCCTCGGTGCTCGCCGCGATGTCGCTGTCGTAGGCCGAGGATTCGCCAATGGTCTTGGCGAAGATCGACGGGTTTGAGGTCAATCCTCGGACTCCGTCGGCGATGTACTTCTTTAAGGTGCCGTCCTGAAGCCAGTCACGGCGCAGATTGTCAATCCAGGGGCTCTGTCCGTAGTTGGCGTAGAGATCGTTGAGTTTGGTCATTTTTTCTCACTTAGAACATGTTCGACGTGGGCTACCACGGCGGCGGGGACGATATTGAAATTCTCGAAGACGACCTTGTCGGGAGCGGACATCCCGAAGGTGTTGATGCCGATCGAGTCGTCAACGTAGTTGGCCCAACCGAGTGTGGCGCCCGCTTCAATCGCGACCGACGAGATCGTGCGGCGAAGCACCTCGCGACGATAGTCAGCCGGCTGGTCGTCGAAGCACCGCCAACACGGTAGAGCCACCACTCGTGTCGCAATGCCTTTCGCCGCTAACTCCTCACTGGCACGAAGGCACAGCGAGACTTCCGACCCGGTTCCGACGAGCGTGAACACTGCTTCGCTACTCTCGCGTACGACGTAACCACCGCGTCGAGCTCCCTTAGCGCTTGCGGCCGCCTCATCGGCGTTAAAGGTTTGAATATCCTGGCGCGAAAGAATCATTGCCGTCGGGACTGGCTCTTTCGCGCTTAGATACTGCTCCACGAGGTCGAGCGTCTCGTTCGCGTCGCTCGGACGCACGACGTGAATGTTCGGCATCGCTCGAAGCGCCATCAGATGCTCCACCGGCTGGTGAGTCGGCCCGTCTTCGCCCACGCCAACGGAGTCGTGCGTGTAAACGAACATCACGCCCGCTTCGCTCAACGCCGCCAAGCGAACAGCGGGGCGCGCGTAGTCATTGAAGACGAAGAACGTGGAACCCACGGGGCGTAGTCCTCCGTGGTGGTACTCGCCAACGAGACTCGCGCTCATGGCGTGTTCGCGAATGCCGTAGTGAATTTGACGTCCGCCTGGTGTGTCGCGAGCCTGTATCACGGCATCTTTCAACACCATTCCCGTATTGCCGGTGAGGTCGGCCGACCCGGCCGTGAGACCTGGCGTCTGCGACGCGTAGGCGTCCATTGCCCGTTGCATGCCTTTACGAGTCGCCACCATCGACCCCGCCTCGAATGGCTCGGCCTTGGTGGTAATCGTGGCGGCGCCGTTCGTGTCGAGCTGTTCGAGAAAACGTGCACCTTTTTCGCCGGCGGCGGTGATGCGCGCCTCCCAGGTAGCGCGGGCGTCACGGTTGGGGCCCAGCGTGGCCATCACGTCACGGGGTAACTCCGCGTCCACCGCGAAGGGTACGTCCGGTACTCCGAGTTGTTTCTTTACTGCGGAGATGGCTTCGGGGGGGAAGGGCGTCCCGTGCGCTTCCTTGCGGTCCATCATCTCAACCGACGGGAATCCAATGTGCGAACGGATGATGATGACACTCGGACGTTCGGTCTCGGCGATCGCCGCGCGGGTGGCTTCTTCGAGCACGTCGAGCTCGTTTGCGCGTTCACCAACGTCTACGACGTGCCAGCCGTACGCGGCGAAGCGCATGGCCGTGTCGTCGTGCAACGCCAGTTCGGTCTTTCCGTCGATCGTGATGTGGTTGTCGTCGTAGAAGATCGTCAGACGACCCAGGCCGAGTGAACCCGCGAGCGACGCGGCTTCGTGGCTGATGCCCTCTTCGATGCAGCCGTCACCCGCGATGACCCAGATGCGATGGTTGACGAACTCTTCGCCGTAGTCGTGGCGCAAGATGCGCTCCGCGATCGCCATGCCCACGCCGTCGGCGATGCCCTGGCCGAGGGGCCCGGTCGTCACTTCAACGGTCGGCGTGACCCCTTTTTCGGGGTGACCCGGACACTTGGAGTGCGCTTGGCGGAACTCCTTAATGTCGTCGATCGTGACGTCATACCCGAAGATATGAGCTAGCGAATATTGCAGGATGCAGGCGTGGCCGCAGCTCAGAATGAAACGGTCGCGGTCGCTCCAGTCGGGATCAGTTGGGTCGTGACGCATGATGCGCCCCCACAACATGACTCCGAGTGGCGCCAACGCCATCGCGGTGCCACTGTGGCCGGAGTTGGCCTTTTCCGGTGCGTCCATGGCGAGGGTCACTACTTCGCGAATCGCGCGGCCTTCGAGATCGCTGGCACCGGGGTAGAGAGAGTCAGTCATGCCTAGAACAGTACCGAATGCAACTCGGTACCCGAGTGGCGTCAAGGCTAGTGTCGCCACGTGGCGCTACAGATTCCTCCGAACTGTGACCTAACACTCGGACTTACGTGCATCGACAAATCTGTACCGGGTCGAACGGTGTGGCGCGCGCGGGTCGACGAGCGATTCTTGAATCCGGCCGGGGTCATACAGGGCGGGTTTCTCGCGGCCATGCTCGATTCAGCCATGGGGGCGTCGGCCGTCACCATGGTCGCCGATCGTCGAGTAACCGTCGCGAACACCGAGATGAAGGTGTCATTCCTGCGAGCGGCGAAAGTGAACGACATTCTCACCTGCGTGGCGACGGTCTTAAAGCCCGGTCGCGTGATCTCGTTCCTCGAAGCCAAGATCACTGATAGCGACGAACGCCTCATAGCGACGGCCAGTTCTACCTACCTGATAAGAGAACGTCCTGAGTAGGCTGAGGGCATGAAGAACTCGCCGTGGCGTCGCTTTTTGTGGGGAGCCTCCCTGCAACACGACCTGGACGAGTTAAAGGCGATCGCCATTCGCTACGTCAAGGAAGAGACGGTCAAACCTCTAAAAGATCTCTGGCGTTTCGTTATATGGGGCGCAATCGGGAGTGTCTTCGTCGGCTTTGGCGCCGTTCTTCTCTTATTCGGAGCGTTGCGCTATCTCCAGTGGCAGTTTCCGGTCCTCGACGGGTCGCTGTCCTGGCTGCCCTACGTCATTGTCGCTGTCCTGGCTCTCGTCGTCATCGGTCTGACCGCCTGGCGTATCGTCAGTGGCACGGCGAAGCGACGACTGAAGGCCGCCAAATGAGCGAGCCCAGTTCGACCCGACGAGAGCTTGAAGCGTCGCTGCGATCTTTCTTGCCAAAGGAAGTGCAGATTGGCGGTTCTCTCGCGGACTCAAAGCCCACGGTGGCGGCGGTCGGAGTGGGAGGGGTCGTCACGGGATATATCTGGGGCCGCCTGCGGGGACGGCGCCTTCGTAAGTCGAAGACCGCATCAAAGAAGGACTAGTGCGACGCCGACTGCTCCGTCTCGCCGCTGCGGGGGCCCTCGGGAGGGCCTGGGCTCAACGTTCGCCCAAGTGGCTCACGCTGGGCCTCGCCGTTGTGGCGCTTCGAATGTTTGATTCGCGAGCAAAAAAGCGCGCGAAACGCCACGCGTGAGTTGTAGCGAGCTCGCGGTGGGCGAGCGCGTCATGCTGATTGACGCGAAGGATCGCCACTATCTCGTCACCCTGAAAGAAGGGTCAGCCTTTCACACCCATGCCGGCATCGTGCAACACGACGACGTCATTGGTCAGCCCGAGGGATCCCTGATCTCCTCCAGCACCGAGCGGATGTTTCTCGTACTTCGCCCAACCCTCTCTGACGTGGTCTTGAAGATGCCTCGCGGGGCTCAGGTGATTTACCCGAAGGATCTTGGGGCGATTCTTCTTCAGGCCGACGTTGGTCCGGGAATGAGAATTCTCGAGGCCGGCGTGGGCTCGGGCGCATTGTCCATGACGCTGCTACGGGCGGGCGCGCTGATCACCGCCTACGAGATTCGTGACGACTTCGCTCAGCAAGCGATCAAGAACGTTCACGATTTTCTCGGTGACGACGTTAATTATGCCGTGCACATCCGCGACGTCACGGCGGGCATCGACGAAGTCGACCTCGATCGCATCATTTTGGACATGCCCGAACCGTGGGATGTGGTCAAGCACGCCGAAGGCGCCCTACGGCCCGGGGGAATACTGCTCGCGTATCTGCCGACTATCAATCAGACGCAACTACTACGAGAGACGCTGCATCACCATTCGTTTGGATTGGCCGAAACTGTCGAGATTTTTCGCCGGACGTGGCACATCGACGGACGCTCCGTTCGTCCCGATCATCGGATGGTGGCGCACACCGGATTTCTCACGTCTGCGCGGCGCCTCGTGGGGCGCGGGAGCATTTCTTAGTCTTTGTGAATGAAAATGCACTCACCGGGGCACTCTTCGGCGGCCTCAATGACGGCATCTTCGAACTCGGCGGGGACGTCGGCAAGACCTTGGGCACCGCCGGGATTGCTCTTCACGTCACTGCCCTGCTTCACGTAGGCCAAGCCGTCATCGAGCAGCGTAAACACCGATGGGCAGATCTCTTCGCAGAGTCCGTCTCCCGTGCAGAGGTCTTGGTCGATCCAAACCTTCATTTGCTAGTCCTCCATGGCCAAATACGTGATGTCACTCTAGTAGGAGATACCCCAAAAACGTGACCTCGCGAAGTTCGCTGTGCTCACCTAGGGTGGCGATATGGACCGATCCTCTGGATTTGACGAATCTTCGAGAGGCGAACGCGACGAGTTCTTCGGGTCGTCCAATTCAAATGACTACGGCCTCAGCGACGTCGACCAAGCGAACCGTCGCATAGAAATACTTGAAGAGAAGTTGCTAGAAGCGCGCGGTCAGTTGGCGCAGAGTCGATCAAACAACGAAAAGTTGACGATCACGATTCAACAGACGCGTGACCAGATAGCGGCTCTACGCGACGAAGTCGAAAAACTCACCCAACCTCCCGCGGTCTATGGAACCTTTACGGGCTTCAATGACGATGGTTCGGTGGACATTTTCGCCTCGGGTCGAAAGATGCGCGTCGCGCTGCACCCCGGCCTCGACCCCGCGCAGATCGCTCGGGGAGACGAAGTCGTGCTGAACGAGTCGTTCACGGTCATTGGTGTTCGCGACTCCGACGGCCAAGGTGAAGTCGTTACCGTCAAAGAGGTACTCGACGACCGACGCGTGTTGGTCTACGGGCGAGCCGACGAAGAGCGTGTTGTGGAACTCGCCCAAGCGTTGCAGTCAGTGAAACTCCGAAGCGGCGACGCTCTGCTACTCGACCTGCGTTCAAACTTGTTGACCGAGAAACTCATTCGCCAAGAAGCAGAAGAACTAATCCTCGAAGAGGTTCCCGACATCAGCTACGCCGACGTCGGAGGGCTCGACGCCCAGATCGAAGCCATCACCGACGCCGTTGAGTTGCCGTACCTGCACCGCGCGCTCTTTCACGAGTACGACCTGCCCGCGCCGAAGGGCATCTTGCTCTATGGGCCTCCGGGCTGCGGCAAGACGCTGATCGCGAAGGCGGTCGCGAATTCGCTGTCGCAGAAAGTCGCGGAACTGACGGGCAATCGCAATGTGCGTTCGTACTTCCTCAACATCAAGGGACCGGAGCTACTGAATAAGTATGTTGGCGAGACCGAGCGCCAGATTCGCGTGGTCTTTCAACGTGCGCGCGAAAAGGCCGAAGAGGGCGTGCCGGTCATTGTCTTCTTCGATGAAATGGACTCGCTCTTTCGCACTCGCGGTACCGGAATCAGCTCGGACATGGAGTCGACGATTGTTCCTCAACTCCTCGCGGAAATTGACGGCGTTGAATCCTTGCGCGATGTGATCGTCATTGGAGCCACCAACCGAGAAGACCTCATCGACCCGGCGATCCTGCGACCAGGTCGACTCGACGTGAAGATCAAGATCGAACGGCCGGACGCCGAGGCGGCGGCACAGATCTTCCAGCGCTACCTCCACACCGAACTGCCGCTCGACCCGAGCACCGTGCACGAACTCGGGGGAGGGGATCGCTCGAAAGCGGTCCAGGCCATGATCGAGGACACCGTGACCCAGATGTACCGCGTCGACGACGAGAACCGCTTCCTGGAAGTGACGTACCAGGGCGGCGACAAAGAGGTCTTGTATTACAAAGACTTCGCCTCGGGCGCCATGATCGAAAATATGGTGCGACGCGCGAAGAAGATTGCGGTGAAGCGCGAGATCGCCGATCAAGGTCGCGGACTTCGTAAAGACGACCTCTTCGAAGCGATTCGTCAAGAGTTCCGTGAGAATGAGGACCTGCCCAACACCACCAACCCCGACGACTGGGCGAGGATCTCGGGAAAGAAGGGCGAGCGCATCATCTTCATTCGCACGCTCATTAACCGTGAGGAAGACGATGTAAAGGGCGGTCGCTCGATTCAACACGTAGGTACAGGACAGTACCTTTAACTTCGTGGCGATTGCGAAGGTGCTGGGTATCGAGACGGAGTATGGGATCGCAGGGGGCCCCGACTCTGATCCCATCACCTCGTCGAGCATCATCGTCAACGCGTACGCACAACAAGGTCGCACCCGGATTAACTGGGACTTCGAGGGCGAAACGCCTGACATGGACGCGCGCGGGCGCGTCAATCTGACCTCGTTCGCGCCAATCGTCGAAACGCACCTGGCGAACACCGTACTTACTAACGGAGCACGTCTCTACGTCGACCACGCTCACCCGGAGTATTCGTCTCCCGAGTGTCGCACACCTCGAGAAGCAACGCTCTACGACGTCGCGGGCGAAGAAGTCATGCGCCGCGCGTTGGAGATCGCCAATCAGTCGCTCGACCCGACGCAGGCCATCACCCTGTACAAAAATAACTCCGACGGGAAGGGAAACTCTTACGGCACCCACGAGAACTACCTCGTGCGTCGCGACCTCGAATTCGCTCACCTCATCCGCGCGATGGTGCCGCACTTCGTCTCTCGCCAGATCGTTATCGGCGCCGGAAAAGTCGGCGCCGAAACCGAACCGGCGCTCGAGCACAATCCCTCCTTCCAACTCTCGCAACGCTCGGAGTTCTTCGAGGAAATCGTGGGTCTCGAAACGACACTGAAGCGCCCCATCATTAACACGCGTGACGAACCCCATTGCGACGCCGAGCGTTTTCGTCGTCTGCACGTGATCATCGGCGACGCCAACATGAGTCAGATCGCCACCTTCGTCAAGCTCGGCTCGACGGCGCTCTTGTTGGCGGCGCTCGAAGAGTTTGGACCCGAGGAGTTTCCCGCGATGCCCCGCTCGCCCGTGCACGCGGTTCGCGCCTTCGCCCTGGACCTCACGCTCACTGAAGCGGTAGCGTGTGACGACGAGAAGTCGCGAAGCGCGTGGGATTTTCAAGACGAGCTCTGGCACGTCGCCAACAACTACGTGCGACGCACTGGAGCCGACGTCGTGGCCGATCCGGACGAGGTGGCTCTCATCTTGGAACAGTGGCGCGAGATGCTCGACGGCGTGCGTGACAACCGCGACGCGGTGGCTGACCGGGTCGACTGGGTCGCGAAGTGGCGAGTCGTGAGCGGTTACAAAGTACGTCACGGACTCAACGATCGAGACGCCAAACTTCGCGCGATTGATCTTCAGTACCACGATCTGCGCCCGACTCACTCACTCGCCGCGCGCGTGGGACTTCGAACGTTGTACGACGACGCGGCTGTTCGTGAAGCCGTTCACAATCCTCCGCTCAGTACTCGGGCCTACTTTCGCGGTCAATGCGTCGCGCGATTTCCCGAAGAGATCGTGGCTGCCAACTGGGATTCGGTCGTCTTTGACGTCGGCGAAGGCCCCTTGCAGAGAGTCCCCATGCTCGATCCCTTGAGGGGTACGCATGCACTGACCTCAGAGTTGCTAGAAACGAGTGCATCGGCGAGTGAACTTCTTGCCGCTTTAGACAGGTAGAACAGAAGTATGAGCGAACGAGAACGAATTCAAAAGCAGCGCAAGGAGCGCACGAGCAAGACCGCGGAAGAAGTCTCCGTCGACGCGACCAAAGGCGACCAGCTAAAGGCGGACCTCGACGACTTGCTCGATGAGATCGACGAAGTACTCGAGGAGAACGCCGAGGAGTTCGTGCGCAACTACGTCCAAAAGGGTGGAGAGTAACTGCGTGGGACTTCCGCTCTTCAGCGCCCACGGCGACCCTGGCCCCTCGTTTTGGCACTTTGCCGAGATGTCCGGGATTGATCCTGCACCGCGCGATCATTCGCGCGAGAACCCTCACGCCACGACGGTGATCGCCGTGCGCTACGTGGGGGGCGTCGTGATGGTCGGCGACCGTCAGGCGACCGGCAACTACATCGCGAGTCGCGACGTTCGAAAGATTGAACGAGCTGACCGCTTTACGGCCCTCGCCATCTCTGGAAGCGCGGCCCGCGGTATGGAGTTACTCAAAATTGCGCAGTTGTCCTTCGAGCACTACGAGAAGATGACCGATTCGTCGCTCAGTCTCGAAGGTAAAGCCAACTATCTTTCTCCCATTATTCAGCGCAACAACTTGACGTCTCCTCTGGGCGTGCTACCGCTCCTCGCCGGTTGGGACGAGAGCCACGACCAAGGGCGCATCTTCGAGTACGACGGCGCCGGAGGGTGCTACGAACGTTTCGATTTCGCGACGATTGGTTCAGGTTCACCCTTCGCCGAGGGCGCACTGCGCCTCGGGTTTCGCGAGAATCTGAATCGCGAAGAAGCCCTCGAACTGGGGGCGCTCGCTCTCTACGAAGCAGGCGACAACGACCCGAGCACCGGGGGTCCCGACTTCGTACGCGAGATCTACCCCATGATGGTGACCGTGAGCGAAGACGGATTCCATGAGTTGCCCACGCCAGACGTGGGGGAGCGCTTTCGAAGCATTAACGCGCGCCGTACCGAGTCGCGCGGGGTGGCTGGCGGGTCACTGCGATGACGAACTACTTCTACGTCTCGCCCGAACAGCTGATCAAGGACCGCGCAGAGTTCGCTCAGAAGGGGATTGCCAGGGGCCGCTCCATCGTGGCAGCGATCTACGACCAGGGCGTCTTGATGGTGGCGGAGAACCCGTCGGCGTCGCTCAACAAGATCTCCGAGGTCTACGACCGGATCGCCTTTGCCGGCGTGGGTAAGTACAACGAATTTGATCGGCTTCGCGAAGCCGGCATCCGCTGGGCTGATTCCACCGGGTTCACCTATTCGCGAGAGGACGTCGACGCGAGAGCGCTCGCGAACTACTACGCCCAGCATCTTGGCGACATGTTTACTGAGGGCCAAAAGCCTCTCGAGGTTGAGATTCTCGTCGCTCAACTCGGCAACAAGGTCCGCCCTACAAAGTTGTACCGCGTCGCCTACGAAGGCACGATCTCCGACGAGCCACGCTTCGCGGTGTTGGGTGGCGACGCTGACACCATCAAGGATCGTTTTGCGCTGTCCGAGGACTCTTTAGAACCTCTCAGAACAACGCTGCACAACGCGGTCAGTGCACTGGCTGGACCGGATCGGGTCTTCACCGCGGACGACCTCGAGGTCTGTGTGCTCGAAGATCGCGGTAGCCGCCGCACATTTGAACGCCTCAGCGACGCACGAGTGAGCGACCTCTTGGGCTGAAAGGCCCAAGTGAGATCATGCTACGAAGAATCTACGGCGTAGAGACTGAGTACGGAATCACTTTTTCGCTGCGCGGACAACGTCGCCTCAGCCCCGATGAAGTGTCGCGTTTTCTCTTTCGCAAAGTCGTGGCGTGGGGTCGTTCTTCGAATGTCTTTCTCGAAAACGGAAGTCGACTGTACCTGGACGTGGGCAGTCACCCTGAGTACGCCACGGCCGAATGCGACTCACTGAACGATCTCGTCGCACAAGACAAAGCCGGCGAATCGATTTTGCGCGAGCTCGTGGGCTACGCCCAGTCACAACTCAGTGACGAGGGCATCCGCGGCGACATCTTTCTTTTCAAGAACAACACCGATTCGACCGGTAATTCGTATGGATGTCACGAGAACTACTGCATCGAGCGAATAGAAGATCTCTCTCGCCTCGAGAACGTCTTCATTCCGTTCTTGATCAGTCGTCAGATCTTTACGGGCGCGGGCAAGGTAGTCACGAACGCGAAGGGTACCGCGTACTCCATGAGTCAGCGCGCGGAACACATCTGGGAAGCGATCTCGTCGGCGACGACGCGTAGTCGGCCCATTATCAACACCCGCGACGAGCCCCACGCCGACCCGGAGAAGTATCGCCGTCTCCACGTCATCGTGGGCGACTCCAACATGAACGAGTTTGCGACGTTCCTCAAAATTGGGACCGCCTCCGTGGTTCTGGCCATGATCGAAGACGACATTGTGCAACTCCGCGACTACGCCATGGCTTCACCAATCAACGCGCTGCGCGACATCTCCTATGACCTCTGGAGCAAGGAACCGGTCAAACTCATGAACGGCCGAGACCTGACGGCCCTCGAGATTCAAGAGGACCTGTGTGAACGGGCCGAAAAGTTTGTCGAGGTCCGCGATCTCCCCGCAGACCAGGTACGTGCCGTACGTCTCTGGCGCGAAGTTATCGAACAGTACCGAAGCGATCCCATGGGCCTCGCCGACCGAGTGGACTGGATCGCCAAGTTGCAGATCATTAATCGTGAGCGTGAGCGCAGCGGTATCGACCTGAGCGATCCAAAGATTGCGCTCATCGACCTCTTGTACCACGACACCAATCTCGATCGGGGACTCTTCTATCGGCGCTCGTCTCGTGGCCACTTCCAACGAATGGTGACCGACGAGCAGATCGAACGTGCGACGATGACTCCGCCCAGCACTACGCGGGCTCACATGCGTGGCACGTTTATTCAGGCCGCGAAGCAGTGGCGCCGCGACTACACCGTTGACTGGGTTCACCTCAAGCTCAACGACGAAATGCAACGAACCGTCTTGTTGAAAGATCCCTTTAAGAGCACCGACGAGAGATTCCAGAAACTGCTGGCGTCGCTCGAACGACACGGATAAGCAAGTTCACAAAAGCGACATCCCTCGACACTCATCGCCTTCTAATTCTCTAAGGAATCCGGCCCTACAATGGAGACGTGATCAGTCTGAGTCCAATCAAACTCCTCGTGGTGGCGGCCGTCATCATGCTGCTCATGGGTCCCGATAAGTTGCCCGAAATGGCCCACCGGCTGGGATCCGGTTGGCGTGCTCTCAAGCGGCTTCAAGAGAAGATGGAAGCCGAAGTTCGAGAAGCCATTCCTGATCTTCCGAGCACGAGCGACATCGCGCGCATCGCGCGCAACCCAGTCTCGCTGTTGAACCAGTTGGCCGACCGCGTTGACGCCAAAGAAGCCGCGGCGGTGCCGGAGACTCCAATACCGCCCGAACCCGACGGGTCGGTGATATTCAGACCGCCTCGTATCGCAACCCCACCACCGGTACGCTCCGACGCACCCACGCCTCCGCCCGACCCGTCGCTGAACTAGCCAGCCATGCCGAAACTACGTCGCGCCGAGTCTGGGATGACGCTGGCCGAACATCTGGGCGAACTGCGTCACCGAGTCATGATCATCGCGGTCTGCGTGAGCGTCGTCGCGGTTTTGGGCTTTATTTTCTACTCGCACCTCTTGGAGATTCTCCAAAATCCCTACTGTTCCGCCAGTCCCAAACAGTGCAAGTTCCTGGTGACAAATCCGCTCGACGGACTCAACTTGCGCGTCAAAATCGCATTCTTTTCGGGCTTTGTTATTTCTTCTCCCGTGATTCTCTGGCAGACGTGGCGCTTCATTACCCCGGGTCTGAAGGCGAACGAGCGTAAGTACGCAGTTCCGTTCGTCACGGCGTCCGTCATTTTCTTTTGCGCCGGCATGGTTCTCGCATATTTCAGCTTCGCCCAAGCCATCCAGTGGTTGAAGGACATTGGGGGTTCAACGCTGTTAACCGAATACAACCCCAATCAGTACCTCACTCTCTTTCTCCTGATGCTCTTCATCTTCGGAGTTGCCTTTCTCTTTCCGGTTGTTCTCGTGGCGTTGGAATTGACGAACCTGGTCACTCCGAAACGTCTTCTGCGTAGTTGGCGCTACGCCACGATTATCATTATCGTTGTTGCCGCCGTCGTTACCCCCAGCAGTGATCCCTTGTCGATGCTGGCCCTGGCACTGCCTCTCGTGGTCTTCTACTTCCTAGCTATAGCCGTGGGTAAGCTGCTGCACAAGTGAGCGTTCTCGACTATCGCCGAGAGTTCATTGAGGGACTTGGCTTCGGACTCGATCGCTTCCAGCTTGACGCCATCGAAGCCGTCGACAAGCGCGTCAACGTTCTCGTAAGTGCACCGACCGGTGCCGGTAAGACACTGGTAGCGAACTACGCCATTGGACGCGAACTCGAGCGTGAGCAACGCACGTTCTACACGACCCCCTTAAAGGCACTCTCAAATCAGAAGTACCACGAGCTGTGCGAGCTCTACGGCACGCAGCGCGTTGGCCTTTTGACGGGAGACACGTCAATCAACCGCACGGCGCCCGTTGTCGTGATGACGACGGAAGTCCTGCGCAATATGCTCCTTACTGAGTCGGACCAACTGACCTCTCTCGGTCTCGTCGTGCTCGATGAAGTGCATTACTTACAGGATCCCTTCCGCGGGGGAGTGTGGGAAGAAGTACTTATTCTGACGCCCGCGCCCGTGCGATTTGTTGCGCTGTCGGCCACGATCGGTAACGCGGACTTCCTGGGAGCCTGGTTGAGCGAGGTGCGCGGCCCCACGACGGTCGTCATCGAGCGAACGCGACCGATCGTGTTGCACAATCACTTAGCCGTCGTGAAACGGGGTCAACCCGTGGCGGAAATACACGACCTCCTAGACGGCCAGCGACTCTCCAACGAGGCGCGACGGATCGACAACCTCATGAAATCATCGCGCAAGTTTCGTCCCGGTCCGAAATGGCAGGGTGCGAAATCGACCGCGCCACCGCCGCCATTTCGTGCCCCTCGACGATCGGAACTGATGCAGACCCTTGAGCGCGAAGACCTTCTGCCCGTCATCGTATTCATCTTTTCTCGCGCCGCGTGTGACGACGCGGTGCATCAGTTACGACGCGACGGACTGCTCTTCACGAAGCCTGAGGAACGACGTGAAATCGAGAGCATCGCCGAGTCGCGGCTTACCGACTTCTCTCCTGAGGACCTGCAGGCCCTCGAGTACGCGGACTTCATCGACGCGCTTCGTCGGGGGATTGCCATGCACCATGCTGGCATGGTCCCGGCCTTCCGCGAGATCGTCGAGGCCTGTTTCGAGCGCAATCTGCTCGCGGTCGTGTTCGCGACCGAGACGTTGGCGCTCGGGGTCAACATGCCCGCGCGTTCAGTCGCGCTCGAGCGTTTTACAAAGTACTCCGACGCCGGCCGTCAGTTCCTCACGAGCGCGGAGTACGCGCAGATGACTGGCCGGGCGGGGCGTCGCGGACTAGACGACGAGGGCCACGCCATTGTCTGTTTTGCGAGCGACCTCGCCCTGCATGACGTGGGACGCGTGGCGCTGGCTCCGCCAGCCGACCTGCACTCCTCGTTCCGCCCGACCTATAACTTCACGGCGAACCTGATCAACCACTTCGATTACGACACGGCCCTTGACGTGGTGCAGCGCTCCTTCGCTCAGTTCGAGAACGACCGACGCCCGGCTGGGCGCAAACGCCCCCTTACCGATCAGATGATTGCTCGCCACCGAGTGCTCGAAGAACTCGGCTACGCGAAGGGTTGGACGCTGAGCCCCGAAGGACAGTTACTTCGATCCATTTACCACGAGTGCGACCTTTTGATCGCGGAGTCGATCATCGCGGGCGTCTTCGAAGACCTTGAACCGGCCGAGTTGGCGGGACTCTTGTCGTGCTTCGTCTACGAGTCCAGACGATCCACGCGCGCGGTCAACGCCGCAAAACACGTGTCAACGAAGAAGAAGCGTGTTCATCACGACCGGCTCGGCCAGGTTCGTCGTATCAGCATTACCGAACGGCTCCGCGAGATCTCGACAATCGCCGTGACCGTGCGCGAGGTCGAAGAGCGCTACAAGGTTCCTCATTTCAAGGAGCCAGATGGACACTTCTCGACCATCATCGCGGCCTGGGCGAGGGGCGTCACTTTGGGCACCGTTCTCGACCTGGCCGACGCCGAAATTGGTCAGACGTCGCCGGGAGATTTCGTGCGGAACGCGAAGCAAGTAGCCGATCTCTGTGAGCAGTTAGGGCGCATGCGCCACCTCCCCGACGTCGCCGACGTGGCCCTCGAGGCGCGCGACGCCGTACTTCGCAGTGTCGTTGCCGGGGCCTCTAGCGTCCACCCGCGGGACTAATTTCGCCTCTAGTCTCGTAACTCCATGCACCCCTACGTTGCCGAAGACTTTACCGACGCCGAGGTAGCGGTCCTGCGGCGTTATTTCACCAATCTCGAGGGCCCGGTCTTCGCTCTCGTCAATCTCCCCGAGGTCGTGAAGGGAGCGCTCTTTGCGCGCTACTCGCGCTCATCGAAGAGCCTCCGGCGTCTTTTCCTCGATGAGTTTGTCGGCGACCTCGAGCTTGCGGGCGACGCCGGCATCGACGCGACAGTAGGACTCGAACGAGCCGACGATCTATATCAGAAGATTTTCTTCGAATACGGCGACGACTCGGTCGCCCAACTCGGCGGAGTGCACCTCGCGTGCGAACAGGCGAGCAATCTTCTCACCAAGGTGCTTGAACGAGGTCGGCTCATGAGTTATCTCGAACAGTCGACGAGGTACCTCGGATACGACCGACGACTGCCGAACGGTCTGTACCGCTTCTATCGCGACAACGACCTTTTGGAGTCGCGCTTTGGCGCCCGGTACATCGGTGAGATGGACCGGATGTTCGACACGTACCGCGAACTGCTCCCGGTACTGACCGACTGGCTGACTCTTAAGTACCCGAAAACGCCCGAGGACACCGACTTCGTCTATCGCCAGGCCATCCGCGCCAAAGCCCTTGACGGACTGCGCGGACTCCTACCCGCGAGTGCTCTGTCGAACCTCGGGATCTACGGCTCCGGTCAGGCCTACGAGTCACTGTTGCTACGCATGCGCGCCCACCCGCTGCCCGAAGTACGAGAGTACGCCCAGATGATGTTGGACGAACTCGTGAAGGTCATCCCCTCATTCCTGCGTCGCCTCGACGTGCCCGAGCGCGGTCTCGCGTGGACGAAGTATCTGGCCGATACACGAAGCGCTACACGATCACTACTAGCCGACGATGACGCAGACTCGTCCGAGCCCGAGGAGAGTGTCCGGCTCGTGGCTTTCGACATCGACGGCGAGACGCGCGTGCTCGAAGCCATCGTCTTTGCCAACTCGACGAACTCGCACGACGACGCCGCGCGCCGAGTTGCCGCCATGAGCGCTGACGTGCGTCGAACGCTGCTCGCGACCTACGTGGGAGCCAGAGGTAACCGGCGTCATCGCCCGGGACGCGCCTTCGAACGGACCGACTATCGCTTCGAGATCGTCAGTGACTACGGAGCGTTCCGCGACCTCCAGCGTCACCGACTTCTCACGATCGAGTGGCAGCCCCTCACCGTAGACCTCGGTTTTGACGTGCCCGAAGTGGTGGAGGACGCGGGCCTTGCGGACCGGTACCGAGAGTCCCTCAACCGCTCGGCCGAACTCTTTCACGACGTGCGCGACGAGTTCCCCGAGCAGGCGCAGTACTGCGTGGCGCTGGCCTTTCGGATCCGCTACGTCATGCAGATGAACGCTCGCGAGGCGCTGCACGTCATCGAGCTTCGCTCAGGGCCCCAGGGTCATCCAAGCTACCGGCGTATCGCCCAAGAGATGGCCCGTTTAATCCGCGACGAAGCCGGCCACCACGGGATTGCCGACGCCATGACCTACGTTGACTTCTCGGATACCGACCTTGAGCGCCTCGAAGCCGAGCGCACTGCGGAGCGCAATCGACAGAATCGCTAAGAAATACGACATTTATGCAGTCTTTACGTGGAAAGAGCGCACGGCTCCGGAAAAAGGCCATACAATGCCTGCGCTACAGAAGAGGAACTTATGGCAAGTGATGTTGAGAATGATGAAGTCTTAGATGAAGAAGAGCTCGCGGAGGGCTTTGACGAAGCGATCGTGGGCGAAGAAGAGCTCGAAGACGTCGTCGACGAAATTGACGAGGTCGATGACGAAGTAGACGATGTGATCGTGGTTGACGCCGTTGACGCCGTTGACGACGATGAAGTCGTGGTGGCCGTCGTTCCCGTTGTGGAAGACGATGATGACGTCGTCGATGACGCCGACGTAGAACTCGCACTGGATGAAGTACTGGCCGAGACGATCTTGCGCACTTCGGTGCCCGAGGACGACGATGAAGCCCCGATCGAGGTCGACACGTCCCTCGACACGACCGAGGCACTTTTGCCCAAGCAGGACGACGAGTTTCGTTGCAAATCGTGCCGCTTGCTCAAGAAAACGAGTCAGCTTGCGGACAAGGCAAGCGTGCTCTGCCGTGACTGCGTTTAAGAGTTTCGCGTCGACGTGAGCGTTCTGCTCGCGACGGGCGTGACACCAGAATTAGAAACCCTCTGGGACCGCGCGCGCCGCGATGTGCTCACCAAGCGTGGGGGAGTGGCGCTCATGGCCACATTGAGCGACTTCACTCCGACTGATCAACTGCTCGCGGCTGTCGTTGCATCGTCGTCGCTGTGGATTTACCACGACGACCAACTGAAGGGCTTTGCTCTCTGTCGTGGTCTCCTCGTAGAGGCGATCTATGTAGCTCACGAGTTTCGTCGTCAGAAAATCGCCACGACGATCGTGCGAACACTATTGGATAGCGCCACACCGCCGGTTGACGCGTACGCGCTTCCTGGCGATAGGGCAATGAAATCGCTCTACGAGTCGATTGGCTGGAAGGCCCGACTGCTTACGATGCGCGGCGCGTAGCCGGCCGACGAACTATCCGCGTGGGCGGTGGCGGTGGCGGGACTTTCATTCCGAGCAGTTTGGCCAGTTCCGGGATGGCCCCGGCGTTGTGTACCGCGACGGCGCGACTCGATTCGTCCGTGGGAATGCCGAGGGGCTTGACGTTGCGACGAATTGACGTATCAGCCGTGAGTTCGACAATCTCGTTCCACAACTTCGGGTCTTGATCGGCGTTGAGAGTCTCGGAGACCAATGCGACCACGCGACCCGCGGCGTCAGCGCTGACGCGGGTCGACATGTCCGGGGGTCGCGCAACGAGCGCGAGCGCCTCTTTCACGTTCTTCGAAACAATGGCGGCTTCGAGCTTCTCGTTCCACTGAGTGCGAAGGTGATCGATGCGGGCCGTCAATGACACCTGAAGTTCTTTCAACTGCGTGCGAGCTTCATCGTCGAGAGACACCGTCTTCGCGGACGTGACGACGGCGCGTAGATCGCGCAAACGAAGCTCGCGACCGGCGCCGATGGCACCCGCGGCGCGGTCCTTCCAGAGAGAGAGGCTGGTCCGGTTTAAGAGGTCTTCGGCGATGCGCTCAATCGTTGTCGCGTCGATCGTCGGACGGCCCTGCGCGGATGCGTTCTTATTTTGCAGTTCGACGGCTGCGCGAACTGCGGGCATGCCACCGCGCAGCAACTGTTCGGCAACGGGCAGTTGCTCGGGTGAAAGAGTCGCGAGCAGGGCGTTACGNNCGTTACGGTACGTCGTGGTGAGAGGCGGCTGCTGGGGCCCGTGCGAACGCTCAGGACGACCGGGACGTGCGCCACGGTCAGCGCCCGGGCGAGCACCACGGTCAGCGCTCGGGCGAGCACCGCGATCGGATCCCGTACGGGGCGGACGGCTTGGACGTTCGCTCCTGGGCGCGTCGGCGGAGTCGCTCCGAGGCTCACGGGCGGGACGATCGTTGCGAGGCCCGCGTGACGGGCGTTCGCTTGTCGTAGAGGCGTCTTTGTCGCGGCGAGCCGTCGGACGCTTCGTAGGCCGACGTGCACCGTCACGGCCGTCACGGGTGTCCTCGGAGTCCCGACGGGGCCCTCGACCCTTTGAGGNNTTGAGGCGTAGGTCACCACGACATCGGGACCCTTCTTCACTTCGGGGATCAGTTCGAGCCGTTCGTTACGCGGGTCGACCGGTGACGCAGTCTTTGGAGCAGTCACGGAGAGTACTTCTATACCCTCCATGTACTGCTCGATGTCGGCGCGATACACGTGACCAACCACAGGGCCGCCGGGTACGAGAGACGCCGCAAGAACACCCTTCGGTAGCTTCGCGCCCGCGGCGCGCCACGTGGCGAGATCGCCACTCAAACTCGTGATTTCAATCTCAATGCGTCGAGACATAGGTTTACAATCTACTCGTTCGCGTCGAGCCAAACATTTCAGCGGGTTTTAGTCCAATTCTAATTTCCTTTGCGTAGCATGGCTGAGTGAGTGACACCCCAGTCGACGCGTCGGACGAGCACGCGTCGACTCACCAGTCCGATGCGACAAACGATGCTGTCGCGCCGATCAACGACGTACCTGACGAACACGTCAACACGGAAACTCCGGTGATCGCGCTCGGACCGATTGCGTCCCACGACTCTGACGCAACACCCGTAAACACCCCGCTACGAGACCCTGCATCTTCTAGTTCCATGATCGACGAAACACCATTGTCGTCACAGGTACGAAAGAGTCGTGGCCTCTGGTCAACGCGCGTCTCGTTGTTGTTGGTTGCCGCTCTCGTCGGGGGGCTCGCGGGCCATTTCGCGTCGACGTCAAGCACCCACGGTGGGGAAGTGACCATCAACGAGGTCAGTAATGCACCGGGCGCCGCGACAACTGGCGGCATGAGCATTCCCAAGCTCGTACAGAAAGTCCTACCCTCCGTTGTCAGCATCAAGGTGACCGGGAACGGCACCGGAGATGAGGGCACGGGCATGATCATCTCCAAAAATGGACTCGTCATCACCAACAACCACGTGATTGCGGCGGCCGTCAGCAGTGGAACCATCACCATCACGCGAAGTGGCACTACTAAAAGCCAACCGGCGACCCTCGTGGGAACCAATCCCGTTGACGATGTCGCCCTCATTCGCATTGACAACGCGTCGAACCTGCCGACCGTGACCTTTGGTAACTCCAACGCACTCGAAGCCGGCGACTCCGTAGTCGCTATTGGTAACGCGCTCGGTCTCGCAGCGGGAACACCCACCGTGACCTCAGGCATCGTCTCGGCGCTCGGTCGAACAGTGACTGCGGGCACGGACACATCCACCGAGACGTTGAACAACATGATTCAGACGGACGCCGCCATCAATCCCGGAAACTCTGGTGGCCCGCTGCTCGACTCGGCCGGTGACGTCATCGGTATGAACACGGCCGTTGCAGGAACGTTATCGGACGGAGAGAACACTCAAAACATTGGTTTCGCGATTCCGGTCGCGACCATCCAGTCCCTGCTGTCGTCACTGATGGCGGGGGAGAGTGTTGTCACTCACGGAGCCTTCATTGGCGTTGAGATCGAATCGATGACGCCTTCGCTCCAGTCTCAGTACGGATTCACGGTGTCGACCGGCGCCGTCGTCACGAGTGTCATCTCGGGTACGGGCGCCGCGGCGGCAGGCGTCGAGCAAGGCGACATCATCGTGGGCATTAACAGCACCACGATCGACAGCGCTCAAGACGTCAGTTCCGTAATCTCGTCGCTGCACCCGGGTCAGCGCATCGCACTGCACATCGTGCGCGGCACCAAACACCTCGTCCTAGAAGTAACCCTCGGCAAAGAACCTTCTGGTTAAGACAGCGTCGCGATTCCGCCGTCGACGGGTAGAACGGCGCCGGTGATGTAACTCGCCGCAGGTGACGCCAGAAATATTGCTGCACCGGCCATATCCGATGGCCGTCCGAGTCGCTTCATTGGAGCAGCGCGCACAATGTCGTCACCAACGGCCTGAATGGTCGCGTGCATCATCCGTGACTCAAAGGGTCCCGGAGCGATGGCGTTGACCGTGATCTTGGGGGCGAGAAACTTGGCCAAGTGTCGCGAGAGCTGGTGAACCGCCGCTTTAGAAGCCGAGTACGCGTAGGTCTCCATCGCTGGAACGTGGAGTCCGTCGATGGAACCAATGTTGATCACCCGAGAAGGCTCTTCGGCGGTCGCCCGCGCTTCAAGAAGAGGACGAAGGAACTTCGTGAGATGAAAGACGCCCTTGACGTTCAGTGCGAGGACACGCTCGAATGCCGCTTCGTCATAGTCAGCCATCGGAGCGCCCCAGGTCGCGCCGGCATTGTTCACGAGAACATCAAGGTGATCAGTTTTTGAAGCGACCACCTCGGCCAGGCGTCGACATTCAGCCTCACTCGAGAGATTCGCTTGGATGAAGGTAAACGATCCCGAAACAGAGAGTTCATTCTCGAGAGCTTCGCCGACGTCGGCCTTGCGTGACGCGACGAGTACGACGGCACCCGCGTCGAGGAAACCTCGTGCGATCATTTCGCCAATGCCGCTGGTCCCGCCGGTAATCAGGACGACCTTGCCTGAGACATCAAACAGTGAGTTCATAGGAAAAGCGTAGGCCAGTGCTCTACTTCCGGAAAAAAGTGGATAAATATAGCGGCACCTTTAAAGGAACCGAATAATCCGGTTACTAATCGGTGACCCGAAGGCTGGTGATCGACACGGACGAAACACTCGATTTAAGGTCGATACTGTACTGGGCCCTGATCACCCAGACACCGTCCGCGGAGAAGTTAAAGGCGCATTCCACTTGACTCTGCTGAACAGGCTGGAATGGACACACCAAGTTCGCGCTTCCCGAAGCCACGGGGGCGATGGCTACCATTCGCACAAATCCGCCAGTGTTCTCTGGGAGCACGTCGGTTATCACATTGAAGGCGCCAGTGGTCGTCGATGCGCCGGTGTTCGCTGATCCGACGGCGCTCGCTGACGCTGGCGCAGAATTGTTGCTGAAGTCAAACGACAGTACGACGTTGGAGAAGATTGGACTGTCGGCACCCGATGGCGCGACGTAAATTCCAAAACTGGCCGCTACAAAGAAAACTGCCAAAAGTACCCGACGCATGTGAAAAATACTAGCAGAATTACCTTGGTGTATCGCCGATAATGTTCGTTATGTAAAGTTAGAAAGAAATCTCCCAGAACGGACATTCGAGGGCCCCTCACCCCCATTTTCAACGGCTCATAGAAGGGTTTGATACCAGGCTTGCCAAAGCAAGATTGATACCTTCTCTTTAACCCCCTATGCCAGCGCACGTCACTTTACGCCCACGTCAACTTGCGCTAGCGATAACGGCGGCAGCGGGTGGCGGCTTCGTTGGCACGTTACTGCGAGCGTGGCTGACGGGACTCGAGCACTTACCAAACCCGAACGGTCCAGTCACCTGGCCTCAAGAAATACCGTGGGTGCTTCTCGCGACCAATTTCGTCGGCGTGTATCTGGCCACCTACTTGTTGCGCGGTCCACTTCGTCGGCGTGACCCCAATGAGGTGAGTCGCATCCTCATCATCACCGGGTTCTTCGGAGGACTGACCTCGTATTCGGGCCTCTACGTTGATCTGGCGGCGCTTTGGCACGTCTGTGTCGGCGGGTGCTTTGCGGTCATCCTCGGGGCTCTGCTGAGCGGCGTTCTCGCGGGATGGCTCGGACTGCAGCGTCACCGATGACTCTTTTTCTCGCCTCCCTGTTTGGCGCCTTTGGCTGCGTGGTGCGTTATCTTGGCGAATACGCCGTGCGTCGGCACCACCCCACCAGGCGACCGTGGGCCACCGTCGCGGCGAACGCGATTGGCTGTGGAATTGCGGGGTTTGTCGCGTACCAGTTCACGGGTGCCGTGGACGCTCACGTTCGAGACGTCGTCATCACCGGATTTTGCGGGGGACTCACGACGTTCTCTTCAGCGTTCGCCATTCCCGCCATCCTTCAACGCGAACACCACTGGGGCTATGCGGTGACACTAATCGTCGCTACCCCGCTGCTGTGTGCCGGTTTTTTCGCCGCCGGAGTGGCACTCGCCCACTAAGCGAGTTCGATGTCATAACGTCAAGTTACATTGACGCCTAGTTCCGAGTCGCTACACCTTGATCGGACCGCTTTCGGCTTCACTGAGACCAGTGAAATCAGTCGTGCTCTTGGGTTTCACGGGCATCAGCCAGGTGGCAATGAGTCCAACCACTAACACGCCGACGCCGGCGTAGGGCGCCCAGACGGTAGGAGCCGTGACCTTGTAGATCGCGCCATAGATCGCGGCAATGGTGACCAGACCTCCGACCAGACTCGCGAGATACAGTTGCCACTTTTTGCCGCCCGAGCGAAGTCCTCGCAATGCGCCGACCGCGATGAACAGATAAATTACGGCGATCGCGAACCCACCGAAGGTGGACATAAAGCTGAACATCGAGAAGTACTCGGGATTCTTCGGGATGGCGAACGCCGTCGTCCACGTCACGAGCGCAATCACGATCGCGTACGCGACCACGACAAACGCGCTCGCGCCCGACGGCGTGCCGTGACGTGAGATTCGCGCTAATGGCGCGGGCATGCGATGGTCTCTCGCTAATGCGAAAACACCCCGGGATGCAGAGACCGCGCACCCGATCAACACGGCGATCATGTCAAAGACGACCACCAGTTCAACAAGTCGGCGAATGCCAACGCCGGCGTATCCTCCAGCTCCGGCTGGTCCGGCGAGCGTGAACAACGGGGCACCGGCGTTCTTGCCGATGGTGTTCAGATTGAAATGAAAACCCGATACCTGCGCGAATGATCCAATGATGTAGAACCCGGCGATCACCATGACCGAAATCAACACGGCTCTAGGAATGTTGCGTTCCGGGCGATCGGTCTCTTCGCCCAGATTGGCGGACGTTTCGAAGCCCGTAAACAGCAGTACACCGTAGAGAACACCAAAGAAAACGCCCTTCCAGTGCGTGGGCGAACCGCTGGGGGAGAAGCCCGAAGTGATGTGGTGCACTCCCCCACTCTTGACAATGACGTATATGGAGAACACCAGCACCACCGTCACAGAAATCAAAGCCAACGTGAGCTGCACTCGCGTTGACAGCGCGACGCCGAGATAGATGATCGTGCCCACGAGCACCAGTAACACGATGTCCCAGCCCCAATAGGGCAACGGTGTGCGATTGAACTCGCCTTGAATGGTGTCGTGTATCGTGCCACCGATCATCGGCAAAATCCCCGCTCCGAGGGCCAGCATTCCGGCGTAGTACAGCCAGCCCGCCGCTGCGCCCACACGTACGCCTAGCCCGTCGGTCACGTAGTCGTACAGCGAACCGGCCGCTTGAATTTTGCGCGTGTACTCGGCCACGATCCAGCCGAGCCCTATGACGCCGACTGCGGCAATCAAGACTGAGAGCGACGCCGCGTTACCCGCGCCTTGACCGGTCGCGGAGATGATGCCCACGACCAGCGGAACGAGGAAGGCAATCGAGAAGACGGGTCCCATCAGACCGACGGACTGAGCGATCGTGTCGATCAGAGTGAGTTTTCGTTTACCGCCGAGCGTCGTTCGTTGATCGTTCGCCATGTTGTCCCCCCGGACTCTCGAGACGTTGTCTCGTGTCAATCGACTAACCGTAAGGGGTCAAACGAACTACGTCAAGGATTTATTCGCTGACGCGGTGCTCCACGGCGGCACGAACCAGCCACTGAAAGGTCGGGTCGGGTTTCTTTAAAAGCTCCGGATGCCACTGCACGGCGACAATGGATCCGTCGGGCGTCTCGAGTCCTTCGACGACGCCGTCGGTGGCCTTCGCTGACACCACAAGCCCTTCGCCCACCTCGTCGACGACCTGATGATGGAGTGAATTCACACCGATATCGCCGGGAAACATCTCCGCCGTGAGGGTTCCTTCGACCAGATTGACTCGATGAGTCGCTTCGTGGCCGTCGACCTCCCACTGGGGGTGACCCGCTCCTTCCTCGAGTTCGACGTGCTGGCGCAACGTGCCACCAAAAACGACGTTGACGAGCTGCAGTCCGCGACAGATGGCGAGAACGGGAATACCTTTCGCCCGTGCCGCCGCGAGCAGCGAGATCTCCCAGGCGTCACGATCGGGCTCGATCGCACCAAGATCGGGATCCGGTTCTTGGCCGTAGCGCTCCGGTTCCACGTCCGCCCCGCCCGTGAGGACGAGTCCGTCGAGGTGTGCGACCATCTCATAGGGATCGGCGTCACGGGTGAGCTCAACGGGTAGGCCCCCCGCCAGTGAGACGGAGCGTGGATAGTCGGTGAAGTGAAGATCGAATTCGATGCCACTCATAAAAGCAGTGGGCACGTTGGTACCCAGCGCGCTCGTCGGCCAGCGCCGTCCTGAGATGCCAATTAGCGGTCGGCTCATGGTGCAATTCTACGGGCCTGACGGCCACTCTGGTGTACTAGAAAGTTGTTTGGTAGCAAACTTCCTGGAGGACCAATGGCTGAACCGCTCGCCGACATCACCTCACACGACACGTACATCGACGGCGTGCCGCGAGAGACGTTTCGCTACCTTCGCGAACACGACCCGGTGCACTGGACGGAGGAGTCCGACGGCGGACGCGGCTTTTGGAGTCTCACGAAGTACGACGACGTTCTGCTCGCAAGTCGCACGACGGACTTGTTTTCGAGTCGCCTCGGTATTCGCTTGGAAGATATGGATCCGGAAGAGACTGAGGCACGTCGCACCATGATGGAGATGGATGCCCCCGAGCACACGAGGCTGCGCCGGCTCGTGAGTCGCCCCTTCGCTCCCAAATCTGTCGCCGCCTACGAGGATGCGGTGCGAGAGATCGTTGTCCAGATTCTTGACTCGATGCAGGGCGAGCGGGAGTTCAACTTCGTTCAACGCATCGCGCGCGAATTGCCGATGCGAATGTTGGGGAGACTGCTCGGACTTCCCGACGACGACCTCAACTGGCTCGTCCAGCGCGGCGACGCTCTCATTGGCAACAGCGACCCCGAGTTCACGGACTACGTGGTCGATCAGGTGGACACCTCGGCCTATCGACTTCTCCCCTTTCGCTCCCCGGTGTCGATCGAACTATTCGAGTACGCGGCCCAGGCGCTCGAGGAACGACGCATCACGCCAACCCACGACATCTTGAACGCGCTATTGGAACCGACAGTTGACGGCGAGTCGCTCGACGAACTCGCGCTGAAGAACTTCTTCACCTTGATGGTCGCGGCCGGTAATGACACCACGCGCTACACCATGACCGGTGGCCTCCTCGCGTTGATTGAACGCCCCGACATCTTTGCGAGTATTCCCTCGATGACGCTCGAGCAACGCAAGAGTCTGACCGACGAGATGCTGCGTTGGACAACGGTGACCATGCACTTTCGACGGACGCTGACCCAAGACCTTGAGCTTCGAGGACAGAATTTGAAGGCCGGTGACAAAGTCGTCCTCTGGTACGCGTCGGCCAACTTTGACGAGGACCACTTCGAGCACGCCGACGCGTTTCTTCCGGAACGTTCACCGAACGATCACGTTGCCTTTGGTCTGCACAGTCCACATCTCTGTCTCGGAGCGCACCTCGCTCGCCTCGAAATTCGCGTTCTCTTCGAAGAACTCGCAACGCGCTGGAGCAGCGTCGATCTCGCTGGCCCGATCGAGCGACTGCGTTCGAACTTCATCAGTGGCATTAAGACACTCCCCGTCAGTGTCGAGTGGCGCTGAGAGTTCTCTTCTCTCACGTCACTAATTGCGCACGATCGTCCGTCTACGATTTCGCCATGCCTGCTCGATGCGGATCATGAGCGAAACCACAGACGCTACGGCGCCCAGCGACGCTCGACTCCACGATCTCTCAGCGATTCGGCGAATGGCCTTCAGTACGGTGTGCCTCATACTTATCCAGGCCGGCACCGGAATGGCGGCAAATCTCCACGTAAACATTCCCGACCATCCCGGCTCCGATCCGACCAACTACTTCACTGGATCTGTTCGCAGCATCGCGTGGGTGCTGTCCAACGGCGCCGTCGTACTCGTCATTCACGTCGTGTTTGGATTTGCCCTCGCCGTGCTCGTGGTCAGCACATTGATTCGCATCGTGAAGCTGAAGCGTCCAAGCCTTAACCTGTGGACCACGATCGGCGCGTTATTCGTCATCGGCGCGGGTCTCAGTGGCACGAGTTTCCTCGACTTCAACAACAACATGAGTTCGTTCATCATGGAGGTTCTCGGTTTCGCGTCGGCCCTGTGTTACACCGTCGTACTGTTTCTTTCGTACGAACATCCGTATCACTGAGTCGATTGCGTCAGCCAAGTTCCTCGTCGCTCACGACCGCGAACTCGAGTTCGCACAACTTGTGCCGATCGGCAATCACGTCGAATGTCACACTCACGCGTCGATCGAGGTCGCAGGCGAAGAGTCTCGCCGACGGTAACTTCCCTCTAGCCCCGATCATTCATGAAG
>PLON01000046.1 GCA_003142095.1 Acidimicrobiaceae bacterium | reverse complement strand
CGGGAACCCGAGGAGTCCCTGAATATACGGTTCTTTCATTGAGTGTTACGGGGGGGATTGGTCTATTTTATGACACCCCGCGACGCAGCCCGGCGCCTGAGGGTTGCAGAAGTACTCGACGAGAACCGCGAGGATGCAAAGGGCGCCAGTAGAATTGACACGACCGGCCGGGGCGAAACCCCGGAATTCGCGAAGACTCGCGAAGACGTCGTACCTAGAGAGGGTGATTCCAGCCACCGGCTGGACAACATGGAGAAGAAGGACACCTTCGTGCTACGCCACCTCGCCGAAGTGCAGCCCGAACTGTGGTGGCTTGACTCCGATCCGCTCGAACCGCTACCACACCCAGCACTTATTGGTGATCTCGGCGCTGACCTTTGCATTGTCGGCGGCGGATACACGGGGCTGTGGACCGCACTCCTGGCGAAGGAGCAAGATCCCTCTCGTGAAGTGATCATCGTCGAGCAGTACGAAACGGGCGCGGGCGCCTCGGGACGCAACGGCGGATTCTGTAGCGCGTCGCTTACGCACGGATTCAATAACGGCATGAACCGATTTGCTCACGAAATGCCGGTTATCGAGCGCCTCGCTCGCGAGAATCTCGACGAAATTGAGGCCACCGTGAAACGCTACGGCATCGAGTGCGACTGGGAGCGAACCGGAGAACTGCGCGTGGCCGTCGCGCCTTGGCAGTTTGAAGGCATGGTGGAAGAAGCTCGGCTACGTAACGACATGGGTGACCACGTCGAAGTCCTGAATAAGGAACAACTGCAGGCTCGCATCCACTCCCCCTCGTACGAAGGGGCACTCTTTGACATTGACGGCACGGCACTCGTCGATCCCGCCCGATTGGTCTGGGGATTAGAGCGAGCCTGTCAATCGCTCGGCGTGCGTATCTTCGAGAACTCCAAGGTTGAGTGGCTCGAAGACGTCGAACATGGAGTTCGGGTTCATACTCCCTATGGCGCAGTCACTGCAGCGAAGGTGGCACTCGCGACGAACGTCTTTCCATCACTCATCCGTCAGACTCGTCGCTACGTCGCCGCGGTGTACGACTACGCACTCGTCACCGAGCCACTCAGCGACGAACAGATGGCGAGCATTGGCTGGAGTGGTCGAGAGGGCGTCGCCGACGCCGGCAATCAATTTCACTACTACCGACTCACCAAAGACAACTCAATCCTCTGGGGTGGTTACGATACCGTCTACAAGTTCCGCGGCAAGGGACGGCGCGACTTCGAGTTCAACGCCGAAACCTACGCCAAACTGGCCGGTCACTTTCTTACGACGTTCCCGCAACTATCGGGGATAAAGTTCACCCACGCGTGGGGCGGGGCCATTGATACGTGCACTCGCTTTTCCCCGTTCTGGGGCATGGCCTACGGCGGCAAGGCCGCCTACGTTATGGGGTACACCGGACTCGGCGTCGCCTCGACCCGTTTCGGCGCGGCCGTGATGCTGGACCTCCTCGACGGTAAAACAACCGAGCGTACGACCCTCACCATGGTGCGAAAAAAACCGATGCCGTTCCCGCCTGAACCCTTTCGTTGGCTATTCATCCGCCTCACGCAACGCTCCATCGAAAAGGCCGACGAGAATGGCGGTCGACGCAACCTGTGGCTGCGACTCCTAAATCTCTTGAACCTCGGCTTCGATTCTTAAACGACGAGCTTTACTCTTCGTCCGCGGAGCTCTCCGTCATTAACGCCCCAATGGAGTTCACGACCGTGGGGTCCATCAAGGTCGTGACGTCACCGAGGGGACGGTTCTCCGTCACGTCGCGTAACAGTGGACGCATGATCTTGCCCGAACGAGTCTTCGGCAGCACCGTCGTGGCGCCGTTAATCAACGGGCCGTAGACGATGTAACTGTGACCAGTGATCCAGCGAATGTCCGCGGCCCTCCAACAGACATCCGTGTCGGGTTTGATGTCGAAGATGTTGTAGTACGTGGTCGCAGCCTGAGTGAGGCATCCGCCGGTCGTGTGAAAGATGCCCTTGGGCTTCGCGGTCGTGCCCGAGGTGTACATGATGAGCATGGTGTGTTCGGCGTCGAAGGATTCGTGGGCGTGCGTGTCCTTTTGGCTGTCGACCAAGTCGTGCCACCAGTGGTCGCGTCCTTCGGTCCATTCGACGTCACCGCGAGTACGTCGCACCACGAGAACGGAGCGGACGTTCGGACAACTCTTGAGCGCCTCGTCGACGGCGGGCTTGAGCGGGCTCGCGACGCCACGACGGAACGCGCCGTCTGCGGTCACGACGATCTGACAGTCGGAGTCAAGAATTCGACTGGAGAGAGACTCCGCCGAGAAGCCCGCAAAGATGACCGAGTGCACCGAGCCGAGTCGCACAATGTCGAGCATCGTGACGACGGCCTCGGGGATCATCGGCATGTACGCGGCGACGCGATCGCCGGACTTCACGCCGAGTTCGCTCAAAGCGTTCGCGGCCTTCGCCACCATTTTCTGGAGCTCTGCGTACGTGATGGTCCGAGACTCGCCTTCGGCGTCGGCGGTCCAGTGATACGCCACCTTGTCGCCCTTGCCGGCTTCCACGTGTCGGTCGTCACAGTTGTACGACGCGTTGAGCATGCCATCGCTGAACCACTTCGCAATGGGCAGATCCCACTCGAGTGTCTTCGTCGGTGCCTTCGTCCAGATGAGACGGTCGGCTTGAGTGCGCCAGTACGCGAGAGGATCAGCGTTTCGCTTGCTTCGCGAACTCTTCACTCGGCAGAAAACTGCGCGTTTCGTCTAGCCACGCTTCTAACTTTGCTTCACTCATGACGTACCCCACTACAAGCGTTGAATGTAAATTAATGAATCAGTTCTGTGGTCTATCCACGCGACTGACGTTGAGAGTACTTCTCACTGTCGCGTAGATGCCAACAGCGTCCGTACCTCGTGGCACGGACGCTGTTGGCGGTTGGGTCCGGTGGCAAGCCACCAGTGACCTCTACGTTAGCCTCGTGGACCCACCGGTAGTACAACCTTGCCGTGCGTGGCGTTCACTACCCCGGCTGCCGACGCGTACCACGCCGCCGCTGCCGTGGCGAATCCGACGTATCCGCCAGCCTTCACGATGTCGGTAAACGAGTGGGTTGTCCCCCAGTTGCCGACGGTGAGAAGGATGAACGTAATTGACAGCAAGACGAACACGCTCAGAATCGCGTTGTTCGTCTTGGTAGCCGCCAAAGTCATGTACAGGGTGAAGATCGTCCATCCCAAGAGGAAGATCGGAACGGTATCCGAACCGCCGCCGGGAAGACCGAACTTAATAAGGGCATAAAATGACAGCCAGAACGCACCGTATGACGTGAAGGCGAGTGCCGCGAAGGTGTTCTTGCGTACAAACTCCCACATACCGGCCAGCATCTGCGCGAGTCCTCCGTAGAAGAAGGCCAGTGCCAACGCTGCTTCGAGACCCGCTCCATGCCATATTCCGGCGTTCCAACTGCTAAGTGCGAAAGTCGTCATAGCGAATCCAGCCAGTCCTAAGGGACCGGGATCCGCAACTCTTTCTTCAGGCATCTAATTCCCCCTAATTAAAGATCACATGCAGCCTCCGCGATGGAGACCCGTAATGATTAAACACCACCGCGGACCAGCCTTGTTGGACTATTTTCGTCAATTATGTGACACCTTTCACAAGAAAGTGGGTCAATCCTGTGAAAACCCGTGCAAAGTCAGGTAATTCACGCGACGTTGTTGCGAAGAAACCTTCTCAGACTTCAAAAGTTGTATCGATGGCGTCACGGAAAGACCGCACGAAGTTTTCGACGTCGTGGACACTGGCCCCGTTGAGAATGACCTTCACGAGGGCCGAACCAACAATGACCCCGTCGCTCACGGCGGCCGTCGTGGCGGCCTGTTCCGGGGTCGTAATGCCAATGCCGACGTATACGGGAAGGTCACTCGCCTCACGCACGTTCGCCACGACCCTCGCTCCGTCACCTTGGTCACTACTTGCCCCAGTTACCGCCATCCGTGCCGACGCGTACAGGAACCCTTCACTGCGTCGCGCGACTTCCTTGATTCGTTCAGCGGGTGTTGAGGGTGCCACCAGAAAGATGGTCGCAATATCGTGTTCGCCGCACGACGTCCTCCATTCGTCGGACTCCTCGAGCGATAGATCTGGCACTATGGCGCCCGACAGTCCGAATTCGTGCAAGCGCCCGGCACTGCGCGCGAGTCCGTAATGCAAGAAGATGTTGTAATACGTCATCGCGATAAGTGGAACCTCGGTGTCAATCGAGGTGAGTTGGCGGCCGATCGACTCGAAGGTCGTGCCGGCCTGAAGAGCTCGCAGACCCGCCTCTTGAATAACCACCCCGTCCATCATCGGATCGGAAAAAGGAATCCCGATCTCAATGGCGTCCGCGCCACCGAGGGCGGCCGCCTCGACGTGGCGGACCCAGTCGGGCGTGGCGCCGGCGACGAAATACGGCACCAGGGCTTTTCGTCCGTTTTCGCGCACCGCGCGAAGCGTCACCTCGAGAGACTTCACGACTCACCTTTGAGAAGCTGGCGAACCTGAGCCACGTCCTTATCACCGCGCCCTGAAAGGTTTAGCAGCACGGTCGCGCCGCGCGGAATGAGTGCGCCCACTTCGCGGGTGATCCACGCGAGAGCGTGAGCTGTCTCCAGCGCGGGGATTATCCCTTCACTCTCACTGAGCAACGAGAAGGCGTCGAGAACTTCTTCGTCGCCGACGGCGAAGTACTCGGCGCGACCAGAGTCGGCCAAATACGCGTGCTCGGGTCCAATTCCCGGATAGTCAAGTCCGGCGGACATGGAGTGGGCCTCTTCGATCTGTCCGAACTCGTCTTGCAACAGCAGCGAACGCATGCCGTGAAGGACTCCGGGCGACCCACTCGCGACGGCGGCGCCGCCGGCCGCTTCGACGCCGATGAGGCGCGCATCACTGTTCGCAAAACCCGCAAAGATGCCGGCGGCGTTGGATCCTCCGCCCACACACGCCACCACGAGGTCCGGCGTACCGGCGCCGAGTTCCTCGAGTTGCGCCGCGGCCTCGATGCCGATGATGCTCTGAAATTCGCGAACCATCCAGGGAAAGGGATGAGGTCCCATAACCGAACCAATGCAGTAGTGCGTATCGGCGACGCAGGTCACCCACTCGCGCATGGCCTCATTGACGGCGTCTTTCAGGGTTCTTGAGCCCGATGTCACAGGGACGACGCGAGCGCCGAGCAGTTCCATCCGAAAGACGTTGAGCTCTTGGCGCACGGTGTCGACTTCACCCATGAACACCGTGCACGCGAGTCCGAGTCGAGCGGCGCCGGTTGCGGTTGCAACGCCGTGCTGGCCGGCTCCCGTTTCGGCGATGATGCGCGTCTTACCCATACGCCGCGTCAACAGGGTCTGGCCGACCACGTTGTTGATCTTGTGCGATCCCGTATGGGCGAGGTCTTCGCGCTTCGCATAGAGACGAAGTCCGAGCTTCTCTGATAGTCGCGGTAATGGCGTCACCGGAGTGGGGCGACCCACAAACTGCGACAGAGTCGTGCGGTACTCGTTAATGAACGAGGGGTCAGCCCACGCGTCACGAAAGGCCTCCTCGAGTTCGAGGCACGCTGGCATCAACGCCTCAGGAACGAATCGCCCTCCGAAGTCTCCGAAGTGTCCACGCTCGTCGGGATCTCCCATCACGCCAATGTTTGACACGTCATCCCTCGGCATGCGCCCAGGCGCTCCGTGCGCGTGCCACGAAATCCATGACAAGTCCGACGTCTTTGACCCCGGGGCTCGTTTCGACACCACTGGCGCAGTCGACTCCCCAGACGTGGGTCGCAGCTACGACGTCCGCGACGTTCGTCGCTGCGATACCACCCGCCGCGATAACCGGAACGTTGAACGAGCGAGATGACAATCGATTCCAGGAGTGAGCGATCCCCGATCCTGGACGGGGCCCGTCGATCAAGACGGCGTCGACGCCGTTCTCATCGAATGATTCGAACTCGTCGCTTTCGATGTCGAGAGCCTTCACCACCCGTAGGGGGCACTCTTTCAGGGCGGCGAGAAGCTGATCGCTGAGGGGTCCATGTAGCTGCACCACGTCGAGGTCGAGGGAACGTACGTGCTCAATGATGTCGTCATCACTGTTCTCACGAAACACTCCGCAGCGCAAGAGCGAGCCTCGCGTCGCCTTAAGAATCTCTTTGGCTTGGTCAGTCGTCACTCTGCGGGTGGACGTGGCGAAGATCAGTCCGAGGGCGTCAGCGCCAGCGTCCACTGCGGCGCCAGCGTCCGCGATTGACGTGACGCCACAGATCTTGACGTAGCCACGTGACCACTGATCACGCACGTTGCCCACTTGGCACCAAGGCAAACGCTTTTACGAGAGCGCTCGGGTCAGAAGCCGTTACGAAGGCTTCCCCGACGAGAACGGCGTCAAAGCCAGCTTGAGCGGCGCGCTCCACGTCCTCGACGGTCGTCAGTCCCGACTCACACACTGTGAGACAGTCGCGTGGCAGCGCCGCAATGACGGACGCCGCGTGTTCGGGATCCACGTCAAAGGTTCGAAGGTTTCGTTGGTTGACACCAATGATGCGCGCGCCGGCGTCAACGGCGCGCTGAGCCTCGTCCGTGTCATGCACTTCGACCAGGGCGTCGACCCCACACCGGTCACTGAGCTCCAGGAATGAGGTCAGTTCCTGATCACTCAGGGCGGCGACAATTAAGAGCACCGCGCTGGCTCCGGCTTCGACGGCGTCGAGGACGTCGTTCTCACTGACGGTGAAGTCTTTACGAAGCACGGGCAGCGCCACCGTGCGCCGCGCGAGAAGCAGATCGTCCATCGAACCCTCGAAGAACTCGCGATCAGTGAGGACTGAGACGGCACTGGCACCCGCGTCGCGGTAGATCCCCGCGAGCTCCGCCACGTCAAGGTCCGCCGCCAAGAGTCCCTTCGACGGCGAGCGGCGCTTGACCTCGGCGATCACCTTAATGAAGGGGGATGAACCTTGGCGTAGGACAAGGACGAACGAGGGGCCGTCGTAGCGAACTTCGTCGACTCGTACTTCCCAGTCTCTTTGGTCGCGCGCCGCACGGCGTCGATGAGATTCCAAAATCGTGTCGAGGTACGTGGTCGCCATCTCAGAATCGTAGTTGTGGAGAGCGCGCCAGTCGCCACGAGTATCGTGTCGCTATGCCCACGCACGGTTTCGTGACGAACTAAACAGTGAACTTCGCGCAGGATGTGTTGAATCCTCTCGTCCGTGGCACGGACCTCGAACGTGACGACGCCGCGAACGCTTTGCGAGCGATTCTTGACGGGCGAGTTGAGAGCGTGCTCATCGCCAGCTTTTTGACTGCTATCACCATGAAGGGCGAGACGTCCGACGAGATGACCGGCTTTATCGACGCGATGATCGCCTGTGCGACGACATTCTTCATTAGCGACGAAGCCATTGACATCGTCGGCACCGGCGGCGACCAGCTCCACACGGTCAACGTGTCCACAATGGCCGCCTTCGTCGTGGCGGGATGTGGAGTGCCGGTGGCGAAGCACGGCAATCGGGCGGCCTCATCGTCGGTCGGATCAGCGGACCTTCTCGAAGCGCTGGGCGTGCGGCTCGACACGCCGGCGGATGTAGTGAGGGCCTGTGTTCGAGAGGCCGGTGTTGGTTTCATGTTCGCTCCGATCTTCCATCCCGCTCTCGGCAATCTCGTACCGATTCGACGGGCGCTCGGCTTTCGCACCATCTTTAACGTGCTCGGACCACTCGCCAATCCCGCCCTCGTGCAACGCTCGCTCATTGGCGTTGCACCACTGGCGCTTCTCGACAAGATGGCGGAGGTTCTCCACCAACGCGGAACACGTAGCGCCATCCTCGTTAGTGCCGACGACGGCCTGGACGAACTCTCCCTCGGCGCGCCATCAACGCTCGAATTCGTATCGACGATGGGACGCTCTCGGCAACGCATCGATGCGGGAACGGAACTCGGGCTACGTCACAGCGTGGCGGACATACGCGGTGGTGACGTAGTGGAGAACGTTGCCTTCACCCGGGCTTTTCTGGAAGGAGTACGTGGCCCGATCTTTGACACGGTGTGCGCAAACGCGGCCCTGGCTTTACTGCTGGCCGAGCGTGTGACGAACCTTCGCGACGGTTTCGAACTCGCGAGCATGAGCGTTCTCGATGGACGAGCCGCGAATGCTTTAGAGCGACTCGTCGCCACCTCGAACGCCTAAAGCCGTCTCAACTCGTCCTTGTAGCGGCGAGCGTTGGAGGCGTACAGTGCCGCAGATGCTACGGCGACCTCCTCGTTGCACGAATCGAGCTTCATGACCGCTGGAACTCCGAGCGCCATCGCGTTCGCGGGAACTTCGGTGCGATTGCGCACGACAGCGCCCGCCCCGACGGTGGCGCCGCTGTGCACGTGGGCTTCGTGCAACACAATGGAGCCGCTACCCACGAGGGCTCGGTCGTGAATGACGCAGCCCTCCAAATGTGCGAGATGCCCGATCACGCAGTCGTCGCCGATCACCGTGGGGAATTCGTCGACCGCGTGGACAACTGTGCCGTCTTGGATCGACGTGCGTGCACCGATGATGATCGTTCCGTAGTCGCCGCGCAACACGGCCCCGGGCCAGATCGACGAGTCGGCGCCAATGCGCACGTCACCGATCACGACGGCGTCGGGGTGGACGTAAGCGTCTTCGTGAATTTGGGGTACTCGGTCACCAAGGGCGTAGATGGGCACGACGGTCCTCCTAATGGGCTATCCACGAAATTAACTGATAGATACGCCACCCGACGTAGATGACCGACACGACGGCGAAGAATCGCCAGCGCCACGGGACCGGTTCGCGTTTCGTTTCGACGACCTTTGCGCCACAGACGTCGCAGACGTCGCTCTCTTCGGGGCGATCGCAGACCTCACACCAGTTCGCCACTACTCGACTCGGACGCGGACTCGAATCGGTGACGCGCCCAGTTCGAATTTTTCACGCAAACTTCGTTCGACGTAGCGCAAGTAGGTCGACGGCAAACGGCCAGCGACGAAGAGAGTGAACGTGGGAGGCTCGCTGGCACCTTGAACGGCGTAACGGATCTTGCCGGTCGGAGCGGGCTGCTTAATCTGCAGGTCGCGAATGGCGCGATTGAGAGCCCCCGTAGGAACACGTTTGGCGTAGTCGAGTGCCGCGGTTGAGAGTGCGGGCCAGAGCCGGTGCACCCCTTTGCCCGACAGTGCAGTTGTTTTCAGTACGGGCGCGTCGCCGAGAAAGGCCAGCTTGTCCCCCACGCTCGCGAGAATGGCATCGCGTTCGTCGGGCAACACGAGCTCCCATTTGTTGAGAATCACGATGGCCGGACAGCCCGACGCCGAAATACGTTCAGCGAGGCGTTGG
Organism: Acidimicrobiaceae bacterium; assembly: GCA_003142095.1. GTDB lineage: Bacteria > Actinomycetota > Acidimicrobiia > Acidimicrobiales > RAAP-2 > RAAP-2. Next base: position 50,901 of record PLON01000046.1, on the reverse strand, counting down.
TCTTGCCCCGTCGCGCCTTCCGTGGCGTCAATGACGAGAATGGCGATGTCCGCGCGGTCGAGCGCGTCGAGGCTCCGCAAAACCGAATAGGTCTCAAGGCCCGCTTCGGTGCGAGCGCGTTTACGCATGCCGGCCGTGTCGATGAAGCGAATGAGCCCGGCGCTGGTGTCGACGACCGTGTCAATGGCGTCGCGCGTCGTGCCCGGCATGTCGTGCACGACGCTGCGCTCCTCGCCAATGAGCTGATTGAACAAGGTGGACTTTCCGACGTTGGGTCGTCCCACAATGGCGACGCGCAGGGCGCCATCGGCGTCCTCGTCCTTTTCTTCGACGGTCTGATCACCGAGGTCGTCGACGATGCGGTCCAACAGGTCTCCGGCGCCGCGCCCGTGCTGGGCGCTCACCATGAACGGATCACCGACACCGAGCGAGAGGAACTCCCAGCTGGACGCTTCGTGTTGCTGGTCGTCGACCTTGTTTACGACGAGAAGAACCGGACGTTTCGAGAGGCGCACCCACCGGGCCGCCGTCGAGTCTTCTTCGACGGGACCTGTCGCGGCGTCCACCACGAGTAACACGAGATCGGCACTCTTCAGAGCGGCCTCGGCCTGCTGGGACACCTTGTCCTCGAGCGTGTCTCCGGCGGCGAGCCAGCCGCCCGTGTCAACGACGTCGAAGGTCACGCCTCGCCATTCAACCTCAACAGCTTTGCGGTCGCGAGTCACGCCGCGCTGCTCTTCCACGACGGCCACCCGACGTCCCGCGAGGCGATTCACCAGCGAGCTTTTTCCGACGTTGGGTCGTCCGACCACGACGACTTGGGGTTTCTTCACGCTCGACTCAATCCTCGGGCCCGCACACGTTCCAGGGTGGAGCGCAGATCGTGACCCGTCGTTGGTACTGTCATGACCGACCGCGGCAGGTCATCCAGCGTCAGACCGTCCAGAAAGCGGCCCTCAGAGAGACAGACGTCAGGGACGAGACAGAGAGTTGACTGGTCGACGTCACTCAGCGCCGAGCGCAGATCGAGACCCGTCATGAGTCCGGCGACCTTGATGTTGCCGCCGAAATACCGATTCTTCACGGCCTTCACCTCGACGTCGCCAAATCCCTGCTCGTCGAAGAGTCGACGCAGGATCGGCGCGGCGTATTCACCCGTGAAGACGGTGACGTCATCGCCAGCGGCGTCGCGATCCTCGAGTGTTCTCGGTGCGCGGTACCCCATGGCCGGGGCCCCGTCGACGGACTGAAAGAAGCCCGAACCCAATTTGGTCATGGCCGTTCCCTCGCGAAAGCTTTCAGCGAAGGCCGCGACGAGTCCCACGCCGTTTTCCGCCTCGTCGAGGCTCTCGAAGCTTTCGGTGCCGGGCGGATCGATCCCAGCGACGATGTAGAACTCGTCGCTGGCAAAGACCTTGGCCCGACCCAGTAGTTCTCGCGTGAGGCGTTGAAAACGTTCGGCCAATGCCACGACGTGGCGAGCTTCACCGGGTTCGTGCGCTCGCATCGACTCTTCGTTCGTGAAATCGCTGATGCCGACGGGCACGAGTGCCACTGACGCTAGCTCGGGGTAGAGCGACATGACGTCGTAGAGCGTGCGTTCCAGCTCGGCGCCGTCATTCACACCAGGGCACACGACCACTTGCCCGTGAACTTCCACGCCGGCACGCAGCAGTTCGCGCAGCCAACGCAGACTCGTGGCGCCGCGAGGATTGCGCAGCATGTCGGCGCGCAAGTGCGGGTTCGTCGAGTGGATGGACACGTAGAGCGGCGACAGTCCTTCATCGAGGATGCGTTCGAGGTCGAATTCAGTGAAACGAGTTAGGGTGGTGTAGTTGCCGTACAAAAAGGAAAGGCGAAAGTCGTCGTCTTTGACGTAGAGCGACCGGCGCATGCCCTTGGGCAGTTGATAGATGAAGCAGAACGTGCAGTGGTTGTCGCAGGTGCGAATCCGGTCGAAAACCGCGGAATCGATGCTGAGACCGAGGGGCTGACCTTCGTCTTTGGAGATGGTCACCTTGCGCGAGAGATCTTCGGCGTCGCGACGCACCACGAGCGTAACGAGACTTCCGTCAATCAACTGTTGATACTCGATGATGTCCGTCGGGGCCACCCCATTGACGCTTACCAGTTCGTCGCCCACCGCGAGATCGACGCTCGAAGCCGGCGAACCCGCTGAGATAGAGGAAATACGGGCCCCGGACACCTCTCTAGCCTAGGGACTACAGCAAAGTTGGGTTACTAGGCTGGAGCCGTGACGGTTGACAAGGTTGTGCTGGCAGCCCCGCGGGGCTTTTGCGCCGGTGTCGAAAAGGCAATTAAAGCGCTCGATTGGATGACGCGCGTCTTCGAACCTCCGGTGTACTGCTACCACGAGATCGTGCACAACCAGTTTGTGGTCGATCACTTCAAGTCCGTGGGTGTCATCTTTATCGACGATGTCACCATCGTTCCCTCGGGAGCGCCCATCATGCTGAGTGCCCACGGATCGCCCCCCGAGGTCGTCGACGCCGCCCGGCGAACCGGTGGAACAGTCATCGACGCCGTATGTCCCCTCGTGACGAAGGTGCACCACGAGCTGAAAGTGCGGGCCAACAAGGGCTACACGGTGCTCTACGTGGGACACGAAGATCACGAGGAAGCGGTTGGCACAATGGCGGTCGCCCCCGAGGCGGTGCACCTCGTGCAGTCGCGTGCCGATATAGACGCCCTTATTGATCACAAGGGTCCGGTAGCGCTGCTCAGCCAGACGACGCTCAGCCTCGACGAGTGGCAGGACCTACGCGAGTACGCCGAAGTCGTCTTCCCCGATATCTGGATGCCGAATCGTAGTGACCTCTGTTTCGCGACTACCAATCGCCAAGCGGCCCTGCGCCAGATCGCCCCAGAGGCCGACGCCGTGATCGTGATCGGATCAGCGAACTCGTCCAATACGGTGGCCCTCACCCACGTGGCCGAAGCCGAAGGCTGTCCGCGCGTGTTGCGCGTCAACGGAGCAGACGAGCTGCCCGATGATCTCTCGGGAATCGTTGCCGTGACCGCCGGAGCGTCCGCGCCTGAAGTTCTCGTCAACGAAGTGCTGGCGTACCTCACGCCCAAGGACGGCATCACGGTCTTCTCGGTCACCATCGAAGACGAGTACTTCCCTCCCCCGCCTGAGTTGCGCGAGATATTGAAGGCCCTGACGGCTCTTGTGGACGTCGTCTTCGCGACGCCCGTCACGACGAACTTCGACGGACAGGCCGATCGCGATTTCACCGCCGCAGAAGTGATCTCGGCGTAATCGCGAAGCGCCAAAGGCCGCTAGTAGACTCGCTCGGTGACTTCGTTTCTCAGCATGGACGTCTCCACGCGCGAGCAGTGGATGGAGATCGTCGAACGAACGATTGAGGCCCAGCCCCGGGTTGCGCGCCAGCTCCTCGACATGGTGAGGGGACTTTCAACCATTAGCGATGGTTTCTCCATTGATCAGATGCAGCACGCTCTGCAGACCGCGACCCGCGCCGAGCGCGACGGGGCCGACGAAGAGGTCATTGTGGCTTCACTTCTGCACGACGTGGGCAAGCTGATCTCCGTACCGAATCACCCGAAAATCGCGGCCGAGATCCTGAAGTCCTACGTTCGCCACGATGTCTACTGCATGGTCGCGTACCACCAAGACTTCCAAGGTCGCTACTACTACGAGCACATCGGAATGGATCCGAATCTGCGCGATCAACACCGCGGCCAACCGTGGTACCAACTGGCCGAGCGTTTCGCCGACCAGTGGGACCAAAAGGCGTTTGATCCGGACTACCCGGTTGAAACGTTGGAGCACTTTGAACCGATGGTGGTTCAGGTGTTTTCCCAAGCCCACTCGATTTAAGGAGATTGATGTCGAACGAGGACCTCGAAAAGCGGCGCATCGCGCGGTTACGCGACTTCGCCATTGCGCAGGCCCGTGCTCGCTTTGATGCCGACTACCCCGACTTCGTCCCGGAGGACATCGTGGCGTCGATCTGCGCGTACGAAGAAGAGGGCAACATCGGCGACGTCTTGAAAAAGATGCCCGGCACCGTCGCCGGCAGGCCGTACACAACCTTCGTGGTCGTTGACGGCGGCACCGACCAGACCGCGGAGATCGCGCGATCGTTTCCCGGCGTCAAGGTCTTTGAGTTTCCCGTCAATCTCGGCCACGGCGTGGCGCTACAGGTCACGTATCGCTACTGCGTCGAACACGGCGTGAAGTACGTCGTGACGCTCGACGCTGACGGCCAGAATGACCCGCAGGAAATCTCGAACCTTCTTGCACCCCTCATCGCCGACCAGGCTGACTTCGTCGTCGCGAGTCGCGTGCTCGGTGAGGACAAGACCACCGACGTCGTGCGTAAGACCGGGGTGCACTTCTTTTCTTTTGTCATGAACCGGATGACCGGGGCGAACTTGACGGACACCTCGACGGGATACCGCGCGCTGCGCGTGACCATGTTGGCCGACGTGGTGGACCGACTCACGCAAGAGCAGTACCAAACTGCGGAACTACTGATTACGTCGCTCAAGCGCGGATGGCGGGCCAGCGAAGTACCAACCGTCTGGTACCCGAGGGCCTCGGGTACCACCAAGAAGGGCAAGAACTGGCTCTTCGGGTTTCGCTACGCCCGCGTCGTCTTTGGCACGTGGTGGCGCGAACGTTAGTTCCCGAGGCGTCGGCGACTTTCGGCGTAGACCGCTTCTAACTCCTGGCGCAGTTCTTCCGTTTTTTCCGTAATCTGAGAACGTGAGACGCGCCCCTCGTTGGCGGGCGGATCGATGGGTTTTCCGACCACGATCTGAATCTTCGTGAACCTCGGGATCTTCGCTCCGACGGGCATAGCCCGTTCGCTACCGGCAATTCCGACGGGCACGATCTTCGCTCCGGTTCTCGCCGCGATGAAGACGACGCCGTCGTGCAACGCCTCAACAGAGGTGCCCGACTTACGCGTACCTTCGGGAAACAGTAGGAGCGCCTGTCCACGCCTAAGAACCTCTTCGGAGAGACGCATCGATTCTCGGTCGGCGCTGTTGCGGTTGACGGGAAATGCGCCCAGGCGGATAAGCAGTGCGCCGACGATGGCCGGATGGAACACGCCGTCTTTCGCCATGAAGAAGATCTTGCGCGGCGAGATGAACAAGCTGAAGGCGAAGTCCACATTGGAACGGTGGATCGGGGCAATGAGTACCGGTCCCGTCAGAGGAATGTTGTCTGCTCCAACGACCGTCGGGCGAAAGAAGATCCTCGCGAGACCACGCACAATCCCCGCACAGATGTGGTAGGTAAGGGTCTTGTGCGGATTTAGGACGAGGTCCGAAGCTTCAGGCATTGCGTAATCTCCTCGACGACGTCGTGCACACTTCGCCCCGTCGTGTCTAGCACGAGGGCATCGTCTGCTCGCCGCAAAGGCGACGCCTCCCGCGTGGTGTCGGCGACGTCGCGGCGATTCACCGACGCCTCAGTCTCATCGTTACGGCGTCTCGCTCGTTCTTCCAACGACGCGGTCAGATAGACCTTGACCGTCGCGTTGGGAAACACCACCGTCGTAATGTCGCGACCTTCCACGACTGTTCCCACGGGCTGACCCGCCGCAAAGTCGCGCTGACGGCGAACCATCTCGGCGCGCACCAGTGGATTGGCCGCCACAATGGACACCGCGTGGTTCACTTCGTCGGAACGAAGTTCATCGTGGACGTCTCGTCCGTTGACGCTGACGCGCGGAAGCGTGACAATCGTCACGTCGCTCGCGAACGCTCCCACGGCCTCTTCGTCGAAGAGATCGACGCCCGCGCGCAGCGCTTCTCCGGTCACCGCTCGATACATGGCTCCCGTATCGAGAAACGACCAGCCCAGAGTCGCAGCGAGCGCCCGCGCAACGCTTGATTTTCCCGATCCGGCCGGCCCGTCAATCGCGATGACCTGGCTGCTCATTGCAACAATACTAGGTCGCGGAAAAAATGAGGATAGCTGGACGCCACCGTGGCGGCACCTTCGATCGTCGCGCCATTTCCTGCGCACCCCGCAACCGCGCCTGCCATCACCATTCGATGATCCAATCCTCCGTGGAAGTTGAACGCGAGGAATCGCTCGGCCGAACCAAGTCCCTCAACGAAGAAGTCGTCACCGTCGGACCAGACTCGACACCCAAGACTCATCGCGAGAGCCATGGAGCCGGCGAATCGGTCGGACTCCTTGTGACGAAGCTCCCCCATGGAACGAAAAGCGCTGACTCCGTTCGCCGCGCACGCGGCCACGGTTAAGACTGGTACTTCGTCCAACGACGGTACGTCGTGAGCGTGAATCTCGGTACCGACGAGCGACGAACTCCGTGAGTGTAGAACGTGGAACGTGTCGCGCTCATCGAGGCGCACGTCGGCCCCCATGCGCTCGAGCACCCCGACAAAACCAACGCGTTCGATGGACGCTTCGACGCTTAACACTTCGAGGGTCGCGTCGGGGTGAATCGCGCCGAGAACGGCGAAGAACGCCGCCTGGGACGGATCACCGGGCACGTGCCAGTTGTGCCGCGTCGGGCGAGCGGGCCGCAGAGTAACGACCCGGCCGTCGCCTACGTCGTCGCTGCGCACATCGACTCCCGCGCTCTGCAACATATCTTCCGTGGTTCTGCGCGTACGCACGTCCTCACGCACTCGTGTTTCGCCGTTCGCGAAGAGCGCGGCCAAAAGAATGGCCGACTTCACCTGGGCGCTTGCGACGGGCACGTGATAGTCGAGCGCCTGCAACTTCAATGGACTCGTGATCGTGAGCGGCGCCGTCGAGGTGATGCCGTGTCCCTGTAGATCCACGCCCATCAGACCCAGAGGAATCGCCACACGATCCATGGGTCGTCGCGAGAGCGACGCGTCACCCACCAGCTGATGACGACCAGGAATTGAAGCAACAAGGCCGCAGAGCAATCGCATCGAGGTGCCTGAATTGCCGCAGTCGAGCTCTTGTTCACTCGGACGTAGGCCGTCTTCGGGACCCGTGATGTATACAACTCCGTCGCTGTCACGACGAGTCGCCCCGAGCAGTTCCACGACTGTGCTGGTGGCCGCGACGTCCTCACCCGGCGACAGCCCAGTAATGGAGCTCTCGCCACCGGCGAGGGCGCTCAGCATGATCGCACGGTGAGACGTGCTTTTATCCCCGGGAACGCGTAGCGAACCTCGAAGTTGTGCTGCGTGCGTGACCCGTTCGACGTCGTTCATTCGCGGCCGACCTGAAATCCTCGTTCGGCGAGGACGAGGCTAAACGTGTCAGCGAGGCGGGCGTCAATGGCGAGCAGCAGCGTACCGCTCGAGCCTTCAATACCGTGAGCGATCTCGATGTCGTAAATGTTGACCAGCATCTCCGACGCCGCCATGGTGACGGCCGCGAGAACGCCGGGTTGGTCGCTCACGGCCACACGCAGGTATGCGAGGTTCTCGGAGCTGAGGGCTCGCCCGGGGAGTTGTCGACGCGCAGAGGCCGCCTGGGCTAGGTCCGAGGCGATCGCGACGTGATCGTCTGTGTTGAGTGCTTCGCGCAGACTCTTTAGACGATCTTCGAGCGCCGATAGCGACTGGCCGATCGCCTCGCGGTTCTCGAACAGGACGTCGGGCCAGATGCTCGGATCACCCGCGGCGACTCTCGTCATGTCACGAAAACCTCCGGCCGCCAACTGCAAGAGCACCGCGTCTTGCTCGGCGACGCGGGTCGCTTCGTTCATCAGAGCGCCCGCGAGAAGGTGAGGAACGTGGCTCGCCACGGCGACGAGTCGATCGTGGTCGTCAGCGTCCACGGCGACGACGTTGGCCCCCAGCTCGCGCAGAACTCCGTGCAGCGTGGTGTACGTCTCGGGTTTTGTCGCCGACGTCGGCGTGAGGACCCAGGTGCATCCTTGAAAGAGATCGGCGCGGGCGCCGGCGAGGCCGCGTAACTCCGATCCGGCCATGGGGTGACCAGCAAGAAAGCGTGGGTCGCTCACTTCGCGGACGATGGAACCTTTCACTCCGGCAACATCGGTGACAATGAGACGTTCGTTCCTCGAGCCGTGAAGTATTTCGCCTGCTGCTTTCGCAACGGCTCCGGCCGGCGTTGCGATCACCACGAGAGCAACATCATCGTCGTACTCGGGACCGTCGACGACGTTGGCCGCACGGGCCGCTTTCTCAACGGCAGGGTCGTTGTCGACGCCGGTGACGGACCATCCAACGTCTCGCAGCGCGAGGGCGATCGACGAACCGATGAGACCAAGACCCACCAGGTGAGCGCGACGACTATTCGGGGAGGTCATCGCGCAACGAGGGAGCTTTTCGCAGGTACACGTGTCGAAGTTCGTCGCGGGCTCGCTCGCTATACGCGTGCATCAGTACTCTCACGGTGAGCGCCATGGCGCCGGGAACCTTAATTTCGCTCGCACAAAGCAGCGGCACATCGCCGAAACCCACCCCACGTGCGGCGGTGGCCGGAAAGGCGGCCGTGAGGTCGGGGGTCGTGGTGAAGAGCACGCTGATCACGTCATCGTGGTTGATGCCATTTCGTTCGAGCATCTCGAGGAGTAGCTCTTGGGTCACTTCATTGATCTCTTCGGGCGTGTTCTCCTCGCACGTTGACGCGCCTCGTAGTCCTCGCACCATGGCAAAACTCATGAAGGCATCGTAGAGGCCAGCTCCTCGGTCATCCCAACCGCCTCCATCAATCGCCGCACTTCGTTCAGCGATAGCTGACGATACGAGCCCGGTGACAGTGTTGCGTCTTGGAGGGGACCAATGCGTGTACGCACGAGACGAGTCACTTCATGACCGACCGCGGCACACATGCGTCGAACCTGGCGATTTCGGCCCTCGTGGATGACAATGCGTAACAGTCCCTCACTCACGCGTGACACCTGGGCGACCGCCGTGACACCGTCATCGAGCTCGACTCCTTCACGAAGGCGCCGAAGCGCACCCGGCGAAGGATCACCTTCGACGCGAACCAGATACTCCTTCGCGATTCCCGAACTCGGGTGGGTCAGCAAGTGCGCCAGGCGCCCATCGTTGGTCAAGATCAGTAGGCCCTCGGTATTCATGTCAAGGCGTCCCACGGGAAATATCCGCACGGGCGATTCGACGAGATCCAACACGGTGGTTCGTCCCTGGGGATCGGACGCCGTAGTGACCACGCCGTCGGGCTTGTTGAGAAGAAAGTAGACCTTACTCTGTGAGGTGGGGGCCATTGCACCGTCGACGCAGATGACGCTGATCTCGGGCTGAACTCGATTACCCAGTTCCGCCACTCGTCCGTCGATCGTCACGCGACCTTCGACGATCAAAATCTCGCAGGCTCGTCGCGATCCGTAGCCGGCGCGCGCGAGCGTCTTTTGGAGTCGCTCGCCCTCGTCCAACTACGACACCTCGGAGTCATCGAAACGGGCGGCCATCTCGTCGGCCAAGGCGTTGGCGGTTTCGATCGGTGGCATGAACTCTTCGATCGGCGGCAGATCGTCTAACGTCGCGAGTCCCATTCGATCGAGGAAGAGTTCCGTCGTCCCGTACAAGATTGGCTGACCGGGTCCCGGCGCGCGTCCTTGTTCTTCGATGTAGCCGCGTTGTTCCAACAAACGCACTACACCGTCCACGTTTACCCCACGCAGCGCCGTAATCTGAGCGCGTGAAACCGGTTGTCGGTACGCAATGATCGCGAGCGATTCGAGAGCCGCCGAACTCAGGCGATGCGAAACATCGCGGTTCGCGAACTTCGTCACCCAGGTCGCCACGTCGGGCGACGACTGCATGACCCAGCCGCTCGCGAGCTCCACGACTTGAAACCCGCGACGCTGCTTGAGGAACTCGTCGCGCAGCGCGCGGAGCGACTCAGTGACCGCGGCAGCGTCCGCGTCAACGACGTCGGCGAGTTCCTCCGCGGAAATGGGCTCTAGGGCCACGGTCAACATCGCTTCGAGTTTCTGCTCGAGTGATAGTTCATCCCTCATAACTGTCCACTCCCCCAAAATCGAGTCTCGAGCTCGAGTCGAGCCATTCGATCTGCACTTCACCAAAGGTTGCACCCTGGCCGAGGGTCACGTGTCCGAGCTTGCACAGTTCCAGGAGGGCCAAAAAATGCACGATAACTTCGATGCGCGTGGCGAGCGCTTCGGTCAACTGACGGAACGAGAATCGGCCCATGGTCGGAAGTCGTTGAGCAAGCGTGGCGACCGTTTCGGCGACCGTGACGGCGTCGACGGTGACGTGGTGCAGCCGAACGACGGGTACCGGCTTTTCTTCGATGCCGCGCAGATACGCCAGCGCCAGTTGCGCCGTCGTGACACCCGCCAAGAGATCTGGTGGCTGCACGACGAATCCATCGTTGACCCCGCGCAGTCGCGGGTACGCGCGACTCGCGCGCTCGAAGAGCGACACGAAGGCGTCAGCGAGGGCCGCATACGTTCGTAGTTCCAAGAGCCGCGCTAAGAGCACGTCGCGCTCTTCCCAGCCCACGAACTCCTCATCGATTTCACCGCTGTCACGCCCGGGCAACAGTCGGTGGCTCTTCATCTCTAAGAGAACGGCCCCGATCAGGAGAAACTCAGAAAGTTCGTCAATGTCCAAGTTGACCGCGTCGTCTCGCATTGTCGCCACGAACGCATCGACCAGCGGCGCGAGAGGAACGTCCAGAATGTCGACGTCGTGACTCGAAATCAGCTGCAGTAAAAGTTCTACCGGGCCGCTAAAGGACGGCGTCGTCACGACGAAGGTCACTCATCAACCCTACCGGGTGTCTCATCTACGATTGAACGATGAAGATACTTTCTGGCATGCAACCCTCGGGCACGCTGCATCTCGGCAACTATCTCGGCGCGCTACGCCAGTGGGTGGAAGTTCAGAGCGCCGACGCGCACTACTGCGTGGTGGATCTTCACGCCTTGACCCTGCAGATCTCGCCCGAGATGCTGCGCAAAAACACGACCGATCTGCTGGCGACGTACCTGGCCGCGGGGCTCGACCCCGAGGTCTGCACCATTTTCATCCAAAGCCAAGTCCCCTACCACGCCCAGTTGAACTGGCTGCTCGAGTGCGTCGCCACGTACGGCGAACTCTCGCGCATGGTGGCCTTCAAAGAAAAGTCCGCGCGCCAGGAGGGCTACCGCGTTGGTCTGTTGACGTACCCCGTCCTGATGGCGGCCGATATCTTGCTCTACGACACGGAGGAAGTCCCCGTCGGCGACGATCAGCGCCAACACCTTGAACTGACCCGAGACATCGCCGAGCGGTTCAACAACCGCTTCGGTGACACCTTCACCGTGCCCTTGGGCGTGCAGCCCAAGGTTTCGGCGCGGGTCATGGATCTCCAAGAACCGACGCGCAAGATGAGTAAGTCCATCTCGAGTCCGCTCGGCACCATATATCTCTTCGACAGTCCCAGTGACATCAAGCGAAAAATCTCCAAAGCCGTCACCGACACCGATGGCGACGTCCGTTACGACTGGGAAACCAAGCCAGGCATCTCCAACCTGCTCGAGATCTACGCGAGCTTCGCCAAGGAAACTCCCGACGCCATCGCGAGCCGGTACACGCGGTATGGCGATCTCAAGACGGACCTCGCCAACCTCATGGTTGAGAACCTGTCGCCACTACGCGAGAGCTACGACCGATTAATCCAATCGCCCGCCGAGCTGCACGCGGTGGCCGAACGCGGAGCAGAGAAGGCGCGCGAACAGGCTGGCGCGGTATACCGTCGCGCCGCGCAGGCCATGGGACTCTAAAGAAGTCGCAGCCACCACGTCTCCAGGTCACCAATCCACGTATCAGCGACGTTGGTGAACCAGAAAAGAAGAATCAACGCGATGAAGAAAATCGGCAACGCTCGCGCACGAAGTTGGTAGTACTTCGCGAGGCTCCTCGTGGGGAGGAATCGCTCGATGATCGCCGAACCGTCTAGTGGCGGGATAGGGATCAAGTTGAACGCTGCGAGGATGAGATTCACTAGTCCGAGGTAGACCCCGAAAGTGATGACGTCTGAATTGACGCCGTACCCGGAGTCAAGAGCGATCTTGCAAATAGCCCAGCCGATCGCGGAGAGAACCACGTTGACGGCCGGTCCCGCGAGCGCCACCCAGAGCGCCTGCTGGCGGGGCTTGCGAAGCCGACCAATATTGACCGGCACCGGCTTGGCGTACCCAAAGGCGGGAAAATGCGACAGCAGCAGCAGCGCGGGCATCAGCACGGTACCGAAGGGGTCGATGTGCGCCAGAGGGTTGAGGGTCAGTCGATGTTGCTGCTTGGCCGTGGGATCGCCAAAACGGTACGCGACGTAGCCGTGACTGACCTCGTGAAGGACGACGGAGGGCACCAGGATCACGAACCAGAGCCATAGATTCATCGGGAACTACCTCTTAGTCGTGGGCTCGAGGGTGTGCGTGGTGATATTCGCGTTGCAGGGTCGTTACCGACACCGCGGTGTAGATCTGCGTGGTGGCGATTGACGCGTGACCCAACAGTTCCTGTACCACCCTAATATCCGCGCCGTGCGCGAGCATGTGCGTGGCGCAGCTGTGGCGAAAAACGTGTGCCGAGATACGCGATCGGTCGATTCCGACGAGCAGAGCACGTTTGTGCACAATCAGATCGACGCCCTGGCGCGTCAGCTCTCCCGAGCGAGCATTCAAGAAAACCCGGCGACTCTTGCGGCCGGCGAGAAGAGTGGGCCGACCCCCGGGGCCGAGGTAGTCACGAAGCGCCCGTTGCAAGGTTCCACCCATCGGCACCAAGCGCTGCTTCGAACCTTTTCCCGTTACGAGAATCAACTCCTCGTCGAAGTCGAGGTCGGAGAGATCCAGGCCCACAACTTCGCTGACTCGCGCCCCCGTGGCGTACAGGAGTTCCAAAAGAGCGCAATCGCGTAGATCGACCGCCGTCGTTGCCGGAATCGCGTCGAGCAACTTCGCAACCTCATCCTCGCCGAGAGGTTTGGGTAACGTCCGGCCGCGTCGACCGCCTTTCAGCCGAGCGCTCGGGTCGAGTGCGAGCTGTCCCTCGTCCAACAGATAGGAGAGAAATCCACGCACCGCCGCGACCGACCTCGCCACAGTGCTCGCTTGGCGGGTTCCGCGAAGTCCGTTGAAATACCCCTCAAGGTCCTCCTCGCGAAGGCGACTGAGAGTGAGCTTCTTCTCTCCCAGCCAGACTCCGAGCCCCTCGAGGTCGCGTCGATACGCCTCTAACGTCGCGCGACTGCGACCTTTTTCGATCGTGAGCCACTGAAGATAGTCATCGAGTGCCTCATCAAAGTTTGTCAAGGAAGTTTCCGAAGACTCGATGCAGGGCAATTGTCGTCGTGGAGTCAATGGCGTAGGCGTTGCGCAGAAGTACTCGAAGTTCCGCGGGCGAATACCAGTGAATCGTCGAACTTCGCTCCTCGACGCCAGCGGGTTCTCGTTCGCGCTCGGTGAGCCCTCGCGCCTCGTAGACGGTCATGACCTGATTCGTCCAGCCCGGGGAGTTCATGAAGCGCCCGATAAGGGTCCACTCGCGCGCCTCGAGGCCCATCTCTTCGATTAACTCGCGCTTCGCGGCGTCAAGAGGATCTTCGTTGGCGATGTCTAGAGTGCCCGCCGGGATCTCCAACAGTTCTTGATCGAACGTCGCGCGATATTGACGTATGAAGCCGACCTCGCCGTTCTCGTTAATGACGAGGACGGCGACCGCTCCTGGATGAACGGCGACGTCGCGTTCAAAGTGATCGTCACCGTGACGAACTATTCTCCGTTCGACATTGAAAACATGCGAGCGAAAAACTATCTCGGCCCCTTCGACGTGGAAGGAGTCGCTCACAAGGTGCTGGCGACCGTTGACGGATCGATGATGTGCGGTTCGCGACCTTCAGCCCGTGCCGCCGCGGCTTTTATGAGACCAAGGAAGAGCGGATGCGGACGGTCGGGGCGCGACTTGAACTCGGGATGCGCTTGGGTGCCGACAAAAAACGCGTGCCCCGGCAACTCGACGAACTCGACGAGCCGTCCGTCAGGTGAGTTTCCGGAACAACGAAGTCCGGCCGCCTCGAACTGCTCGCGATAGCGGGCATTGAACTCGTAGCGGTGACGATGACGTTCAGAGACAACGGTCGTGCCGTACAGTTCGGCGACCAGTGAGCCTTCGTCCAGCATGGCGGGCCACGCTCCAAGTCTCATGGTGCCGCCAAGGTCCGTCACGGCGACCTGCTCCGCCAGCAGCGAAATGACCGGCGCCGAAGAACTGTGCGAGAACTCCGTGGACTGTGCGTCGCTGAGGCCAAGAACGTGACGAGCGAACTCGATGACTTGGATCTGCATGCCTAAACAGATACCTAAATACGGAATATCATTCTCTCGGGCAATACGGGCGGTCGCGATCATGCCCTCAATGCCGCGTTCGCCGAATCCGCCTGGCACGATGATGCCGTCAAGGTGACTCAGGCGATCTGCGTCGAGTTCCGAGGGCACCCGTTCGGCTTCGTGATACTCAATAATCGTCTTCGCGCCCACGCCAAAGCCGGCGTGACGGATGGACTCCCCCACACTCAGGTAGGCGTCGGGCATCGTGACGTATTTACCAATAATGCCAATGCGCAGCGTTCGGTTCGTGTTGTGCACGCGACGCACCACGCTCTCCCACGGCGCTAAATCAATCGGGTGCTCCTCTAGGTCGATATTCAACGTATTACAGACGATCGTGTCGAGGCCCTCGTGGTGCAGGGTGATCGGGATGTCGTAGATACTTTCCTCATCCACCGCCGAAATCACCGCATTGATGGGAACGTCGCAGAGAAGTGAGATCTTGCGTTTGAGACCGTCGGAGATTGGCTGGTCACTGCGGCACACGATGATGTCGGGTTGAATACCGCGGGAGCGCAGTTCGGTGACGGAGTGCTGGGTCGGCTTGGTCTTCTGCTCGCCGGAGGGCGCCAAGTACGGCACCAACGTGAGGTGGACGTAGCAGACATTGTCGCGCCCGGCGTCGCGGCGGAACTGGCGAATCGACTCAATAAAGGGCACGATCTCGATGTCGCCCACCGTGCCACCGATTTCGACGATGACCACGTCAGCACCCAACGAGCCCTGACGTCGGATTCTTTCCTTGATTTCGTCGGTCACGTGCGGAATGACTTGGACGGTCTTGCCCAGATAGTCACCCCGACGCTCTTTTGCGATGACATTCGAATAGATCGAGCCCGTGGTGGTGTTGGAGATCCTGGACAGTGATTCGTCAATGAATCGCTCGTAGTGGCCGAGGTCGAGGTCCGTTTCGCCACCGTCGTCGGTGACGAACACTTCACCGTGCTCTCCCGGATTCATTGTGCCCGGGTCGACGTTGAGGTACGGATCTAGTTTGCACATGGTGACCCGGAGTCCGCGGGATTTGAGGAGGCGACCCAGTGAGGAGGCGGTGAGGCCTTTCCCCAGGGAGCTTGACACTCCACCCGTTACAAAGACGTACTTTGTCATTGCAAAACTACGCTTCTCACGGAACAACATCCTAGCGAGAAAATTCCGCCTTAGTGCGATCCTCGAAGGAGTTTTCGAGGAGTTGTGTCGCGAGTGCGCGAGATTCGGCCGTCACGGTGTCGCCGGCGAGCATGCGAGCGATCTCACGTACTCGTTCATCGCCGATGACTTCACGCACCAATGTGTTCGTGGCACCATGTTCGACTGTCTTTTCAATAATGAAGTGATGATCTGCTCGAGCCGCGACTGATGCGAGGTGCGTGATGGCGAGAACCTGTTGCAGTCGACCCACTTCTCGCAGACACTCCCCGATCTGTTGGGCGACCTGGCCCCCGAGCCCGGCGTCGATCTCGTCAAAGACGGCCACGACGTCGCGATGCACGGTTTCGAGTGAGAGCGCAAGGAGCACTCGGCTGAGTTCGCCACCACTCGCCAACGCCGAGAGTGGACCTTCGGGTTGGCCGGGATTCGGGGTAAACCAAATCTGTGCGTCTGAACCGTCGTCGCCGTCGACAACGAAGCGCAACGTGGCATTAGCGAGAGCCACCCGACTCATTTGGCGGCTCACGGCGGTCGTGAGTTTCGCCGCCGCCACCTCACGTTCGGCCCAAGCACGACGCGCTAAGTCGTCCTCACGAGTCTCCAATTCGCTGATCTCCTCATCAATGACGTTGACGCGAGCGGCGTCGGTCTCCGCGTTCTGGCGCCTCACTCGCATCTCGTCTCGAGTGGCAATTGCCGCCGCGAGTGAACCGCCGTACTTCTTTGACACGTGTTGAAGGACGTTGACGCGCGCTTCAAGGTCTTCGATGACTCGTGGATCAAAGGCGTCCGGATCACCTAGCGCCGCAAGTTCGTGCACCGAGTCGCGCGCTTCGATGAGAGCGTCACGCAGGGCGCCTCGAATGCTGGCGTAGGCGTCACCCTCTGGCACGCGCGCGACAGCCTGGGCAAACTGCGAAAGGACCGCATCGTCACTATCTCCATCAAACAGTTCCACAACTTCGACAATCGCGGACTGGCCGTCTCGCAACGTTGAAAGTCGCTCGAGTTCCGTGAGGTTCTCGTCCAACTCAGTCGCGGAAGTGGTCTGCGCCGCGTCGAGTTCGTGCAACTGGAACTCCAGATACTCGAGATCTCGCTGTCGCGCACCTTCGTCACCGCCAAGACCCTCTCTCAGTTGACGAGCTTCTCGCAGTTGACGACGGACGTCATTGAGTTCGTCGGTGTTGACACCACCGGTTTCGTCGATGAGTCGCACTATCTCACCGCGGTTTCGCAGTAACAGTGAGTCGTGTTGTCCGTGGATGATGATGAGTTGCTCGGCGAACGCGCGCAACGCTTCGGCACTTGACGGGGCGCCGTTGAGAGAACTACGAAGGCGTCCTGAACTACCTGCCTCGCGGGAGAACGCCAGTTCTTCGTCATCACGAAGAAACAGGGCAACCGCACGTGTGTCGTTCGTCAGGGCGTAGCGCGAAGCGCTGGCGTCACTTCCGAGACACAGTCCCAGGGCTCCGAGGAGCAGTGTTTTTCCGGCGCCCGTTTCTCCGGTAATAACGTTGAATCCGGGACCGAACTCTAAGTGAGCATCATCGATCACCCCGAGTTTGTGGGCGTACAGCTCGACCAATTGAGCCTTAGGCATGGCCCTCTCGAAGACTGCGGCGAAGTCGCGTCGCAAGGTCGAAGCTCCGAGTCGCCGCCACGTGCACGGGGGTGGGGCTCTGGCGGACCTCGATAAACTCACCGGGTCCCAAGGCTCCGATGGTCTGGCCGTCAGCGACCAGCACGGCGGGTTTGTCATCGACGAGAAGTCGAATCACCTTGTCGACCGGCACGACAATGGACCGTCCAATCGTGAAGTGCGGCGCCACGGGAGTGAGAATCATCACCGCGAGCGAGGCGTCAACCACCGGGCCGCCCGCCGAAAAGTTGTAGCCCGTGCTACCCGTTGGGGTGGAGACCATGACGCCGTCGGCCGAATACGTCAAGAACTCTTCTTCATCCACGAAGGTCTTCACCTTGACCATGTGTCCCGGACTCGCGCGTTCGACGACGACTTCATTGAGAGCGAACTCTTCCCCTGGCGTATTCGAGACGGTTATCTGCAGAGCCAGGCGCTCTGAGACGGTGTCGTTGGTGAGGGCCCACGTGATGTGCTCGACGATCTCCGTCGACGGCACGTCGAGGAGAAAACCGAGCTGTCCCAGGTTGACCGCAACCACACGCGCGCCGACGCTGTGGGCGAGGCGCGTGGCCTTCAAGAACGTTCCGTCTCCCCCGAGGCTCACGACCAGGGTGGAAGCGTCGATGTCGGGTTCGTCCGGCGAGTCCAAGAAGTGAAGCGACGAGGTCACCCCTTCTCGGGCGAGTTGCTCACCGACTTCGTACGCCAGCTCGACCGCGTCGAGGCGGTTGCTAAAAGCGAGAAAAAGAAGTTGGGACACGGACACCTCGCCCTAATGGTAGTAACAACGGTCGAAGAAGCCCGCGCCGAGGCCGATCAGTTACTCGCGGAGAAGTTCGCGCGTGGCGCGGGCGTCGATCGACTTTTCGAGAGATTCGCTCGTTCGCGGCGTCACCGTGGTCACTCCGCTCACCTTTCGTATGTACTGGCCCGCTGCCGCCTGTCTCTCCTCGGGGCTCGCCTCGGGCTCAAGGCCGCGCAAAATCGTGATGTTTCGACACATGCTTAGACATGTAGGACCTCGCCAGACGCTCAACCAGGGCCCACCCAGGACAACATTGTCTAGGGATCGGACACTGCGCAATGACTACTCTGAAGCGAGATACGAAGAAAGGCGCACCATGAGCGACGTCAACGACTGGAACATAAAGATCATTGAGGAGTTTCGAAGCCACGACGGTCAGGTCGGCGGCAATTTCGAAGGGTCGCCGATGCTCTTGCTGCATACGACCGGAGCGAAGAGCGGCGCCAAGCGCGTCAATCCGATGATGTACCTGAACCTCGACGATCATCTCTACGTGTTCGCGTCCAAGGCTGGTGCCGACACGGATCCGGATTGGTTCCATAATCTCCTTGCTCACCCCGAGGTGACCGTCGAGCTCGGCAGCGACAGGTTCAACGCGCTCGCCACACCGCTCGAGCGTTCCGAGCGCGATCGCGTCTACGCCGTTCAGGCCGAGCGTTACCCGGGTTTCGGCGAATATCAGGAGAAGACGACGCGCGTCATTCCCGTAGTGGAACTCGTTCGCTCGTAATTCCTACGAGCCGAGCGGCACAGCAGAAAAAGTCCCAGCCGATCCGAAAAGCCCGTCGCCGTTGCCCGCGGTGCCCGTAGCGACGAGCGCCCCGCTCTTAGCCAACGAGACCTTCTCCTTCCAATACACGTAGAGCGGCTTTCCATCGAAGGTCACTTGCTGTGCTCCGTCGGCGAGGCGCTTCTCGCCGATCGCTCGGGCACTCACCCCTCGAACCTGAGGTGTCCCTGTCGTAAGAACGGGAAGCCATTCGGGCGCGCACGAGTCTGAACAGACTCCCGCACTGTAGGTGTACGCCGTTACCGCAAGCGGGTTGACATTGGGATCACCTTCGACGTCGACGACGCGCTGGCCGCTCGCCAGAGTTCCCGCTTCAATCATGGCCACCCCCTCATCGGCGTCGCCATTTTTCGCCGACACGAGCGTCCAGTAGCCGTGCCACGGAGCGAGCGGACTCACGGTTTCGAGGTAGTCCTCGCCGAGGGGTTTAAAAGGTGCCGACGACGGGTCGAACAGGTAGAGAGGGTGACCGGCGTACGTGACCTGATCGCCAATACCGCGGCGGTACCTCGTCCCGAGCAGTTTCTGCTGGACGCCCGCGCCCGCGATGGGCCGAGCCTTCGTCGTAAAGGCCGGCCAGTCGTCGGAGATGATATTTCGAAGGATGTCACTCATCGGTCCAGTGCAGGTCATCTCCAACGCTCCGTTGGGATCGAGGTCGTACCCACGAGCCTTTGAGGTGCCACAGCCGAGCCGCCCGCCAACGTCACCGCTGAACTCGTAAAGCGGGAACCCGGCCAGCGGTCCGCCCTTCACAACCAATACCGCGCCGTACGTCTTCGTCGAGACAATGCGAACTACCGAACCAGCGGTCGGAGTTGAACGAAAGAGAACAATCAGCAGCCCCACGATGAGAACCACCACGACCGCAGTGCCGTACAGGGCCCAGCGGGTTCTCGACCGTACTGAGCGGCTCGCTCCGCCAACCTTCACAAACGGGTCACGACTGCGCGGGACTCGCGTTCGCCGACGAACGGGTCCGTTTGAACGCGCCCTTCGCCATGGCCACGCCGAACCCGAAAATCCAAGCGCTGTTTTTTTCGGCGTCGTTGAGTAGCTCGTCGAGCGCGTCCACGAACATGTCGATCTCTCGTTCGCCGGCGATGAGCGCCGGAAGCAGTTTGATGATGTTTACGTTGTCGGCCGCCACTTGAGTCAGGATCCGGTGTCGTTGGAAAAGGGGCACGACGAGGGTCTGGGTAAACATTGCGGTGCGCGTCGCCTCCACGGCGCGCCAACGACGCTTGAGAGCCGGTGTGGTCGGCGCGCCGAATTCGATACCGATCATCTGTCCACGCCCGCGAACCGCGTTCACGTATTCGTGGCTGTCGTTGAGCTGGCCCAACTTCTTGTGCCAGAGATCGCCCATCGCCGCCGCGTGCGAGACAATGCCTTCATCATCGAAAACCGACAGTGTGGCGAGACCCGCGACCATGGCGAGTTGGTTGCCCTTGAACGTGGTCGAGTGAACCATGGCTCGATCCATTGAGCTGTACACGCTGCGAAAGATCTTGTCGCTCGTGAGCATCGCTCCGACGGGAACGTACCCACCCGAGAGGGCCTTCGACACCGTGATGATGTCAGGGCGAAGGCCGTAGTGCTCGAAGGCATAGAACTTTCCCGTTCGTCCAATGCCCGTTTGCACTTCGTCGCAGATGAAGAGAACGTCGGCTTCGTGACAGGCCGTTTCGAGGGACCGCCATACCTCTCCGTCCAGTTCATAGACACCCTTACCTTGGATGGGCTCCATGATGAAGGCGGCGACGTCGCCGCGACGGATTTCGTTGCGTAGAGCCTCCACGTCCCCAAAAGGGATCTCCGTCGCTCCCGGCAACATCTCGCCGAAGCCCTTCTTGAAGTCGCTTGATCCGTTGACCGAAAGAGCCCCCATCGTGAGACCGTGGTACGCGTGGGCGTGGTAGCAGATGCGCTGGCGACCCGTGTGGGACCGGGCGAACTTAATCGACGCTTCCACGGCTTCGGCCCCCGAGTTACAAAAGTACACGCGCTCAATCTGGTCGGGACTTCTCGTGACGAGTTGCTCCGCCAGCAGTCCCGGTAAGAGGGCGCAGTCCATCTGGACCATGTTCGGCAAGTCCGCGTCGAGCGCCTGGTGTAGTGCGTCGCGCACGACCGGGTGACTGCGACCGAGGGCGAACACACCAAATCCGCTCAACAGATCGAGGTAACTCGTGCCGTGTTCGTCGTAGAGGTAACACCCATCGCCACGCTCGTAAAATCGGTCGAAGCCGAGAGTCTTTATGACTTTGGCCATCTGCGGATTCAGGTACTTGGTGTGCAGTTGGAAATTTTCACCGTCGCGATCAGCGAGAAGTTCTGACAAATTGAACGACATAGTCCTCCCTCTGCTCTTAAATCTAAACGCCGACGCGTGCGCGGGGTCACCGCAGGGCTTCATCGCTCCAGGTGCGAGGGTTTTTCGCCCCATAGGCTGACCCTCGTGGTCATCTTTTTGGCGCTCACGGCTTCGTGTCTCTACGCGTTGTCAAGCGTCTGCCAGCGTCTCGGGGTGGAAGGGACCTCCGCTGTCGGAGACGACGGTGGTTTAATTCGTCAAATGATCCGGCGGCGCGTGTGGATCGTGGGCTTCGCGGTAATGACTCTCGGCTATTTGGTGCAGTCCATCGCCCTGCACCTTGGCTCCGTCGCGGAAGTGCAGCCTCTCATGGTGAGCGAACTCTTGATCGTGGTCTTCATTTTGTGGTTCTGGTACTCGACGCCCTGGCACACCCGCGACGTCGTCTCCGCACTGGCCGCGACTGTCGGCCTGACAGTCTTCCTGGTCGTCGCGTCGCCCACCGTCGGCACCGGCGTGCCCACCGCGGCGCGCTGGATCGCCACGAGCATCTTCATCGTCGCGCTGGCCTTTGGTCTCGTCGCTCTCGGCCTGCGCGGACCGGACTGGTGGCGGGCCCTCTTTCTTGGAGCGGGTGCGTCGGTCGGCTTCGCCTTCCTCGCGGTCGTCACGAAGTCGCTCACGAATGTGTTGCTGAAGGGGTGGCTCGGCGCTCTCGTCTCGTGGCAGCTCTACGCCCTCGTCCTCATCGGTCTGACGTCGTTCGTCGTCATGCAACACGCTTTTCGAGCCGGATCGCTCGCGGTGTCACAGTCGGCTCTTATTCTCACCAACCCCATTGTCTCCATCGTTCTCGGCTTCGTCCTTTTTCACGAGCAGCTGCGCGGCGGTGCACTCGCGGTCACTCTTGAGGTTCTTTCACTCGTCGTACTCGTCGCGGGTGCCGTCGGGCTCTGTGCCTCGTCACTGGTCGTTGGCGTCTACGACGACGACCCTGATCGTCATCTGCTCGGGGGCCGCGGGCGCTACGCGCGGCGCCAGGCCCGCAACGCTCTCTAATCGCGATTTCGAAGTGAAATGACCCGTTCGAACCCCCACCAGTAGGCTTCAGAGGTGAATCTCGCTTCCATTGAGGGTCCCGACGACCTGCGGCCTCTTTCGTACAAGGAACTTGACGCCCTCAGCCAGGAAATTCGCGAGTTCATAATTTCTACAGTGACGTCAACCGGAGGGCATCTCGGTTCAAACCTGGGTGTAGTCGAACTGACGATTGCCCTTCATCGGGTGTTCCACTCCCCCGAGGACATCCTGCTCTGGGACACCGGCCACCAGGCGTACATCCACAAACTGCTGACCGGTCGACGCCGAGACTTCGCCGGCCTTCGCAAGCGCGGAGGCCTCTCGGGGTACCCGAGTCGCTCCGAGAGTCCGCACGACTGGATTGAGTCGAGCCACGCATCTACGGCACTCTCCTACGCCCACGGCCTCTCAGTCGCCCTTGATCACCGTGGCGAACTCGCGGGCCACGGGGGCAAACGCCACGTGGTTGCGGTCGTCGGTGACGGATCGCTCACCGGAGGCATGGCCTACGAAGCCCTCAACAACCTCGGCCACTCCAATCAACGCGTCGTCATAGTCTTGAACGACAACGGGCGAAGCTACGCGCCCACCGTCTCCAAGTTGTCGGAGTCACTCACGTCGCTGCGATTGAATCGCACCTATGTCACGGTGCGCGAAGGCGTTCGTCACCTCGCGCCGCATCTCCCTCGCGCCGGACGCGCGGGACTGGCCGGTCTCCATGGGGTCACGTCGGCGGTACGTGAACTGGTGACGCCCGGCACCTTCTTCGAGGATCTGGGCGTGCGCTACGTCGGGCCCGTCGACGGTCACAACATTGAATCGGTCGAAACCGCTCTGCGTAACGCATCCCTGTGGGACGGACCGATCGTCGTGCACGTTCTCACCGAAAAGGGTCGTGGGTACGAACCGGCGACTACCGACAAGTTGAAGATGCACGATTACAAGTTGCGTCCGGCCGTGAACCACGACCAGCCGGTGTCCGAATCGTTTACCGCCGCCTTCGCCAACTCGCTCATTACCCTCGCCGATCTGGATGATCGTGTCGTCGCTATTACCGCCGCCATGGCCGAACCGACCGGGTTGACCGCTTTCCAACAGCGCTACCCCACTCGTTTCTTCGACGTCGGCATCGCTGAGCAACACGCCGTCACCGCGGCGGCCGGAATGGCGATGGGTGGCCTAAAGCCGGTCATTGCGCTCTACTCAACATTCTTCTCGCGCGCCTTCGATCAAGCCAATCTCGACGTGGGACTTTTGAATCTGCCCGTCGTGTTTGTCTTCGACCGATCGGGCATCACCGGCGACGACGGACCGAGCCACCACGGGCTCCTCGACATGGCACTCTGCCTTGCGATTCCCAACATGACAATCTTCGCGCCTTCAAGCGCGGAGGAGATTCCCGGCATGCTCGCCGAAGCACTGTCGATGAGTTCACCCACGGCTTTGCGCTTTCCAAAGACTCTGCCCAAGCCCTTCGACGGAAAGACAGGTGTTGGTCTGCACGCGCGCGAAGTCACTCGAGGCGACGGCTCACTCTGCGTTCTTGCGGTCGGGAAAATGGCGCCGGCCGCCTACGAGGCACTGTCGCTCATGGGCGACGACGCTTCGCGCGTCACCCTCTACGACGTGCGCGTACTG
Source organism: Acidimicrobiaceae bacterium (assembly GCA_003142095.1). GTDB lineage: Bacteria > Actinomycetota > Acidimicrobiia > Acidimicrobiales > RAAP-2 > RAAP-2. The sequence continues at coordinate 27,126 of PLON01000046.1, read as the reverse complement.
CCCCCCGAAGCTTCGATGATCGATGACGCGGTACAGCACCAGCGCATCATCACCATCGAAGACGGCACTCGTCACGGCGGGGCGGGCACTCTGATGGTGTCCGCCGTTCGAGAGCGCGCCCAAGACCTCGGTGTGCCCGTACCCACGACGCGAATCCTTGGCGTGCCTCGCGCCTTTCTCGATCACGATCAACCCGACGCGCTGCTCGGTGAACTCGGTCTCGATCCTGAGGGACTGTCAAATGCTCTGACGCGGCTGCTCAACGATGAGCCCGAGTTTCCTCGTGTTCTACCAACTGCGCCGCGCGGATCGTATTTAAGCGTCGATAGTGCGTTTCCTTGGAACGCGTAATCACTGCGTACTGCAGTTACTTCAGTCGTCAACGCTGGCGTAACGGTGCAGGTCGCAGCACCAATCGGCGAATGATCTTTGCAAGGCGGCTGATAGGTTTACCTTGGTTGGAATTGCGCAAAGGGAGTCGCCGCTGGTGTCAAGCAAATTGACGCAGACGATAAGCAGTTTTCTGAACGGGACCGACCACGTCGCTGCGCGGGCGCGTCACGAAAACTTTCCGGTTGCGTCACGCCTGCTACCACGCGAAGAGCGCAACAATCTCATGGCGATCTACGCGTTCGCTCGCTTCACCGACGACATTGGAGACGAAGCCTCCGGCGATCGACTGGCTCTACTGGACTTCCTCGACTCCGAGCTCGACCTCGCATTTCTCGGCGAAGCCATCCACCCGGTCTTTCAGCGTCTCACGCCAGTCATTGAGAACCTCGAACTCAGCCCAAAGCCGTTTCGACAACTCATCGAAGCCAATCGCGTCGATCAACGGATCAGTCGCTATCAGAGCTTCGATGACCTCGTGGGCTACTGCATGCTGTCTGCGGCACCCGTTGGTCATCTCGTGTTGTCGATCTTTCATGCGTCGACCAGCGAACGCGTGGCGCTCTCCGACAAGATCTGCATTGCCTTGCAAGTAGTCGAGCATCTCCAAGACGTAGGAGAAGACGCGCGTCAAGGACGCATCTACCTCCCCCTCAAGGATCTTGAGCGCTTCGGATGCCACGAAGATGATCTTCTGGCGGCCTCAGCGAATGGACCACTACGAGACGTTGTGGCGTTCGAAGCGGAACGTGCCCGGACACTCTTTGTTGAGGGCGCACCCCTCGCGGCCACCCTGGCGTGGCGTCCCGGCTTCGCGGTCGAAGGCTTCGTGGCCGGCGGTCTCGCCGTTCTCGACGCTCTCAAGGATGCGAACTACGACGTTCTCGCGATGCACTGCAGCCCGTCCAAACGATCACTGGCGACGCATATGGCGAACGCGCTTCTCAAGAAGTACCGGAGGGCCGCGTGAATATCGAAGCGGCCTACGACTGGTGCGAGGGCGTCACGCGCAGGGAGGCCAAGAACTTTGCGTACGGCATTCGACTCTTGCGCAAACCAGAGCGCCAGGCGATGTCGGCAATTTACGCCCTGGCGCGGCGGATCGACGACATCGGCGACGGGGACGCATCACCTGAAGAGAAACTGGCCGGTCTCAGCCTCGTGCGCAAGGACCTCAATCCGATCGACCCCAAGACCAATGACCCCGTGCTCGCCGCGGTCGCCGACGCGGCCCGTCGTTACCCGTTGCCGATGGAATGCTTCGGCGAGATCATTGACGGCTGCGAAATGGACGTCAACGGAACGTCCTACGAGAGCATTGACGACCTCGTGAAGTACTGCCGCAACGTTGCGGGATCCGTCGGGCGCCTGTCGCTCGCCGTTTTTGGCTCGGACGACCCTGACGCTGCTGTCCCTCTCGCAGACTCACTCGGCGTGGCTCTCCAACTCACGAACATCTTGCGTGACGTGCTCGAAGATCGCTCCTTCGGCCGGGTGTATCTCCCCCGCGCCGACGCCGAGCGCGTGAGTTGTGCTCCGGACCTTTCGGGACCCGACAGCGAGATCGCGCGCCTCGTCGCCTTTGAGTGCGGTCGCGCCGATCGGTGGTTCGCCGAGGGTCTCCAACTCTTGCCGCTGCTGCACGGACGAGGACGGGCGTGCGTCGGGGCGATGTCCGGGATCTACCAGCATCTCCTCCAGCGCATCGAGCGCAATCCCCTCGCGGTCACTCAAGGGCGAGTCTCGGTTCCGACTACTGAGAAACTCTCGGTGGCGATTCAGAGCCTGCTCGCGGCGCGATCGTGAGTCAGACTCGCGTCATCGTCGTTGGAGGTGGTCTCGCGGGAATCAGCGCAGCGTTAACCCTCGCCGACGCCGGTGTCACCGTGACATTGCTCGAACGTCGTCCCCACCTTGGTGGCTTGACGACGTCCATTGAACGAGACGGGTTTTCTTTCGATAATGGCCAACACGTTTTCCTCGGTTGTTGCAGCGCGTACCGGGATCTCTTGAAACGACTTGGTGTCAGTGACAAGGTCTACCTACAGCCGCGCCTCGATGTGCCCGTTCTCGCGCCTGGCGGACAACGCGGATCGATCCGACGCTCGAACCTGCCCGCACCGTTCCATCTCGCAGCATCATTGGCTCGTTACCGCCTGCTGTCAGTGCGCGAGCGCCTGGGACTTTTGCGTCCCGTGCTCGCTCTATCACGCATGAAACTCGGTGATCCCGCGCTCGACGACATCAACTTTGGCGACTGGTTACGCCAACACGGTCAAACACCTCGGGCGATCGCGCGCCTCTGGAATCTCATCATTCAACCCACACTGAATGTCAGCGCCGACCACGCGTCCCTGGCTCTCGCCGCGCAGGTCTTCCAAGTGGGCTTCCTACGTGACGCCGGCGGTGCAGATATGGGTTGGTCAACCGTGCCGCTCGCTGAGTTGCACGGTGAATATGGCGCTCGCGCCCTCGACGCGTCCGGCGTCATCACGCACCTCAACACGGCGGCACACTCGATCACGCGCGTGTCAGATAACTCATTCGCTGTCGATGGCGACGAAGAGAACTGGAGTGCCGACGCCGTCATTGTGGCAACGTCCGCCCGGGTGGCGGGGACCCTCGGAGTCGTAGGGCCAGATGTCGCCACCGAATTGGGTACATCGCCAATCGTTAACATACAGTTCGTTTTCGATCGAAAGGTAACGGATCTCGTCATGGCTGCGTGCGTCGACTCGCCCATCGAGTTCGTTTTCGACCGCAGTGATGCCTCGGGCGCTCACGACGGTCAGTGCCTGGTCATCTCGCTGTCGGCCGCCGACGCCTACATTGCGACGGGTTCGAGCGAACTACTTCCGCTCTTTCTGGGGGCCCTCGGCGACGTATTCCCTCTCGCTCGCGAGGCGCAGGTGCTGAGTGCCGTCGTAACGCGCGAGGCCGCGGCAACCTTTCGTGCCGGCCCGGGCGTCGAATCGCTACGTACCTCGATTACAAACCCAGAGCCGGGAGTCTTTGTGGCCGGCGCCTGGTGCGACACGGGATGGCCGGCCACGATGGAAGGCGCCGTGCGCAGTGGATGCCAAGCAGCGTCGCAGGTCCTGAGTCTTTTTTCAGGATCAAGTAGCAAGGGACCCTTGAACCGCGAGAGTGTGAAATCGTGACTTTGGACAACTCACTCTCGCGCGAAGAGAATGAAATGACCGCCCTCGAGATACTGACGCGAGCGAAATCACTGGTATCGCCCGCTCTTGAGGCCGCCACCCAACGACTGAGCGCTGAACTGAGTCCCGTGATCGAGCACCACCTCCTCGTCGGAGGCAAGTACGTCCGAGCCTGTCTGGCGTTGTTGTCCGCGAGCGCCGCGGGTGGGGACCAAGAGACCGGTCTCGTCGGCGCACTCGCCATCGAACTCGTACACAACTTCTCACTCATCCACGACGACATCATCGACGGCGACCTCGAACGACGCCACCACCCGACCGTGTGGGCAAAGTTTGGCGTAGGACCCGCATTAATTGCGGGCGATGCGTTATCGACCCTCGCCTTCCAACTGCTGCTCGAAGTGCCGAGCGCCGAACGGGTCGCCGCCGCGCACCGCCTGGCCGACGCCACGCAGGCCATGATCATTGGCCAGGCCCAAGACATCGCCTCCGAACACAAGCTTTCGTTGACCGTCGAGGAGTGCCTGAGCATGGAGGCCGGCAAAACGGGGGCGCTCTTGTCGTGCGCCGCGTCGATCGGTGCGGTGCTCGCCGACGCCGACGCCGCCGTCGTCGACGCACTGGCGGACTACGGCAGTCATCTCGGTGTCGCCTTCCAAGCAATCGACGACATGCTCGGCGTCTGGGGTGAACCGTCGGTCACCGGCAAACCGGTTGGCAACGACTTGCGCCTGCGCAAAAAAACGCTGCCGATCTCGATTGCCAACTCGAAAGGCTTTGACATCTTCACGGGAGACGTCGAAGGCGAACTGAGCGATGCCGACGTCGCTGAAGCCATGGTGATGCTCGACGAGTGTGGGGCGCGTTACGAGACCATGGAACTCGCGGAGCGCGAGCTCGCCATGGCCCTGGACGCACTCGAGCGAACGCCGCTCGCAAGCGAACCACGCGCCCAATTGGCAATCATTGCGCGCTACGTGATTGAGAGAGACCAGTGAGCGAGCTCGATCAGCACGGGCCATTCGACGATCTCGGAGCCAACCGCGTCAATGCACCATCGCCGTCTTTTGATCGTGACGTCAAGAACTCCCTGAAGAACGCAGTCGACGCGCTTGTGGCCCTGCAGAGCGAAGATGGCTGGTGGAAGGGCGAACTCGAGACCAACGTCACCATGGACGCGGAAGATCTCTTGTTGCGCGAGTTTCTCGGTATTCGCACTCAAGAGCAGACTGACGGGTCCGCGAAGTGGATCCGTTCGCGCCAGCGCGAGGACGGCACGTGGGCGAACTTCCACGGAGGNNTTTCTTTGGTGGTCCCCCGGAACTTTCGACGACGATTGAGGCCTACGTGGCGCTTCGTCTGGCCGGTGACTCGCCGGACGACGAGCACCTGTTGCGCGCGAAGCGCTACATAATTAGCGCCGGCGGCATCGAGAGCAGCCGCACCTTCACGCGAATCTGGCTCGCCATGTTTGACCTCTGGCCCTGGGCTGAGCTGCCGGTCATTCCACCCGAACTCGTCTTCTTGCCACGGCGCGTCCCGCTCAACATCTACGACTACGCCTGCTGGGCGCGCCAGACCGTCGTCGCTCTCACGATTGTCAGCACCTATCGTCCCACGCACCAGTTGAGTTTTCGCGTCGATGAACTGAAGAAGGGATCATCGCGACCGCGCGAGTCGCTTCGCACGTGGGCGGGGCGCTTCCTCGCCGTCGATCGCGTACTGCACGTGTACGAACGTCGTCCGATCAAGATTCTTCGCAACGCCGCCTTACGTCGCGCCGAAAGATGGATCCTGCAACGACAAGAGGCCGACGGATCCTGGGGCGGCATCCAGCCGCCGTGGGTCTATTCACTCATCGCACTTCGCCTGCGCGGTTACGGGCTCGACCACCCGGTCATGCGCGCGGGCATCTCGGGGCTCGACGGATTCACCATCGAAGATGACGCCGGTCGACGGCTCGAGGCCTGTCAGTCGCCCGTGTGGGACACGGCCCTCGCCGTCACCGCCCTCGCCGATGCGGGCCTGTCACCGGAAGACCCCGTCCTTCGCTCCGCCGCGCGCTTCTTGCTGAGTGAAGAAATCACGGTACGCGGAGACTGGTCACTCCGCCGTCCGGATCTCGAACCCAGTGGCTGGGCCTTTGAGTTTCATAACGACACCTATCCCGACATCGACGACGCCGCGGAAGTTTTGTTGGCTCTCGGGCGAACCGCCGAACCGGTGCAAGGCGCCGACCGACGCGGACTCGCCTGGATGCTCGGGATGCAGTCGCGCGACGGGGGCTGGGCGGCCTTTGACGTCGACAACGTGCAGACGCTCTGTCGCGAACTGCCCTACTGCGACTTCGGCGAACTGATCGACCCCTCGAGTGCCGACGTCACGGCGCACGTGCTCGAAGTGCTCGGTTCGCGCGCCGATACCCGCGCGGCCGTTGAGCGCGGCATCACGTGGCTGCTCCGCGCCCAAGAGGAAGACGGCTCGTGGTTTGGACGCTGGGGCGCGAACTACGTGTACGGGACCGGGGCCGTCATGCCGGGTCTCGTGGCCGCCGGCCTCTCGCACAATCACCCTGCGCTTCGCCGGGCCGTGGCATGGCTTGAGGTTCACCAGAACTCTGACGGCGGATGGGGCGAAGACTTGCGGTCGTACCGCGAGCCCGCGTACCGCGGACGTGGCCCTTCGACGGCGAGTCAGACCGGCTGGGCGCTGCTGGGACTGCTCAGTGTCGGAGAGAGTTCGGCGTCGCTCGACCGCGGCGTGGCCTATCTCGTCGAAACCCAACGCGATGACGGGACCTGGGACGAGCCCTGGTTCACCGGCACGGGATTTCCCGGCGACTTCTACATCAACTATCACCTCTACCGTCAGGTCTTCCCGCTCATGGCGCTCGGTCGCTACGTAACGAGGGGGAACTACAACGGCTGAGCTCGAAGTCCTCACGCCTCTTCGCATCGAGTCCTTCGCCTTTGGCGGTGCGGACACGATCATCGGCGCCGGTCGCGATCGAGCCCAGCGCGCGGGCGCGAAGTTGGCCGCCCGACTCGATGAGCACACTGCCGTCGCCCTGGTGGGCGTCGCGGGAGGACTCGCGCCCGAGTTGACCCCCGGCGACATCATCATTGCCAGCGAACTACGCAGCACCGAGTCGACGACCTCGCGCAATCTCCCCGGATCGTCGCTCTTGAGCCGCGAGTTTCGACGAGCTCGGTTCTCCGTCCACCATGGACCACTCGTCACGTCGCCGACCTACGTCTCGGCCGCAGGACGCGCCTCGCTCGCCGAAACGGGCGCGTTAGCCGTGGATATGGAGTCCTCCTGGGTCATGGACTATCTGCCCAATAACCCGCTCGCCGTCGTGCGCGCCATTTCCGACACCAGTTCGCGCGGTCCGGTGCGTGGAGGACTCCGCGCTCTGAGCGCGCTCTCTCAGGCTCGCGCCCCGCTGGAGCGTTGGGCGAAAGCGTGTGGTGAACACGAAGTCATTCTCGCGTCGCCGCGTTCGTTCTGCGCGGGTGTTGAACGTGCCATTGACACGGTCGAGCGAGCGCTCGCTCAGTTCGGCGCACCGGTCTACGTCCGTCGACAGATCGTTCATAACCTGCAAGTCGTTCGTGGTCTCGAACGCGAGGGAGCAATCTTCGTGGAAGAACTCAACGAGGTTCCTGACGGCTCGGTGGTCATTCTCGCGGCTCACGGCGTGTCGCCAGAAATTCGACGACAGGGAGCCGAGCGCGAGAGCCTCACGATTATCGACGCCACCTGTCCCCTCGTGGCGAAAGTTCACACTGAAGCCAGGCGTTACGCGGCGCAGGACTTCAACGTGGTGTTGATCGGACACGGCGACCACGAAGAGATTGAGGGCACTCTCGGCGAGGCGCCGGAGCACATCACACTCGTAGCGAACGTCGCCGAGGTTGCGCAACTCGAACTTGACGAGCGACCGGTGGCGTATCTCACGCAGACGACACTCGCGACGGATGAAACGGCCGAAGTCATCGAGGCGCTGCGAGCGCGATTCTCCAACGTCACCGGGCCGAGCACGACCGACATCTGTTACGCCACCCAGAATCGCCAAGACGCCGTTCGTTCGATCGCGCACCGCTGCGACCTCATGCTGGTCGTTGGTTCGTCCAACTCGTCCAACACCGCGCGCCTCGTCGAGGTGGCGCAGCGTGAGGGTTGTCGGGCCGAACTTATCGAGGACGCGAGCCAGTTAGAACTGAGTTGGCTCTCAGGTGCGAGGAGCATTGGCGTGACGGCCGGAGCGTCGGTGCCCGATGTTCTCGTGCACGGCGTCGTGAGTTCGCTGGCCTCGCTCGGGCCGGTGCATTTGAGTGAGGAGCGCATCGTGCAAGAGACCGTACACTTCGCCCTTCCGACTAGGATACGTTGATGGCCGTTCCCCTCCGCCAAAATCTGCGAATCGGTAGCTATCTCTTGAAGCACCGCCTCAAGCGGACCAAGTACTACCCCTTCATTGTTGAGATCGAACCTCTCTTCGCGTGCAACCTGGCCTGCCCGGGCTGCGGAAAGATTCAATACCCCACCGAAATTCTTCGTAAGCGCCTCTCCGTCGAAGACGTTCTCAACGCGGTGAAGGAAAGCGGCACCCCAATGGTGTCGATCGCCGGTGGTGAGCCGTTGCTCCACCCCCAGATGGCTGAGATCGTCGCCGAGCTCATCAAGCGCAAGATTTACGTCTACCTCTGCACCAACGCGGTGCTCTTAGAGCGCCGCCTCGACAAGTTCACGCCCTCGCGCTACTTCTCGTGGGTCATTCACATGGACGGTCTGCAGGAGCGTCACGACCTCGCCGTCAACCGTTACGGCGTCTTCGACGAAGCGGTGTCGGCGATCAAGGCCGCGAAGGCCAAGGGCTTTCGCGTCTGCACAAACTCCACCTTCTTCAGCACCGACCAACCAAAGACCGTGCGCGACGTTCTCGACTTCTTGAACGACGACATCAAGGTGGACGCCATGATGATCTCGCCGGCCTTCGCGTACGAGAAGGCCCCCGACCAGGACAACTTCCTGGGCGTCGAGCAGACTCGCGAACTTTTCAAAGAGGCCTTCGCCGACGGGCACCGCAAGCGCTGGCGTCTCAACCACTCTCCGCTCTTCCTCGACTTCCTCGAAGGCAAGCAGGACTTCCAGTGCACCGCGTGGGGCATTCCGAGCTACTCGGTCTTTGGTTGGCAGCGTCCGTGTTATCTCATGTCCGACGGCTACGCCACCAGCTACAAAGAACTCGTGGAGACCACCGACTGGTCCGCCTACGGTCGTGGACGCGACGAGCGCTGCGCCAACTGCATGGCGCACTGCGGCTACGAACCGACCGCCGTCATTGCGACGATGGACTCACTGCGCGAATCAATTCGCGCCATGCTCGGTACCCACTGACCTTTCGGTCTGCACCACGCACTCGTCATTCCAGTCCCCTAGGGCTTAACCCGCATCAAGGGTCACGTTCGAAGTTCTCTGGGGTACGGTTTGGCTATGTCGTGTGATGTCGATGCGTCGCGGAGACGCCCGTGAGCCAGGCCGACATCGATTCCACGCCACTTGTCGAGGCCGCACACGGCACCGGCCTACGAGCGGAGTTCGCGAGACTCGGGCTTGCGACGCGGGTGGGATGGGCGAACGGCACGAGACCGTGGCTCGGCGTCTCTCTCGCACTCGCCTGCGTCGCGGTGTCGGTGTTGCTCCACGTTCACGCCGTGCACACAGAACTGTGGCGCTGGGGTGACGTCTACGCCGCGTTGCCGTTGACGACGGAACTCATTCGTCTACCGATGTCGTTGTTCATGCCCACGGCGTACCTGCCGCTCTGGGGAGCGATCTTGCAGCTGGTCGTCGTCATTGCACTCGGTGAACTGATTCTCGGACGAAGCATGACGCTTCTCGTGGCGGCGGCGGGTCACGTGGGCTCAACTCTCGTAGCGCGCTTCCTGCTCGATACTGCACACGCCCATATTTTTGGTCTCGCTCCCGCGTTCGCGAAACTTCTCGATACCGGTCCCTCCGGTGCCACGACGGCCGTCGGCGCCTGTCTTCTCGTCGCGATGCGCATGAATCGCTCAGTGATCCTCTTGAGTCTCGGACTATTCATTGCGGCGCTGATCGCTCCCGGCGTGGACGGGGTCGAACACACGGTGGCGTTGTGCGCGGGACTCGGCGCGGGGCTGATCGCGCGCTGGGTCTATTCGAGGACACCGCGTTCATGGTCCCGTTCGTTTCGAGACGCTCGACTGGTCCGGTTTCTTCGACGGCGCCGACCGGCCCTCGCCATACTGCGCGATCGCTGCTGAGTCAGCCCGAGGCGACGGCCACGTTCTCTCCGACCGCCATAAGTTCGACGAAGGTCTGGCCCGGCGTCAGGTTGATGATCTTGCCCTGTGCGTTCTTGTAGATGGCCCGATGGCGCAGATTGCTCCTCGACCACGTGCCGCGCTCCACGCGACCGTGGCTGAAGACCGCCACCGGCCCCGATCCGATGAGCTGCGCGTAGGAGTCGATCACTCCCACGCCCCCGACATAGTTCACCGTCATCACGATGACGTTTTTCGGCGAGAGTCTCACGCCATTGGCCGTGACATCAGGCGCGCCGAAGAGCGACCGGCCCCACGATTTCGTCGCCGTATCCCAGGTGTACGTCACCGCGTAGCCGCTCTCGAACCCGACCACGAAGGACTTGACCTTGGGACCGTTGAACGTCTCCGAGGGCGTCCGATACGTAAAAAGCGGGGGTGGTGGCCGTGGTTTGCCGTCCTTCTCCATGAGCAAGACCGCGTTCGCGAGCAGATTGTGCGGCGGCGCGCGATCGGGGTCGCGGTACATGGCGGCCCCAGCGTTGGACTGATCGTAGAGCTTCACTGGAGCAGTTTCGATGCTGCGCACGGCGTACTCCGCTCCCCCGGAGAAGGCGAAGACTCCCCCGATGGGAAAGACGATCTCTCGGTCCGTGCGCCGAACGGAACGCACGGGGCCCACGACGGAGGGAACGTGGGAGTTGAAGATGGCGGCGAGTCGCGTGATGCCGCCTTCAACAATCTCCTCGTAGACAACGTCCGCGTCTTGAACACCGAACTGCGGCAGTGCTTCGGGGGTGTTGTCGATCTTGATGGTCAGAGCCGAATGATTCTTCAACTCTCGCTTCGGGTACGGAAGTCCGGTCAGTGGTGCGACTGATCGCGGCGGCGAGGTGGTCGTGGTGGTGGGCGCGGTCGTCGTCGTTGACGTTGACGCGACGACCGTCGTGGTCGTCGTCGAATCGGCCTGAGCCCCCAGCGTCACAAAGACGCTCGACGCAGTGGCGAGAGTGAGGGCGAGGATGATCGGGACACGTGGGCGCATAGAGGAAACCTAGTTCGATGAAGGTCCCTGATGGCGACACCTCAATCGTCGAGAGCGCCCTTCACGATTTTCCCAATCTGATCCACTTCCAGCAGGAATCCGTCGTGACCAACGCTCGAGGTGATCACCGACAGGGGCGTGGCGCTCGGGGTGAGCTCGACGAGTTGGCGCTGAAGGCGCAGCGGATACAAACGATCGGAGTCAATCCCGATCACCGTCACGGGACCGCGCACCGTTCCGAGTGCTGCAGCGACGCCGCCACGTCCACGACCGACGTCGTGATGATTCATCGCCTCACTCAACACGACGTAGCTGTTGGCGTCGAAGCGTTGGGCCAACTTCTCTCCGTGGTATCCGAGGTACGACTCGATCGCGTAGATGTCGTCACGCAAGACGTCACCGTCATTCTGCGCCGAGCGACCAAAGCGGACGTCGAACTCGTGGGAGGTGCGATAGGTGATCTGGCCGAGGCCACGCGCGATCGCGAGACCTGAACTCGGCGACTCTCCGGTGTCGTAGTAGTCGCCACCGTGAAACGCCGGATCGGCTTTGATGGCGCGTACCTGGAGGGCGCTGTGGGCGATCTCGTCGGGCGTCGACGCCGCCCCGACCGCGAGCACGACGCTGCGCGCCACGCGCTCGGGATAACCCACCACCCACTCGAGGGCGCGCATGCCGCCCATCGATCCACCGACCACGCTGTGCCATGCGGCGATCTCTAGAAAATCCGCGAGACCGACTTCGACACTGACTTGGTCGCGCACGGTGATCACCGGAAAGCGCGAACCGTACGGGCGCCCGTCGCGATCAATCGACGAGGGCCCCGTTGTTCCCTGGGATCCGCCCAGAACGTTGGCGCAGACGACGTACCACTCGTTCGTGTCGACGCCAAGTCCCGGTCCGATCAGTCCGTTCCACCACCCCGGCGTCGGATGGCCCAGACCCGCGTCGCCTAGGGCGTGCGAATCTCCCGTCAGCGCGTGCTCAATCAGAACCGCGTTCGAGCGATCGGCGTTGAAGGTCCCCCACGTCTCGTAGGCGACAATGACCTCGTTGAGGTGGCCGCCCCCTTCGAACCCGAAGCCGTTACCGCCCGGACCGGCGAGGGTGACGAACCGACGCGACCCGGGATCGTCGCCGAGGCGCCAGTAGTCGCCAGGCGTCGTCACGCTTCCTTAACGGCGGCGAAACCACCTTCAAGGTCGGCGAGAATGTCGTCGATCGACTCGATGCCGATGGAGAGACGAACGAGGTCGGCGCGTACGCCGGTCGTCAGTTGCTCGTCATCCGTGAGCTGGGAGTGCGTCGTCGAGGCCGGGTGAATCGCGAGGCTCTTCGCATCGCCGACGTTAGCGAGATGACTAAACAGCTCGAGTCCCTCAATGAAGGCGCGACCCGCGTCGGCTCCCCCGTCGATGCCGAACGCCAGCACCGCGCCGGCGCCCTTTGGCAGGTACCGCTCTTGGAGACCGTGCCAGGGACTCGAGTCAAGACCCGGGTAGTTGACCCACTTCACGTCACTGCGCGCTTCGAGCCAACTCGCGACACGGGCGGCGTTCTCCACGTGGCGCTCCATGCGTAGGCTCAGCGTCTCGAGACCCTGGAGAAAGAGGAACGAGTTGAACGGTGCAATGCATGCGCCAATGTCGCGAAGGTACTGGAGACGGGCCTTCAGCACGTAACGGGCTGGAAAGAGGGGCTCCGGCAGTTCCGCGAAGATGAGTCCGTGGTAACTGGGATCGGGCGTTGTGAATCCTGGGAAACGACCGCTCGCTTCGTAGTTGAAGTGTCCACCATCCACGATGACGCCACCAATGGATGTGCCGTGACCACCGATGAACTTGGTGGCGGAGTGCACGACGATGTCGGCCCCGTGCTCCAACGGACGACAGAGAAACGGGGTGGCGAGCGTGTTGTCGATAACGAGAGGAATCCCATGATCGTGAGCGACTTTCGACACTCCCTCAAAATTGAAGACGTCTCCTTTGGGGTTGCCGAGAGTCTCGCCAAAGAACGCTTTGGTATTCGGGCGAATCGCGGCCGCCCACTCGCCCAGGTCGTCGGGATTCTCCACGAAGGTGGTCTCGATGCCGAGTTTGGGCAGCGTGTAGTGGAAGAGGTTGTACGTTCCCCCGTAGAGCGACGCGGACGACACGACGTGTCCCCCGTTCTCCGCTAAGTTCAAGAGCGCAATCGTCTCGGCCGACGACCCTGATGACACTGCGAGAGCCGCGACTCCTCCTTCGAGGGACGCCATGCGCTCTTCGAAGGCATTTTGTGTGGGATTCATGATTCTCGTGTAGATATTGCCCATCTCGGCAAGACCGAAGAGCGCCGCGGCGTGGGCGGTGTCACGAAAGACGTAACTCGTGGTCTGATAGATCGGAATCGCGCGCGCGCCCGTTGCTGTGTCGGGTGTCGTTCCCGCGTGAATCTGACGTGTTTCAAAACCCCATTCGCCCATTGCGAACTCCTTCGAATCATCGCCACGTCACTCTGACGCGGAGTCTTGCTCCGATTATCCTACAAGTCTTAGTGGTTTAGTTAACTATCGTGATGGCACTGTGACGTGGGCGCCAAAAAATAGAAGAGTTGGCTCCCCCTCTGTGGTGGACGCGGATCGGTCGCTCGCCGTCGAGATTTTCGTCCATGAACCGTCGCGGGGTTACGAAAAGCAAACTGGCTTCAACTCTTCGAACGCGTTTGCCAATCCACGACGTCGCGCACTGTCGCGTATCGGACCAATGCTCGAATCGAAATCTTCGTCGACTTTTCGTGGAGATTTGACCGTCGCTCATCAATCGTCAAGACTCGATTCATGAGCGACACGAACAGCGATCGTCCCGGCACGATTGCGGTCCACGGTGATCACGCGTCGCGCGGCGGCGCCGTCGTCGCGCCGATCTACCAGGCGACGACGTTCGCTGCGCCATCGAACGAAGAGTTTCTCGACGCCGCGAACCGAGAGTTCACAGACGCGTTTTACACTCGTTACGGCAATCCGAACCACTCCCAAGTTGGCGAGTTAGTTGCTCAACTCGAAGGCACCGAACACGCCATAGTGACCGCGAGCGGTATGGGCGCGCTCTCCACGATGGCACTCAGTCTGCTCGCCCAAGGCGATCACGTTGTTCTCCAGCGCACTACGTATCCGGGCACGACAAGCTTCATCACCGGTCTTCTGGAAAAATTCGGGGTCACCGCGAGCCTGTTCGACCAAGTTGATCCCGACAGCCTGTCGGCTGCGATGCGCCCGACGACACGACTGGTATTGCTGGAGTCGCCGAGTAATCCTCTGCTCGATCTCACCGATATTCGACGCTGCGCGCAATTGGCCCATGAACGTGGCGCCCTCGTCGCGGTTGATAACACCGTCGCCACACCCGTTAACCAGAGACCGTATTCACTCGGAGCGGACATTGTGTGGCATAGCGCCACCAAATATCTCAGTGGCCACTCCGACGTGTCGGCAGGGGTCATTGCAGGATCGAGGGATCTCGTGGAGCGAATCTGGCGCACGCACCTCGCCGTGGGTTCGGTTCTCGGTCCCTTCGACGCGTGGCTGCTCTTGCGCGGCCTTCGTACGCTCGATGTGCGCATGCAGCGTCATAACGACAACGCCATGGCTCTCGCGACCATGTTGTCGCGCCATGACGAAGTCGACCGCGTTTTCTATCCTGGGCTCGCCACTCACCCTCAGAGTGCGTTGGCCCGCGAGCAGATGAGCGGATTCAGTGGCCTCTTATCTTTTTCACCATCCGGTGGCGCGGCCAGGGCGGAAAGACTTCTCGACACCCTGCGATTGACAACGCGTGCAGCGAGTTTGGGCTCGGTACACTCCATCGCCACGCGCCCTTCGGCAATGTGGAGCAACCAGTCCACATATCGCGACCAGCAACTAGGCGACACGGACGACGCACTGATTCGACTCTCGGTTGGCATCGAGACCACGGATGACCTTCTCGAGGATTTCGAGCGTGCGCTCCTGAACACGTCAACGAGCGAGTAACGAAGGCATTGAGTGAGAAGGGGGTGATGCCGTCACTTCGTGCTTGACGAATGAACCTCGCGCTCGTACTTTGACGGTTACCCTTAGCCCAATGCGTGTAAAACGCTCGCCCTCATTGACAAGTCGCTCGTGAGCGACGTCGGGATCGACACCTTCGCACAGTTGCTCGAGCGCCGAAATCTTCGCCCCGCATATCAACCGATCGTCGACCTGGCTACCAGACAGATTGTCGCGGTTGAAGCGCTCGCCCGATGGCCCGACCTCGATGTCAATCCCGAAGGTGCCTTTGCTCTCGCGGCCTCTCTCGGACGACTGGACGAGCTCGATTTGGCGTGTCGTAACGCCGCGATCGACGACGCTCTAGGGCACGGACTGCCCAAACACTTTCAATTGTTCGTCAATATCGAACCCTCGGCGCTTGCCTTTGACACCGCAGAGAAGCTACTGGAGCGCGCACGGGGGAAACTCAACATCGTGGCCGAAATTACCGAGCGCGCGCTCACGACGCGCCCAGCGGAACTCCTTCACGCGGTGCGCGAACTACGCGCAGGTGGCTGCGTCATCGCGCTCGATGACGTCGGGGCTGTCCCGGAGTCCCTGGCTTTGCTGCCGTTCGTCGCTCCAGCCGTCATCAAACTCGATATTTCTCTCGTACAAGGTTGGCCCGACGTGGCCCAAGCGGCCATATTGACCGCAGTCGCGGCGTACGCCGAACGCACCGGCGCACAGGTTCTCGCCGAAGGAATTGAAAGCGAGGCCCATCTCCGCCAGGCTCTGGCACTCGGTGCAACATTCGGACAAGGGTGGTATTTCGCCCGACCCGGGCCACTCAGTGACTACCCGTCGCCTTCTCGAGACCTATTCCAGCAGACAAGTGAGGCGCCGTCGGTCTCGACGCCCTTCGCCAGTATCAATGAGTCGAGGTCCCGGATCGGTGAAAAGGGACTTCTTCTTGGCATCTCGCATCACCTGGAGAGTCAAGGACTCAACCTCCCCAATCCTCCCGTGATCATTAGTGCGTTTCAGGAGGCCGCACACTTTACTCCTGCCACGGCCCGGCGCTATGTCGAACTCGCGAATCGTTGTCCTCTTGTCGCGGCCCTCGGTGTCGGGCTCGAGCACGATCCAGCCTCAGGAGTACGCGGAATCGCGATTTCACCAGCCGACCCGCTGCGAGGTGAATGGGCCGTCGCTGTTGTGGGAACTCACTACCTCGGTGCTCTGATTGCGAGAGATCTCGGTGACGACGTCGCAGAGTCGCACAGGCGCTTCTCATTCGTAGTCACTCACGATCATGAAACCGTCCTCGCGGTGGCGCGTAGTTTGCTCGAACGCGTTTCTTCTTCTCCTCGCTAACGCAATGTGGGTTGAAAAACCACGATTTTCGCCGACATGGTCCTAACATCAATTCAGGCAGGCAGCGGAGATGCGAGAGATAACCCACCGGCAAGCACACGCGTTACGCAGTTCTCGACGCTTCGACTCGGAGAAGGGTGTCGGCATGTTGTCAACGCTCGTCGTGGTCGTCATCCTCGGAGTCATTGTGACGATCGCCATCTCGAACGGCCCGAGTTCGCCCAAGTCCACCGGAGGGTCCGCCGCAGGCACCACGACCACGACGAGCGTTAAAAGTATCGGGACTGAGGCGAACGAAGCGGCGGTGGCGTCCTGTCTCGGTAACTTTGCGACGGTGAGCGCGGCACTCGCGACCTACAAGACGCTCGAGACTTCCGCACCCCCAGCGGGTACAGCCTGGGCGACATCGTCCGCAACTGGTGGTGCTCTTCTTGAATCGTGGCCGACCGATGCTCCCTAATTACGTCATCACGTGGAACGGTGTCACGCTCAACGTAATTCCAAAACGAGGGGTGGCCTCGCACGGCACACAGGGCACGAGCACACCGCCGACGGGTTGCTACGCCTCCTAACCCACCACCAGCGGACGCACGACCTCTACCACTTCGCGGCGTACACGAAATCGGCGGCGGGTCGACTGAACCACTGAACAATCCGCATCGCCAGCGTCACTCCCGTCGCGAATTTGGCCGTACGAAGGCCTCTCAACTGCGACGGCGTGCAGAGCAACGTCGTGGCCAGAGTCGACCAGGTGAGTCCCTGATCAATACGCTGCACGTTCATCGCGTCGTAAAGTTTCGCCAAATTCCATCGGAGACGTCGATCGGAACCGACTTCGGGTAGCGGGATGTCCGGTGAGTTCAACTTGCCTCGCAGAAAACTCTCCGCAGATCGATTAAGCCAGTGCAACATGAAGAGGGCGTGCTGACAACTTGTGGCGCCGCGTTGATCGCTCCGTATAACAATCACAAAACCCGCCCCACGTTGGCCGCCAACATTTTTGTGGTACAGATATCTGGAATTAGCATGCCGCATTGGCCGCAAGCCCACAGGTACAATCCTTCGGACTAATACTTTCTCTTACGGTCTGGGGACCATTTTGTTTGCGTTCTGGCACTGGATACTGCAAGTCACTGGCATCGCTAACGAGTCAGGTAAGTGGTACGCGTTCTGGAGCGGAATCGGTGCTGACTTTGCCGAGGGTGCCATCTTCCTCAGCATTGTCGGGCTGTACCACCGTCACAAGTGTCAGAGCTGCTGGCGACCCGCGCTCAAGGGCGGACTTGGAAAAGTCGAAGGGACACACTATGAAACGTGCCACAAACATACGAACAAAGATGACCACGAAGCGCTTAAACAAGAGCATGCGTTGAAGCACCCCGCGATGCACGAACATCTGAACAGAGAGCAGGCATGATTGCCTCCTCGTTCTTCGAGCGCTGGTTCTGGCCAGCGAGCGGACCCGGGGGCATTCCGGGCGACGTGGTGGCAACTCTTATTTGGGTAATAATCGCGGCGATCGCCTCGACAATTTTCTATCCCCCCTTTCGCAAAGCGGTCGAGAGGTTCGTTAAGCGTCATCTCCGAGCAGAAACCGCCGAACTGCACGCAAAACTCGACCACATCATCGAACACCATCCGGACATTCCGCCGTACGTGTCAAAGAACCCGCCCGAACGAGAAGACGTGAAGGGCCACTAACTAGGCCTCGAGATCTCCCGGTCCCGCCGGAACATCGACCGCGTGCTCGCGCAAAGCCTCCAGGGGAACGATGTCGAGGGCGCGTTCGTGGGTAGAAGCGAGAACCACGTAGGCGGCCGCTCCATCATGATGGGAACGCAGCCAATTTGCAGCGGTGACGCACCACCGATCACCAGGAACCAGGCCAGGAAACCCGTAGTGCGGCATCGGCGTGGTCAGATCGTTGCCGATTCTCTTCTGGTGGTCAAGAAATTCGCCAGTGACGACCGCGCAAATAGTGTGGCTTCCACGATCCTCGGGCCCCGTTATACAACAACCATCTCGGTAGAACCCCGTGACGGGGTCAGAGCCACAGGACTCCAGCTCCCCGCCTAAGACATTTCGATCAGCCATAAACCCAGTATCACTGATAATCGCGACCCGCTCTACACTGGGCGCCCACTGAGCATGATCAAATTATTCCTGACCAGAGAATTGCTCCCACGCCGACTGGCGAGTCATCCCCATGGACGCTCCAATGGCAGCCCACGTCGCTCCAAGTTCTCTCGTTATCTGGGCGAGGTGGTCACCCGTTTCGTCAGCGAGCAGTCTCCCGTCATAAGAGCCCCAATGACAAGTCGCGACTTCGAAGCCGTCTTTCGCCAGTTGCTGCGCGACTGCGTAGCCGATGCCTTGGAGCCGACTGACGCCGGTCACAAGCGCGAGGACGGGCCGATCACTTGTCCAGCTCAGCTAAGACTTCGCCAATGATCTTGGTCATCTTGTGGGCCGGGAGTGGTTCGCCACCTTCGGCTTCCGCCACTTCTTCAGAGAAGGCCTCGACCGAGTGAGTGCCCCCAATCAGCACGTGTCGCAACGCCTCGCCGCTCGCTTCGGAGTCGTTGACGTCTTTGAGCGCACCGGCGACGTCATGGTCGGGCGACTCGGCCAGGGTGTGTACTACGTTCATCGCTTCTTCTCGCCCACTCGCCGTCGAGACCGCGGGGGCGCGATCGGGATTTTGTTGAAGATCCCATTCGGCAAGAGCCTCGCTATATCCTCCTTCACCGGGATGCAACAACCGAGTCGTCGCTTCAGCGACCACGTCAACACTGTCACCGGTCGGAGCGTCGACTGCGTCGTCACTGTCGTGATGTCGCACCTCTGGAATTGGTACCACCAGGCTCCCATCGGGGTTACGGATGATTTCCATGTCGTCACTCCCTTTGGACACCACTTCGTGCCCGTCAGTTCCAACCTAAAGGGTGCGTCTGGAATCACAATCGTCACCAAAATCGACTATCGATTGTCCGCCAACAGAGAACTGGGAATCGTGAAGGAATTCACAAAAGATCCCCACTGAATAGGACACCAACTTTCGGCGGCACCGATGCGGAGGAAATTTGCCCAGTTCGACCCCGGACTCAGCCGTTCAAGAAGTGCACTGAGTGATCAGTTGGCGTCGCCTCCGAGTTGCTCATTTGGTGAAGGATAGACCGCGGCCCTCAGGCCGTTAGACGGGTGCGTATATCACGACACCCGCAAAGTGCATTCACAAGATCGACACACTCGAGACGCTGCATCGACAGGCAGTCGAGCACTTGCAAATTGTTGGTGTCCGAGACCCAAAACAACAGGTCCGCCACCAGACATTGGGGAGAACCTGACGGGGCTGCTACTCGGCCTACTTCTGCGAGTTACTTGATGAGGAGCTTGACGGACTTACGGAATTTCATTCGCTCTGCGAACCAGCATACGAGCGGAGCAATTCCAAATACGAGTAAGAGCGTGCCGACATAGTGAAGCGCGTGACCAACTGGCGCAAGCAGAAGGACGAGAGCGACGACGTAGACCCATCCGGAGATTCGACGCCAGATCCGAGCCACGCCGTACTGATTGGCGACCTCGTCACCGTAGGTGGCGCGCTCCGGGTACCTCTCGCGCCAATGATTGGCCCCACGCTGTTCAATCGAGTCAACTAAGCGCATCCGAGTCCAGCCCTCTCTACATAGGCGTCTGGCTAGTCGAGGCGCCGTTCCAAGTCAGTCATACAATAACGTCCATGGCCGAAGCTGCTGGTGAAACGCCGAAAGCACCAGCGATTACGACTTCGCTCTATCACCGCTGTAATTAATAGTTTCTGAGTTCCGACCGGGCTAACAAGACCGTCGTCGCCAATGGCGGCTTGATCCATTGGAATAATGGAACACGCTGGCTCGACAATCACCGTTGCCGACAACGGCCACTCCTGGTGCGTTTTATGCGAGGAGAAGCCCGGGACCGGGCGACTCGGCGAACCAACCATGTCCGTGGAACACGAACTGACGGTCTTACCTACTTGTCGTGTGCGCAGGTTCCGACGAGCGGCGACCTTGCACCTGTTTTCGCTGGCGCAGGCGGACATTCTCGATCCGCTCGCGCTACGCGCGCGGCTCCCGAAGGAGCCACATGATCTCAGATCACGCGGACGTTCTGAGCTTCTTCGCCCTTTTTGCCAGGCACCGCGTCGAACTCGACGCGCTGGCCTTCTTCAAGGCTCTTGTAGCCGTCACCCTGGATGCTGGAGAAATGTACGAAGACGTCATCACCCTGCTCACGCGAGATGAAGCCGAATCCCTTTTCTGCATTAAAAAACTTTACTGTTCCTTGTGCCACGAATACTCAATTCTCAGTGCGACAGACTGACCAATTCCGCCTGCTCGCTTTGATAGACCCTACTCGCCGAGACCCAACATGCGCACCTTACTCAAAGGCACGAGACGACGATGCATGGAATCATTGGCTTTTCGTCCAGAAAAGTCCTTCACCCTCAACCCGGCGAAGAACTACCAACCGAGGAAGGACGACTAGCCCCTGCGGATTCGTCAGTCCCAGAAACTCTGCAACATCACATGGTGTCGCAGACCCGAAGCAACAGGTCTGCCACCAATCACTGGCGACTCCACAGTTCGGATGCGATTTCCACGTGCTAGTTCGCGCCAGGCTCTACCGCCAATCTTGGACTGCTCGGCCGAGGGTCTCGCTCACCTCGGTTCTTAGCAGCGGGGCCAGCGACGCCCTCGTGACTTCGCCGGATTTGAGGTGGTTGGTTCCGTGAAAGAAATCCCATAAGCGGACCAGTCCATCTTCGCCATCGGCGTCAAACACCTCTGCTGCGAGGCGCTGCCATCGATACTGGTACCAGACGTAGTTCAGCGGACTCATCGGGTCATTACCACCCGTGTAGTGGGCTTCGAGATCCTCCAGCGTGCTGTAACCCTCGGCACGAATCCGAGCATCGAGGCTCGGACTCTGCACTCCTACCGTGGAGAGCACTTCAAGAGTCTCCAGGCTCTCAGGCTGCTTCGTAGCTACGAACGCATGGAGAGCGAGGTTGGCGAATATCTCGCCTAACCAGAAGGTCGGCAACCTGAGATCCCCGAGCACTTCGAATGCGTGGGCCAGCTCATGAATCGTGACGAGGTCGAAGAATGGCTGGAGATTCAATCCACCTTCGCCGTCGGGGTATGTCGCAAGCAATGTCGTGTACTCGCTCGGCGACGCCTCAGAAAGTTCTTGTCCCATTGCGATCCAGAATTCTCCACTTCCAGCTGGCATCACCACGATGCCGGGACGGATCTGACCAACGTCATCGTTGAAGAATGGCAGCCCGTATGGCTGCTTACTCTCCCAGTCAACCTGGTTGACCACGATGACGGCGATATCAGGTTCGACTTCTGAAAACAGATGACTGAAATAGACGTAGGCGTCCGCGGCGACATCGGCCGAGACCCGCGCACGTGTCAGTGACCCATCGCTGTAACGCACCTCAAACGGATAGCCGTCTAGCAGCGCAAGCCCTGATCCCATCGTCATCAGACAGAACCTAGTAGTTAACAAATGAGGTTGGACTAAGGGCTTCTATCCAGCCCGTGGTGTCGGAGACCCGAAGCAACAGATCTGCTAGAAAGCACTGGCGTCTTGAAGCAGATCAGACTTGATTGGTGCGCCTAGAGTCGTGACTCGTGAGTGATCTGGTCGAAACCGAGAGGCTCAGGTTACGAGCGCCGAAGGAAAGTGATCTTGAGGCACTGCATCGGTTGCAGCGGGACCCGGAGATGATGAGAGACATGGCCGATGGCCACGTCTACAGCCTTGCGGAGAGCGAACGATGGCTCCAAGAGCACATCGACGTGAGATCTGAGCGGGGGTTCGGCGTCTGGTGCGTCGAATTGAAATCCAACAGCGACGTCATCGGCTGGATCGATCTGGCTTTGCCTGACTGGTTTCCGGCGCTACTCCCGGATCCTGAAATCGGGTGGTTCATTGATCAACGACAGTGGGCGAAGGGACTCGCAACTGAAGGGGCCGCGGCGGCCCTGCGCGTCGCGTTCGACGAGCTCGGCTTCGAGCGTATCAGTGCAATCTGCAAGGTCGAGAATGTTGCGTCTGCTCGGGTGATGGAGAAGATTGGAATGTCATTTGTCGAGGAGCGACCGCATCCCAGGCTTAGTTTTCCGCTGAAAATCTACGTCATCACGCTTGAAGAGGCCTCCTAACTCGGCCAAACATCTGCAAATTGAATGAAAGTGATTGCTTGGTGTCGGAGACCCGAAGCAACAGATCGACTACCAGACACTGGTGGCCCAATAGGAACCTCGGGGACCCGATGCAACAGATTTAATCAAGCACTGGCTGTGACGAGGGCACCAGGCTGCCTTCTCCGCGTTGATCCCGCTTGCAATATAGAGTTCGCCACATGTCGGAGGAAATCGGTCAGGGAACAATGAGATGGACGTTTAGAAGGCGACTTCTCGCCTCGTTGATTCTTCTGCCGATCGGGTTTGGAATATGGATCGCATTTGGGTTTAATCACTCCATCGCTAATGGTGGTCAGATTTACGAAGAAGTCTCGGCGATTAGAGGTGCAGTACCTGCTAGCGCGACGGACATCCACACCGAATCAAGCGCAGCGTCGTGGATCGGTGGTTGTTCGGTTGTGCCCGGATCGAAGAGTGGCTGGACAACGGATCAGATCTCAATCAACTTCGACGATAGTGAAACTCGAAGTCTCGTCGTTGGCGCTATTGCCCGATCCCTCAAGTCCCAGGGCTGGCAGCGTCACGATTCGGCGCCAGGCCCACATCGAGGAAAAATCCCTCATTGGACGCTCGATGTGAAGAGTGCTCACTTCGCCCAAGCCTGGGCATTCCCTGTTGGACCTGGAACACGGCACTGGTACCTCAGCGGCAGTTGGAGGCCGCCCGGTCCAATTGGCCAAGGTTGTCCGTAGTTTGGTCCGTCGAAATAAGTTCGTCATTCCTAGTGTCGGAGACCCGACGTGACTCTCAGAAATGCAACCTTACATTGGCGGTTGACCTCGACATAACTCGAATTAGATGAAACCGAGTTCCCTCCATCTCCCTTGATTGATCGCAACTATTGGCGCAAACCATCGAAGATTTGTCAACCTATTTTGAACGACATCGAATTCGTGCTCACTACTGACGACGCCCCAACTGCGAATGAGCTTTACACCACATTCAATTCTGTGCTTACCCGGCGACAAGGAAAAAGACTCCTGACCCCAATTCACGGTCTCGGGGAGAGTTCCATCAATTGCCAACCAAGGTCGCTTCCAGTTATAACCAGGATTCGCGAATCGGAGGTCAAGTTGAATACCGGTCTCAATGGATCGGTCCGTGGGAGCCACCGTCGAAGATTACACGCCTGTGATGGCTACGGACAGGACTCGAACCTCGGTATCGGAGAGCCGACGTGCACACTCTCCGACTGGCGGATTGCTAAGTGGCCCCTTGTGGGTTGACTCTTCGGCGGAGTTAGGGGGATTCGCATCCGACTCTGGAGGTTCTGATTTCATTGGGTGGTCGATTTCGATTACGCCAAACGATTATGCCAATGGAATAACGCTGGCTTCGACAGGAGTTGAGTCAAACTCACGATTGGTGGCGCAGACATCAATATGCACAGGAAACTCGAACGAGAATTCATGACCATCGGTTGCGGGAAGACGAACGTCAATGAGGCTCACCTGGCAGGCCGGGTCCGTGGTGAATGATGGGGTACGCAGATACGTGTAGCTGATTCCGAATGAAGCCACTCCTCGCATTCCAAGGATCACTCGCTTGATGGGTGGTTGAGCATAGAGAGAATTCGAGCGGTGAAACATATTGACCTTCGTGATACTGCCATCGGAATGCGAGAAGACAATCCACCACGGAAAACCTTCCAGCGAGCACTCGTGGTTTGTGTCATTTGCTACGAGGAAGGTATATCCCTGTGGAATGTTGGGTTGGAGGTAGCCACCCTCTTCGATGGCGACGCTGAGTTGCCCTTGAATGCACGTCGGAATCGAAGTGTGCGTGGTCGCCGCTCCACCTTTGGTTATGTTGAGCGTAATCATCGTTGTTGAGACAGCAACGATGATTACGGCTCCGAGAAGATTGGTCAAACGCTTGTGCCTGAGCATGATCTCACGGTAACCCGAAAAAAGTTTCCGAGAGCCGACGTCGACAATCTCCGAGTGGAGAATTCAACCTTGGTCGCGTTGCCCATGAAAGCGTAAATACGGGTTCCCTTAGGTGGAGAATGCGCCGCAAGACACTTCGAAATTGACCTGGGACGTCTTACTGAACCTAACCAAGACGCTGTATTCCTTTGATCCCCACCACGTAGTCGACAATGTATAGCGCCCGACTGGCACGTCAAAGTGGTACCAAGTTGTCCCAGAATCGGCCGATACGTTATATGTTTCATCGGTCTTGTTGCTTCTTGTCAAAATGACAATGAGCGGCTCGTCTGGTTGCGCGTCGAACCGCTTCGCTGTACAAGGTCGTACGTCGCCAACGATGAGACCGTAACCACCTGCCGGCGCGCGCTCAGTTGAGGAATGTTCTTTTGATGAACCGCAAGCTGCAAGTACTAAGCCTGACAGGACGAGTGCAATCGAAATCTTGAGGTAACGATTCACGTTTTCACACTATGACTACTCTTTCAAACATCCAACTTGCGCTACTTCCACCGTCGGGTGCGTGTATCACAGCACCCGCAAACTGCATCCACTCAATTGACGCACTATATGACGTAGCAATGTTGGCGAAATGACTCAGTCGGAGATCGTTGGTGTCGGAGACGGGACTAGCTCGCGACCCCCTACCAGATCTCGCGGGCTAGCAAACGGTGCTTCAACCCCAGACGTCGTGGGCAGTTTCGACGACGAGGCGGAGTTTGGCAATCTCCTCGTCCAAGGTGAGACTGTTGCCCTCCACCGTCGAGGAGAAACCGCACTGGCCCGAGAGGCAGAGTTGATCGAGCGGAACGAACTGACTCGCTTCGTCGATGCGTCGCTTCAACTGGTCCTTGGTCTCAAGCTCGCCCCGTTTGGTGGTGACGAGTCCGAGGACAACCATCTTGCCCGGCGGCACGAAGCGCAGCGGCTCGAAGCCGCCCGAGCGAGCGTCGTCGTACTCAAGGAAGAAGCCGTCGACGTCGAGCTCGCTGAAGAGGGCCTCGGCTACGAACTCATAGCCCCCCTCGGCCGCCCAGTACGACTGGAAGTTGCCCCGACACGAATGGGTCGTGATGGCCATGCCCTCGGGACGGCCCGCGATCGCGGCGTTGATCTGCTTGATATAACGCAGGTGTTGGCTCTCGGAGTCCTCGCCGCGTTCGGCGATCATCTGACGCTGCGCCGGGTCGTTCAGGTAGGCGAGCGAGGTGTCGTCGAGTTGGAGGTACGTGCAGCCCAACGCGGATAGTCGACGGATCTCTTCGGCGTAGGCGGCGCTGAGGTCGCTCCAGAACTCCTCCATGTCGGGGTAGACGCTGGGGTCAATCGCGGCGGCGCCACCGCGATAGTGCACCATGCTCGGCGAGGGAATCGTGAGCTTGGGGATCGCCGTCGTAACGGTCGACTGCAAGAAAGTAAATGCGTCGGCGAATATCGTGTCGTCGATATCGACTTTGCCACTCACCTTGAGGGCAGCCGAGGTGAATGAAGTCGTTCCCTCGGCGTTCTTGAAGGCGACCTGGAGTTTCTCGTCGGTGCGGGTGATGCCACCGAGCTGGTAGATGAAGTCCATGTGCCACGAAGTACGTCGAAACTCGCCGTCGGTCGCAGACTGCAGGCCCAAGTCTTCTTGCAAGGCGACGACATCGCGGATCGCCGCGTCTTCGACCGCGTGAAGGCCGTCCGCGTCGAGGCGGCCCTCGGCGAAGTCGGCTCGCGCAGCAAGCAGGTTCGCTGGTCGAAGGAAGCTGCCGACGTGATCGGCGCGAAAGGGTGGCAATAGTCGTTGACTCATGGGGACGAGAGTACACGTTGCTGTAATACCGGCACGAGGTGCGTCGGGTTGTTCGCCGTGACGTGGCTCGTTCGTCGTTTCTCGCGGAGGAGTCAGTTGCCGAGCAGGACGATGTGAGGATATGGGACAATATCGGCCACAGTAGAGGACATCGTTTCCGGGCATGAGGCGACTCGTGTTAGAAGTTGTGCATGGAGAAGTCATCGACGCGGCTCGTGTTGATCTGTGGGCTTCCAGCCTCGGGCAAGTCGACACTCGCTCGTCAGCTCGCACTTGAAATCCCTGCCGTCAGGTTGGATAAGGACGGGTGGGCGACTCAACTGGGCGCCGATGTGTGGGATGAAGAATTCCGAGTGCGCATCGAACATCAGCTGTGGGTTCTTTCCCAGGATCTCCTCGCCCAGGGTCAGAGTGTGATTTTGGAGTGGGGCCACTGGGCGCGAATTGAACGGGATGAGAAACGACTTGGTGCGCGAGTTTTGGGGGTAGGAGTCGAACTGCATTACCTCGATGCACTCTTGGAGGAGTTAATCGAGCGAGCTGAATGTCGCAATGCGCCGGGCGAGTGGACAGCTTCGCCAATGACACGGGCACACTTTGAAAGGTGGGCAACGATCTTTCAACCTCTCGACGAGGATGAGATCCTGCTGTTCGACAAGCCCGTTGCCAAAGGTTGAACTCGGCGAACTTGATTCGCCCGCTATCAACTGCGTCATCGAAGTGTCGGTGGGGATGCTTCGAGAAGAGCAGGTGCGAACTCCCATATCACAGCGCCCGCAGACCAAGTCACTCAATTTTAAGGAGCGAAGCGGTCTGCGAGCGTTGGCTAGTGACTCACTCGGAAATTGTTGGTGTCGGAGACCCGAAGCAA
>PLON01000041.1 GCA_003142095.1 Acidimicrobiaceae bacterium | reverse complement strand
ACGTGCAGTTTCACCTGCTCTATCCGGGAACCTCCATCGCGGCCTGGATCGCCACCGAATTCGGCGAGTCGCAGGGTAACGAGGTCGCCGCACTGATGGCCCTCGGCGTCTTGTTGATGCTCTTGAACGTGTGTCTCGCGTTGATCAGTCGCGCGCTCGTCAACCGCCAGCGCAAGGTTCTGGCCCGAGTATGAGCGATGCGACGGAACTCGTAGAAGAACCAATAGATACCAGTCACACGATGCGTGGCGAGATCCGTCGCACGTCAGATCAGGTTCGTGCTCGCCGCGCCGCGACCTCGCGGCTCATGATGGTGCTCTGCTGTGCAGCGCTCGCCGCGGCGGCCGTTCCGCTCGTCGCACTGATCTATCAGTTGGTGAAGCAAGGCGTACCGGAAATAAGTGCGGGCTTCTTTACTCACTTGCCCACGACACCGACGTTGCTCGCGCCGAACGCCACGGGCGGGATTTCGAACGCGATCATCGGCACCCTCGCACTCACGCTCTACGCGTCAATCCTGGCGATCCCCGTCGGCGTGCTGGTCGGCGTCTACCTCGCCGAAACCGAATCAAAGTTGGCGACGTCACTTCGCGTGGTCTCGCAGACCATGGCCGGAGCACCGTCCATCTTGATGGGCCTGTTCGCGTTCTCGTTCATCGTGCACGATCTCAACGTCGGGTTTTCGTCCATCGCCGGCTCGTTCGCGCTCGCCGTCTTGATGCTGCCGGTGATCATCATCTCCACCGAAATTGCGGTCCGCAACGTGCCGTACACGTTGCGTGAGGCGGGACTCGCTCTTGGCGCGAAGAGCCACAAAGTCTCCATGCGCATCGTGCTGCCCTCGTCCATCTCGGGAATCGTGACGGGCGTTATTCTCGCGATCTCTCGCGCGGTCGGCGAAACGGCGCCGGTGTTGCTCGTGATCGGTGGAGGGTTCACCAATTCCTGGAAACCCTTCGACCCGGTGTCCGCCATGCCCCTCTCCATTTTCGAGAACGCCAAGTCCGAATGGCCCAGCCAGCGCGCTCAAGTGTGGGGAATTGCATTAGTCCTGGTCGCATTCATTTTCGTAGTAAGCCTTACCGCCCGCATTTGGGCTTCGAGAAAGCAGCAGGTTAGAAACTAACTATGGAGCAAGAGATAAAGATCATGACAGAGATCACATCCGAGACCGAGACTGCCCCAACACCAGCAGAGCGCGGGCCCATTGCCATGCAACTGCGCAACGTCGCCGTGTCGTTTCACGGTCGCGTCGCCGTGCGCGACTGCACGTTTGACGTCGCGAAAAATCGCGTGACGAGTCTCATTGGACCGTCGGGGTCGGGTAAGACGACCCTGTTGCGCGCGCTCAATCGCCTACACGACCTCACACCGGGCGCGAAGGTCAGTGGACAGATCTCCCTCGAAGGAGTGGACATCTATCGCGGCAACATCACCGTCACCGAGCTGCGCACGCGAGTCGGCATGGTCTTTCAACGGCCCAACCCATTTCCCACGATGTCGATTTACGACAACGTGGTCTCGGGGCTTCGCTTCAACGGCATAAAGAAGAAGTCACTTCTTGATGAGTCGGCCGAGGCCTCGCTACGATCAGCCGCCCTGTGGGACTCGGTCTCCAGTCGGCTCAAGGTCGCCGCGTCGAACCTCTCGGGTGGCGAGCAGCAACGGCTCTGCATCGCGCGCGCTCTGGCTCTCGACCCCGAGGTGCTGTTGATGGATGAGCCAACATCCGCGCTTGACCCCATCGCGACGTTGCACATAGAAGAGTTGATGAAGACCTTGAAGAGCCGCGTCACCGTCGTGATTGTGACGCACAACATGCAACAGGCCGCTCGTATCTCCGACGACTGCGCGTTCCTGCTCATGGGCGAGGACCGGGCCGGTGAACTCATCGAGTTCGACACCACGGAGAAGATCTTCAACAACCCGCTTGACTCGCGCACTCTCGACTACACGCTCGGTCGCTTTGGCTGAGCGCGCTTGCGAGGCGTGACAAACTAACCAGAACTTCAATCTGGGGGTACCGCGGTGGACGATCTTTGGCGAAAGTCGGCGTTGTCGCTCGCTCAACTCATTCGAGCCGGCGACGTCTCGTCGCGCGAAGTAGCCGAGTCGCACCTCGCGCGCATTGACGAGGTCAACAGCGAGGTGAACGCCGTTGTGGAAGTTCGTCCCGACGAAGTTCTCGCCGAAGCCGACCGTGCTGACGCCACGTTACGTTCCAGCGACGCTCTGGGCACCCTGCACGGCGTCCCCTTCACCGTGAAGACCAACGTCGACGTTGCGGGCTACGCGACGACACGGGGCTCTCGAGCGTTGGTTGACCTCGTCGCCACGGTGGACGCGCCCGTCGTGGAGAAGATGCGTCGCGCCGGGGCGGTCGTGCTCGCGCGCACCAACATGCCCGACCTTGGCCTGCGCCTCAATACCGAATCCTCGCTCTATGGCGCGACGCACAATCCGTGGCGTCACGGGTACACGGCCGGAGGCTCGTCCGGCGGCGCGGCGGCGGCTCTGGCGACGGGGATGGGACCCATCGCCCTCGGTAACGACATCGGCGGGTCGCTACGCAATCCCGCCTTCTGCTGTGGCATCGCGTCGATCAAGCCCTCGCGGGGCCGCGTCGCCGCCCAGGACACCAGCGCGATCTACGAGGCGACTCTGAGCGAACAGCTCATGCTCGTCGAAGGCGTCATGGCTCGCCAGGTCGGCGACGTTCGACGGGGCCTCGAGGTCGTTATGGGCTCGCACCGCGCTGATCCCCAGTCGGTCGACGTCCCCCTGCACGGGCCACCCGTATCGAAGCGCGTCGCACTCGTACCTGAACCCTTTGGAGGAGAGACCGACGCGCAGATCGCCGACGGCGTGCGGCGCGCCGGACAAGCGTTGGCGGACGCTGGCTACGAGGTGGACGAGGTCGAGCCACCCTTTCTTTTCGATGTCTACTTCGCGTGGGCTGAGCTCATGTCGACGACTCTCGCCGTGACCATGGCGAACGATCTAGGGCTCATTGGCGAGGGCGGCCTGCGATTCCTCGAGCTGACCGACGCGGGATTCCCCCGGGCGACCCCCGAGTCGACCACCTTGCTGCACCAAAATCGCTTCCGTCTTGCTCGAGCGTGGCGAGAGTTCTTCACGACGTACCCACTCATCGTGGGCCCGACGTGGACGCTGTCGCCATTTCCATTGGGCTTTGACATCACCGACGCGGAGTCCGCTCTCAAGGTCGTTGAAATGGCTCGCTTCGTTCTTCCGGCGAACCTGTTGGGACTGCCGGCAGCGTGCGTGCCGGTCGGGTTCGCGAGTGAACTGCCCACGGGCGTGCAGATCATCGGCGACCTCTTTCGAGATGACCTGTGCCTGAACGCCGCTGAGGCGATTGAACAGAGTCTCGGCGTTCTCACTCCCATCGATCCTCGCTAGCGGATGGACGTCATCGTTCGCCCCATTGAAAGAGACGACGTTCCCACAGCGTCGCTCGTTATCCAGGGCGGTTCGCTGACGCCCGATGTCGAAAACGAACGTGAGGTCGACAAATACTGGAGTGCGGTCGAAGAGACGCGTCGACGTCGCGGCGAGGTGCTCGTCGCCGTGGTTGACAACGAGGTCGTAGGGATCTGCCAGCTCATCGTCTTCCCGCATCTCCAACACACCGGTGGCTGGTGCGCAGAGCTCGAGAGTGTGCATGTGCGAAGCGACCTGCGCGGTCACGGAATCGGCGCGAAGCTTCTCGCCGCCTCCGAAGAACTGGCTCGACGCGAAGGTTGTTACCGAGTGCAGTTAACGAGTCGCCACGTGCGCCACGACGCTCACCGGTTCTACGAAGCGCAGGGCTTCGTCGCGACGAGTCAGGGCTTCAAGAAGTTGCTGTAGGCAACGGGAACTTCACGCAGCTCGCCGTCGTCGACGTCGTAGACAAATCCTCGAATTTCGGCGTCGCTCAAGAAGGGACTTTCGCGCAGCGTCCGCACGGTCAAGCGAACGTCTTCTCCCACGTCAGAGTAGGCGCCGAGACGAAAAGGCGGCTTTACGCGCAGTTCGTTCGCGATCTCGTTCTGCAACGTTTCCTCGTCAAAAGACTCGAGACCGCATCGCGTGTGGTGGATCACCATGATCGATCGTGTGCCGAGTAGCCACTGACTGAGCAGTAGCGAGCGAATGGCGTCGTCGCTCGCGATGCCTCCGGCGTTGCGCACCAGGTGTGCTTCACCGAGTTGGAGGCCGAGGGTGCCGAAGATGTCGATGCGTGAATCCATACAGGTCAGCACTGCGAGTTGCAGTAAGGGTTCCGTCGGCATCACGCGGTGGCCGTGCGCCTTTACGCGAGCCCGGTTTTGCTCAACCAGGTCGTCGATGGCAGTCATGGGGATCATCATAGAAAATCACCGAGGGGCCATCAATTATCTCAATGGCTACGCTCGACGTGGAGGTGGGCCATGGAGAGTATGGATCATATTCGAGAAGAACTTCGTCAGCCAGCCCTGGATTTGCACGGTTTGATCCCCGACGTCATGAAAGGTTTCGCGAGTCTCTCCACGGCGGCGATGGCCGCGGGCGAACTCTCCGTTGCGACCAAAGAGCTGATGGCTCTCGTGATCTCGGTGACGAGAGAGTGTGACGGGTGCATCGTCGCGCACGCGAGAGGCGCGCTGCGCGCCGGAGTGACTCGGCAGCAGGTCGCCGAGGCGATGGGGGTCGTCGTCGCGATGAACGGTGGGCCGGGCACCGTCTGGGGGCCAAGAGCGCTTCGGGTCTACGACGAAGCCGCGGCCGCACGAGGCGCGCAGTCGTAGCGGCACGCGCCCAACATTTCACGGCAGACTGGGTAGGTGGAACTCACCGATCAAGAACGAGGCAGCCGACTGTCGGCGCTGAATGCGCTCATGGAACTCATGCGCCCTTCCGTCCAGGCGGACGGGGGAGACCTCGTCTTGATCCGTTGTGACGTCGAAACCGGCGTCGTCGAAGTGCAGCTTCAGGGCGCCTGTTCCAGTTGTGCCATTTCGACCGACACCATCCAAGGTGGCGTGACCAGGATCTTGAAAGACCGATTGGACTGGGTCACCGAAGTCATCGGCGACGTCGACGACACCATGGACCCCGAAGCCTCGTCGCTACTCGGTACCGGTGGCTACATCCCTCGCTACCGCTCGCTTTAGTTCGCGCTCGGAACCTTCGGTTCCTTCGGTAGTCCGAGTGCACGTTCACCGATGATGTTGCGTTGAATTTCGGCCGTGCCACCCCAGATCGTTTCGGAGCGAGAGAAAAAGAAGGAGGCCTGCAACTCTGACACGGGGTAGTCCTCGCGTCCGCGGCGTATGGCGCCCGAGGGCCCGGCGACTGGTCCTGCGCCGGTGAGGATCTGACCCTTCATGCCGAGGATGTCGATCGCGAGTTCCATCGAGTCGCGGTGTGTTTCGGACCAGAACATCTTGTTGCACGCTCCTAGCAGGGCGGCATCGTGCGTATTGTTCAGGCCGTCGGTCAGCGATCGGTAGCCGTTGATCTGCATGATCTTGACCTTCTGCCACGCCCTGACCAGTTGGTCTCGCGTTCGCTCGTCGCTCGTCTTGTGGTGACGCTTCGCCTCTTCGACGATGAGTTCCCACTCCTTGAGGAATCGGCGGTAACCGGTGGTGGACGACGAGCCTCGCTCGAAACCGAGCGTCGTCATGGCGACCTTCCAGCCGTTGTTGACGCCACCGACCACGTTGTCCTTCGGGCAGCGTGCGTTGGTGAAGAAGACCTCGCTGAACTCCGCTGAGCCATCGACTTGAGTGATGGGTCGAACGTCCACTCCCTCTTGGTGCATGGGCACGAGAAGGTAGCTGATGCCGGCGTGCTGGGGGGCGTTCGGATCAGTACGCGTAAGGAGAAAGACGTAGTCGGCGTGCTGGGCCTGGGTGGTCCAGACTTTCTGCCCGTTAATGATCCACTCGTCGCCGTCGAGCGCGGCCGACGTCTTCAGACTCGCGAGGTCGGAACCGGCATCGGGCTCGGAGAATCCCTGGCACCACGAGATCGAGCCGTCGAGAATGCCCGGGATGAACTCTTTTTTCTGTTCGTCGGTGCCCCATTGAAGGATGGTGGGGCCAACCAGAGTGTCGCCGAAAAAGTCGGCGCGCATCGGGGCGTTGGCTTTGGCGAACTCTTCGTTGAGCACTACCTGATCCATCAACGTGAGGCCCTTGCCGCCGTACTCAACGGGCCAGCCCGCGCAGATCCACCCTCCGGCGAAGAGCTTCGCGGTCCAGGTCTCGTTGAAGTGCTGACGCTCATCCTTGGTCATGGAAAAACCTGGTTCAAACCAGCCGCGGGGCAGGTTTACTTCTAGCCACGCGCGAATCTCCTTACGAAAGGACTCGGCCTCGGGGGGATATGTCAGATCCATATGGCGAAGCGTACTCAACCGCACACACCGCCTCTTCGGCATTTGTGCGGTTTTGGGAATTGGAGGAGAATGGTAGACCGCCTGAAAGGAAAGTTGGCTCGTGGCTCGCTCTATTGCCGAAACTATCGCCGCCACCAAGGCGTCGTGGGCGCTCAGTCGCGCCATCACCGTGCCCGAGCGGATCGAGCCCCGTCCCGCCGCGCCGGGCAAGCTGCGTATTGCCTTTTTGATCTACCGAGGCAACCCACGCTGTGGGGGCCAGGGCGTCTACACCCGTCACCTGACTCGCGAGTTGGTGGCTCTCGGCCACAGCGTCGAAGTCTTCGCGGGACCCCCGTGGCCCGAACTCGACGAGGGCGTTGGCTTCACCCCCGTACTCGGCCTCGACCTCTATCGCGACCCCGACCCCTTTCGCATTCCGGCGCGCTCGGAGTTCAGGTCACTCGCTGACGTCACCGAGTTCGCGGTCATGATGAGCGCGGGGTTTGGCGAGCCGCTGGCCTATTCGATGCGCCTCGCAAAAGTGCTCGACACGCGACGCGACGAGTTTGACATCGTGCACGACAACCAGTGCATGGGGCCGGGCGTCTTGCGTCTGCACCGGCGCGGGTGGCCATTGCTCGAGACGCTGCACCACCCGATCACCGTGGACCGCTCGATCGCCCTCGATCACGCCGAGACGCTCGGCAAACGCGTGACGACGCGTCGCTGGTTCGGGTTTCTTCGCATGCAAGTTCGCGTCGTCAAACAGTTGCCCGCGGTCTTGACGGTGTCACATAACTCCAAGGCGGACATTCACGCGCAAATGGGTGTGGCGCTCGAACGGCTCACCGTCGTGCCCGTCGGCGTGGATCATGAGGTCTTTCGACCTTACGACGACGTCGTCAAGAAGAAGGGCCGTCTCATGGTCACCTCCAGTAGCGACGTTCCCATGAAGGGGCTCGTACCGCTGTTGGAAGCGATCGCCAAGTTGCGCGTCGAGCGTGACATCGACCTCATCGTCATCGGAAAACCCCGGGCGAAGGGCCGGGTCGCTCTCGCACTTGAGCGACTCGGACTGACCGACATTGTGACGACCATCAGTGGCGTGAGCGACGAAGAACTCGCGCGCCTCTACGGCGAGGCCGAGGTCGCCATTGTGCCCAGCCTCTACGAAGGGTTCTCACTGCCCGCGATAGAGGCGATGAGCTGCGCCGTGCCGGTCGTGGCGACGACCGGGGGAGCGTTGCCCGAAGTCGTGGGGACCAGTGGCGAAACGGGTCTGCTCGTCGAGCCCAATAACCCCGAAGCGCTCGTCGAGGCGATCGGACGACTCCTCGACGATGCGTCGTTGCGCGAACGCCTCGGTGCCGCCGGACGCCAGCGCGTGATGGAGCGCTTTACCTGGCAGGTAACGGCGAAGGGGACCGCCGCCTGTTACGAAGCGATCTTGAATCACCAGCCGCTGCCGGAGTCGGTGATCTTCAACTAATGCTCACCGCACAGTACGAACGACTGGGGCTGCGCCCCGACGACAAGGTTCTCGACCTCGGATGTGGCTTCGGTCGTCACGCCTTCGAGGCGGCACGACGTGGCGCGAGTGTCGTCGCCCTGGACGCGGGCGAAGACGAAGTGCTCGGAGTCGCTGCGACCTTCGCGGCCATGGTCGAGGCCGGTGAACTGACCAGCGGATCGCTGCACGCGAATGTCGTGCGCGGCGACGCTCTGCATCTGCCGTTTCCTGACGCGACCTTCGATCGAGTGATCTGTTCCGAGGTGCTCGAGCACATCCCCGAGGACGTGGCCGCGATGGGTGAGCTCACGCGGGTGCTGCGACCGGGGGGCACGATGGCCATCACGGTGCCCAGGTTTGGCCCGGAACTCGTGAACTGGGCGCTGTCGGACGAGTACCACAACGTGCCCGGTGGCCACATTCGCATCTATCGTCGCTCGGTCCTCGAAGAGCGCTTGACCTCGACGGGACTGGTTCTGACCGGTCACCACTACGCGCACGGCCTGCACAGCCCGTACTGGTGGCTGAAGTGCTTCGTCGGTACGACGAACGACGAGCACCGACTCGTGAAGCTCTACCACCGTCTCTTGGTGTGGGACATCATGAAGAAGCCGCGCGCGACCCGCTACGCCGAGCGCGTGCTCTCTCCGCTCATGGGTAAGTCGATCGTGCTCTACCTGCGAAAGCCCCAGTGAGCTCGACCCTCGCCCTTGGCGGTGTGCCGGGAGTGCTCACCAGCGAAGAGTTGGCGACGACTGGTGCCCGCCTCGTCGCTTTACAACGTCCGAACGGCCAGATTCCGTGGTTTGAGGGTGGTCACTGCGATCCGTGGAATCACGTCGAGGTGGCAATGGCCCTCACGGTAAGTGGCTACGTCGGCGAGGCGCGCGCCGCCTATCGCTGGTTGGCCAACGCCCAACTTAGCGACGGGAGCTGGTTTAACTACTACCTCGGTGATCGCGTGAAAGACGCGCGCCTCGACACCAACGTCTGCGCCTACATCGCGACCGGTCTCTATCACTACTGCCTCGCGACCGACGACGTCGACTTCGTGGCGTCCCTGTGGGTGAACGTGGAACGCGCCATGGAGTTCGTGCTGCGCTGGCAACTCGCCGACGGCACGATTCGCTGGTCACTCGACGCCCAGGGGCGACTGGAGTCATCGGCGCTGTTGACGGGATCGTCGTCAATCTTTCACTCGCTATGTTGTGCGGTCGCCCTCGCCGAACGCCTGGGGTTCGCGAAACCCGAGTGGGAACTCGCGGCGGGGCGCTTAGGACACGCGGTGTCGCATCACCCGGGAGCGTTTGCGCCGAAGAACGAGTTCGCCATGGACTGGTACTACCCAATTTTCTCGGGTGCCCTGCGCGGAGAGCGGGGGGAAAAGCGCATCGACGACGGTTTTGAGCGACACGTGATGGACGGACTCGGCGTGCGCTGCGTCTCGACGAATGACTGGATCACCGCGGCCGAGACGGCCGAGTGTGTGCTCGCTCTCGACGCTCTCGGACTTACTAGTCGCGCCCTCGATCTCTTTCGCTGCACCAACTTGCACCGTCGCGAGGATGGTGCCTACTGGACCGGAATTGCCTACCCCGATCGCGTTACCTTCCCCGATCGTGAGACCACGTCCTACACGGCGGCGGCGGTACTTCTCGCGGCCGATGCGCTCAGTTCGTCGTCGCGGGCCGCGGGCCTCTTTCGCCACGGCACGTTGCCCGAGCCGTTAGATCTCGCCGAACCCGGGTGTTCGCGCCACTAACGCCGCTCGAGCACTCGCAGCGATCCCTTGGCGGCGACGTCGCGGAAGTCACTCTCACGCGCGGCCAGGTAGATCTCGTACGGAGGTCGCCCCCCGTCATGAGGATCTTCGAAGACGTCGTGAATCAGCAACAGCCCACCGGCGACCACCTTGGGCGACCAGTGCTGGTAGTCGGCCCAGGCGACGTCGTGGCCGTGGCCACCGTCAATGAAAAGAAGGTCGAGAGGTTGGGAGAAGTGGGTGGCCACGACCGTCGAGAAACCAACGAGTCCGATGACCGTGGATTCGAGCTCGGCGTTCGCCACGGTTCGCTGCCACGTCGGCAAGGTGTTGAGTCGTCCGTCAACGGGGTCGACGAGGCTGGCGTCAAAGTGCTCCCAGCCCGCCTGATTTTCCTCGCTGCCGTGGTGGTGGTCGAGCGAGTAAAGCACGCACGACATCTCTTCGGCCGCGGCGCCTAGATAGAGCGCCGACTTGCCACACCACGAACCGATCTCAAGCCACGTGCCCGCTGGGTGGCGTTGTCCCGCGGCGAGTCCGTGTTCAAAGAGCGCGAGACCTTCTGGCTGCGGCATGAAGCCCTTCGCGTTGTCGGCCAGAGCGAAGAGCTGCTCGCGGCGACTCGAGGTCACAGAGTAACCAGGGTATAGATTCCGAGACCCAAGAAGACGAGACCACCACCGCGCCGGATCCAACGCATCGGCACGATACGTTGTAGGAGTTGCCCTCCATAAGCGCCGAGAAATGAAACGCCGATGAGCGCAAGTGACCCAGCGAGAAAGACTTCGAGGGGTTGGTGAGTCTTGATCGTGAAGTTGGCGGCCTGGATCTGGGTGAGATCGCCGAATTCCGCCAGGAAGATGACACCAAAAGCGGTCGCGATCTCTCGCGTTCGTGTCGCAACGTGTTCACGTTCCGCT
Source organism: Acidimicrobiaceae bacterium (assembly GCA_003142095.1). Lineage (GTDB taxonomy): Bacteria > Actinomycetota > Acidimicrobiia > Acidimicrobiales > RAAP-2 > RAAP-2. Next base: position 171,496 of record PLON01000041.1, on the reverse strand, counting down.
TCGCTCGTACCCTTGTCTTCGGCTGTTTCTTCCTGCGAGAAGAGTAAGTAGGCCGCGCCCCCCAAGAAGAGGATCGACACGATGATGTCTTTGACGTGGACCGGCAGCAGCGTCAAGAGGCCACCCGCGCCAACGGCGATGCCCATCTGAACGACGAACGCCGATGAGGCCCCGATGACGATCGACGAGGACCGCGCGCGCGTGCTCATCACGATCGTGGCGATCATCGTCTTGTCGGGCAGCTCCAACAAGAACATCACGGCGAAGATGCCGAGAAACGCCCCGACGTTCATCGAGAGTTAGAACTGCCGTCGAATAACGTCAGCGAACGCCAATCCCACGCGCAGTCGTTCCAGGCTTTGGTTCACGTTGGCGGGGTAGCCACCGGGGACGGGGTGCGCGACGTGAAAGGCTTCCACTTCGGCGGCGAAGGTCGGGTCCTTGATGAAGGTGTACACCGAGTAGGCGAGCCGCGCGTGATGATTCGAGGAGATCCGCTTCGTCACTTCATCCCAGTTGTCGGTGACAAAGCGCCAGACGGCAGGCCCCGTCACTTCGTTACGCATCAATGCGGGATAAATGAGCGGCGCGTCCTGACTCCGGAATTCGCGCAGCGTGCGTCGGGCCGCGTCAAGCGCCACGGCTTCGTCGCGAAACGCCCACAGCCCAATCTGGTAGCGCATCTCTTCTTGAGGGGTCGCCGCGTCACGATAGTGCTGAAGAAACGTGTCGTAGTCGCCCGGTCGGTCGAGGTTGGCGACAACGCGCAAGATCGCCGCTGCGATGTCGCCGTTCAATTCGTTGGCCTCGAAGCGACGCACAGCTTTCGCTTGAACTTCCTCGTCCTCGCCCACCACGCCGAGCGTTGAGATAACAATCGCGCGAAGCTGCGGGGCGAGTTCGCCGTCGCCAGGCTTCGGATCCCAGCCGAGTCGGGTCAGCTGCGGGGTGAAGAGAGTCCGGGCTTGGTCACGAACTTTCACGCGCTGTGAGTCGTTCAATGGACGCCGCACCATGTCGAGTGCCACTGCCACCGTCTCCCAAGGATTCGGCTCGTCTTGATCGCCGAGTCCATTCGCCACCGCGTAGAAGTCTTTCCAGGTGATCGCGTTGGCCAGCAACGCCGCGTAGGAGTCGGAGAGCAAAGTGGCACGTTCGAGTTCTTCTAGTTCGCTCACGCGCGGCGCAAGTTGCGCGAGTTCTGCTGAGCTGTAGCGCGAACGAAAGACGCCGGATCCGCCGGCGTTCAACACGACGGGAGCCGCGTCGGTGATCTCGATCGCCTCCTCACCCAGCAGGTGTCGAGAGGCGCGGCCGCCATCAAGGGAGCGCGTGAGCAGTGGCACGAGCCAGTGGCTCCCAATGGCGCTCGGGCCGTTCACGGGAAGATAGCTAAAGGGCTTCTGCGTAACGCGCCCAGACTCGAGCGTGACGAGGGGCACTCCGCCTTGGAGAATCCACGTGTCCATGACATTGCGCACGGGTTGACCGGAATTTTCCTCCAGCGCGTCCCACAGGTCGGTCGTAATCGCGTTCGCGTAGCTGTGCTTCTTCAAGTAGAGCCGGATCCCGTCACGGAAGACCTCTTCTCCGAGGTACTGCTCGAGCATGCGCAGGACCGAGCCACCCTTTTCGTAGGTCAACACGTCGAACATGCCGTTGGTGTCGTCGGGCGAGATCACCTCATATTCAATTGGTCGCGTCGCGTGGAGCCCGTCGATCTGGAGGGCTATATCGCGGAATGTGACCTGGTTGACCCACACTCGCCACTGCGGTCGAAAAGCGTTGGTGCAGATGAGTTGCATGAAGGTGGCGAACGCTTCGTTGAGCCAGATCCCTTCCCACCAGGCCATGGTGACGAGGTCGCCAAACCACATGTGGGCGATCTCGTGATGGACAACTTCCGCGACGCGCTGGATTTCGGGTTGCGACGCGGTGGCCGGGTCCACCAACAGGGCGGTCTCGCGGTACGTGATGCATCCGAGGTTTTCCATCGCTCCCATGGAGAAGTCCGGGATCGCGATCATGTCGAGCTTCTCACCGGGGTAGGGAATGTTGAAGTACTCGGAGAAGAACCGCAGCGCGAACGCACCCGCCTCGAGCGCGAGCCCGCTCAAGTGCACTTTGCCGAGCGGCGTAATCACTCGTAGCGGCACTCCGTCGACGTCGATTGTCTCGCTCTCGTCGAAGGGTCCCACGACCCACGCAACAAGGTACGTCGACATGATCATGGTCGGGCGATAGCTCACGGTGCGCTGGCCGTTGCCGAGATTGGTGTCGGATTCGACCGGTGAGTTGGAATACGCCGAGAGGTGACTAGGTATCGTGAGATTCACTTGGTAGGTCGCTTTGAAGGCTGGCTCGTCCCAACAGGGAAAGGCGCGTCGCGCGTCAGTGTTTTCGAACTGCGTCGTGGCGATGACGTGCTCGACGCCGCTCTCGTCGGTGTAGGTCGAACGGTAAAAGCCGTGCAGTTGATCGTTCAAGATTCCGTCGAAAGCGATCTCCACGATGGCGGGACCCGCTGGAAGCTCGCGTTCGAACACGAACGTCGCGGTTTCGTAGGTGTCGTCGAGTCGGTGCTCGAGGGAGCGATAACTCGTACCGTCTGCGCTGACCGTAGCGGCACCAAGTTCGAGTTCGACGGCGTTGAGGGTCAGTTCGCTCACCGTCTCGGTGAAGTCGACGTCAATCTCCACGCGTCCGCTGAAGGTGAAGGCGTCGAGGTCAGGGGTGATGAATATTCGATACGCAGAGGGAACGACGGTTCGGGCGAGACGATAGGGGTTTTTAGAGGCAGTCATCAATCACTACCCTAGAACGAAATCGCTTACGCTCTTCTGGTGAGTTCTACCCCGACGCCCGTCTCGTTGCGACAAAAACCCGGTCCCAATCGCCTCGCGGTGACGGGCATCGGCAACGCCATGCTCGACATCATTATCGAGGACGTGGACGAGGTCTACAAGACGCTCGGACTGGTGAAGGCGGCGATGTCCCTCATCGAAGAGGACCAACTCGAGACCTTTTATAACGCCATGGGCGCGACCGTTCAGATGTCGGGCGGATCGGTCGCGAACTCCATCGCCGGCGTCGCGGCACTCGGTGGAACGTGCGGCTACATCGGCAAAGTGGCGAACGACGAGTTCGGAGAACGCTTTCGACACGATCTCGCTTCCATGGGCGTCGAACTCGACCTCGCGGTCGCCAAGGCCGGTGAGGGTGTGACCGGACGGTGTCACGTGTTCATTACGAGTGACGCGCAGCGCACCATGGCGACGTACCTCGGTGCCTCGAACAAGCTGAACGTCAACGATATTCACGGCGAACTCATCGCGCGCTCCGAGATCACCTACGTCGAGGGCTATCTCTTCGATCTCCCGCCCGCCAAAGAGTCGATTCGCAAAGTGGTCAACTTCGCCCACGAGCACGACTCCATGGTCGCGTTGTCACTATCGGACATGTTCTGCGTCAGTCGTCACCGCCGCGACTTTCTCGATCTCGTCACGACCGACGTCGACGTGTTACTCGCCAACGAGACCGAGATCCTCTCGCTCTTTCAGTTCGACCGCCTCGAGTTGGCCTTCGAGGCACTCGACGAGATCGGCGTGCTCGCCGTCGTTACGCGCGGCCCCCAAGGTGCCGACGTCGCAACCGTGTCGGGCGTGGTGAGTGTGCCCGCCATGGAGGTGGAGCATGTGATCGACCAAAACGGGGCCGGTGACATGTTCGCCTCGGGCTTTCTCTACGGGCTCGCTCTCGGCGCCGACCCCGTCGAAGCGGCCGAACTCGGTTCGCTCTGTGCCGGTGAGATCATCACCCACCTCGGGGCACGGCCCGAAAACGATCTCGAAGAGCTCGGGATTGAGGCGGGACTCCTCTAGTTAAATGCCCTGGGCGTCGAGGACGGCGTCGAGTTCTCTCGTGCGCACGGTCTCCCACTTCACCCACATGATGCCAATCGGGATCAACGCGAGCAGCATGAGCGCGTCGCCGCCAATCCACATGATGCCGCCACCGAGTTTGATGTTCGACAACATCCACGCCTTGGACGATCCCGTCGGGGCCATCGCGGCGTAACTCGAAAAGGGAACTCGCGAGGACATCGAGAGTACCAGCCCAGTGAAGGTGTCAACCGGTACGGCCGCCATCACGTACACCAGACAAAGTCCGGGGTGCAGTTTGTAGCCACGTTCGAGTCCGAACGCCACGCGAAAGAAGAGGTAGCCCACGACGAGGAAGGCGATCTGCTCCACGCGATGGATCCACGGGTGGGTCATCATCAGGTTCATGAAGCTCGTGAGGTGGGTGAAGGGGATAAAGGCGAAGTACAGAGCGAAGGCGAAGAGTGGGTGCGTGACCTTCGCCATGAACTTCCCGTCGAGGAAACGTCGAATCGCGTCGGTGCCGCTCTGGTAGGCGAGGTCCAGGGGTGCACTTAGGGCGAAGAGGGGAGCCGCCACCATGATCAACAAAAGATGTTGAACCATATGGTCGCTGAAGTACTCCATGTCGTACGCGCCGATAAAGGTTTGGGTCGCAATGAACGTCACGAGCAGTCCGAGCCCGAAACAGACGTCGCGCACGCGGGGCCACGGCCCCGTGCGTCGTACGCCCCAGGCGTACAGTGCCGCGGCGCCGACCAAGAGAATCATTGGCAGTACCGCGAGATCCCAGTGGTTCAGATGGTGCCAGGAGAACGGCATAATCATCGTGGAGGGCACTGGTCCATCTTAGGAGGCCCTTTTTTATGACGGGAATTCGTTCAGTAGGATGGATCGGTGCGTCGAAAGTATTTTACCCTTCGAGCAATCGGATTGCACTTTGCCCTCATCTTTTGGATCGTGCTCTGCGCTCTTGCGGCCTGGTGGCAGGTCGGGCGAGCCGTTCAAGGAAACTCGCTCAGTTTTCTCTACGCCATTGAGTGGCCGCTCATCGGCGTCTTGGGAATCGTCGGTTGGTACTCCATGTTGAACATGGAGAAGGTGGGTGAACACAAAGAAAAGGCTCGGCGCGAGTACGAAGAGAAGATGCGAGCGGACGCACAGGCCGAACGCGAGCGCGCGGCCGCCAGCGAGGGCGAAGACCCCTCACTCGCGGCCTATAACGATCACCTCGCGCAGTTGTCGCACACTCCCAAGAAACGTCTCTGGGGTCATTAGTGGATGCAACGTTTCGTCGCTATCGAGCGATGTCGTTTATCACCGGTTCAACACTTCTGGTCCTTTTCGTCACTCTCTTATTGCACATCGTTGACCTTAAGTTCTGGGACCACATTCACCTCTTCGTGGACGTGGTCGGCATTGGCCACGGCATCATCCTGTACCCGATTTACATGATTATGTGCTTCAACCTCGTCATCAGATTCCGCCTCAACGTGCTCTACCTCGGCATGATGTTTTTCGCAGGTTTCGTCCCGGGCCTCGCCTTTTACCTCGAGTATCGAATGCGCCTCAAGCTCTACCCCCGGGGACTGCCGGCGAAGTGAGCCCATGGCTCGCGCGACGGGTGATCGCCTTCGCGCATCAAGGCGGATCGTTCGAGGGCCCGTCGTCGACGCTCGCCGCAATCGCTCACGCTCTGGCCGTCGGAGCCACCGCCATTGAGCTCGACGTGCACGCGACGAATGATCACCGCATCGTCGTCTCTCATGACGCCACCGTCGATCGCACGACGAACCACGAAGGGATCATCGCGCAGATGTCCCTTGAGGAGCTCGCGCGAATGGATAACGCCTACTGGTGGATCGACGGCGACGTCGTGACGCCAGGGCGAAAGCCCGATGAGTATCTACTTCGTGGACGTGCGCCCGACGATCGACGCTACGGCGTCGCGACACTCGATGAGGTGGCGACGGCCTTCCCCGGCGTCCTGTTGAATTTGGACATCAAGGGCACGGCGCCACTCGTTGAGCCGTATGAAGAGCTACTCGCCCGGGAGCTGCGCCATCTCGAAATGAACGATCGGGTCGTCGTGGCGTCGTTTCACGACGACGCCATCCAGCGCTTTCGCGCCTTCGCACCCGAGGTGGCCACGTCGGCCGCCACGAACGAAACGGCGGCGTTCTATTTTTCGCACCTTAAGGTCCCCATCGTCCCGCCAGTGGCGGCCTTTCAGGTGCCGGCGCGCTACGGCGAGATTGACGTCGTGACCGAGTCGTTTGTCGACGCGGCCCACCAGGCGGGCATCGCCGTGCACGTGTGGACGATCAACGACGTCGAGGAGATGTCACGCCTTATCGACTTGGGTGTCGACGGACTGGTAAGCGATCGTCCGACGGTGCTGGCCGCGCTCTTAGAGGAGCGGGGCTGTGCGTGGGACGGAAAACTGGACGGGGACGGGAACTAACCCCGGCCGCAGTTCGGCTTCTTACCGTGGTTGGCCTTCTTCTTGGCGCGTAGTTTGCGTTTCACGGTCCGCTTTGACATAGGTGACAATGTTAGTGGGTGTTGTCGGTCGTGAGCCAAACGAGGACCAGACGTGGATGAAACCAAGACTGTCGGAGAGTTGGTGCTCGTGGCGACGCCCCTCGGCAACCTCGGAGACCTCTCGGCTCGCGCTCTCGATCTCTTTCGCCGCGCCGACGTTATCTACTGCGAGGACACCCGTCACTCTCGCACCCTGTTCAGCGCCCACGACATCCCGTCGGGCGGGCGGCTCCAGTCTCTGCACGAACACAACGAGGTGGCCCAGAGCGCCCAAGTAATCGCGCGAGTGTCGGCCGGAGAACTGGTCGTTCTCATCAGCGACGCCGGAACGCCGGGAATCTCTGATCCGGGCACGCGAGTCGTCGCCGCGGTCATTGACGCGGGGCTGCGCGTGACGACTGCCCCGGGTCCCTCCGCCGTCATCGCCGCCTTGACGGTGAGTGGCCTCTCGACTGAGCGATTCGTCATGGAAGGATTTCTGCCACGTAAGTCGGGCGAACGAGCCCGGCGCTACGAAGAGTGGGCGAGCGAGGAGCGGACCATTGTCTTTTACGAGTCGCCCCAGCGCGTGGCGTCAGTCGTGGGAGAACTGGCCGAACGCTTTCCCGGGCGCCGTGCGGCGGTGGCGCGAGAACTGACGAAGTTGCACGAAGAAGTGATCCGCGGAACCTTGAGCGAGGTGTCAGACGAGTTATCGCACCGCGAGATCCTCGGCGAAGTCGTTGTCGTCTTGGATGGCGCCACGCTCTCCGACATCGTCAGCGACGAGGTTGTTCTCGCGGCCCTCGCCGAACAGTGGAGTGAAGGAGTCACAACCCGCGACGCCGTTAACTACGTGTCGAGCATGCTCGGGGTTCCTCACCGCGACGTCTACCAACTCGCGCTCGCCTCACGAAAAGACGGCTCGACCAAGTAACTAACCTCTATTCATGGGCCGCTTCTACATCACCACACCCATCTACTACGCCAATGACGCCCCGCACGTGGGCTCGGCCTATACGACGGTCAACGCGGACGCGTTGGCGCGCTGGCACCGCCTGGCCGGCGATGACGTGAAGTTCATGACCGGGACCGACGAACACGGCCAGAAGATGGCCGACGCCGCGGAAAAGAACGGGAAGAGCCCGGCCGAGTGGACCGACCTGATGTCGGAGCGTTTTCGCGAGGCCTGGTCGGCGCTCAACATCAGTTACGACGACTTCATTCGCACCACCGAGCCGCGCCACTACGAAACGGTGCAGAAGTTTCTCTCGGTGATCTACGAGAACGGGTACATCTACAAGGATGTCTACAAGGGTCTCTACTGCGTGAGCTGCGAGGACTATTACACCCTAGAAGCGAGTGACAACGGGAGTTGTCCGATTCACCATCGCGTCCTCACCGAAATGGAAGAGGAGAACTGGTTCTTTCAGTTGAGCGCCTTTGAGGATCGCCTGATTGAGTTCTACGACACGCATCCCGGGTTCGTCACGCCCGAAACGAAGCGCAACGAGGCGTACTCCTTCATGAAAGGCGGCTTGAAGGACATCTCGATTACCCGCACGTCAATCACCTGGGGCGTGCCCGTTCCCTGGGACGAACGCCACGTCTTTTACGTCTGGTACGACGCGCTGATCAACTACCTGACGGTGATCGGCTACGGTCGCGACGACGAGGAAGTGGCCCGGTGGTGGCCACACTCGAACCACCTGATCGGTAAGGAGATCCTGCGTTTTCACTGCGTCTGGTGGCCGGCGATGTGCATGGCGGCCGGTCTCGAACCCGTGCACCACGTGCACGTCAACGGCTGGCTGCTGGTGGGTGGCGAGAAGCTCGGCAAAACCATGGCGGCCGAAGGTGGCGTCAAAGTGAGCGATATCGAACCGATTGCGCTCAGTCAAGAATTTGGTGTCGACCCCCTGCGTTACTACTTGTTGCGCGAAACGGCCCTCGGCAACGACGGTGAGTTCTCGTTGGAGGGAATCGCGGCGCGTTACAACACCGACCTCGCGAACAACCTCGGGAACCTCGTCGCGCGTGTCGCCGCGGTCGTCTCGTCCAAGTGCGCCGGCGTCGGTCCCTTGCCGCAGAGCGACTCGACGCTGCGCGCAGTCGCCGAAGCCACGACCGCAAAGGCGGCAGAGGCGTGGGAGAACTTTGCGCCGCAGCGCGCCCTCGAGGTGACTTTCGATCTCGTCGGGGCTACGAACGCCTACCTGGAGACCCACGCGCCGTGGAAGATGGAACCGGGGAGCGCCGTGGACGCGGTGATGGGCGACGCCCTAGAAGCAATCCGCCTGGTCACGATCTTGATCTCACCGGCCATGCCGTCGGTGGCCGAGGAGATTTGGCGACGCATCGGCCTCAGGGGTGCGCCCGATTCTGGACCGTTCGGCGCGGTAGCGACTTGGGGTCTCTATCCCGGCGGACCGGTCGAAAAGGGGGCGTCGCTCTTTCCGCGCATCACGAGCGAACTGTGAGCTCCTGGACTGACGCGCACTGCCATCTCCAAGACGAATTCTTCGATGACGCGCCGGACGCACGAGTTCAAGTGGAGGCCACGCTGCAACGCGCACTCGAAGCGGGTGTCGACCGTCTCGTTGTCGTCGGCACCGGAGCGAAGAGTTCCGCCGAGGCGCTCGATCTGACGGACCTGAGCGGCGACGTTCAGATCTACGCGACGGTCGGTCTGCATCCCCACGACGCGAAGGACTATCTCGCACCCGTCGAGGAACTGGCGCGCGCTGGTCACGACCGACTCGTCGGAATCGGCGAGTGCGGCCTCGACTATTTCTACGAGCATTCCCCGAGAACCGAGCAACGACAAGCGTTTTCGGCCCAGATTGCCCTGGCCCTCGAACTCGACCTGGCCCTCGTGGTGCACGCTCGCGACGCCTTTGACGACCTCTTTGAACTCTTTGCGAGCGAAGGCGTTCCTCCGCGCACGGTGATCCACTGCTTCACCGGTACGCCAGGTGAAGCAGAGAGCTGTCTTGAGATTGGCTGCGACATTTCCATCTCGGGCATCGTGACGTTTAAAAACGCGGACCTCCTTCGCGAGGCCGCGAAACTCGTGCCACTCGATCGTCTGCACGTCGAGACCGACAGTCCCTTTTTGGCGCCAGTTCCCTACCGCGGAAGAAAAAATGAGCCCTCCTACGTCGCGGTGGTGGGCGAGTACGTGGCCGCGCTACGCGGCGAGGACCCCGAGGCCCTTCGCGCGGCCACGTCGGCCAACTCGGCGCGCCTCTTCAATTTGCCCGCGCGATGAGCCTGTAAGCCAGTTATTACAAGGCATTTTGTATGCGTTTGCTCAGAAGCCCGGGCTCTCCTAGCGTAGGGGGGCGGGTTTTCGCGAACCCGCAGTCCTGGCGGAGGGCGGAGACTGAGTACAACACGACGTGGGGCGCGCAGGCGTCCGCGGTTACTTCGTAGCACGACGGCCATCCTGGCCTCCTCCTTTGTGCTGCTCACGCCCTTGAGCGCTGGCGCGAGCGGCCACGCGGCGATGCACATGCCCGATCTCGTGGGACGTTCGCGCCTCGCCGTCTATCGCACTATGCGTCACGACGGTCTCTATTTCGACACTCGAGGACCCGGTAGCTCGAACGATCACTGGAGCGTGGTCACGGTCCAGAGCCCTCGCCCCGGCGTCGTCGTGGCCTGGCACGCGGAAGCGACCTTGACGGTGCGCACCGGTCCGGGGCCGCACACGACTCGGGCGGTTCCACGACTCATTGGGCGTACCCGTAGGGGCGTCTACGCCGCTATACGCTCAGCCCAGCTGTATTTTAAGACCGTAGGACCAGGGAGTACGAACAACTCCTGGACGGTGGCCCTCAGTCAGTCGCCCCGGCCTGGCGCCCGGGTGCCGTGGCACAGCGTCGTTGTCGTTCACGTCTCTACTCACCGCGTTACGACTGTCGTGAAGCGCTCGCCCCCGTCCACGCCGACGCCTACCTCGAGCGTTTCCATCAGCGGCGCGGACTTCAAACTGGGCGTCGCCACCTGGTACAACTACGTGCCCGGACGCTGCGCGACGTGGTACTTGCCCAAGGGCACGCGTGTCACGGTGCTCGACCTCGGGACGGGCCGATCGATCACGTGCGTCATCACGGACCGCGAAAACCACTCGGGCAATCACGTCGTCGATCTCAATGAATCACAGTTCGCCGACCTAGAGCCATTGTCGAAGGGTGTGATTAGTGTCAAAGTTTCTTGGTGACTCACTCTCGAACTGAACTCGTCGCGCTCATGAAAGCGAATGGCCTGACCCCGTCGCGCGCGCTTGGCCAAAACTTCGTGGTAGACGCCAATACGGTCCGACGCATCGCCCGCCTGGCCGAAGTCGGTCCCGGTGATCAGGTCTTAGAGATCGGAGCGGGCCTCGGTTCCTTGACGATGGCGCTCGCGGAAACCGGCGCGACGGTGCACGCGCTCGAGATCGACCGCTACCTGATTGAACCGCTTCGCTCTGTGGTCGAGCCTCTCGGGGTCAGCGTTCATCACGCCAACGCCCTCGAGGCGAACTACGACGAGATTCTCGGAAACTCGCCGGCTGTCGTGGTGGCGAACCTGCCCTACAACGTGGCGACGCCCGTCGTGTTGCATCTGCTCGAGAGTCAACCGCTGGTGACGCGACTCCTCGTCATGGTCCAAAAGGAAGCGGGCGAGCGCCTCGCGGCCCACGCCCGTGACGAGGCCTACGGTGCGGTGTCGCTGCGGGTGCAGTACTTCGCCGACGCGAAGATTGTGGGCAAAGTCCCGCCGAGCGTCTTCGTGCCTCGCCCCAACGTCGACTCGGTGCTGGTCTCACTGGTGCGGCGCGCCCACGTTCGCGTTGACCCTGATCTGGTCAGTGAAGACGAGCTCTTTCGCGTCATTCGCACGGCCTTCGGCCAGCGGCGAAAGATGTTGCGCCGCTCGTTGTCGGAGTGGACGACCGACGGAGTCTTCGAGCGCGCCGGGGTTGCCGAAACCCGCCGGCCCGAGGAACTGACTCTCGAAGAGTTCGCGGCGCTGGCGGCGGCGCGATGATCGAACTCTCGGCTCCGGCCAAGTTGACGTGGTTTCTCGAGATCACCGGCCGACGCGACGACGGAATGCACGAACTTCGCGCGGAAATGTTGAGCGTCGACTTCGCTGATCGACTCGAGATCGACGAGGACGGCGACTATCTGCGCCTCGAAGGGCCTCATTCCAACGTCGTGGCGAACGAGGACAACCTGGTCTCGCGCGCACTGCAACTGGTCGATCGACGCGCCGGGGTGACTCTGCACAAGTTCATTCCCCCGGGCGGGGGACTCGGCGGGGGTAGCTCCGACGCCGGCGCGGTGTTGCGTTGGGCTGGCGGCGTCAGCGAGGGCGCGGCACTCTCCCTGGGCGGCGACGTTCCCTTTTGCCAGATTGGTGGCCGGGCTCTCGTGGAAGGGGTGGGCGAGCGGATCAACGAACTGCCCTACGAGAGGCGCGACGTCACCCTCATCTTGCTCAGCTTCGGAGTAAATACGGCCCAGTGCTACCAAGCCTTTGATGAACTCGCGGCCAGTGGAAGCGCCCCTACGGGGCGTAATCACCTCGAAGTAGCCGCCCGGCGAGTGGAGCCGCGCCTCGCGGAGACGATGGACTGGCTCGGAGCAACCCTCGGTGACCGCGTGCACTTGGCCGGGTCAGGATCGACGCTCTTTGTGGAGGGTCACCTAGAAGAGGGAGTCGACGACTGGGACGTCACGGGTCCCGAAGGTGTCGTTCACTTTCGCCAGACCACCACAACGCCTAAAGAGGCGTAGTTCGAGTTATTTGCCGGCGGCGCGACGCTGGAAGCGGGTGCGCTTCAGCATCTTCTTGTGCTTTTTCTTGCGCATTCGCTTGCGGCGCTTCTTAATAAGTGATCCCATGGCTCTGAGAACCTTACTAGGTTTTTCTTGGCCGCTATTTTTCGGAGGTTTTGATGCGGTGGTTCCTCGATCACGTGCAACTCGCCATTCCCGCCGGCGAAGAGGAGCGTTGCGACGAGTTCTACGTCGGTCTGCTCGGCTTTCGCGTACTGGACAAGCCCCCCGTGTTGGCCGCTCGAGGTGGACGTTGGTATCAACGCGACGACGCGGTGGTGCATCTCGGAGTCGACCCTCACTTCACCCCCGCGACGAAGGCTCACGCCGCGCTCGTCGTGGATGAGTACGACGATCTTCTCGAACGACTGCGTGCGGCGGAAGTAGAGATCCGTCCCGACGAGTCCATACCCGGACGACGGCGCTGTCACGTTGACGATCCCGTCGGCAATCGACTTGAGTTGATCGATGGAGCTAGCGCTCGTTGACCCGTTCGATGCGCAGAGCTTGGCGCGGACATCCCCGGACGGCAAGGCGAGCCGACGCGAGCGCTGCATCGTTGGCGAGCGCGATCGGCTCGGTGGTGATCACGGGGTAACCCCACTCGTCGATCGCGACGAGTTCAGGGGCCAACTCGTGGCAGTGGCCGAACCCGTCGCAGAGAACGGGATCGACCCGCAAGAAGATGACTCCGCTTCGGCGCCTCACTGCCATGTGAGTTCGCCTTCGTGATCGAGTCGCGGGACCGTGGCGTAGTGCCGCGCAGAGCCAGAACCGATGCACGGTCGCCCGCTCGCGTGATCGGCGACGTCGTCGCGAAAGACGCCGAGCGCCGAGCGCACGAAACGAACAACCCCGTCGGGATGGTGGCACGCGCCGCGACCCTCAATGACCCCGCACCGTGACGTGAGTCGTTCGAGGGCGTGTGCCGCGTCATTCGCGCCCCGCCGAAGAAGGGTGAGATCTTCCGCGAGGGACGGCAGTCCAAAAGCGCAGGGTCCGCACTGGCGCGCGCTCTCGTTCGCCATCCATCGAACGACCCGTTCGGTTTCGGCGACGGCGCACCCCTCGCGAGCGAGCACGACGATGACGCCGGCGCCCGTCGTTGCGCCCACCGGAGCCAATGCTTCGTTGGCGTAGGGGGTGTCTAGGTGCGTCGCGTCCAACCATGATCCGCCGTAGCCACCCAGGAGCAGCGCTTGGGGATCAGGATCCGCCCCCGCGACGGCGAGAATCTGGCGCAGGGGAGTGCCGAGGGCAATCTCGAGAACCTGCGATCGATCGAGCGCACCGCTTATGGACACGAGTGCGGTGCCGGGGCTCGCGTCCGTGCCGAGGCTTCGAAACGACTCAGCCCCCGCCCGAGCGATCAATCCGACGTGCGCGCACGTCTCGGCGTTGTCGACCAGCACGGCTCGATCGCGGACCCTCGCGACGTGGGGACGCTTTGCGCGGTACTGGGGAAGCGTCTCTCGATTGCTCAGCCAGTGGACGAGTGCCGTCTCCTCGCCCGCAACGTATCGTCCCGGTGGCGTCTGGACTGAAGAACGCACCGTACGGCGACGCTGTCGAACGCGCTCGGCGAGTGCGTCGCGCACGTGACCTGCGAGGCGTTCGTTTTCGCGAGCGATGCACACGATGATCTCGTTTGCTCCAATCAGCGAGGCGAGAACTTCGGCGCCGTCGAGGACGAGATGTGGATTGACCCGTAATAACGAAACGTCCTTGCGCGACGCCGGTTCACCCTCCATGGCATTTACGACGACAATCTTGTGGTGGCCGCGATGGGCCTTGAGCAAGCGGACCTTTTGAGCGGTGGGAAATCCTGCGCCGCCTCGTCCCGTGAGCCCTGAGGCGTCCAGCTCGCCCAGCAACGATCCGGCGCGCGCAATAACGGGGAACGTTGACTCATATTCGCTCAAGGTCAGCGGCGCGTTGTGGCCGGTGAGGAGTCGAGGCATAGTCGTCATCGTCACGTCACGATTTCCCGTCACGAGGGCTCAGCGCTGAGAGGGGTGACAATGCGGTACGTCCCGCCGCGCGTGGAGGTCGCGCCATGTAGCGCCAGATCGCCGCGACCAGGACGACCGCGGCGCAGAGTGCCACCAGTACCAGCCCGACCCCGCTTCTTGTATCGGTGCCGGTCACAAAGGCGTGCGTCACCGCAGCGACGAAGGCGAGCCAGCTAAACCAGTGGATAAATCGCCATGATTGATTCTTTACGCGAGCCTTGAACAAACTTGAGAGCCATACGGCGAGCGTGAGGTCGAGCGCAACGGCGCCCGCGGCGACGCCCCAGCGCTCGTAGCGCGAGGTCAGCGGAACAATCAGCGACAGCCAACCGGTCCCTACGTACGAGTCAACCACGGTCGTTGTCACGTGAATGGCGAGAAAAATCATGGCGACGATCGAGACCGATCGATGCAGTTCGCTGAATTCGAATCGCCCGACGCGAGCGCCACCAACTCGATTCGCGACGAGGATTCCGAGCGTCACGACAATGGTAAAGAGCACGAGCGTGACGAGCCCCGTCGCGCGCGTCGTGTACCAGAGGTAGGGCGAGGTGAGAGCGATCATGCGCGAACCTCGTCCGCGGGCCAGCCGCCCACGTAGTGAACATCGCCGTCAAGATCTACGAGTCGCGCGGCGCAGCGCGCCTGGGCGACGTAGTACGGAGCATCATCGCCCCATAAGAGCGACGCCGTGGCCATGGCGTTCGCGAGCACGCAGTTTGTCGCCGAGACGGACGCCGTCGCGAAAGGGCCTTGCGCCCAGTGGCCGGTGCGCGGATCAATGATGTGGTTGACCCGCTGTCCACCTGCGATCCAGGTTCGCTGCGTGATCGACGAGGTAGCGAGACCGCCGTGGCTCAGACCCACGCGTGGTTCGCGGCCCGTGACGTGCAGAGTGTCCGAAATAGCGATGGCCCAGGGTCCGTCGGGACCGGCGCCGCGTACCGCCACGTCACCACCAATTTCCACCACGACCCCGCCGCTCGGCGCGACGTCGTCAGCCACGAGATCGGCGGAGAGGGCCTTCGCGGTGGCGCCGAGATCCAACTGGCAGTCTCGTTGCAACGCGACGCGATGACGGTCACGGTCAATGGTGATCGCCGCGAGTCCGGCGCTCTCTTTTTGAGCTCCCAGCGGGGCGTCGCCGCGCGTGACGAGCTCGTCATAATCTACGTCGTAGCCGAGTGCTAACAGCGCCGGTAACACAGTGGGATCGCACAGTCCGTTGGTCGCCTCAAAGGCGTCCAGAGATGCGCTGAGAGCCCGTTCGAAGATTGGTCCGACACTCACTCCCGCGGGGTCGCCGTGACTCGTGTTCAGTCGCGAAATATCCGAATCATCTCGAAATCGATTACAGGCGACATCGATTTCACTGAGCCAGTACCACAGACGCTTTTCGGCGAACGCGCGCTGGTCGTCACGCTCGGTGACGAGAGTGCCGCTAAGTCCCCAAATCTCGAAGTTCATGAACGTCAGTCGCAGCTCACGTGGCCCGAGGGCGAACTTGTGCAAATGGTCGTGGTCGTGACCGGCACCGTCGTGGGAGTTGTCGTCGTGGCGACGGGTCTCGTGGTCGTTGTTGTTGATGCCGTCGTGGGGTCGGTCCTCGAGGGTGAGGTCGTCGAAGAGACTGGCGAGGTAGTTGTCGAGGGCGCGGTGGTCGTTGGCGTTGGCGTCGTGGCCGTGGTCGATGTCGTCGATGCGCTCGAGGGAGAGACGACATCGGTCTTGACCGTGGACGCGAAGAATCCGACTAGCGCGGCGGACGACAACCCTGAGCCGACGAGGAGGCCCTGGGTCACGCGGCGTACGCGCGCGAACCGTCGATCGCGCTGCTGAGGGGTGCGGGGGAACGCTCTCATGGGAACGTCCAGTCTTGCGGGAGAACCTTAAAATCGGACTCGACCCAGATAAGAAGATCGTTGGAACGGAGGAAACTACTGGAAATCGTGGGGAAAAGTCAGAGTGAAGCGCGCTCCGCCCAGGATCGGATCGCGATCGACGGTGACGGTTCCGTGGAACTCTTCGACCACCTGCGCGACGATCGAGAGACCGAGTCCCGAACCGGATAGCGATCTCGCCGACGGCGAGCGCCAGAATCGGTCGAAGACGTATTGGCGATCCTCCTCGGCAATCCCCGGTCCGCTGTCGGAGACCGAAACCGTGCCCTCGGATGAGCGAACCGTAATGTGGCCGCCCTCGGGCGAGAACTTGACGGCGTTGGTGAGCAGGTTCGAGATGGCACGGTTGAGTCGGTCGTGGCGGGCTTCGACAAAGGACGTCTCCATCTCGACGTCAATCGTGATGTCGCGGATGCGCGCGTAGGTGCGCGCCGTCTCGACACATTCGTCGACGCTGTCGTCGAGGCGTAGGCGCTCGAGGGGTCCTTCGGAGCGTTCGCCCCGCGCCAGTTCGCCGAGGTCGGTCACGAGTGCCGCCAGCTCGTCCACCTGAGTCACCATGTCGTCGGTGATCTGGTGCAACTCCTCGACACTTAGTTCGCCCGCGCGCGAGAGCACTTGAGCGTTCGTACGCAGCGACGTGAGTGGCGTGCGCAACTCGTGACTGGCGTCCACGACCAGTTGGCGCTGGAGGTTCTGGCTGCTCTCGACGGAGCGAAGGAGCCGGTTGAAAACCCGTCGCAGGCGCCCCAGTTCGTCCTCGTCGCCCTCGACTAGGCGGTACTGCAGGTCGTTCGTAGTGGCGACGGTTTCGATCTCGTTGGTGACTTCTTCGAGGGGGTGTAGGGCTTGGCGCGCGAGAAAGAGACCGAGCCCGAACGCGAGGAGCAGTCCGCCCGCCGCGACGAGCATCAACGTGGAGACGAGATGGCTGAGTTCGGTGACCTCACCGGTGATGTCCACGATGTACAGCTGGGCCGACGTAGTGGACACATTGCAAATGCCGCTCTGGCAACTCACGAGCGAATTCTTTGGCAGCGGCACGATGAGCTCGCGATAACTCTGATTACCGTCAGTCACCGTGCGAATGACTTGCTTGCTCTTTCCCTTCGCGACAGCCATGATCGTCGCGTCGATACGCACGTTCGACGGGGGGTCTGTCTGTCCGCTCGGCAGGACGATCTCGGAGTACGAACCGGTGACGCGGTCGTCGAAGTGAGAGTTCGGTATCTGTTGTGAGGCCTGGATGAGCGAATCGTCCACGGATTTAAAAAGTGCGCTACTGGTCGTGAAGTACGACGCGAAGCACGCAATGATGACGGCAATAGCGGCCGCCGCCACGGTGGCTGCAATGACGCGTGTGCGAAATGTCACGACGCTCGAAGAGCGTAACCAACTCCGCGCACGGTTTGTATGAGTCGCGGTTTGTTTTCTTCTTCGAGCTTGCGACGTAGGTAGCCAATGTAGACCGCCAGAGAGTTCGTGCCCGAGTCGAAGTTGTAGCCCCACACGAGATCGAGGATCTGGTCGCGGGTCAGCACTTGGCGCGGGTGGTGTAAGAACAGCTCCAGCAGGTCGAACTCAATCTTGGTCAATTCGACGAGGCGACCGCCGCGGTGTACCTCTCGAGTCTGGGGATTGAGGGTGAGGTCTTCAAATCGAAGAACCGTGCCGTCGACATCGCCGACGTTGTGTCGGCGCAGCAACGCCCGAAGTCGCGCCAGTAGTTCGGCCAGGTCAAAGGGCTTGACCAGGTAATCGTCGGCCCCGACGTCGAGTCCTTCGACACGGTCATTGACCGCGTTGCGGGCGGTCAACATCAATATTGGGGTCGTGTCGCCCGATCGGCGAATACGTCGACAGACTTCGAGGCCGTCAATGTCGGGCAGTTGTAGGTCGAGCACCACCGCGTCGGGTGCGCGCAATTGAATGGACTTGAGTGCGGTCGCGCCGTCTTCAAACAGTTCGACGTCGTAGTTCTCCATGCGCAACGCCCGCCCGAGCGCAGAGCGGATCGCCGCGTCGTCGTCGACGATGGCCACGTAGGAGTTGGGAGTGGATGCGGTTGTCACGGCGACTTTCGTTGGTTTGGGTCTCAGGCTCTAGTGTTGCTGGTTGGTATTAAGCATCTTCAGACATACTCTAAGAATCTCTGAAGATTGCCACAGTATCGGCAGTGGCGGGTAGTTCAATTGGCAGAACGACGGACTTTGAATCCGTAGGTTGGAGGTTCGAGCCCTCCCCCGCCAGCCAGTTTTTCTAAAAACAGATGTGCTCGAGTAACTCAGCCAGTTTGACGGGCTGATCTCCCTGGATGGAGTGGCCGGCTCCCTCGACGTGAATGACCTGCGCCGCCGGTCGACGTCGACATAGTTCCGCTTCGTCCTCGTCGTCCACGACGGACCCGGCCGACATCCCGCGAAGCAATGTGACGGGCATCGTCAGAGTCTCGATCGTGGCCCAGAGGTCGTCGACCGGAGGGGCTTCGAGGGTTGAGGGGGAGTGCTGTTGGTGGCGCCACACCCACGTGCCGTCGGCGCGTTGTACGGCGTTGTGCAAGATGCCGCGACGAAGCGAGGAGACCGAGCGCGTCGGGTTGTGTTCGATGGTTCGCGCGAGCAGCTCGTCGAAATTGTTAAAGGTCGCGGGGCCGTTGACAAAGTTGGTGATGTGACGCGCCTTGTCGGAGTTGACACCCGGCGTGATATCGATCAAGACGAGACAGCGCACGAGGTCGGGTCGCTCGCTCGCGACGAGAATCGAACAGAGTCCACTGAGCGACATGCCCACGAGCGGCACAGGTCCCGTAGTGAGTTGTTCAATGGCGCGCGCGAGATCGCGCGCGTGCATGGCGATGGCCGAACCACCGTACGGCGAGGGATCGGAGTGTCCGTGGCCCGGTAGGTCGAGTGCAATGAGTGGACGCTGCAGGGCCAGTGCGACCGTGTCGAAGGTGTGGGCGTTCTGCGCACCGCCGTGAACCAGCACGAGTTTGGGTTCGCTCTCTCCCCAGCGCAGGCCGCTCAGTTGGCGCAGTCCGTCGACCGCGACAAAGAATCGCTGAACCTTGGGAATCTCGACATCAAGGTCCCACTCGTCGATGTTCTCTTGAAAAAGGGAAAATTCATCGTAGGAATTTACGGGCACGTACCAGAGCGTAGAAGATCACTGCTAGAGATAGAAGGGTGAGTCGCCCGACGTGCGTGGTCGTGCTCGCCGCGGGCGAGGGAACGAGGATGCGTTCGTCACGTCCGAAGCCGCTGCATCACCTCTGCGGTCGCGCCATGGTGCGCTACGTCCTTGACGCCGCGACCCAGGAGAATGTTCGTGCCACGGTCGTGGTCGTGGGTCATCACGCGACGTGGGTGGAGAAGGAACTGAGCGCCGGTGCGTCGCCGTCACGTCCTCTCACCTTCGTCGAGCAGCTCGAACAGCTCGGTACCGGCCACGCCGTGTCCGTGGCGCTCGCGACGATCGACGAGGCGATTGGTGACACCGACGGCGACGTCATCATCCTGCCCGGCGACACTCCACTGCTGCGCGCCTCGAGCGTCGCTCGGCTGCTCGAGCGTCATCGTGAGCGCCAGGCCGCGTTAACTGTTCTGAGCGCGTTCCTCGATGACCCGACTGGTTACGGTCGCGTCATTCACGCGAAGGACGGCACGCTCGAGCGCATTGTCGAAGAGCGCGACGCGCTCGAGAGCGAACGGGCGATCAGCGAAGTGAACACGTCGATCATGGTCGTGCGCCAAAGCCTGCTCGGCCCGGCGCTGCGGCGCATCGGACGCCACAACGCCCAACAGGAGTACTACCTGACCGACCTGGTGGAAGAGTTGCACGACATGGGCCACTTGACAACGTCGTGGCAGCTGGATGACGCCAACGAGGCCCTTGGCGTCAACGATCGGCGCCAGTTGGCGAACGCCGAACGAGTGCTGCGTGCGCGAATCAATGACGAGTGGATGGCCCGCGGCGTCACCATGTGGGATCCGACCCAGACCTACGTCGACGCCGACGTCGAACTCGCGGCCGAAGTGACATTGTTACCGGGAACAATTCTGAAGGGTCACTGCGTCGTGGGGCGCGGAGCGACAATCGGACCGAACGCGGTGTTGCGCGACGTTGAGGTCGGTGAAAACGCGTCGGTGGGCATGGTTGACGCGTCGCACGTTCGTATCGGCGCGGACGCGAACGTCGCCTCATTCGTCGTATTGAGTCCCGGTGCCGTGGTCACCTCGGGCGAGATCGTCACGCCCCTGACGCTTCGTTCTCACTAAGCCCTCTCGTTCGCCTGTACGCTGGCGCCGTGGAGTCCCTCGCCAAACGCCGCCTCGTAATCGTGTCGGGGCGGTGTCACCCCGCGCTGGCGATGGATGTGGCCGACAAGCTCGGCGTTGAACTGACCGAAGCCAACTTGCGCGAATTCGCCGACGGAGAGATTCACTGTCGCATCGATGAATCGATTCGTGGTGCGCACGTGTTCATCATGCAAACGCACGCGTCACCGGTGAACGACTCGGTCATGGAACAACTGATCATGATCGACGCCGCGAAGCGTGCCTCGGCCAAGAGCATCACCGCCGTCGTGCCCAACTACGGGTACGCCCGTCAGGATCGAAAAACCGCCGGTCGTGAACCCATTACCGCCAAACTCGTGGCCGACATGCTCCAAACTGCGGGCGCGACGCGCGTGCTCTCGGTGGACTTTCACTCTGGTCAGATCCAGGGCTTCTTCAACATCCCGGTCGACCACCTGGTTGCCGCGCCCGTGTTCGAGGAATACCTGAAGGCCAACGCCAACCCGCACGAACTCGTCGTCGTCGCTCCTGACGCCGGACGCGTGAAGGTGGCTGAGCGCTACGCCCAACACCTCGGCTGCGACCTCGCCCTCGTGCACAAAACGCGTCCGCGTGGCGCCGTCAACGTGGCCGAGGCGCGCCACATCGTTGGTGACGTCAACGGACGTCACTGCGTCTTGATCGACGACATGATCGACACGGCCGGCACGATCGTGGCCGCCTGTGACTTGTTGAAAGAACACGGCGCCGACGAAATCTGGGTCATGGCGACTCACGCCGTCTTTTCGCCCCCGGCGGTCGAACGACTCTTCAACGCCCCCGTAAGTCGGGTCATCGTGACTGACACGTTGCCACTCGGACCGGAGAAGCGTTTCGAAGGGCTCGAGATTCTCTCCATCGCGCCAACTATCGCGAACGCCATCTCCGCCATCTTCGACGACACGTCGGTGTCGGACATCTTTGGCGGCGAGAACCTTCTCTAACTGCCGACTTGCGTCAGCGACTTTTGAGATCTAAAACTGTGGAAGAGCAGTGGGAGAGCAGATCGTGACGAAAGTACGAATTGGACTAGGACCGATTTTTGGCCCTGGCGGGCCCCATATTCGCGTGGGCTTTTTCGGCGGTGGCCTCGGAGGCCCTGGGCTGATCGGCCTCTTTCTGGCGTTTGTTCTCATCGTCGCCGTGGTCGTCCTCGCTGTGGCGCTAATCCGTCGTGAGCGACAACTTCGCCAAGGGAGTCCGATCGGTTCCGTGGGAGCCGATTCTCTTCAGGCGCTACGCATATTGAACGAGCGCTTTGCGCGAGGCGACATAGACGCCGATGACTTCAAAGTTCGACGGGACTTGCTCCAGGGCTCGGCGTAGCCGACTTGACGAGTCAAACTGGAGCGGCCTAGCCCCGGGGCAGTAGACTATTTCTCCTGTGCGTTGCCCTCGGGCCGCCAGTCATTTCTTAGAGGAGTAGTCATGCCACAGGTCACGTTGCACGCGTTGACGAGTCGCGAGCGGGGTTCGGCCAGTTCCCGGCGCCTGCGTCACGAGGGAGCCATCCCCGGTGTCGTCTACGGACACGGCGTTGGGCCGCTCCCGGTCTCGGTCAACGCGAAGGAGTTCCGCACGGCGGTCTCGGGGGAGCAGGGCTTGAACGCCCTCATCACGATGGACGCCGACGGCACGACCTACACGGTCATGGCTCGCGAGATCCAGCGCCACCCGGTCCGCGGTACCGTCTCGCACGTCGACTTTCAGGTCGTCGATCCCAACCAGACGGTGGTCGCTGAAGTACCGCTGCACCTCGTTGGTGACGCGGTCGAAGTGCGTCACGCCGACTGGGAAGTCGACCAGCAGATGTTCAGCATCGAAGTGAAGACGCGCCCTGACCGCATTCCCCACTCCATTGAAGTTGACATTTCGGAACTGACGGCGGGCGCGGCGATCCGCATCGGCGATCTTGTCTTGCCCGAGGGCGTTGAGGCAGTCGACGACGCATCGGTCGCGGTCGTTGCGACCCACGCCGGACGTGCGGCGGCGAAGACCCCCGGCGCCACCGACGCTGTCACCCCGGAGTAGTTCGCCGTGGCGCTTCGGCGCGCTCGTGAGAACGACCGACGGGGGCAGTCGAGCAGGTTGCTCATCGTCGGACTCGCTAATCCCGGAACCGACTACGAAGGTTCGCGTCACAACGTTGGCGGGGACGCCGTGCGTCTCGTGGCGGCGCGACGCGGTGGTCAACTCAAGCTCGAGCGTCACCAGCGCGCACTGAGCGCAACACTGCCAACGCCGAACGGACCAGTCACCCTCGCGGTGCCGACTACGTTCATGAATGAATCGGGCGCGGCGCTGCCGCCACTTCTGCGGCGCACGTCGATTGACGACCTCTCGCGTCTCGTGGTCGTGCACGATGAACTCGACCTCGAACCGGGACGGGTGCAGATCAAATTTGGCGGAGGGCTCGCGGGACATAACGGTCTCCGCTCCATTGCGCACACGCTCGGCAACCAAGAGTTCGCCCGGGTACGTATTGGTATTGGTAAACCGCTGCGCAAAGAACAAGGCGCCGACTACGTGTTGAAGCGTCCGACGGGCAAGCTCCGCGAATCGTTGGCCGTGGACGTCGCCCTCGCGGCCGACGCAATCGAGGCTCTGCTCGACCACGAGTTTGACGTCGCTCAACAGCGCGTGAACGGATCGTGAGCGAGGCCGCACTTCGCCGCGTTCTCGAACGCGTCGCGCCGGGCCTGCGCGCCTCGGTCGCCTCCGGCTTGTTCGTCGCGTCGAGTTACTCGACACCGCTCGCCCTCGCCGCACTGGCCCTCGAGGAAGAACTCGTCGTTGCCGTGACCGTCACGTCCAGCGAGGCCGAGCACGTTCGCGATGCACTCGCCGCGTGGTTGGGAGACGCCAACGTCGCCCTCTGGCCCGGGTGGGATACCCACCCTCTCGAACGCGTCAGCCCCGACAGTCAAGTGATGGCGTTGCGTTCGCTACTTCGTTGGCGGCTTCGCGAGGGCACAGGTCCCCGCGTTGTCGTGGCCTCGGCACGCTCTATCGCCCAGGTGCTGTCGCCCGAGCCGCTCACGGACCCTTTTGTGCTTCGTCGTGGCAGCGAGATCGAACGTGATCGCTTTGTGGAAGGTCTCGTCGATATGGGGTACCGGCGCGAGCAGCTCGTCGAACACCGCGCCGAAATCGCGGTGCGTGGCGGCATCGTAGACCTGTGGCCGGCCCAGAACGACGAACCGGTCCGTCTCGATTTCTTTGGCGACGAAGTCGAACGCCTCACGGTCTTTGACATCGCGACCCAGCGTTCGACCCACGACCTCGACGAAGCCGTCATTGCGCCAGCTCGTGAGTGGCTACCGGGCGCCGTAACGCGCGAACGCGCCGAGGAGCTCTCGCGTAGCGCTCCGTGGGCCGAGTCCACTTTCGACCGTTTAGCGGGCGGACAACTCTTCGACGGGATGGAAGGGTGGATGGGCCTCTTCGTCACCGAGCCCACAACATTGCTGGACGAAGTATCGGGCGCACGTGTGATCGTCGTCGAACCTACTCGCGTGCGCACGCGCCTCGAGGAGTTGCTCGGCGAAGAGCGCGAACTCACCGACATCGTCGCGGCGACCTGGCGAGCGAGCGACGAAGTGCCACTGTTGCATCTGACCTTCGAGCAGGTTCTAGACGGACGTATCGATCTCCGTCTCGACACGGGCGCCACGGCGCTCGAATCCTCGCTCACCTCACCGCCCGTCGTCCAAGGCGACGCGGCACGGATCGCTGCACACGTACGGGGTTGGTCGAAGAATCGTCGCGGCGTGATCTTGACCTCCACGCCGGGGGCCATCGATCGCATGGCGGATCAGCTGCGCGCCGAAGGGCTCGACGTAACGACTGACCCCGAGCGGGTCTTGGAAGCGCGACTCGGCGTGTTCGAGAGTTCTCTGCCGTCGGGATTCTTTCTCGACGAGCCCGAGATCGTCGTCTGGAGCGAGAGCGACCTCACCGGTCGGCGCAGCCAACGTCGCGTGGCGCGCACGCGGACGCGAAATGTCGACGGCTTTTTCGACGATCTTTCGGTTGGCAGTTACGTGGTGCATCGTCAGCACGGAGTAGCCCGTTTTTCGGGCACGACAACGCGAGCCATCAACGGCGTTACGCGCGACTACTTGATTCTCGAGTTCAAAGACGGGCGTAGTTACTGGCCCACTGAACAGATCGACGCGCTCACCCCCTACACGGGTGGTGACGGACCGGCGCTCTCGCGCATGGGCGGCGCGGAGTGGCAAAAGACGCGCGCGAAGGCCCGTGCCGCGGCGTACCTCGTCGCCCAGGAACTCGTCGACCTCTATCGGCTGCGGACGGTCGCCGAGGGACACGCCTTCAGTCCCGACACGGCCTGGCAGCGCGAGATGGAAGAGCTCTTTCCCTACACGTTGACCGCCGACCAGGCCCAGGCGATTCTCGACGTGAAGGCCGACATGGAATCACCGCGTCCGATGGACCGATTGATCTGCGCCGACGTGGGTTTCGGCAAGACCGAGGTCGCCTTGCGCGCTGTCTTTAAGACCGTGCAGGACAACTATCAGGCGGCTGTGCTCGTGCCGACGACCCTGCTCGCGAGTCAGCACTTCGCCACGTTTAGTGAGCGCTTCGCTGGCTTTCCGGTGAAGGTGGCGCTACTCAGCCGCTTCGTCGACGACGTCGAAACCAAAGCCACGCTCGAAGGTCTCGCCGACGGAACGGTGGACGTCGTCATTGGGACGCATCGTCTTCTCAGCGAGTCCGTTTCGTTCAAGAAACTCGGTCTGCTCGTCGTCGACGAAGAACAGCGCTTTGGTGTGACGCACAAGGAATCGATCAAGTCGCGCTCGGTGGGTGTGGACGTCTTGACCTTGAGCGCGAGTCCCATCCCGCGCACCCTGGAGATGGCCTTCACCGGCATTCGCGACCTCTCGATGATCACGACGCCACCGGCCGACCGGCGACCGATCCTCACCCATGTCGGCGAATACAACGAACCAGCCGTCGTCGAGGCAATCCGTCGCGAGCTGTTGCGCGAGGGACAAGTGTTCTTCGTGCACAACCGCGTGACCGACATCGACCAGGTGGCGCGGAGGCTCGGCCAACTGGTGCCCGACGCGCGCGTCGCCATCGCCCACGGACAGATGGATGAGGGATCGCTGGAGCGCGTCATGGTCGACTTCTGGGAGCGGCGCTACGACGTGCTCGTGTGCACGACGATCGTCGAATCCGGCATCGACCTGCCCTCGGTCAACACCCTCATCGTCGACCGTTCGGAACGGCTCGGACTCGGTCAGTTACACCAGTTGCGCGGACGCGTGGGACGAAGTGGACAGCGCGCCTACGCGTACCTATTTCATCCCGCAGCTCAGGTGTTATCGGAGACCGCGTACGAGAGGCTGCGCACGATTGGCGACAACACCGCGCTCGGCAGCGGCTTCAAGATTGCGATGCGCGACCTCGAAATACGTGGCGCGGGCAATCTTCTCGGTCACGACCAGTCGGGCCCCGTCGCAGCCGTCGGGTACGACCTCTACGTGCAACTCGTCGCCGAAGCGGTCGCCGACGCCAGAGGCTTTCACGTTCCCGAGATCACACCGATCAACCTCGACGTGCCGGGCGAGGCGCATCTGCCCAAGACTTACGTGGAGGCCGACGACGCGCGCCTCGAGGCCTATCGCCGCCTCGCCAGTGTCACGACGCACGACGAGCTCGAGGACCTGCGCACCGAGTGGGTTGACCGATACGGCGCGTTGCCCGCGCCCGCGATTGGACTGCTCGAACTCGCACAGTTGCGTCTGGTGTGTTTGGAATACGGCGTCACGTCGGTCATCGTCATGCCCGCGCGCGTCGGCGTGCGGTCACGACCGATTGTTCGATTTGGACCGGTACTCCTCGCGCTCAGCCAACAGATGCGCGTGCGACGGGCGTATGGCTCGAACGCCTATAACGAGTCGACCCACGAGTTTCGCGTCGAACGTGCGCCGAGCGAGGTCACGCCCGCCGCGATCACCGCATTGGTTCACGACGTCCACGCTGCGACGACTGAGGGCCTGTCGTGACTCGGTAGCATGACAGGGTGCGTCGCCTCGTAGCCCTGTTTGTCGTTGCTCTTTTGGGCGCCACTCTTTACGGAATTAGTGGGTCCTCGTCGGGCGTGAGCGCGGATCACGGCGCCGTCTCGAACTACACGTTGAGCGCGGAACTCTCCGCCATTGCCCATAACCCCGACCTCGAGTGCTACATCAACGCGCTGGACCCCACCAGTTACACGTTGGGCGCGGGCGGCGACTCGGTGAACGCGAGTGCCGCCGCCGTGTGGGCCAATCTACGCGTTGAGGGCCTCGCGATCAACGAGTACGTCACGACAATACTCAAGTACCACCCCGACGCCGCGCAGTTGGCGGCGGCGAAGACGTCGCTCGAGAGCGAAATGACCGAAGAGGCCGCGAACAGCTCTCCCAAGTGCACCGGGACCGTGGCCGAAGCCGTGGCCGAGATGCCCGCGGAGATGCGGAGTTCTGAGATTCAGTCCCAAGCCACGTCGCTCTATCTCGTCAAGAAGCTGAACGAGACAATTCCCCTCACCGTCACGTCCATGAAGGCCTACTACCAGTCCCATACGTCCGACTACGACACGTTGTGCGTGTCGATTGCGCTGGTCCTTCCCGCGAGTGTCGGCGCCTTTGACAAGACCGAGGCGGCCGGAGCGAGCGTGGCGACCCTCGCCAAGGACTACTCCCAGGACCCCTCGGCGACAAAGGGGGGCGCCTACGGATGCTTCGCGCCATCGAACGAGTCATTCGCCAGTGTGCGCGCGGACGCCGCGTCGGGCACCTTTGACACCTTCCCGACGACGCCCCAGTACATCGACTACAACGGCAGCGAGTACGCACTTTTTGTCGCGGTCACGAAGCGCACCGCCACCCCCTACGCCGAGGCCGCCGAGGCCGTGTTGAGCGATCTGCAGAACTTGAACGCCCAGGCCGCGAGCAAGGTCAAGAACTCGCTGCTCGGCGCCGCGGCCGTACACGTCGACCCTTCCTTTGGCCAGTGGGGACTCAACACCACCGGGCCCGAAGTCTTCGCGCCCACGGTTCCCGCCAAGGTCAACGTCACCGGAACGAAGAAGCTCACTTCAGGTTCTTCCACCTATAAGTGACCTCCGTCGTACGCGTCGTCGGACTCGGGCCCAGCATCGCTGACCACATCACCGAGCGCACGGCTCGACTGATCCGAGAGTCGCCGACTGTTCGTTTTCGCACGGTGGTGCACCCGAGCGCCGTTCACTTTGGCGACGTCACCAGCTACGACGAGTTCTACGAGCGTGCCAACTCCTTTGACGAGCTCTACGACGAGATCGTCGACGACCTCGTGCGTCTCGCGCACGAGTCGCCGGGTGGCGAGGTTCTCTACGTTGTGCCCGGTTCGCCGGTCGTGGCTGAGCGCACCGTGGAACTGTTGCGCGAGCGCGACGACGTTGAGGTCGTCACGAAGCCGGCCGTCTCGGTCATCGACGTCGCGTGCGCGGCGCTCGGGCGCGACCCGATGAACGTGGGACTACGCGTCCTCGACGCGTTGGCCTCGAGCGACAACGTGCGCGGACCCGGTCCGATTCTCATGTTGCAGACCTACTCTCCCGAAGTTCTCGCGAGCGTCGCCGATCGACTGCCCTCCTCAGGCGACGTGACGATCCTGCACCACCTCGGGTTGGACGACGAGCTCGTCTTCACGTGCCGGGCGGACGAGCTAACAAACTTTCGAGCCGCTGATCATCTGACGTCGCTGTGGGTGGAGGAGTTTCGTGACGCCGGCGAGGCGATGAGCGACCTCGTGGACTTCATGAAGCGCCTACGCGCCGAGTGCCCGTGGGACCAAGAACAGACCCACGCCTCGTTGACGCGTCACTTGCTCGAAGAGGCCTACGAAGCGCTCGACGCACTGGAGGCGTTCGTACGCGCGTCCGACGAGGACGTGCTCGACGACGCAATGGTGCATCACGTCGAAGAGGAGCTCGGCGATCTTCTCTTTCAGGTCGTCTTTCACGCCGAGCTCGGCGACGAAGAGGGCAACTTCAACTTCGCATCCATCGCTGACGGTGTGCGCGACAAGCTCATCGGGCGCCATCCTCACGTCTTTGGCGACGTCACCGTTGCGAACGCCGACGAGGTCGCTACGCGCTGGGAGGTGTTGAAGCAGACCGAGAAGGGACGCGACAGCATTACCGACGGCATTGCGTGGCAGTTGCCCGCGTTGACCCTCTACACGAAACTGTTGCGCAAAGCCGCGCTGGTCGACATCATGGTCGAATCGGGCGACGTTTCTCGCCAACGCGCGCTCGTCGCGATCGCGTCACTCGAACTTGACCGTGACGCCGTGGGCGATGGGACGTCGTCGTCGAACGTCGCGGCCGCGTGGGGTGACGCACTCAGCGCGCTCGTCGCGGCGGCGCACTTCGCCGGCGTCGACCTCGAGGGCGTGTTGCGAGAACGCGCGATGATGTTGCGTGACGCGATTCGCGACTCCGAGGTGACAAAACCGGCCGAGTAACGTTGGTGTCAAACTGAGGAGACGCACATGAGCGCGATTGAAGTTGTCCTGGGCCGTCAAATTCTCGACTCACGGGGCAATCCCACGGTCGAAGCTGAGGTGCATCTCGAATCCGGCGCCATTGGCCGCGCGATCTCCCCGTCGGGCGCATCGACGGGCATTCACGAAGCCGTCGAGCTGCGAGACGGCGGCAAAGAGTGGGGCGGTAAGGGCGTCATGACGGCCGTTAATTTCGTAAACGGCGAGATCAACGACGCCCTGGAGGGTTACGAAGCCGAGGATCAGCGCGCGGTGGACTTCGCGATGATCGACCTCGACGGTACCGACAACAAGGGGCGACTAGGGGCCAACGCGATCCTCGCGGTCTCGCTCGCTACGGCGAAGGCCGCCGCCATCGAGAGCGACCTGCCGCTCTATCAGTACCTCGGAGGCGTGAACGCCCACGTTCTGCCCGTGCCGATGATGAACGTCGTCAACGGCGGCGCGCACGCGAAGAACACGATCGACTTCCAAGAGTTCATGGTTATGCCCATCGGTGCCGCCTCCTTCAGCGAAGCTCTGCGCTGGGGGACCGAGACGTACCACGCGTTGAAGGGCATCTTTGAAAAGCGCGGGCTGCACACCGCCGTCGGTGACGAGGGTGGTTTCGCGCCGGACCTTCCCGACAACGAGAGCGCGGTGAAGGTGTTAGTCGAAGCCATCGAAGCGACGGGTCGCACACCGGGCGTGGACGTCGCGATTGCTATGGACCCCGCGGCGAGTGAGTTCTACCGCGACGGCGCGTACCACCTCGACGGCGAGGGACGGGTGCTCTCGAGCGACGAGCTCGTCGACTACTGGGTCGATCTCTGCGGCCGTTACCCCATTGTCTCGCTCGAAGACGGCATGGCCGAAGAGGACTGGGACGGGTGGGCAGCGCTCACGTCGCGCCTCGGGGACAAGGTCCAGCTCGTCGGCGACGACATTTTCGTGACCAACACGACGCTGTTGCAAAAGGGCATCACCCGAGGCGTCGCGAACTCGATCTTGGTGAAACTGAACCAGATTGGCACCCTTAGTGAGACGCTCGATACGGTGCGGCTCGCGAACCTGAACCGTTATAGCGTCGTGATTTCGCACCGTTCAGGCGAAACCGAAGACGTGACGATCGCTGATGTCGCAGTCGCGACAAACGCCGGACAGATAAAAACTGGTGCTCCGGCGCGTTCCGATCGAGTCGCGAAGTACAATCAGTTGTTGAGAATTGAAGAACAGCTCGGTGATCAAGCCCGCTTTATCGGGGCTTCGTCACTGTCGGGAGCGTCAGGTGTCAGCAACTCATAGCGTCAACGCGCCACATCGCAATCGCTGGATGTTGCCTCTCGCCCTCGTGACGGCCGCCATCATGATGGTCGGCTGGTTCCCGGCGAGCGCTCTCTGGCATCAGCAAGCCCAACTCAACGCGACGGCCAACGAGATCAAGGCCGTCCAACGCCAAGAGGCGATCTTGACGAACGAAAAGAAGACCGACGACACGAAGGCTGCCGCCACCCAGCTCGCGCGTGCGCAGTACCAACTGGTCAATCCCGGCCAAAGTCTGATCCAGGTTCTGCCGGGCGACTCCAACGGTCAGGTCTCGGCGAATTCGGTCGACCCAGGATTCCAGCCGCTCGTGTCGCCGTCGTCGGCCGCGCCGAGCACCGCGACGTCGTCAACCAGCACTTCGACGACGCGCCACCCGTCCAGTGGATTCATCTCTCGCTTGGAGCGCACGCTCGAGTTTTGGCGTTGACCTTTCACGACGCGTCGAAAGATGATCAGTTGCTCGTAGAAACTCTGATCGGCCGACCGCTCGCGGGGCGCTTCGCCGTCGTCGTGCGCGCGAGTGATGGTCGCCCGATCGTCATCGAGAACGAACCGCACCTGCGCGACGGCACGCCGATGCCCACTCTGTTCTGGCTCGTCGATCCCGAGTTGCACGACGCCGTTAGTCGCCTCGAAAGCGGCGGCGGCGTTCACCGATTTGAAGAACTGGTCGACGCCGACCAACTCCAGCGCACCCACGACGACTACGCGCGACGCCGTCGCGACGCCACGGTTCACACTGACCTCGTTCAAGCCTCGGGCGGAGTGGGCGGTACTCGCGTTGGCGTGAAGTGCTTACACGCTCACCTGGCCAACTATCTCGTCGGCGCCCGTGATCCCGTTGGCGAACTCGTCGCTTCGACACTGCAGCTCGGGTCATATGAGCTCGAAGACGTTCGTGGCTGAGGTCGTTGCCGCCTTTGACTGCGGAAGTAACTCGACGCGACTGCTGATCGCCGACGCCGACGGTCGGGCGCTCGTTCGCTCAATGCACATCACTCGACTGAGCCAGGGCGTAGACGCGTCGGGCTCGTTGTTGGCGGACGCCATGGAGCGAACGTTCACCGTGTTGCGCGACTACCGCGCCGCGTGCGACCGAGAAGGAGCGACGCGCGGGCGACTCGTCGCCACGTCCGCGGTGCGCGACGCCACGAACGGCGAGGAATTTCTGCGCCTCGCGCGCGACATCGTCGGCTTTCCGGCGAGCGTGCTCGCGGGCGAGGAAGAAGCGGCACTCTCGTACGCCGGGGCGACGAGGGATCTGACTGCGAGCAAGGATCCGACGATGATTGCCGATATTGGTGGAGGTTCGACCGAACTCGCGGTCGAACTCGACGGCACGCTCGTGAGTTACTCGATGCAACTCGGGTGCGTGCGCATCACCGAACGCGCCCTGGGACGAGGGGTGGTGGACGAAGCGCACGACCTGGCCGCGCGCGCGATGATCAACGAAGAACTCGAACGAGCCTTCGTCGCTCGGCCCGACTTTGAGCGTGTCGTGGGCCACGTGCGCCTGGTTGGCCTCGCGGGCACCGTCGCCACGCTCGCTCAGATGGACGCGGGACTTCTCGAGTACGACCGTGACGTCGTGCACCACCGGGTTCTCTCTCGTGAGACCGTGGAGCGGTGGCGCGACGTTCTCGCCAGCGAGACGCCCGCCGAGCGCTTGGGCCACCCCGGGATGGTCGTGGGGCGCGAAGACGTGTTGGCGGCTGGGCTGTACGTGCTCGACGCCGTCATGCGTCGCTTCGGGGTCGAGGAACTATTAAGTTCCGAGAACGACATTTTGGACGGGATAACCGCGTCGTTGCTGACTCTGTGAGATTGCGCCCGTCACGGTGACCTGTAACGATGGTGAGGTGAGAAACCACTCATGGTAACGACTCGAAGCGCCATCTATTCACCGATTACCCTGCACGGGCGCCGTCTCGTGCTGCGCACGATGAACGAGCAGGACTACCCGGCCTGGCACGAAGTGCGTACCCGGGGTCGCGACTGGCTGTTGAAGTGGGAGCCGCGCTCGGCTCACGCATCGCACTTGGCCGAGGATCATCGCAGTTTCGTGAGCCGATGCGCCATTCGAGAACGCGAACGCCAGATCGGGACTGGATTTGGCTTTGGCATTTTCGCGGACGGTCGATTCGTGGGCGAAATCACCCTGTCGTCGATCCAGCGCGGCCCCTTGCAGTCGGCCTACATCGGATACTGGATTGACGAGGCCGTGGCCGGTCAGGGTCTCATGCCCGAAGCCGTGGTCACGATGTTGCAGTACGCCTTCGAATCACTGCGACTGCACCGCGTCGAGATCAACATCATTCCGAGAAACGCTCCGTCGCGACGCGTGGTCGAAAAACTCGGATTGCGCTTCGAGGGAATCTCCGAACGGTATTTAGAGATCGACGGCGCCTGGGAGGACCACGCTCGCTACGCCATTACCGCCGAAGAGTGGAGCGACCGAGCACCCGAACTCGTGACGGACTGGTTAATTCCCCAGCACCACTAAACGGCCTGGTAGTTGCGCCCGCGCAGTTCGGCGAGGTTGGTGGTGCGCAGTGTGCCGTCCAAGACCGATGCGACGCCGAGTCCGCCAGGCCCGCCGTCACGACCGACGACCAGAAGTGCGTTCTCTTCTCCCCGGGCCAGCACGAGTCCTTGCAGACGCGCTTCGCGCGCCACCTTCGCGATTTCCTCGACGCTCACGTCGGGCGCCAGCTCCACGACAATATTTTCGTAGTGGGTCGTTCTGATGCCACGAATATCGCGCAGCATCGTCCACGCATCCTGCATCGGACGCACGGACGAACCGGGGACGTCTTGCCAGGTGACGAGAAGCGGCTTGACGCGAAGTCCGAGTTGGTCGGCGAGGTAGAAGAGTTCGACGTCAAAAGCAAACCGATCGACCATCGCGAGTAACGCGAGGAGTCGCGCGGGTCCGAGCTGAAAACCTTTGCAGCCGCACTGCGTGTCGCGTTGGCCGGTGTGCGTGTAGTGATGCACGAAGCGATGGAACACCGAGCCGCTCACGGTGCGCAGTCGTGATCCGTAGGCGATACGTCCCGCGACGGCGCGGGTGCCGGGAACGAAGTCGCTATCGCGCAACGCCGTCGTATAGAGGGGAAATTGGCCGGGGTCTATGGCCATGTCGGCGTCGGCGGTGATGAGGTTGGTGCCGCGCGCGAGTCCCATCCCGAGACGAAGCGCCGCGCCTTTACCGAGGTTGGTCGGCTGTTGAAGAAAGAGAGCGTGTTCGAGGTGACCGTAGACCTCGTGCGCGCGTTTTAGCGTGTTGTCGCTCGAGCCGTCGTCGACGACGATGACTTCGACGTTCGACGCTCCGAAGACCTCAAGCGTAGGTGCGAGTCGGTCGTAGCCGGCCTGTAGCCGCGCGCTTTCGTTAAAGGCCGGAATGACGAGTGTGAGATCGATCATGGGTTAGGGACGCGCGGCGCCGTACAGTCCGGCCGTGAAGAGCGGTGCGAGGGCGACGTCGGTGCCGGTGTGGGCGGCGGCCACGGTCGTGTCAACGCCCCACGGTCCCGAACCGACGTACATCACGACGTGGTCAACCTCGTCGTCGCCGTCAAGGTTGTAATAGAACAAAAGGTCACCGGGCTGCAGGTCGGTGAGGGCTACGTGGAGCATGTCGGGGTACTGGGTTTCGGTGGTGCGGGGAATGGAAATCCCGGCGTTGCCCCAGGCCCACTGGACGAGCCCGGAGCAGTCAAAACCGACGCCGGGCGTCTCGCCACCCCATACGTAGGGCACGCCGATCTGACTCTCGGCGTACTTGACGGCGGCAAGGCCCTGGGCGGTGCCGGCAACTTCGGCGATGGTGGGCGTCGCGATGGCCGCCTGTTCGGCTTCGATGACCTGGTTGGCCGCCGTCTGTCCACCGACCGCCGAGGCTGCCGTGACGGCCTGTTCCTCACCGGCCGTGTTGTAGTCCTTTGCGGCGATGACGCCCTGGGCGATCTCGTAGTTGATGATCTGTACTCGGTACTGGGAGGTCACATTGGCGAGTTCGGTCTGCGTCTGATTCTCGAGCGCGACGTTGGCCGCGAGCAGCGACTGCATCGCGTAGGTCTGTTGCTGAGCCTTGACGCGTTGACTGGCGACGCGGGCGCGCTGCGCTGCGACCTTGGCGACGGTGTGCTCGAGTGAGGATTTCTCTCGCTGAAGTTTGGCCACGAGTGCGTCGAGGTTACCGATGACCTGGTCCTGATAGATCCGCTCGGCGTTGCTTTTGTTAACGTTCTGGTTGAACAGCGAGATGATCTGTGATTGCGAGACTCCCAGCACGAAGGCGCGCACGACCGCGACGGTCACCTTTTTCTTTGTGGCGTCAACCTGGGTGCGTTTCTTCGCCTCCTTAACCTTGAGGTTGGTGATGTTGGCGTCGAGCGTGTTGATGTTGTCGTTGATCGAGGCCAGGTTGGCCTCGTCGGCGTCGTATTCGTTGGCCGAGATCTCGCTACGCTTTTCTTGACGTGAGAGGGCGGCCGACAGGTCCGCCATGGCCTTTTGGGTCTGGCCGATGGAACGTGCCCCCGCGGGAGTCGGCACGACGAGCCACGACCCGCTCAGTGCAGCCGCAAGGAGAAGAGAAATAATTCGAATCGTGCTCCGACGACGCACGCGCAACATATAGAACGAGCCTAGTTACGCTGCCCTGAAAAACCCGTTGTTTAAATGAAATCGTTACTTTGCATTAGCGTTACGACGCACCCGTGCTGCGCGGGGGCGTAGCCCAATTGGCAGAGGCAGGGCGCTTAAACCGCCTCCAGTGAGGGTTCGAGTCCCTTCGCCCCTACGCAGCGTGGGCCGTGCTCAATTTTTAGTAGCGTTGAAGGGTGGCGAAAAGCACTTCAGGTAAATGGGTTAGTCGTGTGGGCGCCGCAGGTGGCGGAAAGACCTACCAAAAAACCCGTCCCTCCAACTTTTATGGTGCACTTGCCGTCATCGTGATACTCGGTCTCGCGCTAACCGCCTATTCGCGCTACGAGTACCAAAACCCAGTGAAGCACCACACAACCGTGGTCTCGCCCGTGATCGGTTCGGTCCAGTACGCCGCCCTTTCCATCCAGAACTGTGGCGTGACTCTGCCCAATTTGCTGGCCGATACGACCTATAAGGGCGGCGGTTTCATCGTGGGCAGTGACAACGTGGTCCGCCTGACCCCTCTGACGGCCGCCGACGCGGGTAATAACGCCACCTTGAAGACCTTCGCGACTGAGTACTCCGGCCTGACGGCGACGTCGAAAGAGCTGGCCGTACCCAAGGGTGCGGGTCTGGCTAACCCCAAGACGACCTTTAAGAACGGCGACGCGTGCGGCCCGACCACGAAGTACCCCGGTAAGAAGGGCAAAGTCGTCTACGCCTACTGGGCCACGTTGGCGCAAAAGACCCCCACGTTGACGACGAATCCCGCCAAGATCAAGTTCACGAAGGACCTTCGCCTGACGCTGGCCTTCGAACCGACCGGCGTGACCCCCAGGCCACCGTCACAGACCTCAGAGAATGAGATGGTGCTCGACGCGACCACGCCGACGACCACGACGACGGCGCCGACAACCACGACGACCGCCCCGACAGGCCCCACGACCACGACGAGTACGCCGACGACGACCACCACCAAGGGCTGAGATTGCAGGCGATCATTCTCGTCGGCGGCAAAGGCACGAGACTTCGTCCGCTCACCTACGAGACTCCCAAGCAGATGTTGCCGCTCGTCGGCGTGCCGATGATCGAGTGCGTCCTCGAATCCCTCGCGCGTCACGGAGTGACGGACGCCGTACTGTCGCTCGGGTACTTGCCCGACCGATTCACCGAGGCGTACCCGTCGAACCTCATCAAGGGCGTGCGCGTCGCCTACGCCGTTGAGCCCGAACCGCTTGATACTGCGGGCGCCATTCGCTTCGCGGCTACCTTCGCCCGCGTCGACGAAACGTTTTTGGTCGTGAACGGCGACGTCGTGACCGACCTGGACGTTACCAAGCTCCTCTCATTTCATGCAGAGCACAACGCCGAAGCGACGATTGCGTTGCACCCCGTCGAAGAACCGTCACACTTTGGCGTCGTACCGACCGCCGACGACGGCCGAGTTATTGCTTTCGTGGAGAAGCCGCCGCCCGGCGAGGCGCCGACGAATCTCATCAATGCCGGCACGTACGTGTTCGAGCCGCGCGTGCTTGACCGTATTGTCGCGACCGGGCGTGTCAGTGTCGAACGCGACACTTTTCCCGCTCTGGCGGCCGCCCACACGCTCTTCGCCATGGCCGATCACGCCTATTGGCTCGATACGGGAACGCCCCAGCTCTACCTGCAAGCCAACATTGACATGTTGAAGGGGCGCAACGCTCAACACGACTTCGCAGGCGTCGAGGACGGATCGTGGCGTTCCAGTTCGGCCACCGTCGACCCGTCAGTGATTCTGATGAATGCGGTCGTCGATGCCGGCTGCGTGGTCGGCGCCGGTGTCGTGCTCGAGGACTCCGTTCTGTTGCCGGGAGCCATCGTCCAGAATGGTTGCGAGATTCGTTCTTCCATCATCGGACCCGGAGCAGTCATCGGGACGGGCTCGCAACTTGGTCCGACTTGCGTCGTCGGAGCGAAAGAGCACGTGGCGCCGGACTCTCGCCTCTTTGGCGATGTCCGACTCGGTGGCGTCTAGGTCAACGAAACAGGTCGTCGTTCTTCGAACGCACGATGTTGTCGCCGATCGACCCGGGTCCAAAGAAAGTTTCGTCGAGTCCCCGCACGAGCGCGAAGGGCGTCGCGGCCGCTTTGTGCAGAACGAGATTGGCGGCGCCCGCAATTTCGTCGGCGATGGCGACCTCCGTTGCTTCGAGTAGTCGACCGTTGGCGTCGAGCGTGCCGCGCAGATCGAGCAGTGGCTTGATGCCCGCAGATCCCAGCGCCACGTCCGTGACGCCTTGACGCCACACGCGACCGAAGGTGTCGGTAATGATCACGGCGACATCCACGTCGAGGCGCCGGCCCAACTCCGCGCGTAGTCGCCGCGCCGAGCGATCGGGATCTTTTGGTAAGAGCACCGCCGTGCCGTCCTCAGTGTTGGAGAGATCGACCCCGGCGTTGGCGTTGATGAATCCGTGACGCGTTTCTGTAATGCGCAGTGTGCCGCGTCGTCGAAGGACGCGCACTGACTCGCCCTCGACGATGGCGACTTTGTGTTCGTCGGTGCCGTCGTAGGCGACGACCTGACCCTCGGACTTCGAGACCACCTTGCTCGTCACGATCACGAGGTCGTGACGACGCAACGTTTCGCCCGCGGTCTCGAGCGCGTCGATCAACATGGTCACGAGATCGTTTCCGCGCTGAACGTTGACGGGACTCGCGAGTGCCGTCAGGCGAAGTTCGCTCACGACAAAACCACTTTGGCGAGGCGACGCGCGTTCTCGGGTTCGGCCATGATCGTGGTCGTGACTTCAACGCGTGCGCCGCGACTGCGAATCGCGTCAGCGAGGGCGGCGTCAGCCTCGTCGATGATCCAGGTGCCAACGAGATCACCGTAGAAATCGACGACACCGAGAGCGCTCGACT
Organism: Acidimicrobiaceae bacterium; assembly: GCA_003142095.1. Lineage (GTDB taxonomy): Bacteria > Actinomycetota > Acidimicrobiia > Acidimicrobiales > RAAP-2 > RAAP-2. Next base: position 133,581 of record PLON01000041.1, on the reverse strand, counting down.
CGTAGCCGAGTTCTCGCATCAGCCGGTCGGCGGGTCCCTTCAGCGCCGCGCCTTGGATGATCGGAGAGACGGCGACGACGTCGTCGCGTCGAGCGCGCAGCGCCTCGCGAACCCCTCTGACCTGGAGAATTGGGTTGATGGAGATGACGGGGTTCGAGGGCGCAATAACCAGTCGGGCGGACTGCTCGAGGGCGCGTTCGACGTCGTTCGTCGCTCTCGCGCTCTCGACACCGGTGATCTCGACACCGCTCACCACCACGTCATGGTGGCGTTGAACGAAGTACTCCTGAAAGCTCAGTCGCCCGTCCTCGGTAAGAAACTCCGTGGCGATCGGGTCGTCGCTGACGGGTAACAGGGTTACTTTGACGCCGTGGTGCGTAGCGAGTTCGCGAGTGACGTCGGTCTTGGATGCACCCTCGGTGAGACGCTGGCTTCGATAGAGGTGCGTCGCGAGGTCGCGGTCGCCCAGTCGAAACCAGGCCGCACCGCCGAGCGCGTCTAGTTCGTCCATAACGCGCCACGTCTCACCGCGCAACCCCCAGCCGAGTTCGTCGTTGTTGAGTCCGGCCAACGTGTACGTGATGGTGTCCAGATCGGGACAGATTGTCAGCCCGTGCAGGACCAGGTCGTCGCCGACGTTGACGATTGCCGTGAGCTCGCTGGGATCCATGACGTCGCTCAATGCGCGCAGTAGTCGCGCCGCCCCGACACCTCCACTGAGAACCGTGATCACCTCCGAAACCTTAGAGGCGCGTGGATAACATCGAGGAGTGAGCACTCTCGACGACGACTGGCCCGGTTCCCCGGCCTACGTCGTGTTGCGTATGGACGGCGGGACCGTGCAGCGCGTAGCCGAACACGGCGACCTCGATGCGGTGCGCCCGTGGGCCTCCGTGTCGAAATTGGCTGTCGCCATGGCCTTCGGCGTCGAGATGGACTGGGATCTGCACAGCTACACCGAGATGGTCGGGCCGCAGGGCGCGAACTACGCCAATCTTCTGTCGCACTCGAGCGGACTGGGCCTCGAAGAGAGCGACCCCGTCGTGCCGATCGGCACGAAGAGGATCTACTCGAACTACGGCGTGGAGCTCGCGGTGTCCGCACTGGTCGGCGAGAATCCGGCCGCGGAGTGGTTGAATGACCGAGTCTTTTTGCCGCTGGGGATGACGACGACTACGCTCGTTGACCGCCCGGCCGCCGGAGTGAGCGGTTCGACGAACGACCTCGCAACGTTCGCGCTCGCCTGGATGCGCTCAGACCTCGTCGCGCCGGCGACGCGTGACCGGCTCATTCACCCGTACCTGCCCGACCTCGCGGGCATCGTGCCCGGCTTTGGGCGTTTCACGCCGTGTCCGTGGGGCATGGGGCCCGAAGTTCGCGGTGACAAGGAGCACTGGATGGGCGACTGGCCTCCGCGCAGTTTCGGGCACTTTGGCCAGAGTGGATCATTGTTGTTGGTGAACGCCGACGAGGCCATCGCCGTCGTTGCGACGAGCACGGAGCCCTTTGGCCCGTGGGCGGTCTCGCTCTGGCCCCGGTGGACCAGCGCGGCGCGTGCGTTGGCTCTCGCTCCGTGAGCGCCGAGGTCCCTCGAGTCGCACTCGACCTCGACGGGTCGCTCGAATCACTCGGCAACTCGATGACGGACCTTGCGGACGCCCTCGACGCAACGCACGAGTGTGAACTCGTGCGTTTTCGTTCTCTGAGCGCCCCGCACTCGGCTAATGAGGCACGTCTTCGCGGACGGGCTCTCTGGTCACCGTTTTGGCGTCGAGGTCTCGGGCTCGCCGTCGACCGACTTCTCGAGCCCGTTGACGTCGTACACGTGGCCGGTCGGGCAACCCCACCGACCAGGGCGACACCTCTCGTGGTGTCGGTCGATGACCTTCGTCCGCTTCGCGGTGATTCCCGCGAGCACCAAAGGATCACCCAACTGCGTCGAGCGGTAGATCACGGGGCTCTGCTCGTCGCCTCAACGCGCAGTGCGAGTCACGAGGTGCTGCGGGTACTCGGCGTCGATCGCGCTCGCGTGGTCGTCGTGCCTCCGGCCGTTCCCCTCGTCGAGCCGACCGTCGACGGGTCCGCGCTGGTCGTCAATCTTACGGGCGTCGCCGAACCATTTTTGAAGATGGCGCCGGAACTCATCGCCTTTGCCGAGCAGCGCGGTACCCACGTCGACGCGGTTGCCAGTGCGACGGTTGCCCAGCGCATCCGCGCACGCGGTATCGACGTACAGCTGCTCCCACGCAGCGAAGCGCGTCGCGCACTCGCCAACGCCCGCGTCGTCTTACACATCTCCGACGGCGCGCGGTTCCCGTCGTTCGCGATCGCCGCCCTTGCGGCGGGTGTACCGACCATTGCCCGAGCGACCGCCATCAACCGTGAACTGCTCAGTGGTGCTGCCGCGTTGACCGAGAGCGACGACGATGTTTTGCCGCTACTAAGAGACCTCTGGGACAGCTCGGCGAGACGCGCGATCACCATCGCCGCGGGGCGCGCGCGTGCGCAGGACTTCGCTCCCGCGACCGCGGCGCGCGCGTACGTCGCGCTCTATCGCGAAGTCGTGCGAGGCTAAGAGGCGTGACTCGCGCCGTCAGTATCACTCTCGACCAGTTCTATCGGCCCCAGCCGGGTGGCATCGCTACGTACGTGCGCGGGCTGGTGCGCGGTCTCGCATCACTTCACGACGAGTCGCTGGCGGTTACCGGCGTCGCGCCGACCGGATCGCCACACCAGTCGATCGACGACCTCGAGCTGAAGCGGGTAACTGTGCCGGTTCCGGTCGAACTGCTGACGAGACTCTGGTCCCGCTGGCCGCTCGGGGTGCCGAGAACCAGCGACGTCGTTCACGCTACGTCCTTGGCTGGCCCGTACCGCGGCGGCGCTAAGCGGGCAGTGCACTCACTTGCGCTCCACGATCTCCTGTGGCGTGACGAGCCGAGTGCGAGCACTCCCAGAGGTATTCGCTTTCACGAGCAGCGCCTCCAACTTCTGCGACGACACGGTGACGTGCGAGTCATTCTTACGGCTCCCGGTCTCGTTGGACGCCTTGTCGCGGAAGGTTTCGCGCCCGAACGACTCCACGAAGTTCGCCTCGGAGTCGACGACGACAACGTAGTCCCCGAGAGTGAGGAGTACGTACGGGCGTTCCTCCTCGAGCGCGGCGTCACGGGACCCTTCACCCTCTACGTGGGCACGATGGAACCGAGAAAGAATCTCGAACGACTCATCTCCGCGCACGCGGCGGCCTCCGTTCACTGCGATGAACTTGGCACATTGGTTTTGGTCGGGCCGCCCGGCTGGGGGAGCGTCGATAGCGCCGACGCCGTCGTCCTTGGCGTTATTGAGAGATCGATTCTGAAGGGTCTTTATCGTGACGCGAGTGTCGTTGCGTACGTGCCGCGCGCGGAAGGGTGGGGACTGCCTCCGGTCGAGGCGCTGCACGAGGGAGCGAGAGTGGTCGCGAGTGTGACCACACCGAGCGTGGCGCACAACGAAGAAGTCATCGTCGTGGATCCGCTCGACGTGACCGCCATCGAAGTGGGTCTCGTGAAAGCTCTGTCTCTCTCGAACGACGAAATCGCTCGTTCGCGTCGACGTGAGAGCGTTGCCGATCTGACGTGGAAAAACGTGGCTCTCGATCATCTGGCGAGCTGGCAATGAAAGTCGCTCTGGACGTGTCAGCGGTACCGCACCAAGTCGCGGGTGCGGGCCGCTATGTCGTTGAACTCTCCCGACGTCTACCGGAACGCGGCGTCACAACGACGCTGGTGACACGACGCGATGACGTTGATCGCTGGGCGACTCTCTCGCCGAACGCTGCGCGCGCGGGGCTCGTACCGAGTACGCGCGTGGCGCGTCTGATCAGTGAAGCGTGGCTGCTCGGTCGGAGTCGCCCGGCCCGTGAGAGTGATCTCTGGCACGCGCCGCACTACACGATGCCGCGTCGGCGCGTCTCGCCGTGTGTCGTGACGATCCACGACCTCACATTTTTTACGAACCCCGAGTGGCACGAGCGCTCCAAGGTTGTGTTCTTTCGTCGCGCGATTCAGTACTCTGCCAAGCACGCTCGGGTTCTCGTGAGCGTAAGTTCCTACACCGCTCGACTTCTGGACGAGATCCTTCCCGGACATGCACCCGTCGTCGTGGCGCCCCTGGGAGTGGAGCTCGACAAGTTTCAACCTGACCCGTCCGGCGACGCCGCGCTCTTTCAAAGTCGCGGCCTACCGCAAAATGTTCCCTATATTTTCTTTGTGGGCACCGTGGAACCCCGAAAGGGACTTGACGTACTCCTCGAAGCTTTCGCCGAGCTCGCGAGCGAGATCGATGCTGTAGAGCTGTGGCTCGCCGGCCAAACCGGGTGGGGGATCGGACCGATTGAAGAGCAGATCGCCGCTCACCCGTACTCAGCGCGCATCCGCCGTCTCGGTTTCGTGGACGATGAGTTTCTTCCCGCGCTCTATCGCGAAGCCCGGGTTGTGGCCTACCCATCACGCGGAGAAGGGTTCGGTCTCCCCGTGCTCGAAGCAATGGCCTGCGGAGCACTTGTCGTTACGAGTGCCGACACCGTCATGGCCGAAGTTGCTGGTGACGGTGCTCAATTGGTAGCGGTCGGTGACGCGACGGGTCTTGCGGACTGTCTTCGTGCCGTGATGGCCGCAACCGTTGACGATCGCTCCGCGTGGTCGTCTCGCGCGCGCGCTCGAGCCGAGAACTTCACGTGGGACTCCTGCGTCGACCAGCACCTCGTGGCCTACGAACAGGCAGTGAATTAATGCGCGCTCTCGTTACCGGATCGAATGGGTTCGTCGCGCATCACCTCATTCGCCATCTTCGTGACAGCGGTGACGAAGTCTACGGCATCGACCGCGAACGCGACGTAACCGACGAAGTCAGCATGCGCCAGGTCTTCGAGTGGTTTCACCCTGACGTGACCTATCACCTTGCCGCGCTCACGCACGTCGGCGAGTCGTGGGATCACGCTGACGAGTTCACGCGGGTCAACGTCGTGGGCACGCAACGAGTCCTCGACGCCGCGTTCGAGGCGGTCCCCACGTCGACGACAGTCGTGGTGTCGACCTCCGAGGTCTACGGGATCGTGCGCGCCGAGGACCAGCCCTTGCGTGAGACGTTTCGTGTCGCTCCGGCGAACCCTTACTCGGCAAGCAAGGTCGAAGCCGAACACGTCGCGCGCGACGTAGTGCGCCTGCGCGGCCAGCGTGTGGTGATCGCGCGGCCCTTCAACCACCTTGGGCCGGGCCAGTCGCCCACGTTCGTCGTGCCGGCGCTCGTCACTCGACTGCTGGACGCGGTCGAGCACGGAGACAGTGAGATTTTCGTGGGTGACCTCTCGACAAGTCGCGACTTCAGTGACGTGCGCGACGTCGTGCGCGCGTATCGACTACTCGCGACTCTCGGAGTTTCGGGTGAGGCCTACAACGTCGCGTCGGGCCACGATGTGGCGTTGACCGATATCGCCGCGCAGCTCGTTGAGCGACTGGCGCCACACGTCGCGCTTGTGGTCGATCCGTCGCTACTGCGTCCGGTAGAGATTCCGGTGTTTCGCGGCAGCTTCGAGAAGTTGCATCAGGCAACCGGTTGGTCACCGGAGATCTCACTACGCCAAACCCTCGACGACGTCGTGAGCGATCTCGTAACTCGCCGCGAGAAGTAGAGAGTTTTTATTTCTCGAATGATTTGCTCGTTGTTGGCGCCCAACATGTTCCTCGAGGACTACTAGCCTTTGGGACTGATGGACTCCCGTGCTCCGGCCGTTGTTGCCGTCATCGTCACCACCGGCTCCGGACCGGGTCTCGAAGCCGCCGCGGCTTCGCTGGCGGGTCAGAACTACGAAGAGTTGAGTCTGCTTGTCGTCGCGAACGGCGACGCCGCTCACGTGGCCGAACGTGTGGCGTCCGTGGCGCCGCACGCGTTCGTGAGGGTGCTGGAGGAGAACCGAGGCTTCGGACCAGCCTGCAATGAGGCGGCCCTCATGGTCGAGGGTTCAGCGTTCTTCCTCTTCTGTCACGATGACGTGCGTCTCGAGCCCGACGCGGTGCAGCTGATGGTGGAGGCGGCGTTTCGCACGAACGCAGGCATCGTCACGCCAAAGTTCGTGGCCTATGAGGATCCGCTCGTCCTGCTGCACGTGGGTCAAGCCAGTGACCGCTTCGGCGTCGTACGTGAACGGGTCGTACTGGGTGAAATTGATCACGGTCAACAGGACCTCGAGCGAGACGTCTTCGTCGCGCCCGGCGGGGTCACCTTGGTTCGCGCCGACCTCTTTTCGACGTTGCGAGGATTCGACCCGCTGATTACTCTGCTCGGTGAAGACCTCGATCTGTGCTGGCGCGCGCAAGTGGCGGGTGCGCGCATTGTCGTAGCTCCTCTCGCCAAAGTGGCCCACCGCGAAACCATCGCGACCGGTGAACGCGCCACGAGTGCACTGGGCGCGCGGCGCGCGAGTCGCCGCGACTTGCAGCGCCGACACCAACTCTTGGTGGTGGCGTCGGGTTGGCATCGCCGCACGGCCTGGTGGACGTTGGCGATGCTGATGGTGCTCGACGTCTTCGAAGTGACGCTGGCTCTCGTGGGCGGCGACACCGATCGCGCGGGCGCCATCGCCGGATCGTGGCGCTGGCTCTTTAAGCATCGCCGACGAGTGCGTCAACGTCGCCGTCAGTTGAACGCATTGCGGGTTCTCTCGGACAGCGAGTTGCACCGTCTTCAGATTGGCGGAGCCGTGCGCCTTCGCCAGTTCGTAGTGACGCTCGCGCGCGAGGGCTACGACAAGGCGAGAGGTATTCTGCCGGCCGAAGTAACGCGTGAGCACGAACAGATCATGGAGAGCGAAGAGGCGGGTGTCGGTTTCGCCGCCGCCTTCTCCGAGGACGAGGAGTTCGACGAGATCGCCCAGAGCGAGCAGTTCGAGATTCGTACACGTCCCTCGCGCATCATGACGTCGTTTCGCGCGCAGGCGACACTCGTCGTTATCGCGGCTCTGTTGTGGTTTATCGGCTCGCGCAACCTCGTGGCGATGCACCTACCGCTCATCGGACGGCTCGCACCGCTCGATTCGTGGTGGTCAACGTGGCGACACTTCTTTGCGTCGTGGTCGTCGAACGGTGTTGGCACGGGTACGCCAGGAATGCCCGGTTACGGCGTTCTGGCCTTCGCGGGCACGTTCGTGCTCGGGCGGATGGGGGCGCTACCACGTCTTGCGTTGATCTTCACCGTTCCGGTCGGTGCGGTCGGGGTCGGGCGCCTGCTGAAGGATCGTGCGTCGAATCGTGCGCGGCTTGTTGGGGCGCTCGCGTACGCGGCGATGCCACTTGGCCTGAATTCGATCGGTCAGGGACGCGTGGACGTGTTGATGGCTGTCGCGAGTCTGCCCTACATCGTGCGACGAGTGTTCGAGTTGATGGACGTGCCGGGCTTTCGCCGCCAACCCTACGACGAACCCGTACCCTTCGGGTACCGCGGATGGCGCACGACCGAAGCCGGCCAGCGCATGACGCTCATCATGATCGTCGCTCTCGCAACGGCGATGGCGCCCGCGACGCTCGTGGCCACGGGACTAGTCGTCGTGGGCGTCGCGCTCTCGCGGCTCTTCGAGCCCGACCCCGCGAGTGTCTTTCGTGGGTCGACGCGCTTTCTCGGTTCGCTCGTCTTTAACGTCGCCATATTTCTTCTGCCCATGACGATCGACGTCTTCTTCGCCGGGCGTCGTTCGGCCGAGATCTTCGGACTGCCGCGCGGACCGTGGTCGGTGCCGTCCTTCTCACTGTTGCTGCGCGACGTTGATGGCGCCTTTGGCGCAACGTGGTGGGGCTGGCTGTTGCCGGCGGCGGCCCTGCTCGCACTCGTGCTCTGTCGCGGCGACCGTCGTCGCGTGGCGACGAAGCTCGCGACCATTGCCGCACTGACCTTGATTCTCGCGACGCTCGTCTCGCGCCATTGGCTCGGTTCGTTCTCGCCGGACCTCGACGTCCTGCTTGCGCTCTATGCGGTGACGCTCGCCTCATTAATCGGTCTCGGGATTGGCGCACTCGAACACGACCTGCGCGACGCGGGATTCGGGTGGCGTCAAATCGCCGCCGTACTCTCGCTCGTTACTCTCGTCGTGGCAAGTCTTCCGTTCCTCCAGAGTCTCGGCAGCGGTCGCTTCGATCTGCCGACGACGAGCGTGGCCCAGTCCCTCAGCACCTTGGCGCCGAGTAACGCCGGCGGGTACCGGGTGCTCTGGCTCGGCGATCCCTCGGTGATGCCCCTCGCGGGATGGACGGTGGCGCCCGGTCTTGAAGCGGCCACGTCCATGGACGGACTGCCCGGAGGATCCTCGCTCTTTAGCCCTCCCGATTCGGGCGCGAGTGACGTCATCATGCAAGGCGTCTCGAGCGCGATGGACGGGCACACGGTTCGACTCGGTGCGATGTTGGCGCCGGCCGGTATCTCCACCATTGTCCTCATGAACTCCGGTGCTCCCGATCTTCCCGGAGTGCAGAGCGTGCCACTGCGTAGTGCTCCGGGAGTCCTCTCGACAGCGTTGAACGATCAAAGTGACCTGTCACTCGTGCTGAAGACGCCGTCCGTCGAAGTCTTTTCCAATTCACTATTCCACGGCATTGTCGCCGCCTCGAAGCCCGGCTCGACAACGCTGGCGCCCATCTTTTCGACGACGTCGAACTCAGGACCGTTGACCCCCGGTTCGACCGTGGTGGCGGGACTCGCCCCGGCAGGGGCCTTTGCGCTCAATGTCAACGGACAACCCGCGCCGCGCTCGACCTACGACACCTGGACCCCGTACTACTCAGTCGCGACGGCCCCGGCGAAACTCGAGGGTGCGTTGACCTTGCACCAATTCCCGCTGAACGGTCTGATCGCGCTCTTCACGCTCGGCATGTGGGCAATTGTCTGGCTGGGCTTTGGTTGGATCCATCGCCGCGGGTGGCTCTTCACCGGACGGCGACGTCGGGTCACGCCACGGGAAGAACCGGGTCACGATGAGTAACCTGCGCCGCGTTCCCCTGCTCGTCGTGTTGGCGATACTTCTCGCCGCGACGGGATTCGCGACGACGCTCCGCCACCCAACGAATCCGTCCGAGTTACCGAACGGGTTGTCGATCTCGATCAACGCGGAATCCACGGCGCTCTACTGCACGGGGCTCTCGAGTGCGTTGCCCGGGCGGATCTCCTTCTTCAACACCGCGAGCGCCTCACGCACCCTCAGCGTCTCAGTCGTGTCGAACCTCGGCACCACGTGGAGCGGGACGGTGGAACTCGCGGCTCACGCCGGTCAGATCGTGCAGCCGAGGCTCGTCGACGCTCCCGCCACCCATCGCACGAAGTCGGGTCACGTGAGTACCGTGACGACGAGTTACGGCGTGGCGGTACAGATCAGCGGCGGGGGAGTCGTGGGCGATGAGATCCAGGGCAATGCGTCGGTACCGTGCAGCTCACAAGGGGTCACGCGTTGGTATGCCACAGGATTTAACACGCTGGTCGGTTCGGATACGTCCCTAAGTCTCTATAACCCGACCGGTACAGAAGCGGTATTGAATGTATCGATCTTTGGTGCGAATGGTTTCTCCGCCCCCGAAGATCTTCAGGGCATATCGGTACCCGCGCACGCTCAAGAAGAGATCGACCTCGGACACGACGTCGTGAATACGGCCAACGTGGGAGTTGGCGTGAAGGTGGTGCGCGGTTCACTCGCGATCGTCGGCGTGCAAGATTCGCTCGGTACAACCTCCTTTGACGAAGGGGTCAACGTGCCCGAAGTGCAGTCCTGGTTCCCGGCCGTGACGACGGCGAACGACGCGACGGCCGAGATTCGCCTCGCCAACCCCAACAATCACATTGCCAACGTGAGTGTCGACGTGTCGCTCGGGAACTTCAAGATTGTCCCGCAGACGGTGACTCTCGCACCGTTCACGACCGGCCTCGTCACGATCACACCCAATCCGGCCATTCCCGTTGCCGGTTACGCGAGTTTGAGTCTGCACTCGAACGTCCCGGTTGTGGCGGGACTCGCGACGGGTGAGGATAACTGGATTGCGCTCTCGTCACCCCAGGCGCCGTCGCAGGCCTACGTCGTGCGCGACTTTACGGGACTCGGGTTCGATAGGGCGAGCGTGACCAACACCTCGTCGCGCTCGGTGACGCTGCACGTCACGACCTTCGGCGCCACGTCGCAAAGTAAGGACGTCACGACCCACGGGATCACCCTGGCGGGCGGCACCACAACGTCACTCGCAACGCTGATTTCTACCCCACTCACGCGTCCCGCTGAGACCTACCTCGTAACGTCGTCGCGACCGAGCGCGATCGTGACGTTGACTCTTCCCAGTCGTCCTCGCGGACTGTACGTGATAGCGCCGCTAGACGGCAGGTAGCGTCGGCGGCTGCCAGTTGGGCGCGGGTGCGGGTGTGGGCGTGGGCGTGGGCGGTACGGGCACGCTCGCGGCTTGAGCCTTGGCTGCCTCTTTTGCTGCGGCGCGGCTCGCGGCCGATAGGGCGCTTACGGTCTTCGTGCCGACCGGGTGCACCGGCTCGCCGTTCGCTTCGTCGATCAGTCGCGCCGCCTCGGCGCCATCAATCGTCTCGTGTTCGAGGAGCGCGCGCGTCAGCGCCTCGAGACCGCGACGGTGCAGGGTGAGTACTTCAATCGCGCGCGACTCCTGTTCTCGCAAGATCCGCTCGACTTCGTCGTCGATCACTTTGGACGTGTGGTCGGAGTAGTCGCGCGTGTGCATGAGGTCTTCACCGAGGAAAACCTGGTTGTTCGAACTCCAGGCCATGGGCCCGATCTCCTTGGACATGCCCCACTCGCGCACCATGCGACGCGCCAGCTCGGTGTTGCGCTGTAAGTCGTCGGCGGCACCCGTTGAGAGGTCGCCGTAGACAAGGAGCTCGGCGACGCGCCCACCCATGCGCATGCACAGTGAGTCTTCAAGGTGCTGGCGCGCCATGATGTGGCGGTCCTCTTCGGGCAACGTCATTGTCACACCGAGCGCCATGCCGCGCGGGATGATCGAGATCTTGTGCAGAGGATCGGTCTTATCGAGGACGTAGGCGAGTAGCGCGTGGCCGCTTTCGTGAAAGGCAATGCGCTCACGCTCGTCGTCTTGGAGAACCATGGTGTCGCGCTCTTGACCCATGAGAACTCGGTCGCGTGAGGACTCGAAGTCCTCCATGGAGATCACGGAGGAGTTACGGCGCACGGCGTGCAGGGCGGCCTCGTTGACGAGGTTCGCCAAGTCGGCGCCGCTCATGCCGGGAGTTCCGCGCGCGACCATGGTGAGGTCGACCGAGGGATCGAGCGGTTTACCCTTGGAGTGCACTTCGAGGATCGGTAGGCGCTCTTCGAGGTCGGGGAGGGGGACGACAATCTGGCGGTCGAAGCGACCCGGACGAAGCAGCGCCGGATCCAACACGTCGGGTCGGTTGGTCGCGGCGATGACGACGACTCCCTCGGTGGGCTCGAAACCGTCCATCTCACTCAGCATCTGGTTGAGCGTCTGTTCACGTTCGTCGTGGCCGCCACCCAAGCCCGCGCCGCGTTTGCGACCAATGGAGTCGATCTCGTCAACGAAGACGATGGCCGGGGCCTGCTTACGCGCGGTGGCGAAAAGGTCGCGCACGCGACTCGCGCCCACGCCGACGAACATTTCCATGAAGTCAGAGCCTGAGACTGAGAAGAAGGGAACGCCCGCTTCACCGGCGACGGCGCGCGCGAGCATCGTCTTACCGGTGCCCGGAGGTCCGACGAGCAAGATTCCCTTCGGAATGGTCGCGCCAATGGTCTTGTAGCGAAGAGGGTTCTTCAGAAACTCAACGACTTCGCTGATCTCTTGTTTGACTCCGAGGTATCCCGCGACGTCGGCGAACGTGGTCTTCGGATGGTCTTCGTTGAACTGTTTGGCGCGAGAGCGACCAACCGACATCATGCCGTTCATCTGACCGCGAGCTTGGCGGCTCGCGTAGTAGATGAAGCCACCAAAGATCAAGATCCAGATGAGGTACGGCAGCAGTTCCCCGGCGAGACTGGAGGGATTCACGAAGGTGACCGTGACGTTGTCGGTGCGGAGAGTGTTGACTTCCTGCGATAGTGCGGGTACGGGACCGTTCGCGCTGTAGTTGGTGCCGTTATTGAGCTGACCGGTGATCACGCCACTGGAGTTGTTGATCCCCGCCGAAATAACTCCGTCTTTCGTTTTTGCGTCGCGCAGCAGCTGCGAATACGAGAGAGACTTGACGTTTTGGTGTGAGAAAGTCGAATTAATGATCAAAAGACCGAGCAGGAACGCGATCAGGCCAATGACGATAATTCGACGTCTCATCTGAGGCGCCATCGGCTTCTCACCACCCGGGAGAAACTTTTTGTATCCGTTTTGATCGTTTGGTGCGTCAGCCACGTATCTAATCTAGAGGTGAACGACGAGACGTCGTTTAGGCCTGTGCAAAACCTAGAGTCGAAAGCGCCACCCCTTTGAGTTCTTCTTCCGTACCCGCACTGGCCGATCGCCCACGCGTCGTGGCGATTGTGGCGGCGGGTTTTATCGGATTCTTAGCCGGACAGATACTCGCCACGTTGCTCGAGGCCCTCGGAGTCGCCCTCACGCACTATCCGGGCGGCTTGAGCGCACTCGCGAAAGTCGCGAACCCGCCGTGGTGGGCGAACTCGCTCGGGTTGTTAGGTCTCTGGACGGGCTTCATGGCGGCGATCATCTACGCCTATCGCGAGGGACGTTTGGTGCCGTGGCCCGATCAGTGGCGCCCGCGCGTGAGCGATCTTCTCTACGTGGTCCTTGGTGTCGCGTGTCAGTACGCGGTCGATCTCGCCTACGACCCTTTTCACTTCAAGAGTCTCAATCAGCCGGTGAATCATCTTTTCGCCGCGTCACACGGCACCGGCTTCGTGGTGATCGGACTTATGACGGTGTTGTTCGCGCCGTTCTTTGAGGAGTGGCTCTTTCGCGGAGTACTCTTTCGCGCCATCGCCGAAGGTGTCACCGGTGTCACTCGTCGCACCGCGGTCGTGCTCGGCGTTCTCGGGAGTGCCGTCCTTTTTGGTCTCGCGCACGGCGAGTTACTCGAGTTCGCGGGCCTGGCGGCGCTCGGCGTCGTGCTCGCGGTCGTCGCCTATCGCGCAAAGAGGCTCGTGCCGAGCTACTTGACGCACGCTTCGTTCAACGCGACGGCGTTCATCATGGTCATCCACTTGCGCTCAGGTCATTGATGGAGCGCTTCAAAGCTTTCTGGACGACCGAGCGAATCTTTGACGCCGTGCTCGTCGCGTCGGTGATCTTCATCACGATCTGGGAACTCCACCCGAATCTTCTGTTCTCGTCGACACTCCTCACCGGTGGCGATACCGGCTCGCACCTGGCGATGCCGGCCTACCTAAAGACGACGGGCAATCCCTTCAACTTCACGCCGTGGTATCCCGGCTGGTTCGCGGGCATTCCCGCCTACACGTACTACTTCGTTCTGCCCGACGTGCTCGCGACATTCGCGAGCTACGTCATTGGCTTCGCCGCGGCTTTCAAATTGGCGACGGTGCTCGGTTCGGTGCTGATGCCGATCACGGCCTACGGAATGGCCCGACTCTTTCGCGCGCCACGGCCCATTCCCGCGGCGCTCGCGCTCGCCACGCTGCCGTTTCTCTTCGACGCGACCTTCACGATCGACGGCGGCAATCTCTTCTCGACAATGGCCGGCGAGTACGCCTTTTCGTTCTCGCTCGCCCTGGCGCTACTGACGATTGGACTCTTCGCGCGCGGCATGCGCGAGGGACGCGGCTACTGGCTAGCGGCGCTCTCACTCAGCGCCACCTTGGCCGCACACGTACTGCCGTGGCTCTTTACGTTGGGCGCCGTTGCGGTACTGCTCGTCTTCGAACTGCTGTACCGATACGGCAATGGCGGACCAATCGCGCGCGAAGCTCGCCTTGGTGAGGCGGACACTCGTCCAAACCGCCTCGCGGTTGGGGTCGGGCTCTTATGCCTCGCCTTTGTTCCGTTCTTCTTCGACACAGCAGCGACGACCAATGGCACGGGTTTTCTCTCGGTCCGCGAGTCTCCGTACTCGATGATCTTCACAGTTCTCTTGGGACTGTTCGCCGTCGGCCGCATCGTCCAGTTGTTCTTTGCGCGACGCGGCTACGCGCTAGCCCTAGTTGGCGTTGCGCTGACGGTGGCGTCCTTCTTCGTAGCGGTGCGCTGGGCGCTGGCGTCGATACTTGTCATGACGGCTTTCGAACTGTTCCAGCGCCGCGGACCGCGCACGCTCGACGAACGCGCGATGCAACGCGGGGACTACGCACGTCCGGTACGCTTCGCCCTCGGCACGGGGGTGATCTCCCTCGGCCTTTCGGCTTGGTGGCTCTTTCCTTTTGCCACGTCTCAGTCGCTCTCAGATTCGCTCGGCTACACCAACGTTCCCGTGTCGAACCTGCACGAGATCTTTTCCACGCTGGGGTGGTTCAACGCGACCGGGGGCGCGGCCGGGGATCGATGGATCATTGTCTTTGCGTGCGTGTCGATCATCGTGGCCTTTGTCGTGCGCGATCGTCTCGGCATGGTGCTCGCCACGGTGACGGTTCTCACGTTTTGGACTTTCGTCCTCGATCCGCAGAGCGCGATCTGGAATCAGCGCGTCATTCCGTTCTGGTTCATCTCCATCTATCTCGTCTCTGGTTGGATGGTGGGATATCTCGCCTCGCGCTGGGCCGCGTACACCCCACTACGTCGCCGCTGGACACCCGTCTTCGACGAGGGTTACGAGTTTGGCTACGCGGATGACCTAGAGCGCGTTCGTGAAGCGGTCCCGGTTGGCTCAAACTCTCCTGCGCCGACAACGTCGCGATTCGCTGACTCGACTTGGCGCCGGGGGCGCGTCTTTTGGGCGACGTGCATTGTCGCGGTGCTCGGACTGGGCTCCACGCTGCCGGGACTGATCACGCCGCTCGCGAATGATCTGCACCTCGCCACCGGCGGCAACCAGGTCTCCAGCTGGGCGCAGTGGAACTACTCGGGCTATCAGGCGAAGGCCTCGTGGCCCGAGTATCACGATTTGATCACGACCATGGAAAGTGTGTCGAAGCGCTACGGGTGTGGCCGCGCCATGTGGGAGTACAACTCGTCGGAGAATCGTTGGGGCACTCCCGAGGCGTTGATGATCCTGCCGTACTGGACCGATAACTGCGTGGATTCCATGGAGGGCCTCCTCATGGAGTCCACGCCGACCACGCCGTACCACTACCTCGACCAGTCCGAACTCAGCCTTGCGCCGAGCGACCCGCAGGTCGGCCTCGACTACGGACCGCTCAACGTCGCCGAAGGCGTGCGCCACCTCCAGATGCTCGGGGTGAAGTACTACATGGCCTTTTCTCCCGCGGTCTTCGCCCAAGCGAAGAAGGACCCCGATCTCAAACTCATCGCGACCACGAAGACGTGGCCCGCGCCGGGCGCGCAGTGGCGGATCTATCTGATTAAGGACAGCCCGATGGTTGAGCCGCTCGCGGCGACGCCCAATGTCGTGGCGAACATTTCCTCGCAGTACAACTGGTTGAACGCGAACGAGAAATGGTGGTTGACGCCTTCACTACAGAGCGTGTACGCGGCCGAAACTGGTCCCGCCAACTGGCCGCGCGCGTCGAGCGTTACCACGATGACCAAGTCCGCGCCCCTGGCGTCGGTGACGGTGAGCCACGTGCACGTCGGCCTGCAGTCGCTCTCGTTTCACGTCAGTCGCGTCGGCGTGCCGATGTTGGTGAAGATCTCGTACTACCCACGCTGGCACGTGACCGGCGCCACGGGTCCCTATCGCGTCAGCCCGAACCTCATGGTGGTCGTGCCGACGTCCAAGAACGTGTCACTCAACTACATGAGTACTCCGGCGCTGTCACTCGGCAACGCGCTCAGTGATCTCACGGTCATCTCGGGGCTCATCGTTCTTTATATGGTTCTACGTCGCAGGAGAAAGACCTCTCGGTAGACTCAGCAACCGTGGATACGACCGCTATTTTCAAGGCTTACGACATCCGCGGCACCTACCCCGATCAGCTCAATGAACGCATGGCTCAGGCGGTGGGCTCGGCCTTTGCCGCGTTTACCCAAACTCCGAGGATCGTGATGGCGCGCGACATGCGCGCCTCAGGTGAATCACTGTCTGCGGCTTTCGCGAAGGGTGCGCGCGCCGTCGGCGTGGAAGTGGTCGACTGCGGTCTTGCCTCGACGGACTTTCTCTACTTTGCGTCGGGATACCTCGGAGCGCCCGGCGCCATGTTCACCGCGTCGCACAATCCCGCCAAGTACAACGGCATCAAGCTCTGCCTCGCCGGCGCGAAGCCCGTCGGCGTCGAGTCGGGCCTCGTGGAAATCGAGGCGATGACCAACGAGTTCTACGAGACGCCGGCCGAAGGCGAACTCGCGGAGTACACGACGCTCGATCTCACGAACGAGTGGGTCACCCACGTGCACTCCTTCGCCGACGTGTCGACGTTTCGTCCTCTGAAAATCGTCGCCGACACGGCGAACGGCATGGGCGGGCTCGTCGCGCCGCTCGTCTTTGAGGGACTGCCCTTCGACCTCGACATTCTCTATGGCGAACTCGACGGCACGTTCCCGAATCATCCGGCCGACCCGCTTAACCCGGCGAACCTCGTGGACCTTCAAGCCCGCATCCTGGAAACGGGTGCCGACGTGGGGCTCGCTTTCGACGGCGACGCCGACCGAGTCTTCTTGATCGACGAGCTGGGCCAGCCGGTCAGCGGGTCGACGACGACGGCCATGGTGGCGACCGTCATGTTGAAGCGCCATCCCGGGGCGACCGTGCTCTACAACCTGATCTGTTCAAAGTCCGTGCCCGAGGTCATCGCCGAGTCGGGTGGAGTTGGTGTGCGCACCCGCGTCGGGCACAGCTACATCAAGCAGATCATGGCCGAAACCGGCGCCGTCTTCGGTGGCGAGCACTCGGGCCACTACTACTATCACGACAACTACCGCGCGGACTCGGGGATCATTACCGCTTTCGTCGTCTTGGAACTTCTGAGTCAATCCGACCAGACGCTCTCACAGCTCGCGAAGCCCTTTCAGCGTTACGCCAGTTCGGGCGAGATCAACACCGAAGTGAGCAGTCCCGCCGCGACGGTGGAGCGGGTGCGCGAGCGCCTCGAACGAGACGGCGTCGCGGTTGATCTCTTGGATGGTCTGACGGCCGACTACGGATCCTGGTGGTTCAACCTTCGGCCCTCGAATACCGAGCCGCTGTTGCGTCTCAACGTTGAAGCGCCCGACGACGAAGCTCTTCGACGTCACGTCGACGGCGTCGTCGCCATGATTAAGGAGCTCGCCTAATGGCCCTCGATAACTTTCTGCTCAACTTGCTCGAGGACCCCGTCGACCACGGGACGCTCCTGTACGTACCGTCGCGCGACGTGCTCTATAACCCTCGACTGCGCGTGGCCTACGAAGTGCGCGATTCAATTCCGGTGATGTTGCCCGATGAGGCGCGCCCGGTGAGTGACGAGGAAGCCCAATCGTTCGAGGACGACCCGGGCGCTCGACTGACCGGCGAAGGCTAGGACCTAACTCAGTCGCTCGACGATCATGGCCATGCCCTGGCCGCCGCCGACACACATACTCTCGAGTCCGAAGCGCTTGTCGGCGTCTTCGAGGGAGTTCAGCAGCGTCGTCATGATGCGCGCCCCGGTCATGCCGAAGGGGTGTCCGAGCGCAATCGCTCCGCCACGGATATTCAGCTTGTCGAGCGGTATCTTCAGGTGCTTCGCGCTGGGGATCACCTGCGCGGCAAAGGCTTCGTTGATCTCGACGAGGTCGATATCCTTCATCGTCATGCCGGCGCGTCCGAGCGCCTGGCGACAGGCCTCGATCGGACCGAGTCCCATGATCTCGGGATTGAGACCACTGACGCCGCTCGCGACGATGCGCGCAAGAGGAGTGATACCGAGTTCTTTGGCCCGGGTATCGCTCATCACGACGACGGCCGCTGCGCCGTCGTTGAGTGGACAGGCGTTGCCGGCCGTTATCGTGCCGCCCTCTCGGAATACGGGATTCAAACTCTGGAGCTTCTCGAGAGTTGTGCCGGCGCGAGGACCGTCATCTTTCGAAATCACTGTCCCGTCGGGCAGGGTGACGGGCGTGATCTCGCGTTCGAAGAAACCATTCTCCTGGTGCGCGACGGCCAGTTCTTGGCTGCGCAGTGCGAACTCGTCCATCTCGAGACGCGAGACCTTTTCGAACTCTGCGACGTTTTCGGCTGTTAGGCCCATCGCAATGTATATGTCTGGCAGGCCCGGCTGTGGAGTCCACGGCTCGGTGACTTTCTCCGAGCGGCCCTTCGTGCGCTCGAGTGCGTCGTGAAAGCGCGGGTTCATATTGCGGCCGCTGTCGGACGCCCCGCCGCCGAAACGTGACACCGTCTCGACGCCGGCTGCGATAAAGACGTCACCTTCGCCGGCGCGGATGGCGTGCGCCGCCATACGAATGGTCTGCAGAGACGATGAGCAGTAGCGATTGACGGTGACGCCGGGTACGTCGTCGAGTCCGGCGAGAACGGCGGCGACGCGTGCGACGTTAAATCCCGACTCGCCCGCCGGCTGGCCGCAACCCACGATGAGGTCTTCGACGCTGTGCGGGTCGAGCGAAGGAACTTTCTCGAGCAGGGCCTGCACGATGAATGCGGTGAGGTCGTCGGGCCGCAGATCGACGAGAGAGCCCTTGAAGGCTCGGCCAATGGGAGTACGCGCGGTGGCGACGATGACGGCTTCGGGCATGGATGTCTCCTGAGTTACAAATGTGACTCAAGAGAGCCTATCGACTCGCTCCGTTGGCCCCGTTAACGCTGAGGTCATTCCTCGTTTTTCAACAACGACATAGCATGACGTGATGTCCGGGACCTATCGGTGGCGCGGTGACTTCACCGATGATGAATATCTTGTTCTCCACGAAGGCGTCTTCGGTTCGAGTGTCGACGCCCAAGCGGAGGGGTGGCGCGCGTCAATCGATCTGCGAAGTTTGGGATGGGTGACGGCGAGAGCGCGTGATTTGCTGACAGGCTTTGTCAACGTCGTCTGGGATGGCCGCGTCCATGCTTGGATTCAAGACCTGATGGTTGATTCGCAATTGAGACGTCGTGGCGATGCTAAGGGCCTGGTGGAAATTGTTCGCGACGAATGTTCGAGGGCTGGCCTCGAGTGGCTCCATGTGGACTTCGAGGAGCAACTGTCTAATTTCTATCTGGAAAGTTGCGGATTTACGCCAAGTGCCGCAGGCATTCTTCGTCTGAAGGATTGACGTCGATGCACCGAATCAACGGCGCTGCGGTGCCGCCCGATGAGGACTCAGCTGTTTTCTAAGGTGCCGACGTTAGCGAAGCCCTGGCGGATGCCTTGACCGGCGCGTTTGGCGAGTTCGTCGGGTTCAAAGAGCATCCAGTAGGCGTTGCGGGCGTGATCGCGCGAACGGTTGTCAAAGACCTTCGCCAACACCTTGGGATCGTCGGACTCGTCTTCGTGGACGAACACTTCCAGGATCGGCGTCGAAGTCAAGAGCTGCGCCTGCATGATGCCCAGCGACGCTTCATGGGCGCACTGCTTGTCGATCGGGGTGGAGCCTGGCATGCCGAGAGCCACGACAATTGAGGCACCATCGCGCTCAATGAGGTTCTTTGCCGCGACGGCCAGGTCTTTGAAACCTGGCACGGTCTGGCTAATCACTTCGAACTTTTCGCCATACCCCGGGCACTTCGTGAGCTCGCGTCGCGCCGCCGCGCCCATGTCGAATCGTGCAAACATCGTGTCGACGACCGCGATCTTCACCTTCTGGTCGCCCTTGTCGGATTTGGTTTTCTTCTTCTTCGCCACGTGACTCCAATCTCTGTCTCATTGTAGGCAGTGGAATGAATCGTCACTCAGGGCGAATTTTCAGTGCCGTAGAGTGGGCTCGAAAGAGGGGGCCATGGCCTGGGACTTTTCCACCGACGCGCAGTACGAAGAGCAACTCGCCTGGATGCGTGAGTTCGTGCGCGACGAAGTTTTCCCGATCGAAACACTCTCGCTCGAACACGATCAGATACTCGCCCTCATCAAGCCCCTGCAGGAACAGGTGAAGGCGCGCGGTCTGTGGGCCGCGCATCTGCCGCCCGAACTCGGGGGAATGGGCTTTGGTCAAGTGAAGCTCGGTCTCATGCACGAGATCCTCGGTCAGTCGATGTACGCACCGGTCGTCTTTGGCAACAACGCGCCGGACAGCGGGAACGCCGAGTTGCTCGCGGCCGGTATGGAGATGACCGGACGCGAAGACATCCGCGAACGATGGCTCGCGCCCTTGTTGAGTGGCTCGATTCGATCGGGATTCTCGATGACCGAGCCCAACACCGCCGGCAGTGACCCGCGGCTCTTGAAGACCCGCGCCGTCAAAGACGGCGACGAGTGGGTGATCAACGGCGGCAAGTGGTACACGACGAACGGATCGGTCGCCGACATCTTGATCGTGATGGCCGTCACCAACCCTGACGTCCACCCCTACCAGGGCTCGTCGATGTTCGTCGTTCCGGTCGACACGCCGGGACTCACGATCCTGCGCGACGTGGGCGCGATGGACCACCCCGACGTTGTCTACGGACAGTTCGGTAACCACGCCGAAATCCTCTACGAGGACGTACGCGTGCCCGCCGATCACCTCATCGGGGACGAGGGCTCGGGATTTCTGTTGGCTCAGACTCGCCTCGGTCCGGGTCGCATCCACCACTGCATGCGCTGGCTCGGTCAGTCGCAGCGCGCCTTTGACATGATGTGCGAAAGAGCGCTCAGTCGCTTCACCCACGGGTCGCTCTTGGCCGAAAAGCAGACGGTGCAGAACTGGATCGCCGACTCCCAAGCCGAGATGCACGCCGCGCGCCTGATGACCCTGCACGCGGCGTGGAAGCTGGACCAGGTCGGCGCGTCGGCGTCGCGCGACGAGATCGCGATGATCAAGTATTACGGGGCGGGCGTCTTGCACAACGTCATCGACCGAGCGATTCAAACGTACGGATCGCTCGGCTACTCCTCCGACATGCCCCTCGAGTCGATGTACCGCGCGGCGCGAGCGGCACGCATCTACGACGGGCCCGACGAGGTCCACCGCCAGACCGTGGCGCGTCACGCCTTGAAGAGCTACGAAGCGCGAGACGTGCCGACGGACCACATTCCGACGCGCGCGGCCGCCGCGAGGATCAAGTTCGCCGATGTTCTCGAATTCCTCGAGGCCGAAAAGGTCTAGCGCGGCGCGAGGCCCTCGACGGCGTCTTTGAGGTCGACGCCGAAGGGCACGATCGCGATCGAAGGAATCTCGACGCCGGCCTCGATGTAACGCCCGACGTGTTCGCGGCATTCGTCGTAGGAGCCGTGAATCACCAGCTCGTCGACGACCTCATCGGGGATGACCTCGTTGGCAAGTTTGCGATTTCCCTCGCCCCACGCGTCCCACATCGGCGTCAGCGCCTCACCACGCCCGAGCCAGCGATGAAACTCGGCGTAGGCGTTCACCGTCAAATACGACGAGATCATGCGACGCGCAACGAACCTCGCCGCGTCGGCGTCTTCGAGAGGAATGACGAAGAGGCGTGCCGCAATCGTCTTGTTGTCGCCGACCTCGCGTCGACACTGCGCCACGTCGCTCGCGGCGAGCCAGTTCAAGATCGCTCCGTCGGCTTCTTCACCCGCGAGACGCAACATGCCGGGCCTAAGTGCTCCGAGCAGAATTGGGGGCCGGTTGATCACGGGACGCGACAGCTTGAAGCCGTGAATCTCGAACGTCTCGAAGACCTCGTCGATCTTTTCGCCGTCGAGCGCGCGTTTCACGAAACGTAACACGTCGCGAGTGCGTTGGTACGGCTTTTCGTAGCTGATGCCGTTCCAGCGCTCCACAACGGGCTGGCTCGACGCGCCGAGTCCCATGGTGAAGCGACCGCCGGCGACCTCGGCCATGGCCGCGATGCTCATCGCCAGCAGTCCCGGACCCCGGGTAAAGGTTGGCGTAACCGCGACCCCGAGATTCAGACGTTCTTCACTCAGTGCGGCAACCGTGAGCGGCGTGAAACCAT
This sequence comes from Acidimicrobiaceae bacterium, assembly GCA_003142095.1. GTDB lineage: Bacteria > Actinomycetota > Acidimicrobiia > Acidimicrobiales > RAAP-2 > RAAP-2. Next base: position 111,471 of record PLON01000041.1, on the reverse strand, counting down.
CGGCGCCATCCACTTCGGCGGACCAGACGTCGGTGTAGCCGAGATCGGCGAGACGGTGGAACCAGTCGCGGTGCTCGAGCAACGTGACGCCCTCGAAGGGAATGGTGATGCCGTAGCGAGCAGTCATGGAATCAGTGTTTCAGATCGGGCAAGGCCGGGCGACTTAACTTAAGAAATCGCCGTGGCGCGGCGCCGGAACTTCGTAGCCGCGAGACACGAGGTCGTGCTCCCAGCGCTCGATGAGTGTCTCGAGGACCGCGACGCGCGCGTAAGGCTTACTCTCGGCGGGAATGAGGTTCCAGCGCGCGTGCTTTTGATCGGTTTTCTCAACCACGAAGCGCAACGCCTTCAGATACTCCTTGTATTTCTCGCGATTACGCCAGTCATTCGGCGTGAGCTTCCAGCGTTTCAGAGGATCTTTCTCGCGAGACGTGAAGCGCTTGAGTTGTTCCTCGCTCGAGATGTGCAACCAGAACTTCACAATCGTGACGCCGTCGTTGGTCAACATGCGCTCGAACTCGACGATCTCTTTCGCGGAACGCGCGTCGACGTCGGCGTTGATTTCGCCTTCGACGCGCTCCACGAGAAGCCGCCCGTACCAGGAGCGATCGAAGACGGTCATCTCGCCGCGCCCCGGTATGAACTCTTGGAATCGCCATAGGAAATGGTGACGCAGTTCTTCCTCGGTGGGAGACCCGACGGGGTGCACGAGCACGTGGCGCGGGTCGAGACTCGCGGTCAGGCGACGAATAGCGCCGCCCTTTCCGGCCGCGTCGAAGCCCTCGAAGAGCACGACCAGTCCGGGACCAACGGCCTGAGGCTCGAGCAGTCCGGCGCTGAAGAGGCGTAGTTGTGTCAAACGGTGCTGGGCTTTTATGACGCGACGGTCAGACTCTTCCTTGGTCATCGTCTCGGAGAGATCGATCTCGTCGACGGGGTTTACGGTGTCTTTGGCCATAGAACTTCAAAGTACTCGACCGGGTGCGCGGAGGTTACTGGTGCTTTGGGCGTCGTCGAGTTGGTACGAAAGGGCGTCGCTCATTGACAAATGAGCCAATGAGGAAGAGCCCGCCAAGGAATCCGACGATGAGGGCATCACGTTCGTGCGGTGGCGAGAAGCTGTACGTCACGGTGGACTTGCCCGCCGGTACGGAGATCTCTTGGTATACGTGATGCTCGGTCGTAATGGGAACGCTCTTGCCGTTCACGAATGCCTTCCACCCCTTCATGGAGAGTTCCGTGCGCAACAATGTGGTCGCCTTTGGACAGTTCAGTCTCGCTTCGTTGTAGCCCGTGCTCGACACGGTGCACGAGGACGAGGCCGTCGTGAAGAAGGCCCGAGGGTGGGGCAGTTCGTAGATGGTCGCCAATGAATCGCGGAAGACCTGCGTGACGCCGGCCTTCACGAGACCCGGTATGAGCACCACCGAACTCGGGATGAGCAAGTACTTGACGGACGCGTCTTCATACTGTCGCAGGTGATTGACGACGGAGTGTTCAAGCTCTTCGACGCCGACCAGTCCGCCCTTCACGACGAACTGGTTACCCGGCTTGAGGCCAGGACGAAGGTTCGTCTCAATGAAGTTCTTGAAGGCTTTGGGGAACGGGAGGTCAATGTCACTGAGTTCGTTGAGGCCAAAGTACGTGCCCCAGTTGGGATACAGGACGGCGAAGTCCAAGAAGCGCTCCTGGCCTTGGTGCTTCTGCAAGAACGCAATGGGGGCGTAGTCAATCGTGATCTGCTTCGGGGCTTCAGCTTGGGGCACGAAAAAGAGGAGCAAAGATTCACCGACCACCACGAGGGCGAGGAGAAAGGGCGTGAAGCGCCATCGATGTAGTCGACCAAAAACCAGGAGAAGGAACACGGAGATGAAGGGAAGGGCCTCAAGGCCGAACCAGACGATGTGGACGCTCCGGGAGCTGAAGTGCGTTCCGGCGTTGAGGTTGCGCGATACGAGCACCCCCCAGACGAGCAAAAGCACCATGACGGCCGCCATCGTCGTCTGGAGTCTCTTCGCGCGAACGCTCTGAGTGAAGTCGTACAGCCCAAAGGCGGCGAGCATGACGATCGCCAGTTCGCAGCCCGGCGTGCTGTAGCGCTCGAACGAAGAGCGGCTCACCACCGGGATTAGGTTCCAGAGTTTGTGAAAGTCGAGAAAGTTGAACGTGCCAGCCATGGCGACGAGGGTCCAGGCACCGAGAAAGATCCTCAGCGGTCGCTTCTTTGAACCAAAGAGACCCACGAGAGCGAGAGCGCACACACCGGCACCGAAGTAGCCGCCGATCCCACCCCACATGACGATGACTTTCGTGTTCGAGAAGAGCGTTCCGTAGATGTAGGGGTCGATAAACGTGGGCAGAGCGAAGTGCGGCAGCGCGAGCGATCCATCGGCACCCGCGGTGTGGGCGCCGATGAAACCTACCTTGAGATCGTCGTCGAAGGGGACAAGGATCGGCAGGGCGAGAATGATGCCCATGACCCCGCCGAGAACGAGTCGTCGAAGCGCGCGCAGACGCTGAACGTGCGCGACGCTGAAAATCCGAACGACGGCCCACCCAAAGACGAAGAGCCCATCTAGGTACGCGACCTCGGGAAATCCGGCGTAGAGCGAGAGCGCGAGGCCGATCGCCAAGATATACCAGCCGCGATTCTTGGTACTCGAGGCACTATCGATGACCATTTCAACGCCGAGAATGGCCATGGGCATGAAGGCGACGGGGTTCAGGACCGAGTTCCCGAGCCAGGCGTACGTTCCGTTCAGCGAAAAGAGGATGCCCGCGAACGTGGCAAAGAAAACTGGCAAGGAGAGTCGGCGCGCGAGGAAATATGTCGACACGCCGGCGATCACTTCGAGGGCGATGTGAAACCACATGAGTCCCGAGGAGAACGCAAAGAGCAGAGTTAGCGGGAACAGCGCGCCTGACTGCATCTCGCCGGCGAGGGGTTGACCCAGGCCCTGGGTATAGGTCCACCACGGGAAGTGACCATGCAAGATGTCCATCGCCGCTTCGTGGCCAAGGCTTTGGGTGACGAATCCGACGTTGGGGTCGATCGCCGGTCGCCCGCAGGTGAGACGACACAGGTGGTGCGAAATGCCGGCAGTCCAGGAGATGGGGTCGCTGTTGGCGAGACCGAAGACGTACATCCCGTTCGCCGCGAGGACCACGAGCACGATGAGAGCAATCGCTTTGGTTGTCGGGGAGAGTCGGCGGTACCGGTCGATTAATCTTTCCCCGGTCGAATGCACCTTCTTAGGCTACAAGGGTCGATTGGCACGAACGGGATCGCGTCATCGTACGAAGAAGTACATCTTCTCGCCCAAGAGAAGAAGCGACTCAGGAAAGTACGGATCGCGAAACGTGCCAAAAATGTCCCAGCGGCGAATAAAGCGATTGCGATCGTCAAGCGGGTCAAGGTCGCCGCGCGAGGACCCCACGTGGTGAAAGAGCCGGACGTTGGAGGTGTAGACGACGTAGCGGCCCTCCATCTGACTGCGAAGGCAGATGTCGACGTCGTTCATGACGACCTTTAACTCTTCGTCCATGCCTCCAAGGTGTTGCCAGAATGCACGCTCGACCATCTGCACGGCGCCGGTCACGGCCGCGACGTCGCGCGTGGCGAGAGAGAAGTAGTCGACGTGGGGGTAGTTCGAGTCCGTTCGTAGGTGTTGAGGGTAGGGCGAGATCACGATGCTTTCGTGCTCGCGTCGCCCGTCGGGGTCGAGCAGGCAGGCGCCCACAATTCCAACGTCGTTGAGCGACGCGAGGGCCAGCATCTGTTCCAACCAGTCGGGCGTGACGACGATGGTGTCGTTGTTGAGGGTGACCACGTAATCAGCGCTGGAGTGGTTCACCCCGCGATTGACGATTTTTGCGTAATTAAAGGGCCCGGGGCAGGGGACGACCGCGTACTTCGTGTCGTTGAAGTACGCCATCGATTCTTCTTCGACAGAATCGTTGTCGAGAATGATGATGTCGTAGTTCGGGTACGTCGTTTTTTCCTCGATGGCCGCGATGCATTGGCGCACGAGCTCGATGCGATCCCGGGTAGGAATGATGATGTCAATTGAGGGCGCGGGTGTCGGGGACCCAAGGGACCACGACACCAGTCCGGGAAGAGCACCGGGAAACGTCGTCCCGCGCCAGCCGCGACGCTCGATCGCGGTCTGCACGACACGGCAGGAATCGGCGTTGACGCGCGTGGCGTCGAACTCCTGTTGACCGCGTCCAGCCGGGAGAACCCGGGCCAGGTGGTGAAACGTGGCGCCCGCTTCACTCAGTCGCAGGTACGCGTCGTGCTCATAGGCCCAGCCGGCGTCGGCGGAAAATCCCCCGGCGGCGAAGAGCGTCTCGACGCGCACGAGCGCGGGACGACCGACGACGTTGTAGCTGAGGAGCGTGTGCGGACCGACGCCGGGGCTCTTCAGGAGTGGAGCGAACTGGTTGGGACCTTCTTCGTCAGCGAAGACAACGTCGTCGTCTCGCGTGGCGTGCGCGAGGAGTTTGGCAACGCTGTATTGACGGGCTTCGTCGGACGTCGAGACGTCGCAGAGAAAGATCCACTCCGCCGTCGTTTCGTTGAGCGTGTCGTTCAGTGCCTCCACCACTGGAGCAGCGGTGGGTCCATTTTCGTCAACTTCCACGATGGCGACGTCATTGGCGTCGACCGTGAGACTCGCGAGCTCGAGCTCGTAGTCAATGATCCGAGGGCGATAGTTCACCGGGTAGATCTCCGTTGCCTTCGCCGCCGAGACCAGCGTGACCTTCTTGGCTTCTTTCTTTCGCCAGGCGCGCCACAGACGCAGCGGAGGACGAAAGATCGTGCGGGCCAACGCGTATCGAAAAGTGTCCTCACCGAGCATGCGCCCGGCGATGCGCTGGAGTCGGGTGCCCGAGAGACGACGGATTTCTTGATGGAAGTGGACCCAGCGGGCTTTGATTTCCTCGGGCGTCAAGGGCGCAATCGAGTCGTCGTCGAATCGTTGGAGGAGTGGCAAGTTTCCGATTTTCTCTCTGTCAGCGCGCCTCGAACACTCTCTCAACGCTCGGAGATGAATTTACACGCGACGGACCATGGTCCCCGATGTACGCCCGTTCTCTCGATCAGGAACAACTTTGAGCCCCAGAACTGAGCGTAAGTTCGTGTTACATTGCCTGACCCCCAAATGTTTTACTGAAGGTGATAAATAAAAGGAGTGCAGTTGCTATGACCGATACCCTCGAGATCCCGGAGTCGGGCGCGTCAGAGCACAGCCTGCGAGCGGGAGTCCTCGGACTCTTCGACTCAGTGATCATGGGCATTGCGGGCGTCGCGCCGGGTTATTCGATTGCTGCATCCACGGCCGTGCTGTTCGGAGCAGTAGTTCTCGGTGGCGCGGCCGCTTTGCTCTACTGCGGCATCGCGATGTTCGGGATTGTCTTCGCCTTCAGCTACCTCGGTCGGGTCGAAACCAACGCGGGCGCCAGCTACTCGTGGGTTCGCCGGGCCCTGCACCCCGTCCTCGGGTTTCTTTCGGGCTGGGCGCTCATCGTGTCTGCGCTTATTTTCATGGTCGCAGCGACCGTGCCCGCGGGCTCGTACATTCTCGGACTATTTTCTCACACCGCCGCGAACAACACCACCGACGTCACGTTGGTGGGCGCCATTTTCTTCCTCTTAATGGTGACTGCCGTCGCCGCGGGAGTGACGATCACGGTGACCGTGCAGATTGTGATGTCGTGCATCGAGCTTTTCTTGCTGGTTCTCTTCGCGATACTCGCTATTTTCCACGGTCATCACGTCCACACGTTCTCGTGGCACTGGTTCTCGCCGGGGATCTTTCACGGCCAAAAGGGATTCGTTGGCGGAGCGCTCATCGCAGCCTTCTACTACTGGGGCTGGGACGTTACGGCGAACCTGAACGAGGAGACCAAGGGCGCGAAGAAGACGCCGGGTCTCGGAGCCATGATCGGGATCCTCGTGGTCTTCGTGCTTTTCGAGGTCTTCACGATCGCCATCAACATGGTCCTCACCAGCGCCCAGATCAACAACAATCCGGCCGACGTACTCAGTGTGCTCGGCCAGCAGGTCTGGCACGGAGCCGGGGGCAAATTCATCATTCTCGCTGTCGTGCTCTCGACGATCGCAACACTAGAGACGACGCTTATTCAAGTCACGCGCACCATGTTCGCGATGGGTCGCGACAACACGCTGCCCAAGGCTCTGGGCAGGGTGCACCGTACCCGGAAAACGCCGATTGTCGCGACGGTCGTTGTGACCATCATTTCCCTGGCGCTCTTCGTTGGGTCACAGCACATCGGTACGATCGGATCGATCCTCTCCGACGCGATTAACGCCATTGGTCTTCAGATTTGCATCTACTACTCCCTGGCTGGTCTCGCGGTCGTGGCTTTATATCGTCGACAGCTGTTTATGTCCGTAACGAATTTCATCTTTATGGGACTGTGGCCCCTCGTTGGAGCCGTCTTCATGGGCTATCTGTTCGTTGAGGCCATACCGGGACTGAATGCTCCGACCCTGTGGGTGGGTCTTGGCGCCATGGCCCTCGGCCTGATTCCGATGTTCTATTACATGGCGAAGAAGAACCCCTACTTCAAGATGGCGCCGAAGGAAGATCGCGTGGCCGTCCTTTTGGAGTTCGAACAGAACCTCTAATCGGTGGTCGCCTTCTATCGGCAACAATCGAGACGTGAGAATCGTCAGTTTGGTGCCGTCGTTCACGGAAACGCTGTCGGCGTGGGATCGCACGCCGATTGGGTGCACGAAGTTCTGCGAACGAGACGATCTCGAACACGTGGGCGGCACCAAGATCCCGGATATTGACCACATTGTCGCGCTGGCGCCGGACCGCGTCGTCGTCGACGTCGAAGAGAATCGCCGCCGCCGGACCGCGCGGAGGCTAACGAATTAGCTCGTCGCGACCGTGCGCCAGAGGTCAATGCCGCTTTCGACGGCGTGGTGGTCAATGCGCGCAAGTTCGTCGGAGCTGAAGTCGAGGTTGTTCAGAGCGTCGAGATTCTCGTCGAGTTGTTGGACGCTGCTCGCGCCAATCAGTGCCGCAGTCACGCGCGGATCGCGAAGAATCCACGCCAGCGCCATCTGCGAGAGCTTCTGGCCCCGAGCCTGTGCGATGTCGTTGAGGGCGCGAACGTGGTTCAGATTCTGCTCGCTCAACATCGACATGGCGAGCGAGTCACCCTTCGTGGCACGTGACCCTTCCGGCACTCCGTTTAGATAGCGGTCGGTCAAGAGGCCCTGCGCCAGGGGCGAGAACGCAATGCACCCGATGCTTTCCTCTTCAAGCACGTCGAGCAATTTCTCTTCGATCCAGCGATTGAAGAGCGAGTAGGAAGCCTGATGAATGAGAAGCGGCGTGCCGAGCCGGCGCAGAATGGCGACCGCCTCTTTCGTGCGTTCGTCCGAGTAGGACGAGATTCCGACGTAGAGAGCCTTACCTTGGCGTACGGCGTGATCGAGCACGCCCATTGTCTCTTCCAGCGGGGTCGTCGCGTCAAAGTGGTGGTGGTAGAAGATGTCGACGTAGTCGAGGCCCATGCGCGTGAGGCTCTGATCGAGGCTGGCGAGAAGGTATTTGCGCGAGCCGAGGTCGCCGTAGGGACCGGGCCACATGTCCCAGCCGGCCTTGGTCGAGATGATGAGTTCGTCGCGCAGGTGAGCGAAGTCCTCATGCAGAATGCGGCCGAAATTCGTCTCGGCGCTGCCGTAGGGCGGCCCGTAATTATTTGCGAGATCGAAGTGCGTTACGCCGCGATCGAAGGCGCGTCTCAGGATGGCACGTTGGGTATCAATGGGACGATCGTCGCCGAAGTTGTGCCAGAGTCCAAGTGAAATCTCGGGCAACATGACGCCGCTTCGACCGCTGCGGCGATACGTCATCTTCTCGTAGCGGTCAGGTGAGGGATTGTAGGTAGGCATAGTCGAAGCGTAGCGAACCGACGTTGGATTTGTACCTGTGCGCCTTGACTGGTGATCGGAGAACGTAAGCGCGGTGCGAATACTGAGCAACTTTTCAGGGTCGGTCTCGACGCCGACGCCGACGCCGACGCCGACGCCGACGCCAGCGCGTTCGCCCCGCTAATCGCGTCAGCGTTTCGACGATTTCTTCTGACGGACGGAGCGTTGATCGGGTCGCGGCGGCATGGGAGGAAAGGGCATCTGCACGCGCGCGACAACAACGTCGGTGCGTTTACGAAGGTCTCGACTGAGAATGAGGTCGAGCTGGTTGTGCAAGATGCGGTAACGAAGTTTGCTCGGCACCAAGACAGGAATCAGCACGACGATCTGTCGATCGTCTGCGGCGCGCTGCTCGTCGATGAACTCACAGATCGGCGCCACGATGGAGCTGTAGTCCGTATGCAACAGTTGCAACGGAACTCCCGGGTTCCACTTTTCCCACTCTTCGCTGAGAGTTGATTCGCGTTGCTGGTTCGCGTCGGCGTTGTCGATGATGACGGAGACGGCGATGACTTGCTGACCAAGTGAAAGGGCCTCGGAGATGGCGTAACTCGTGAGTTTCGACACGTTGACGATGGGCACGATGACGAGAGTGTCACGCCCTTCGGGCGCGGGCGGAGCTTTATCGATGCCGATCGCTGCGGTAACGCTGCGGTAGTACGCGTTAATGCGCTTGAACAACACAATGAAGAGGGGCACCGCAATGACGACTATCCAGGCCCCTTGGGTGAACTTGGAGATGAGAAAGATGATGGTGGCGGCGCCGGTCACGATGGCCCCCGTGCCGTTAATGACGGCGCGATAGTGCCACTTGGGTGGCCGTTCGCGCCACCAGTGAACGACGAGCCCCGTCTGCGAGAGGGTGAAGCCGGCGAAGACGCCGATGGCGAAGAGAGGGATCATCTCGATGGTGTTTCCGCCGACGGCGATGAGCAGAAGCGCGGACAGCGATGCGAGAACCCAGATGCCGCTGTTGAAGACCTGGCGGTCCCCGCGTAGTCCGAAGAGGTGCGGCAGATAGTTGTCGCGCGCCAGAAGGCTGCCGAGGATGGGCAACCCCCCAAATGACGTATTCGCGGCGAGGGCCAACACCACCGTGATCGTGAGCGAGACGATGTAGTACGCCCAGTGGCGACCTACGGCCATTCCCATGATCTGACTGAGCACGGTCTCTTGTGATCGCGGTCCGATGTGCCAGCGATGAGCGAGCACCGCGAGTCCGAGCAGCATCGCACCGAGCACGAGACCGAGCATTAACTCCGTGCGTTTTGCACGTTTCGCGCGCGGTTCCTTGAAGAGTGGCACGCCGTTGGCAATGGCTTCAACGCCCGTGAGCGCGCTGCACCCGGCCGAAAACGCCTTCAAAATCAAGAGCACCGACACCACTTGCAGGCCGTGCGCGGAGAGGAGCGAATGGCCTGGTTGCGCTTGATGAAGCCCGAGCGGGTGGATGAGACCAACGGCGATGACGGCGAGGAGTCCGATGATGAACGCAAACGTGGGCAACAAGAACGCCCGCGCGCTGTCGCCAAGGCCGCGCAAATTCAGCACCGTAATGAGGGCCAGAATCCCGAGACAGATCGCCACGGTGTACGGGCTTAAGTTCGGAAAGGCCGACGTCAGACTGGCGACGCCCGCGGCGATCGAAACGGCGACGGTGAGCGTGTAGTCAACAATGAGAGCCGCACCCGCAACCAGGCTTGCGTTTGCGCCGAGATTTGCTCTCGACACCGCGTAGGCACCGCCGCCGCCGGGGTAGGCGTCGATGACCTGGCGGTACGAGACCACGAGAATCGCGAGCAACACGATGATCGCCAATGTGATTGGCAAGATGAGGTGCAGGGCCCCGGCACCAGCCAGTGCCAACACGACGATGATCGCTTCGGGACCGTACGCGACCGAGGTCAACGCGTCGAGAGACAGTGCCGACAAGCCTTCGAAGGGATTGATCTGTTCCTTGGACGCCTCGCTCGAGCGAAGGGGGCGCCCGATCAGCACCGTCCAGAGCGTTCGACCCGCCACCTTTATCTCTTTCGGGTGCGTGGCCATTCCTGCATCGTAGGTGTGAGCGTTAGTCGACCCTTGTGCAAGCGGTTGGTTACGCGAGCTCGCGCTTCAGCGCGCGTGAGCGAACGACCGCCCGCCACAGGGAAAGGACCACAACGGCTTCCACCACGACAGCGATCCAACTGATCACCGACACTCGGTGCAGTGAGGCGACAATGACGACGACGAGTTCGGCGGCGACTGCTACTAAACAGGCCACCGCGTAAGGACCATATTGAACGGCTGCGTCGTGGATGCGGCTCGACGACTCAACGTTGGTGTGCCAGAAGGCTTCGAGGACTTGGCGCTTCTCGTGGCGAGAGCAACTTCTATACACGTCAAGTTTCATAACTACACGCTACCTAACGCGCGCGCTGTAGCGGCGAACGTTAGGTAGCGATGTGAATTAGAACTCGGCAACGATCTCGAAGTGACTCATCTCTTCTTCGAGGCTCTCGCGATTGTCCGAGGCCTCTTTGGCCGGCGCGCGAAGCATCGTGACTATGACGAGCAGTGCGAGCGCGGCCAAAATGGCGCCGATGAAGAACGCTTCGTGATAACCCGCCACGAGCGCCTGACCGCTCGAGTAGCCCTTCGCGAGAAGAGTCTTCGACTTGCTCGCGGCGAGCGTGCCAAAGACTGCCAGTCCCGCCGACGAAGCGAGCCACATTGAGACATTCACGATTCCCGACGCCAGACCGGCGTCTTCGCGCGGCACGTCGGCCATGGCGATCGTTAAGAGCGGTACGGCCGACACACTCATGCCCACACCGAGCAGCAAGAACGCTTGCAGGATGGCGACGAGGTAGTTGGCGTGCACGCCCGAACGCGATAACCAGAGCAGCCCGATGACGGCCATCGACATTCCGGGGATCAGCAACTTCATGGGGCCAAAGCGCGCAAGGAGTCGACTGGTGAGCCCGAGTGACATGATCGCCATTGCAAGAGTGAGCGGTAAGAACGCAACACCGGTGCGCAGTGGGTCGTAGCCCAGCACGCGCTCGAGGTACAGAGCGCCGAAGAAGAAGATCGCGAACATCGCCGAGAACGAGAGTCCTCGCACGACGCTTGAGGTCGTGAGGCTACGCAGCTTCAAGATTCGCATTGGCATTATGGGCTTGGCGATGCGGGTCTCGAAGAGAGTGAACGTGCCCATCAGGAAAAGCGACGCGGCGCCAAAGCCCAGCGTGTGTGCCGACAGCCAACCGTACGTCGACGCCGTCACGATGGCGTAAATGCCCACGATGAGCGAGACCGTCATGAGAAGTGAACCCTTGAGGTCAAGTCCCTCGCGTACGCCGAGGCCCGGGTTCTCCTTGATGAGGAACGAACCGAGGATGAAGGTGACGATGCCGATCGGCACGTTGATGACGAAGATCCAGTGCCAGTTCACGGCCTGGGTCAAGATCCCTCCGACAAGCAGTCCGATGGATCCTCCACCGACCGCGACGAACATGTACGCGCTCATGGCCCTCGCGCGCTCGTTGGCGCCAGGAAACTCCGTCACGATGATCGCCACGATGACCGACGTCGAGATTGCGCCACCCATACCTTGGAAGAATCGCGCGGTAATGAGCATCGCTTGGTTACTCGCGAGTGAGCAGATAAACGAGGACGCCGTAAACAGCGCCACGCCACTCAGGAACACTTTCTTTCGCCCGAGTAGGTCACCGAGGCGTCCCGCGAGCAGCAAGAAACTGCCGAAGGCGATCAGATATGCGTCTACAACCCACGTCAGATTCGACTGGGAAAAGTGGAGGTCGCGTTGAATGGAGGGCAGCGCCACGTTGACGATGGACGAGTCCAGGGCGTTCATCAACATGGCCAGACACACCACAATGAGCCCGATCCAGCGTCGACGGTTTGTTGTTCCTAATGAGAGGGTAGGAGAAATTGTCATAGACGAGGTCCTTCGCGGGTAGTGTAGGGAACACTGAACAACGATTCTTTATCATCGTGTTCTCGGTATAATCATGATAGCATGAATATCGATACCTCGCTACCATTAACTTCCATGGAGGAAAATTCGTCCACCGGACCGATTCTTCTCCTCACCCAACTGTCACGTTTGATTAACCGACGCAGCACGCCCGAGCTTCTTGGACAGACGTTGAAGGAACTCGCCACCCTTTCGCACTTACGCGACTACCACGAAGTGACGCAGCAGGCGCTGACCGAAGGTCTCTGCATTGACACCAACTACTGCGTGATGTTGTTGAACGATCTTGAATCATCAGGACTGGTAGAGCGCCGCCGCGATCCCGCGGACCGACGTCGTCACATTGTGTCGATGACCGAGCAAGGTCGTAAGGCCCTACACCAAGCAGAAGCCGCCCAGCAAACGCTCGAAGACGAGATTCTCGGAGCTTTGGATGCCGAGGAGCGCTCGACGCTCGCACATCTACTGCGCAAAGCCATCGAAGGTCAAAGCACGAACGCCGCGAATTCGTAAATTCGCTTCGACGTACTTCTAGGGCACGTCAGTGACGACGGTGATGTCTCTTCAATGAGGGTCGAGCCAAGACATGAGCGAGACTGATCGCGCATATCGCAATGAGCGTCACGTTGATGGCGGGTACCCAACGAACGCGGTCGTCCTTTACGACGTAGACCCCGACCGGCATCACGACGCCGCCAAATCCTGCGCCGGAGCCGCCCATCGGTCGCCCAACGAATGTCTCTTCCTCGTCATCGTCATCATCGTCGTCGTCGTCGTCATCGTCGTCGTCGTCGTCGTCGTCGATGTCAAAGTGGCGTACCGACGCGTGCATCGTCGGCGCTTCGCTTCCGCCACCGCCGCCTCCGCCCGCGACCAGGGCTACAGGAATGATGAGCGCGCCATCCTTCTCGTACGCCACACCGAATACCCGACCCACTGACAAGTGGCTCGTCATCTTGTTGAAGAGATCCTTTAGTTCCATGAGTTCCTACTTTCGCGGTTTCGCAGTGACTTCAGACTCGGACAACGTATGAGGCTGAGCGTAGCGTCGAGAGCCGCCAAAGTGTCCCCGCGAGTGGCTTACGCTACGAAGGACGCGAGGAGGCGACAATGGGCGGGTTTCCCTACGAAGATCAGTTCGAGGTCCATCGAACCCTTCCCGAGATCGGAATGGACAAAGACGCCGTGCTGTTCACGCTGGCGGTCATGTCGCAGGCCGAGAATCCTGCCTGGGAAACGGGGCAGTGTTCGGGCACTATGTACTGCGGAGACCACGACCACTACGACTTCTTGAACGAGGCGTTCTCCTACTTCTCCTACGTGAACTCGTTGCAGCGCGACATGTGTCCGTCCAACACGAAGTTCGAAGCGGAGATCATTGCAATGACGCTTGATCTGCTCGGGGCGTCGAATCTCACGGACTCGACGCCAGTTGGACTTGTCACCTCGGGCGGATCAGGGTCGATCGCGCACGCCGTGCTCGCGTACCGCGAACACCACCCGACGACAGGTCGACCCAACATCATTAAACCCGAGACCGCCCACCCCGCGTTCTCCAAGGCGGGACATCTCTTTGGCGTCGACATGATGATCGCTCCCGTCGATCCGACAACCACGCAGGTCGATCTCGACTGGGTGAGGGATCACATTGACGAGAACACGGTGGCACTGATCGGTTCCGCGTGCAACTACGGCTACGGCACGATCGACCCGATTGGCGACCTTGGCGCATTGGCCCTCGAGCGAAACATCGGTCTGCACGTGGACGGGTGCCTCGGGGGATGGATACTGCCCTTCGGTCGTGAGCTGGGTTACGACATTGAGCCCTTCGACTTCTCCGTGCCTGGCGTGACGACGATTTCGGCCGACACACATAAATACGGCTACGCGCTGAAGGGGACGAGCGTCTTGTGCTTCGCCGATAAGGCACTGCGCAACGACCAGTATTTTTATCTCACAGACTGGTCCGGAGGAAAATACTGCTCGCCGGGAATGGACGGCTCTCGTTCGGGCGGACTGCTCGCCGCGACGTGGGCGGCAATGGTTCACCTCGGGCGCGAGGGCTATCGACGTTATGCCGAGCAGATCTTCGCAACGTCGGCGGCGATGCAAGACGCCGTCAAAGAGCACCCGTCGCTTCGCATCATGGGCAAGCCGAGTTTCCTTTTCTCCTTCACGTCCGACGAGTTCGACATCTATTTGATCAACGACTTTTTGCGCACGCGCGGCTGGCGCCTGAACGGCCAGCAGTATCCGAACGCGATTCACATGGCCGTGACGCGTCCTCAAACACAGCCCGGCGTGGTCGAGCGCTGGCGCGACGACTTGGCCGACGCTGTTCAGTACGCGACCGAGCACAAAGATGAAGCTCCCCAGTCGGGCGCGATCTACGGAGGAGTGGCTGGTGGTCCGAGCGAAGAATCCGACGCAATCATCAAGTTCTTCATGGCCGACATGATGGACAAGCAGTCCGCAATTCTCTCGCAGTGACGTCCGAGCTCTGTCTCAGCATCGACCTCGGAAGTGGGGGACCGAAGATTGGACTCGTCACCCTCGAGGGCGAGATCATCGCGACCGAGGTTCACTCCGTCACGACCCACTTCACCGGTGACGGCGGAGCGACCCAGGACGCGAACGAATGGTGGGGCATTATCGTCGAGGCGACCAAGAGACTCCTCGCCACAGTGGAAGGATCGTCCACGAACGTGAGGGCGATTACGGTGACGGGCCTGTACGCGTCGACCGTGCCGGTCGACGCCAACGGGAATCCCACGGGGCCGTGCGTCACCTGGCTCGACGTACGAGGTGGTCGCTACACGCGAGAGGCAGTCGGCGGTTGGTTCCAGGGCTACAACCCTCGAAAGGTGTTGCCCTTCGTGCGAAGGTCCGGCGGGGCACCGTCGACCGCGGGCGCCGATCCAATCGGCCAGATTCTCCTCATACAACGAGAGATGCCCGACGTCGCTGCGGCGACGCGTTGGTACATGGAACCCATTGATTTCTTGACGATGCGCTTCACTGGTGTTGCCACGGCGACGCACGCGTCGCGCCTCGTGATGTGGATGACCGACAACCGCAAACTCGACAGCTACGCCTATGACACTCAACTACTCGCGCTCGTGGGGCTCGATGAGAAGTTCTTGCCGCCGCTTCAGCCCTTCGGATCGATCGTCGGTACCCTCAGCGATGCCGTCGCCTCCGAGTTAGGTCTCTCAAGCGATGTGGTCGTCGTGAGTGCCATTCCGGATTTGCACGCCGCCGCCATCGGCGCGGGAGCGACCGCGCATTACGAGACGCACCTGGCACTATCAACGACGTCGTGGATCAGTTGCCCGGTGCCGAAGAAGAAGACGGATATCAACCACAACATCGCGGCCGTCCCCGGACTCTCCAACGACTCCTACGTGGTGATCAACAACCAAGAGACAGGGGCGAAGTCGCTCGAATGGCTTCGAAACGTGATGGCCGGCTCGGGCGCGAGAATGAGCTTCGATGAGATGACCGCCCTCGCTGGCACGTCGCCACCGGGTTCAAACGGAGTGCGATTCACGCCATGGCTCGCGGGTGAGCGATCACCCATTGACAATAAAAACATCCGCGCGGGGTTTACGAACCTTTCGATCACCACTACGAGCGCTGAACTCGTGCGATCAGTGATGGAGGGCGTGGCTGCGAATAGCGCGTGGCTGTTCGGATACATCGAGAAGTTCGCGGGCCGTACCCTCACGCCGATCCGGCTACTCGGTGGCGGGGCAGAATCGTCGCTGTGGTGTCAGATTTACTCGGACACGCTCGACCGCGAGGTGCGCCAAATCGACCAGCCTCTGCTCGCCCAACTTCGCGGTGCGGCGCTGCTCGGGGCGGTAGCCCTCGGTCGATATACCTTAGAAAATGTCCCCGAGCCTTCGGCAACAACCTTTCATCCCTCGCCGGAAGAGGGGCGATCGATGCGTGAGCGCGCCGAAGACATCAAGAGTCTCTACGAGCGCGACAAAGCGTGGTCGCGACGACACCTAAAGGCTCACTGACCCGCTCGACCGACCCGGCTCACGGACTGCAACCGCCGATAAGGTCCCAGTCATGGAAACCACCGTCGTTGTCGCCACCGCCTTCGGAGGAGCCGAGGTCCTTGTCGTCACTACCGCTGAACTCAAAGAGATTCAACCCGGAGAGGTCATCGTCGATGTCCGCGCCGCGGGCACGAACCCGATTGATTACAAGCTCTACAGCGGCACCTACGGAAATGATCCATCAAGTCTGCCCATGCGTCTCGGCTCGGAAGCGGCTGGCGTGGTGCGAACCGTAAATGGCGAACTAGAAGGTCCGAGCGGTCCGATTCACGTGGGAGACGAAGTCATCGTCTACCGCGCGTCGGGCGCGTACGCCGACGCCATCGTGACGCCAGCCAGTACGGTGATCGCGAAGCCCTCGGCGCAATCGTTCGAAGAGGCGAGCGGCCTCATGCTGACGGGGACGACTGCCGTGCACGCGCTCCACACGGTTTCCGTGGCGAACGGCGACACAGTATTGGTACACGGCGGTGCGGGCGGGGTCGGTCTGATGGCCATCCAACTTGCGGTCGCCGACGGCGCCCACGTGATCGCGACCGCGAGTGAATCGGCCCACGACTTATTGCGTGAACTCGGTGCTGAGCCGGTCAGGTACGGAGACGGTCTGCTCGAACGGGTGAGAGCTCTCGCGCCTAATGGAGTGGACGCGGCGCTGGACCTCATTGGTAGCGATGAGGCAGCGGACGTGTCGATCGAACTCGTGAGCGACCGAAACCGAATTGTGACCATCGTGGGCGCTGGGCGAGCTGGTTCTCTCGGTATTCAAGCCATCGGTGGAGGACCCGGTGGCGATCCTGGAACGGAAATTCGCGCCGCCGCACGTCTCGAATTGGTGAAGCGCGTGGAAGCCGGTTCCCTTCGAGTGATTGTCGCCTCGACCTTTCCACTGGCGGAGGTGGCGGCCGCGCATCGCGAACTCGCGGCCGGTCACGCTCACGGCAAGATCATCCTGATTCCGTAGCGCGAACCAAGACCGCTAGCGCAGCGTTGTCATTTGGTCGGAGATCTCCCAAAGTCGAGTCGCTACGCTGGCGTTGAGTGTCGAGCGCGGCGGGTGTTGCAGTGCAGGGTAACCACGCATGTGACCAATTCCGTGTGGTCCGACGAGGCTTGCTCCGGGGATGTCTTCCGTCGCCGCGAAGAGGGTGGGCAGCGCACCGTGCGCGCTGTCTTGACCAATGAGGCTGACGACGAACTTTGTGGCGGAACCCGTGAAGCCGCCAATATGCGAGATGAGATTCGTCTTGGCGACCCCTGGATGCGCCGCGACGGCGATTACGTCGCGTCCCGCCAGCCCGAGGCGGCGCTGTAGTTCGAGAGTGAACAGAATGTTGGCCTGCTTGGAATCGGCGTAGGCCTGAGAATCTTTATAGGTGCGACGTTGCCAGTTGAGATCGTTGAGATCAATCTTTCCGCGCGAGGCCACGCCCGAGGTAATCGTGACCACACGATCGGTGAGCCGATCCAACAGCAGATTCGTCAATGCGAAGTGACCAAGATGATTCGTGCCGATGTGCAGTTCGAAGCCGTCGGCGGTGAGCCCCTTCGGGGCGTACATAATGCCGGCGTTGTTGACGAGGATGTCCACGTCACCCACGGCGTCGGCGAACGCACGGATCGAAGCGAGACTCGCAAGGTCCAATTCACGTACGTCGGTGTTGCCGGTAATCGTCCTTGCCGCCGCCTCGCCCTTTGCGACGTTGCGCACCGCCAGCACCACGCGAGCTCCCGCTCTCGCGAACTCGCGGCTGGCGTCAGTGCCGATGCCGCTCGATGCGCCCGTGACGACAATGGTGCGCCCCGTTAAGTCAGGCATATTGGCGACGGTCCAGGATTGATTCGGAGTCATCATTGGCAGGTCCTTTGACTTGACGTTATTAGCGAGCGAAACTCGCTCATGTAAGGCGACCGGCGAGGGTGGCGATAACGCCGACCGAAATGAGAACCCCGTACGTCTGGACCCATTCCGTCCAGCCACCGGGTCGGAGGTAGGCAATGACGCCCGCCAGGACGAGTCCTATTTAGCACGAAGCGACCACCGCGGCCGCGCCACCAGTGAAGGACCACGGGATCGCGGGCATGACGATGGCGAGCGAAGTCGCAATTCCCATAATGAGGGCCAGTCGCAGGTCGCGCTTCGCGCCAGAGAGGTACTGACTTGCGGCCATTCCGAAACCTTCGGCGATGAGTAGTCCAATGGCGGCAGCCAGAACAACCTTGCGACCGTGGGACATCGTGGCGAGAATGAGGGCCATCGTAGCCACGAGGCCGTCCGACGCCCCGAAAATGGCCGTCGATGTGGTGCGCGTCATCCTTCTCACGAAACCCCGATCCTATCTTCGTTGATTGTCACTGGTTCAGGCCGATCCGAGCGCCAGTTCTGCGAACATGGACGCGGAGGTGAAGAGTGAGCACTGATGAAATCCGCGTCGCCGCGGTACAAACGACTGCGGGCGCCAATCCGGCGGCGAACGTGGAGCGGGCCGTCGAGATGGTGCGGCGGGCGGCGCACGAAGGGGCGACGTATGTTCAACTCCCCGAGTACTTCAACTACCGCGGGCCGGCGTCAAAGTATCGCGACGTCGCCGAGTCGATTCCGGGACCGACGACGGCGCTCATCGCCGAGGTCGCGAAAGATCTCGGCGTCTTCATTCACGTCGGGAGCACCTTAGAGCGTTCGCCCGACCCCGACAAGTCGTACAACACCAGCGCTGTTATCGGATCCGACGGCGACATCCTCGCCACCTATCGAAAGGGACATCTCTTCGACGTCCACGTTCCTGGAGAGATCGAACACGAGGAGTCACGCAACATCGCGGCCGGTGACCAGCTCGTCCTCGTCGACGTTCCCGGTTTTCGCCTCGGTCTCTCGGTATGTTTTGATCTGCGTTTCGCGGAGCTCTATCGGCAACTGGCGCTGCACGGTGCGACAGTGCTCGCGGTTCCTTCGTCCTTCGCGGTCGCAACCGGTCGCGTCCACTGGAAGGTGTTGCTGCGGGCGCGGGCCATTGAAAACCACGCGTACGTGATTGCCGCCGCCCAGGCGGGCACGACCGAAGAGGGCGTGTCATCGTACGGACATTCCATGATCATCGGTCCGTGGGGCGAGGTGCTGGCTGAATCGGAGGTCGACGGCGAGGACATCATCTACGCAACCGTCAGTGGCGACGAGGTGGCTCGCCGTCGTTCTCAAATTGACGTCTGGTCACTGCAGCGGCCCGAGCTGTACGAATCGCTGAACCATATCGAGCCAAGCGATCCCGAGTCTCGGTGAGCGCAGCCGATACCTCGGATGCCTTCGGACACGCCGTTTGGGACTGGGTGCACGGAGGCACCATTCCAGAGATCGTTGAGCGCGACGATGGCTACACGGAAGAAGGCGCGGGTCCCGAGGTGTACCTCGCCGGCGCGTCGGGCTGGCCGAGCGCGGAGCGCCAAGCCCTGCGCTATGTGCGCGGCCGAGTTCTCGACCTGGGATGTGGCGCGGGCCGAGTGGCGCTGCATTTGCAGATGCGCGGAGTTGACGTGGTGGGTCTTGACGCCTCGCGCCTCGCCGCGCGAGCGGCACGACTGCGCGGGGTCGAAACCGTATGGTGTACGTCACTCGAAAAACTCGGCGCGCGGATCGGCGGTTTCGACTCGATCGTGTTGTTCGGAAATAACTTCGGACTTTTTGAGACGCCCGAGCGTGCGCGTCAACGCTTCACGGAGTGGGCGCGGCTCACGAAGCCGAATGCTCGGATATTCGTTGAAAGTACGAGTGCCTACGGAGGGGGAGCCCCCGGATTCGATCAGACGTACTACCGGCGCAATCGAGAAAGCGGCCGTCCTCCGGGCGAACTACGCGCTCGCTATCGCTACGGTGACGCCGTCGGCGGGTGGTTTACGTGGCTCTTTGTAAGTCAAAGCGAGATGCGCCACATTCTTCGCGGTACGGGCTGGCACCAGTCACGCGTTTTTAGTACGCGCGTCGGCGAACCCTACGTGGCGCTGCTGGAGAAGGATTGACCGCGAAAATCGCGGCGAATCGTCGAATTAGGCGAGCGGCTGACCGTTCGGGCTAATGAGGTGTTCGATTTTTGAGTACGTACTCGACAAGTTCGGACCGCCAAGAGTCGGTAACACGACCTTGCCGTGTTGGATGACTTCCGCGCTCGGACACCCGCCGAGTTGAAAAACGACTCTCGTGAACGGTGCTGACCTTGTCGACGCGGCGAAACTGATGGTTTCGGGCAACATCATGTCGTCGGGGCAGGCCCGATGCAACGTGTTGCTCAACGGCAATGCGTTGATCAACGCGCGAACTTCATTAATGATGACTTGGTTTTTCACCGTGACGGTGCCATCAATCGTTCCGCTAGCGACGGGCATCGGGTACTCCCAATACAGGACGTGGGCTCCCGCCGGTACGAGTTCGCGCGCCGACTTGGTCGCCGCCAGCGCCGGTGTCGCCGCGAGTGCCAACGTGGCGGCGAGCGACGCAACTACGGCCGTGGCGCGTAAGAAAGAGCCGCGTCGGGTCGTGACCTTTCTCGAAGAGCCGCTCGCGCTGTTCATGCGGCCACGCCATGGAATGGTTTGACCTCTGAAGGACATCAACCTGAACGTACCAGGCAACTTCCGCGAGCGGACGTCGACTAGTTGTGGCGCGGCTTAAGAGGTCGCAGCGCAGTTTCCAATGATTTATTGTGAGAGCGCTTCGACGAGTCGGTCCAGGAACCCGACTTGGCCGGAAAGAAGTTTGATTCTGGCCTCGGGAATGGAGAACCACGCTGCGCGATCTATTTCCGGAAAACTGACTATTGCGCCCGATTTCGGTGGCCATTCAATTTCGAACGTATTGCTCATGATGTGTTCCGCGTCCAGGTCGCTCTCAATCGCCCACGCGCGCACCCGCTTTGCGCTCGACTGGTCTAGTTCACCGAGATCCCGCCGTGGACCCGACGGGGGAGGTTGCCCTAACTCCTCTTCGAATTCGCGCCCGGCGACGATCAAAGGTTCTTCGCCGAGGTCGTACTCTCCTTTGGGAAGTGACCACGCTCCGTCGTCCTTCTTCGCCCAGAATGGTCCTCCTGGGTGGACGACAAGTACTTCGATGTGCGCCTCATCGTTAAAGCGGTAGAGAAGTAGTCCCGCGCTGTGTCGTGGCACCCGTCTACTTCACCGCTGGTAACACGTCGGACGCGATGAGTCGCACGTGGTCGAGATCATCCATCTCGAGCACTTGAAGGTAAATGCGTGAGACACCGATCTCGTGGTACGTCTCAATTTTTTGGACTAACTGCGCCGGTGTTCCGACGAGTCCGTCGCGGGACATTTCGTCCACGTCGCGCCCAATGTTGGCGGCTCGTCGTGCGACCTCGGCGTCGTTCTCGCCGCAGCACACGACAACGGCAACGGAGCGGAGAATCGACTCCGGATCCCGGGCGAGGGCGGCGCACGCCACGTCGACCCGCTCAAATTGGGTCTTACTCACATCGATGGGAGAGAACGGAACGTTGAATTCATCGGCGTACGTGGCCGCGAGTCGAGGAGTGCGCTTGGCTCCGTGACCGCCGACGATGAGTGGTGGGCGCGGTGATTGGAAGGGCTTGGGCAACGCCGGGCTATTCGTTAGCGAGTAGTGCTTGCCGTAGAAATGGTAAGTACTTCCGACCTCGGCACTCCACAGTCCGGTGATAATGGCGAGTTGTTCTTCGAGCTTCTCGAAGCGTTCGGCCAACGAAGGAAACGGTATTCCGTACGCGGTGTGCTCGTCGTCGAACCAGCCGGCGCCGAGTCCGAGTTCCACGCGACCCCCGCTCATGGCGTCAACCTCAGCGACGCTGATGGCCAGCGGACCAGGGAGACGAAACGTCGCCGACGTGAGCAGGGTCCCCAGACGGATGCGGCTCGTGTCGCGCGCGAGTCCCGCAAGGGTGATCCAGGCGTCAGTCGGCCCCGGAAGTCCGCTCACGGCGCCCATTTTTAGATAGTGATCGGAGCGAAAGAATGCGCCAAAGTCGCCTTCCTCTGCGGCCAGGGCCAGTCCGAGAATCTGATCGTACGTGGCGCCCTGTTGAGGCTCACAAAAAATTCGAAGTTCCACGGGTCAGCCTCCTCGGGCGCAGTCGTGACTCAAGTTCTACCAGCACGACGGTTCAGCGAATCGATGTGCACATGACTGACTCTTGAGTGTGCGATTCATTCTCCATTACGTTGGACCCGTGCGACGAAGTCGATTCATACTCTGTCCCAGGAACAACTTCTATGTGAGGGGGTAACGATGCCCACTGTGGCCGACAACATCATTTCAACTCTGCAAGCGTCGGGAGTTCGTCGAATTTACGGACTCCCCGGCGATTCGCTGAACGGGTTCACTGACGCGCTTCGTCGAAACGGCAACATCGAGTGGACTCACGTCCGCCACGAAGAAGCGGCGGCTTTCGCGGCGGGCGCCGAGGCCGCCGTTACGGGCGAGCTAGCGGTATGCGCGGCAAGTTGTGGACCGGGCAACCTGCATCTCATTAATGGCCTCTTCGACGCGAATCGCAGTCGAGTACCGGTGCTGGCCATCGCCGCGCACATTCCGAGAGACGAGATTGGCGGGGGATATTTCCAAGAGACGCACCCCCAAGAACTGTTTCGCGAGTGCAGCCAGTACTGCGAACTGGTGAGTATCCCCGAACAGTTGCCGCACGTTCTCGAGATCGCGATGCGTACGGCGATTGAACGGCGCGGTGTCGCTGTTGTCGTCATCCCCGGTGAGGTCTTTCTGGCTGAAAGTCCCGACTCATGGACCGTACGACCAATCTTCAAAACCGAATCGGTATACCACCCCGCTCACGACGCGCTCGTGAAGGCGGCCGAAGTATTAAACGGCGCGAGCCGCGTCACCATTCTGGCGGGCGCGGGCGTTGCGGGTGCGCACGATGAGTTGATACAGATCGCGGCGTCGCTGAAAGCGCCGATCGTTCACGCGCTGCGCGGTAAGGAGTACGTCGAGTACGACAATCCGTACGACGTGGGTATGACGGGTCTCCTCGGCTTCAGCTCGGGATACCGGGCCATGGAGCACTGTGACGCTCTTCTAATGCTGGGCACGGACTTTCCGTATCGACCGTTCTTTCCCGAGGGGGTCTCCGTCGTTCAGGTCGATGTTCGTCCCGAGCAGATCGGTCGTCGCGTTGCGGTCGACGTCCCTCTCGTTGGCACAGTGAAGGACACCGTCAAAGCGCTGTTGCCCATGCTGACGGTGAAGGCCGACACCGAACACCTCGATCAGATGACGGCACACTACCGGCGCGCTCGCGCCGATCTCGATCGACTGGCGAGCCCTTCGAAACCCGGCACACCCCTGCACCCTCAGTTTGTCGCGGCGGCCATTGATCGATTGGCCAGCGAAGACGCGATCTTTATTGCCGACGTTGGCACACCGTCTATTTGGGCGGCACGGTACTTGCACATGAATGGCCAGCGTCGACTGCTCGGTTCGTACGTCCACGGATCCATGGCCAATGCCCTGCCCCAGGGAATCGGCGCGCAGTCGTGTCAGCCCGGTCGACAGATCGTGACCCTGACCGGTGACGGGGGGCTCGCCATGTTGATGGGAGAGTTGGTGACACTTCGCCAGCAACACCTTCCCGTGAAGATTGTGGTCTTCAACAATGGGGCTCTCTCGCTCGTCGAACTTGAAATGAAAGCAGCGGGATTCGTCAATTTTGGAACCGATCTCGATAATCCCGACTTCGCGGCAGTCGCGCGAGCCATTGGCGTCATGGGAGTAACAGTCGATACGTCGGACGAACTCGAAGGAGCTCTGACGTCAGCCTTCACGCACGTTGGACCGGCGCTCATCGACGTTCACGTTGCGCGCCAGGAGTTGTCTCTTCCGCCGAAAGTGACCTTGGCTCAAGCGAAGGGCTTCACGCTCTACGCGACAAGGGCCATTTTGTCGGGAGGAGCTGACGAAATCATCGAACTCGCAAAGACCAATCTTCGCGATTTGGTCAAAGAGTGAGCCAGGCGGATCTGACGTAACGGGAGCCGCAGAGTCTTGCGCCACTCAATTTTCTTACATCCATTAGTCATATAACTATTGTGTTAACACAATATAATTGTTGTGAAGCACGATCTAAGACGGAGGAATTTCGTGGCTGAGTCGAGTTACCGCCAGCGCAGCCTCATCTTGGTGATCTGCTGCATGAGCCTTTTCATCGGGGGCCTCGACCTCACGATCGTCAACGTGGCGTTGCCATCGATTCAACGCGACTTTCATGCGTCGGTCAGTGACTTGCAGTGGACGATCGACGCCTACTCGCTCGTGATCGCCTGCTTATTGATGCTGTCGGGATCGATGGCTGATCGCTTCGGTCGTCGCCGAGTATTCCAGATCGGCGTCTTTACCTTCGCGCTTGGCTCGTTACTCTGTAGCGTCGCGCCGGGACTCGGATGGCTCGTCGCCTTCCGCGGAATGCAAGCAGTCGGTGGATCGATGCTCAACCCCGTGGCCCTTTCGATAATAGTGAACACGTTCACTGATCCAAAAGAACGCGCGAAGGCGATAGGAATCTGGGCATCGGTCTTCGGGTTGAGTCTGGCGCTCGGGCCGGTGGTGGGTGGCGTGCTGGTTTCGGGAATCGGTTGGCGTTCGATCTTTTGGATCAACGTACCCATTGGCGTGGCGGCGATTGTCCTCACGCAGATCTTCGTGCCGGAGTCCAAGGCGGCGAGAGCGCGCCGCATTGACCCCTTTGGTCAAGGAATCGTGGTGGTGATGCTGGGGTCGTTGACCTACGGCATCATCGAGGGGCCCAATCGTGGGTGGAGCTCTCCGATCATCCTCGGCTTGTTTGTCCTCAGTGCCCTAAGCGCAGTGGCGCTCGTGGTGACCGAACTTCGCCGACGTGAGCCCTTAATCGACGTGCGCTTTTTTCGCAGTGTGCCGTTCTCCGGGGCCAGTTTGATGGCGGTGGCCGCTTTTGGAGTCTTGGGCGCATTCTTGTTCCTCAACACCCTTTATCTCCAAGACGTCCGTCATTACAGCGCTTTGGAGTCGGGACTCTTGACACTTCCGGTGGCCCTCATGCTCTTCATATTCGCTCGCGTGTCCGGGAGCCTGGTGGGGAGTCGCGGGCCGCGCCTGCCCCTCGCTCTGGCGGGAGTTCCGCTCGCTGTGGGGGCACTGCTCCTCACGCACTTGACGGGTCACACGTCGATTTATTACTTGATCGTCGCCTACCTATTCATCGGTATTGGCTGCGGCCTCGTCAACGCGCCGATCAGCAATACGGCGATGTCGGGAATGCCAATCGATCAGGCGGGCGTCGCGGGTGCGGTCGCGTCGACGAGTCGACAAGTTGGATCTTCGCTGGGCGTGGCCGTCACGGGATCGATCGTGGCGGCAGGAACGGGCGCCACGTTCATCTCCTCAAGTCACGCGGCCTGGATGGTCATCGCCGGTTGCGGCGTCGCAATAATTTTCCTCGGACTTGTCTCGACGGGAGAATGGGCGCAAGAAACGGCTCGGCGAAACGGTGAGCGACTCGCGCGTCGCTCGAAGGAGCGGGTCTCGTGACCTCAGCCCAGTCGCCAGACAATGACGCCGCCACGCGAGTATGGACGACGCTCAAGACCTTCGTTGATGCCAACGAACCTCGCCGGGAACTTCAGGAGATACTCGGACTCGGTCGAGGACTCGGTCGCGTCAAGCTTCTCTTGCTTTTAGTGGACGCACCCTTGACCCTTCGTGAGATTGCCGAGGCAAACTGCATCGACGCTCCGTACGCAACAGTGATCGTCGACAAACTCGAGGGACTTGGATTGGCAGCACGCACCGCCCACCCCGACGACCATCGGCGCAAATTAGTGCAACTGACCCCGGCGGGCCGCGAAGCGGCGCGACTCGCCGCACGCGTTCTCGCTGAACCGCCGCGGACCCTCGCGTCGTTGCCGCCAGCCGACCTCGCACATCTCGAGGACATCCTGACGCGCCTCACCGGCACGGAAGGCGATTCGTCGATCAAGTAACAACTACGTAAGGCACCGACACCTCGATCGACTGCGTCGAGTACCGACGCTGCGATGCCGTTTAGTTCGGCGAGGTCGTCCTCGGAAAGAGTGAGTGCGGCTCCCGCGACGGATTCAACGTTGGGGATTACTCCAACGCGACCGCCACCAGCGACATCGAAGCGACCACCTTTGGTACGGCCAGTGTGAAGACGTACGCCGAGTACACGGCGAAGGAACTTCCAGTCCTGTATCAGCCCGAGGCGACCCCGACTGGAGAGGTCATCAAGACCTTAAAGGCGAAGTCCGTCAATGGTGTGAATAGGCTCGTGACGAATCCGCTGCAGAACTTCATGCCGGAGTACCTCTACTACTAGAACATTCGATCGCTGCGGATCTCGGGGACATCGCGGGTTCCTTAAGATGATGCCTACGACGAGATGATCTCTCGAGCAGTTCGAGAGAATGCCCACATATATAAGGTGACCACTTGCAGCGCTACATCCTCACACTGATCTGTCCCGATCGGCCCGGAATTGTTCTTGGAACCTCGCAAGGAATCGTCGACGTGGATGGCAATATCTTCGAGAGCGACCAGTTCTCTGACCCGCCCACGGGCATGTTCTGTATGCGCATTGGATTTGACAGCCCGAAAAACCTTGATGAAGTGCGGGCGCTCTTGGGCGAACGGCTCTCAATATTCGGTCCGCACCTCACGATTCGATCTGAGTCCGAACACCGACGTGCGCTAGTCATGGTGTCGAAGACCGATCACTGTCTGGCTGACCTTCTTTACCGCTGGAATATTGGTGAGTTGTCGCTCGACATCCCGCTCATTGTCTCGAACCATCCGGATTGCGCAGAACTCGCCGATCGATACGGCATACCTTTCGTGCATCTGCCCGTCACGCAGGATTCGAGAGCCCAGGCTGAACTGTCACTGCTCGGACTCGTGCAAGAGCACGCAATTGATTTCATTGTTCTTGCGCGTTACATGCAGATCTTGTCCCCCGACGTATGCGAAGCGATGAGCGGGAAGATCATCAACATCCACCATTCGTTTCTACCTGGATTCGAAGGCGCCGAGCCCTACCGCCAGGCCTACGAGCGGGGCGTGAAACTAATCGGCGCGACGGCCCATTACGTCACCGCAGATCTCGATAAGGGACCGATCATCGAGCAAGACGTGACTCGCGTCACGCACGCGAAATCGGCAAAGGATCTGGTGGCGATTGGTCGCGACGTCGAACGAACGGTGCTGGCGCGGGCCGTTCGACTGCAGGCCGAGGATCGAACGTTTCTCGCCGGCGACCGGGTGATCATCTTTTCGAGGTGAGAACATGTTGCGCTCACCCCTTGAAACCGCCATCTGATCCGCGTGAGCTTTGTTGGAGACCCAATACATCAACGCCTGATGTTCGTGAACACGTCGGCCCCGAAGGTGCTCGAGACAGTGTTGGCCTCGCCGAGGCGAGACAGGCCAAAGATGGACTCGTCCGTCGCGAGCGTCGAGTAGTGGTTGTAGGGCGTCGTCGAGACGGTACCGGGCTTGATGAACGGCGAGATCAACACCGCACCAATGCGTCCGCCGCCCGGTCCCGTGATGCCAGGTAGTGGCGACGCTGGTCCCGGCGTCTCGTTGCAACACGCGCTCGAGTCCGATTGAGCGCCGTCAGACTCGTCGAAGGTGATCTCGATGAGTCCGCCTTGCTTGTACGCGGGCGACGACTGAATGATCGGAATCCAGGTTTGCAGGAACGTGTCAATATCGGCCAAGGCTGAGACGCCGCTGGTCTCGTTCTTGCATGGATAGTCGTGTCCGTCGTTGCACAGGTTGGGCGTAATGAACGAATACGCGGGTGTCGTGGACGCGGACTTTAGGCTCGTGACGAGACCCGTTTCTCCCGGGAGCGCCGACGTAGGCATGACTCCCTTCGGTGATCCCATCGCAACCACGTGATCGTCGCAGTACGACTGATCGTCGATGACCGACTCGAAGTAGACGAAAGGATCGTGACGCGTCGCGTAGCCATCGCCCGCCTCGGCGTCTTGGGTGTTGTCGACGCTAGTGAGCGCCGGGTGACCGCACGCGGCCGATTCTCGCGTCGGATCATTCCCCATGTCCTCCTCGTACGCCTTCCACGAAAGGCCTTTCGCGCTCAGTTGGTTGCCGATGTTCTCAATTGACGAGGGATAGACGCACCCCACACCGCCCTCGATCCCGTTCGACACCGTTGAGGGGACGAAGCTGGCAAAGACTTGGCAGTCGCCTTGGTTGTCGGGATTTGGGGGTTGGCCCGAGACGAAGGTGATGTAGTTGTCGTTGCTCTCGTGACCAATGCCGTAGTAATCCTCGAGCAGCGCGCCTTCACCTGGCAGGGTCGCGGCGAGGTAGGGGTCAGCGGAGGGTGTACCGAAGGTCGACGCATAGTCTTCGTTCTCCAGCACGATGTTCCACACGTGCTTGATGGCGGGAAGTTTGAACGCTACGGCGCTCGAGTTTGCTGTGGCGCTGGGGGCGACGGCGACGAGGAGTAGCGACAGTGCACCCAAGAGACTAAGGACCACGAGCGTCCTCGCACGAGATGAACGTGCGTTCACGATGCTCCTTTCAGATCGCTCAGTAACTGCCGCAGAAACTCGAGTGGCTGATCGAGAACCGGTGGCGTCAAGAGTGCGGGCTTCGACAGGTCGAGGAAGTCGAGCACCGTTGCGGCGTTTGCGTCGCGGTACGTGAGCGCCGGGAGGTTCCACTTCGCCTCGATCGTGGCGAGCACAGACGTGTGGTCGTGCACCACGTTGCTCACGCCATTCGCCTTCGAATAGGGAGAGGCGACAATCGCTGGCACTCGCGGACCGTACAGGTTGTAGCCCCCGGCTACGTCCGTGGAAGTGAGGTCCGGGGCAATGCTGTCCGGAGCGATGGCCGCCGGCGGTGCCACGTGGTCGTAGTAACCTCCGTGCTCGTCGAAAGTGTAAATCAATAAGGTCCTCGCCCATACTGGTGAGCGGAGAACCGCCTCTACAACCTGATACGCCCAGTTCTCGCCGTAGGTGAGATCCTGAGGCGGCTCCTCGTCGCCACCCAGCTCGCTGAACTCCACGCCCACATTGTTGACGCCGACGACTCCCACGAGGGGTGCGCCGATCTCACTCAAGACGCCGAACTCCGGGTCGACGAAACTGACCGACGGCAACGTTCCCGCCGCGCAGTCGGCGAAAAACTCAGCGATGGATACCACGTTCGTGGGATAGCTCTTAATGATCGACGGAATGATCGCGGTCTGGGGCAGATCGGTGAAGTAGTTTTTCCACGAAAGTTGGTGCGCGTTCAAGCGATCGAAGATGGTCCCGTTGGGCGGGGGCGTCAGCGTGATTGTCGAGCTGTCGGTGGTGATGTCGCCGTAGGCCGTGGCGGCCATGAGAAACCGCCGATTCGGATACGTCTGACACGGTGCCGAAGAGAACCAACGGTTGGCGACCGTGAACGTTTTCGCGAAAGAGTACGCAAAGGGCAAGACCTCGGGTCCCCAGTAGCCCATGGCCTGGGGGCTATTGGAGTTACCCGTGACGAAGCCGTCCATCTTGCCCGCGTCGATCTGGGCGTGCGTGGCGTTCCAGGTCTGGGTGACGTCTGAGCCTTGCGCCGTGGTGGTGAAGGGGAATGACAGCACGTGACCGCTCGGGCCGGGATTGGTGTTCGTCGCGACGCCCTTGGCGTTGAAGGTCAGACCCTGGGCGCCTGGTTTGCCGTACGGCTTCAAAGCCCCCAGATAGTTGTCGAAGGAATGGTTCTCCATCATCACGACCACGATGTGGTCAAAGGGCATGGACTCATCGACGGTGCCCGCCGGTACCGTCGGTCGCGGAAGACTGTTCGGTTGGCGGACAGTCGTTGCGTATGCGTTGGCGGTGCCCGGATCCCACAGGGGATTGACTGCAGCCGCAACCCCGAATGCACCGCCAACTTGGAGTAATTGACGACGAGACATGGACACCATGGCGACCTCCTGGATAAGGACCAGCTTTTTCAGAGAGTAGTGAGTTGAGATAAACGCGAAGTGACGAAGCGATGGACATTCTGTGTCGTGGGGGTCTGGAGAACGTAATGCCCATAATCGATGGATGTGACTGCAACGTCTATGTCGTCACTTGGATGAAACGACCACGTGAGATTATGACCTGCGCTGGGTTTGATACCTTTTCGTTTGTTGAAATTGGGCCCAAGTGAAAGGCTCACTTTTATGGCTATTAGTTCCTGTTCACATCACCAATAACTCACGAAAAGATCGAGTTGCGTTTACTCCAGGTTGTTATCGTCCAGCGTGCTCATTCCACGATGCCGCCGCACGACATCCTCACGTGCATGTCGTAGCTCCAGCTCGTCTAGAAAGTTTCGGCGTGACTCTTCGTCGCCGGCAGTTTCGAACCCTGTGCGTCTCACGCTGATGCTGGCGGTCGTGACGGCGTTCTCAG
Source organism: Acidimicrobiaceae bacterium (assembly GCA_003142095.1). Taxonomy (GTDB): domain Bacteria; phylum Actinomycetota; class Acidimicrobiia; order Acidimicrobiales; family RAAP-2; genus RAAP-2. Next base: position 80,978 of record PLON01000041.1, on the reverse strand, counting down.
GAGCGATACTCCCGCTCGCCGGGACGTCTCGCGCACTTGGCGCCACGACATCAAGTCTCACGGCAACGCCCGGAACAAATCTGATGCAGAACGGTGGCGCCGAAAGTGGGGACCGTACGGACACGGGTTGGGACGCGGTCACGATTCCGGGCTGGAAGATCGCCAGCGGACTGCCGTCGGTCATCGGTTATGGCACCAAGGGCTTCATCGCATCAGGAAGCCATCGCCCGCCCTCGAGCGGACGTCAACTATTCGTGGGCGGCGCCGGAGGCCCCGCCGAACTCTCTCAGCGCGTGGCCCTGGACCCCGTGGCGGGAACTGCTCTTACCGACGCAACGTTCAAACTCTCGGCTGCGTTAGGCGGACGAGGGCATCAAAGCGACGATTCCTCGGTGGAAGTGATTTTCGAAAACGGTGATGACAAGGTGCTCGCGGCCGCTTCGCTCTCACCCGTGACGGCGCGCGATCGCTCGAACACCACCGAACTCATGGACGTCTCTACGAAGGGATCGGTGCCCGCCAGTGCGACCAGCGCCCTCGTCGAGCTGCGGTTGAAGACGACGGTGAAGGACTACAACGGTCCAAACGGCAGCACCGTGGGCTTTAATTACGCCTACGCCGACGACGTCTCGCTGAGCCTTTCTGTTTCGTTGCAAGCTCCGTCTGCACTTCGGCCCCCAGCGGCGAAGGTCCCTCACTTCGACCACGTCGTTCTCATTTACTTGGAGAATCAGGACTACAAATCGATCATCGGCAATACGAGAGACGCTCCGTTTATCAATAGCCTCCTGCCAAAATCAACTCTGCTCGCCAACACCTTCGCCGAAGAGCACCCGAGTGACGGTAACTACCTCTCCTTCGCCGGAGGGAGTGAGTTCGACGCTCCGCCGGACGATCCGGCAGAAGAGAACTCCCAGTACACGATTGACGCGCGAAATATCGGTGACCTCGTTGAAAGCGTGCACGAGAGTTGGAAGGTGTACTTGCAGAGTGCGGACGGGCCCTGTGACAACACCGTGCACGACTACTACTGGGATGATGATCTTCCGATGATGTATTTCAAGGACGTACGTGATCGCCCGGGTTACTGCGACGCGCACGTTGTACCGCTCGACCAGTACACGGGTGACCTCAAGAAGGCTTCGACAACTCCCAATTTTGCGTGGATCGGCGCGAACGACTGCGATGACATGGAGGGTTGTGGCATCAAGGCAGGTGACTCATTCCTTCGCACCGTCGCCACTGAACTCTTTGATTCGCCAGCCTGGAAGACCCAGCCCTCGCTGCTCATCATCACGTGGGACGAGGACGGTCAGGACCATCAGCATCCTGCCCAACGGATTCCGACCATCGTCATCGGCTCGCAGTACGTGAAGAGGGGATTCGTGTCCACGGTTCGCTACACGCACTACAGCTTGCTGCGAACGACCGAAGCCGCGCTCGGACTCGGGGCCCTCACGAAGAACGACGAGTATGCGACGCCACTGAATGACGTCTTTGGAGGTCAGCAGTGACGTCGCTGCGCGGACGACTTCAACGTGGCACGGCGGTTGCCGTGATAGTCGCCGCGATCGTAACTCTGACCAACGCGTATGGTGTCATTTTCGCGGGCGCCACGGAGAATTCACGTCCTGTCATCGCCTACGTAGTCAATTCGGCCATCAACACGGTCACTCCAATCGACGTGTCCGCCAATGACGCGTCAAAAGCAATTCGGGTGGGCCAAGATCCCCAGGCGCTCGTCCTCTCGACCAATAGTGAGACGCTGTACGTCGCCAACGCGGGCTCGTCGACGGTGACGCCCATCAACGTCCGGACCAACCGGGCCGAAACCGCGATTCGAGTGGGCGCGGGACCTCAAGCGCTGGCGGTAACGCCGGATGGAAAGACACTCTTCGTGGCTGATGCCAACGCGAATTCCGTTAGCGTGGTCGCGCTCGCTACTGACCGTGTGGTCGCAACCATCACCGTAGGTGGTCACCCGCAAGGGATTCTCGTGAGTCCCAATGGTCACAGCGCCTACGTCCTCGACTGGAGCTCCAACGAGATCACCCCCATCGACGTCACCACGCTGCGGGCGGGCACGCCAATTCCCGTGGGCTCTTATCCCGAGGCGATGGCGATGAGTCCCGATGGCAAATCGCTCTACGTGGCGAACTTCGGATCGAACACGGTGACACCAATTAACACTCAGTCCAACGCTGCGGGCAAGCCGATCCGCGTTGGACAGGCACCGAACGCCATTGCCTTTACGCCCAACGGTGGCACCGCCTACGTGTCGAACGGAGACTCAGACACCGTGACGCCGATCAATGTCGCGACGGGACAGGCCAAGAAGTCGGTAAAAGTGGGCTCCTCGCCGGTTGCAATAGCGGTCTCACCTGATGGCGCCACGGTATACGCGGTGAATTCAGTCTCTGGCACCGTGACACCAATTAAAACAGCAAACAATAGGCCCGGCAAAGCGATCAGCACCGGAGAGTATTCGTACCCACTCGCGATTACCGTCGTGCCGACATCTCATCTCGCAGAAGTGGTGGACACCTACTCTGGCCAAGTGAGCACGATCAACCTGAAAACTGGTCGAGCGCGTAAGCCCATTCTGATCGGTGACACCGCATTTCCTCTCAGCATTGCGGTGGTCCGTTAATGAGGAATTAGGCGATCTCCTGCAAGCCTTGGGTGAGCGTATTCCATGCGAGGGTCGCGCATTTGATTCGCACGGGGAATTTGGCCACGCCCGCGAGCGCCGCGAGTACGAAGACATGCCGTGACGTCAGGCTGCTGCACCCCACTACTCTCGATCTGCGACTCGACGCCAGAGCGCCGTAGGAAGGTGTCGAATGAGAAAAGCCACGTAACGAAGGATCGGCGGGCTCCAGATCACGACGTTGTCCGTTGCAAGCGCGCGCATCACGTTCTCAGCAACTTCGTTCGCGCTCGTGGTGAAAGGTGGCTCCGCGAGACCCCGGCTCATCTTTGTCCGTACGACGCCCGGCCGCAGAATCTGCATCGTGACACCCGTAGCTTCGAGAGACTGGGCGAGGCCAACACACATGCGATCAAGCCCCGCCTTGGCGCTTGCGTAGAGGTACGCACTGCGGCGAGTTCGAACCGCAGCAATCGAGGAGATCACGAGAATGCGACCCGAACCTTGCGTAACAAGGCGACGGCGAATCTCCGCGAGTGCGGCAGCCGGCCACGTAAAATTTATGGTGATGAGTCGGGCCACAGCGTCAGCGGCGTCTTCATCGCTCGACTGCGCGCCGAGAAGACCCACCGCGATGACGACCAGGTCGACGTGATCGCCCATCTTTTCGAACGCTTCTCGAACCGTGGCGGCGGCGTGTTGAGGCTCTTCGGCGTCGAAGAGGACGGTACCGACTCTCGCCGCTCCGTACTCCTGGGCCTCGTCGGCAGCCTCACCCAGAAGTGTCGCATTGCGACCGGCGAGGATGACGGTACGCGTTCGCGCCGCGCAGAGTCTCTTCGTGATCGCTCTGGCGATGTCCGAACTGCCGCCCAGCACCACCACGTTCTGGGGTTGCCCGAAGGCGTTTTCCACGGCTACCCACCCACGAGTTGAAGGCGTCGCGCCAGGTCGCTCGTGAGCTGACCGTGCGGGTCGACGCGAGACTTCACGCGGAGAAACTCTTCGAGCCGAGGGTACATCAGAGAAACGTACTCAGGTCGCAGTCGAGAGTCCTTGGCGAGGTAGACCCGTCCGTTCGCTGTGATGACGATTCTGTCGAGTTCGTCGAGAAGGTCAGGAAGCTTCGCCGAACCAACGGGAAGATCAAGAGCCAACGTCCATCCCGCGAGCGGAAATGACAGAGGTGCGCGATTGCCAGGACCGAATCGCTTCAACACCGCGAGAAAGCTTGCCACCTTCGACCGAGCGAGGAGCTCGATAACTTCAGAGATTGCGTCCGCGTTCTCCTCGGGCACACAGAATTGATACTGCACGAATCCGCGTCTACCGTAGAGAAGATTCCAGTCGCGAACTCCGTCCAACGGATGAAAGAACGTGCCGAGTGGCACTATCGATCCCTCCTCGTGTCGCGGCGTGCGTCGATACCAGAGTTCGTTGAAGACCCGAACCGACCACGCATTCAAGACGAATGAGGGCGCGCGAACGGGGATCGATAACCTCGCGGGACCTGGCGGATCGAGACGAGGGTGTTTGACATCGTTAGCGCTCGCGTGTCGAGCTCTCGTCAAGATCGATCTTCCCATCGTCTTTCCCGCGCTCATGCAGTCCACCCAGGCCACCGAGTACTGGTAATTGACGTCACGCAGACGCATCTCGTTCATTACGCTCGCAAGATCGTCGAACCGATCAGTATCGACGATCATCTGGTTGGTCTCAACTCGTGACAAGTTAAGTTCGACTGAGGTGACGACGCCCGTCAGTCCCATCGCGCCCATCGTCGCCCAAAAAAGTTCCGGCTCTTCGTGGGGCGACACGAGCAACGTCGCTTCAGGCGTAATTAAGCGCATGGACCGAACGTAATTCGCGAACGATCCGTCAAGGTGGTGATTCTTCCCGTGTACGTCGGCCGCCACCGCCCCACCGATCGTGACCTGGCGCGTGCCCGGTGTGACCGGAACAAACCATCCCTGAGGTAGCGCAATCGCAAGAAGTTCGTCGAGGGATACACCCGCGCCCACCGTCACGACGCCGTCGACAATTGGTCCGATATGCGAAAGGCCGCGATTCGCGAGGACCACGCCGCCGCTCAACTGCGCGGCGTCGCCGTAACTTCGCCCCAACCCGCGCGCAATCATCGCTTCGCCCGTCGAAAGTTCACGCGCGACGTCCTCTTCGCTGCGCGGTACTCGCACCGTTGACACCGAGGGTGTTCGCCCGCCCCAACCCACGAGTACTTCGCTCATTCGTACACGCTGAAGATCATGAGTACGACCCAAATTGCGAGCAGAACTTGGACAGTGCGGTTGTGCAACAGCAGCTCCTCGGGCGCAGCGCCCTGACCGGCATCGGCGGAGCGCATGATGAAGAGCATCGCGAAGACGACTGGCACGACGCTCAGGCGGACGGGCAGGGTGGCGTCATGATTCGCCGACAGACCAGTCGAGGACGCGTCGAAGGCCCAAAGGCAGTACCCGGCGACCACGATGGTCGCACACATGGTCAGAACGGACTCCAGGAACTTGGCGCTATATTCGGCGAGCACTCGGCGCGTTGCCATACCGCCGCCAGATTTCAGCTCGCTCGACCGTTTTCCCACTACCAGAAAGAGCGCGCCGAAAGAGATGACGACGAGAAACCAGGTCGAGACCGGAATGTGCGAGGCGGCGGCGCCCGCGTAGGCCCGAAGAAAAAAACCACTCGCTACAGCACCGAGTTCGACGATGGCGACGTTCTTGATCCAGAAGATATACGCCAGTGTGATGACAACGTAAAGTGCCAGCACGATGAGGAGTTCACCGGGGTGGCTTATCACCTGCGCAACGAGGAATCCCAGCACGAGGAGCGCGAGCGCTGCCCCTAGGGCGGTCCTCTTTGACAGATGTCCCGACGCGATCACTCGAAACCGCTTCGTCGGATGACAACGATCGGCTTCACGGTCGCGGATGTCGTTCAGTAGGTAGACACCCGAGGAGACCAAGCAGAAGGCGACGAACGCGATCACCGTCTGGCCCAGAACCGCGGAGTGTGTGAGGGTGCCCGCCGCCGCCGGCGCGACCACGATGACGCAATTCTTTACCCACTGCAATGGGCGCATCGCCGAGAGCAGCGAACGAAGCACGCCTTTCGTTGACGTTTGAGTTGTCGTCATGACCGTGGTCGTTTAAGGAAACACTCCATCATCGGGAAACCGTCGCTCGCATGGAACCTCTCCGAGGTTTCGACGACGAGACCCTCGTAGCCCTTGATCGCCTTCACAAACTCAAGTCCCGGAGGGCCGGCAACTGCAAGGGCGGTTGCCAGTGCGTCAGCCAGCCCGAGCTCGGGTCCCGTCACCGTCGCCGACGCGGTTGCGGTGGCAACTCCCGTAAAGGGATTAACCAGGTGGTCACCGCGCTCGTATGTTCCTGACGTCGCGACGGCACCCGGTGACTCAACGATGCACGCGAGCCGATTGGGGTCGGCGGGCGTCACCACGCCAAGGCGAAATGGCTCGCCGTGCGCGGGCCCGCCGAAGCTAGCGATGTCGCCCGCGGCGTTGACGAGAGCACCGCTCAGACCTTGTTCTCGCAGAGGGTCGAGTGCACGCTGGGCGGCCCAACCTTTCACGAGCCCGGTGGGATCAATACCGCCCGGCATCGACCACGGATCGAACCAACCTCGTGATAAGCGCCGCGCGGTACGGCACTCTTCTAAAACGTCAAGGATCATGGCAGGAACTTCGCTCATCGAGAGCTCGCCGCGACGGAGTCGTGACAGCGGGCTCTGCGGCTTCCACGTACTAAAGACCTCGTCGGCGTCGTGTAATACGCTCGCGGCCGCATCAACGCTTCGAACGAGCTCCCGCTCGTCAAGTTGCCCCTCGCCATAGAGATCAATGGTGACGACGGTGCCCATGACGTCGATCTCACGATGGAGGTGAAGACGTGCAGCGCTAGAGCGCGCCACCGTGCTCACAGTCCCAACTTCGATAACGCCGACTGCAACGACTGTCGAAAGCCAGCGGAGGTGTAGCTAGCCCCCGAGACGCCTTGGATGTTGGCACTTTGAACGGAGAGGGCCTGCTGTTCGAGTTGGGGAATGGCCATTTGGTCGATCGATTCAGATCGATAGTTTCCACCGTCGTTGATTGAACCAATCTTCACCTTTGAGATCTTTGAGCCGGACGCCGTCACTTCCACCGAGAGCACCCCGTAGATATAGTTCACCGATGCACCGGTGGCGCTGCGCGACGCGGCCGGAGCCGGAGCCATGGTCGTGGTGGTCGCGGGCGGACGTGTCGTTGTCGGTGGGGGCGTCGTCGTCGGTGGGACTTGCGGCGATGTCGACCCCCTCGCGGGCGTAGTCGTCGTGGTGGAGTTCTTCGGTGGAGGAGCTGCTGTCGTCGTGGTCGTAGCACGCGGAGCTGTCGTCGACGAACTAGACGATGAGGTCGGTGTCGCCACGAACGTTGGCAGTGATGGTGACATGGCCCGATAGCCCAAGAGGCCGACGAGTCCGACTACCGTGCCCGTGAGTATCAGGGCGGATCTTTTCATCGTGAACTCCTTACGGGTTCGAGTTCGTGGCGGCGCTCGACCATGACTAGAACGAGAACGTCTCAAAGTGAAGGCGATCAGCGCGCGCTCCGAGGCGCCGTGCCGTGGCGACCACGGCGTCAGTGAAGTCACCGGGGCCACAGACGTAGACGTCGGCGTCGTGCAGGTTTCCGACGAGGCCGCGCATCGTTCGTTCGTCGAGTTGCACTTCATCGCGCGTCCCGCACAGCTCGTAATAGTGGCCGTCGCGACGGGCGACGAGTTCCGCGAGCTCGCGACCGTGGACGACGTGCGCGGAGCTTCGCGCTCGAACGACCACGGTCACCGCAGTCGACGAAGGGAGATCTTCGAGCAGTGCCCGAAGGGGCGTCACACCGACGCCGGCACCGATCAGCACCACGCGACCTGCCTTCAGCCGGTGGCGAGTGAACGTCCCGTAAGGACCTTCGACGATGACACGAGTCCCCGGCTTCAGGCGAGCAACCGCGCGACTCTGATCGCCCAGTCCCTTGATGGTCACTCGCAGGTACGGTGGGCGGGGAAGCGCTGAGAGGGAGTAGGGGTGAGCGTGCCACCAGAGCCCGGGGGCGAGAAAGCGCCATTGGAAGAACTGGCCGCCCGACACGGCGAGCCTCGAGAGCAGCCTCCCCGAGACAATGACGGAGTAGACGTCGGGCGCTTCTAGCACTACCGAGTCAATGCGCAACTGGTGTCGCAGGTTCCGCCATATGGGGAGGGCGAGGCGAAAGCTCAGGATCGAAGCAACAACGCTCAGCCAGATGGCGATCCACAGCCACCGAGTGACTGGAGAGGTGATGAACATGACGCCGATGTGAATCTGGTGAAAGAAAGCGAGGCCGAGGGCGAGGTAGAGACAGAGGTGCACTATCCACCAGGTCTCGTACCTGAGGCGCTGACGTGCGATCTTGGCCGACGTAACCCCCGCAGTCACGAGGAGGAGAAAGGCCGCAATCGCCTGGAGAATGTCCGGGTAGTGCACGATGAAGGTCCAGAACTGCTCTAGCCAACCAACGCTCGACGCCTGCGCGTAGCCCCAGGTCACGAGAATGATGTGCAGAGCAATGAGAACGATCGGCCAGCCCCCGATTCGTCGATGCCAGCGCACCAATCGGTCTTGGCCAACGCTTCGTTCGAGCCACGGAATACGCGACATCAACACGACCATCACCAACATGAGATACGTACCAACTAAAGCGGCGAGACGACCCGCCAGCGTGTACCAACCTCCCGGCGCGCGAAGAGCCCCGAGCGACTCACCCCAGAAAGCGAGCGCCACGGCTAGACCGAAACCTATCCCCGCGATGACTGCCAACGCGTCGGTGACTCGTGGGGCGGGAGCCGGACCGGGTCGGCGGCGCACATGTCGACCCGGTCGTCCGGCGGCGCGGGTCGGGCTGGAAGTGGTCACGATGAACCCTTGCTGTTTGTCGCTCGCGCCGACATCGTGATGAAGTCTCGCGCCCACCACGATTCGAAGTAACGTGCCGGTGTCCCGGTCATGGAACTCACGAGCTCCGTGCCGTTGGTCAACGCCGCGAGGCCGTTCGGCGTCGACGGCGAGTAGTAGGAGTAGTTAACCCAATCGACGTTGATATCGAGTTCCATCGCGCGCACCGCACCGGCCCGCACTAAGAGGTTCGCCAGGTCGGTGATATTGAGCCCCGGACCGCCAACGTAGACGAGCGCGCCGTTGGCCGTGACGCCGAGACCGGAGCGCGATACGTACACCGCATTACCGACGGTGGCTCCCCACTTCGATGTATCGTTCGCACGGAGTCCGGGAACCGGCTTCGAATTATTAACGAGCAGATCGAGGTTCTGTCGCACGGAGACGATGTCTGAAGTCACCTGATCGTGAGGTCCCCACGCGATGACGTTTGACGTGCCGTTTCGATACACGACGAAGGACGCCGCACCGACGCGAAGTGGATGGACCATCTTGTGGTCGGTGTAGTAGCCACCATTCGCATCATTCATGAGAAAGCCCGCGTTGAAGGCGGCGACGAGATGGCGCGCGGCGCTTGGTCGCACGGGCGCTGTGTCGGGCCACGGCCCCCCTCCCGGTAACCAGCTACCCGAATAGAGCGTCGCGCTGAGGAGCTTCGTGTCCATCCACGCAACTCCTACGACGTAGCTGGTGTGCACAGCGTCGGGACGCAGCGACGTCACGTAGATCGCCGGTATCCCATCGACCCGTCGTCCCACGGCTGACCACTCACCCTCACCGGGCAGCGCCGGCGTCGCGAAGGGCCGAAGAGGAGCGGGCGTTGGGAGGTGGGAGCCGGTGGCTCCGACGACGGTCGCACGGGAGGACGGAACGCGTATCTCGCCGGGCGGTACGGTGCCGCCAATGGGAGGCGGATGGTGGCTGTACCACTCGTTCTCCGTCCAGTTCACAACGCTGGCACCACCGTGGGCGCGTCCCCATTCGGCTAAGCGAGAACCGACCGAACTCCCGAGCGCGGGATTGAGCAACGCGCCGCCCAACGAGAAGGCGAGCCACGTGAATGTGGCGAGCAGTGCCAGAGCCAATGCCGTGAGGCCCCGTCGGCGCCAATAGATTCGCCGAGCGCGGGTGTTCGACGCTGGTCGGCGTTTCGACGAGGGTGAGGCGTGAGTTGGAACGCGATGGCGAGTGGTCGACGGTGACATGAAGGTCAGGCTCCGTGCGTCCAGAGACCAACATGTGAGACCGTGAGGAGTGCGAGTACGAGTCCGATGAGGAGGCTCACCGTGATCAAGAGTCGCCGCGCTCGCGAGCCCGAAACGAGTCCCCGGGTGCGTCGCGCCCAGTCTTTGGTGGAGAGACGAACCATGCCGCCCAGGTGCCCGAGAACGTGCACCGCCATGAGGATGAACCACAAGATGAAGCTGACCTGGTGAAGTTGGAGCAAACGACCGCGCCAGGCAGTCGGGCCAAACAGGAGAAGTACTCCCGACGCGAAGAGGACTACCGTCAGCACAATCACGAACGGTCCAATCACTCTGAGCGCGATGGGGGGCGCACCCTTGTGGCGATACTCCGGCGAGCCGATGTAGTACCGGGCGAAACGCCACGTCGTGCTGGAGATCTTCACGAGGACCGGAGGAATTAGAAGCATTCCAACAAACACGTGAAGTGTCAGCAACGAGTGCACGCGAAGAACAGTGACGCCCTCAATGGCGAGCAGCACCAGGAGTACGAGCGCGGTTGAACCGGTCAAACGCTCGTTGGCTTCTACGCCCCAGCGCACGAGACGGTCTCGCGTGAGATAGGGAGGATGCGAGGTCCGCACCGTTGATGTCAACGGCGACGTTCGCGTTCGACGCGACGTTGATGGCCCGGGCGCGCGGGGGAAGGTCGCCGAGACTGGCTCGTGAGGCTCTCCGTACAGCATCCGGGACTCTCCGTGCTTACCGTGCTTCGACCTCGAGGGGGCCGGCTCGCGGGGAAATGGAGAAGATCCTGATCCGGTGGATCGAGTCGGGGGCTGGTTTTCACGACCTTCATCCACAAAACCAAGGCTAGAAACCGAATCTGACGATCACCTTACGAAGACCTCATATTTCATGTTTTCTTACGGAAGGTAACGCCAGCTGACCTCGAAGCGCGCTCCGCCCAAGGAACTCTCGCCAACGACACAGTGGGCGTGAGTTGACTTGATGATGGCGTTGGCAATCGCGAGTCCAAGGCCCGTGCCTCCCACTGAAGAATCCGTTCTGTGGAATCGGTCAAAGATGATGTCGCGTTCGTCGATGGGAATACCAGGCCCACTGTCGTCTACCGTAAGCAGCAGTCGGTGAGCTACGACCTGCACCCTCACGCTGACGCGCCCCCCGGGGCCGGCAAACTTGCAGGCGTTATCAACGAGCACGCCGACGAGTCGATCGACCGAGTCCGCACTGGCGCGTACGGTAGTGGTCGCTGCCGAACGGACAAACTCCAATGACACGCCGTTGCGCGATGCGAGGCCTTCGAATCGGCTCTCCGCCGCGGCCGTCACTTCGGCGAGATCACACGTCCCGCTCACCTCAGGTGCGATGCGCGTTTCGTCCGATCGAGCGAGCCAGAGTAGGTCCTCAACGATACGGTGCAGGCGGCGCCCTTCGTGACCAACGCGGCGAAGCGCGGCTCGATAGCTCTCGGCGTCTCGCGGGCGCGACAGGGCGAGGTCAACCTCTGCCTCGATGACGCTGAGTGGGGTGCGCAGCTCGTGCGAAGCGTCGGAAGTGAACTCCGCTTGGCGTCGGCGGGCCCGCGCCACGGGCGTCAACGCGCGCATACCGACAACGAAGGCCGCGATAAACATCAGCACCAGCAGCACGCCACCGGCGGCGATCTCGACGTCGAAGAGTGATGAGCTCACCCGCGTCACGTCGGCGAGGCTCTCGCCCGCGACGAGCCACTCATTTCCGAACCGTNNAGGAACAGCAATTTCCCCACTGACTGCGTTCGCGAGCCGGCCGACCACGTTGTCGCCGGCAAGCGCGGCGAGCCGCTAGCGAGGGCGTGGGCCACGCCACTCTCATTCACGCGCCAGACGTAGACCGGCACGTCGTCGCGGTCGTCGTCATTCGACAGTCCGTCGAGCCCTTTGGCGCCTTCGCCTTCGCCCTTCGCGACTCTCTCTACCACGCTCAACTGTTGTTGCAGGCGTGCATCGACCTGCCGGTTTAGCCGTCCGAGCAGCACGGTGTTGGCGAGAGCTGCGACGAGCACGAACGCCACCATGCCAATGACCGTCGCAACCGCGGCGACGCCCGCCGCGTGGCGACGCTCGATCGAGGCCATTTTCAACGTTCCGCCAGTCGGTACCCGAGACCTCGAACCGTTTGAATCTCCGCGGTACTGGTACCGAGTTTCGAGCGCAGCCTTGCAATGTGCGCTTCAATGGTGTTCGACGCTGCGGTGCGATAGGTCTGCTGCCACGCGTGATGCGCAATCGCCTCGCGCGACACCACCAATGGGCTTCTTCGCATGAGGAGCTCCAGGATGGCACCTTCGGTCGTCGTGAGCTTGATCACTTCGTCGCTCACGGCGCAAAGTTGCGTCCTCGGGTCGAACGCCAGGTCGCCACAGTGCAGTTCGTTTCCAAGCCGTAGCGCTGGTCGGCGTTGCAGCGCATTCAGACGCGCGAGAAGTTCGGCAAAGTCGAACGGTTTGATGAGATAGTCATCGGCACCCGCGTTGAGACCCTGCACCCGATCGCTCGACGTGTCTCGAGCGGTGAGCAGGAGTATCGGTGTCCGTACGCCGGCTCCTCGTACCTGCTCAATAACCTCCACACCTGAACGTCGTGGCATTCTCCAATCGAGAATCGCGACCTCGTAGTCTCGCGCCCTCAGCGCGGACTCGGCCGTAACGCCGTCAGTCACGCAGTCGACCGCGTAACCGGCCTCTTGCAGTCCGCGCGCCAGTACGTCGCGCAGAGCGCGATCATCTTCCGCAACGAGTATTCTCATGGTCCTCCACGGTACGTCACAATGGAATTAAGAGTGAGCACAATGATTCCGACCGGCGGTTACAAACTTTGCGGCGAGTGAAGTGGACCCCATCCTTTGGACAACCTGTGGGCCTTGTTAAGAAGTGAGCAGGTTGTTTGCAGCGGGTTCAGGAAGAAGGGGTGATGGTAATTGATTGGAGGGGTATACGTCGATCGCCAACGTCGTTAACTTTGACCGTTACGTCAATCATCCATTCACCGGGAGGTACGAGGTAGCCGAGGCTTCTTTTGAACGATGCGGTGCCCACGGAAACGGGGACCGTCACGGTTTCGCCAGGAGGCATGGAGAATCGTATAAGGGGCATGGCTTGCATGCCTACAAAGCCACCAACCACCTCACCGGTGAGTGGATCGACAACTCGAGCAGTGAGCCAACCGTTCGTATTGAGCACTACCTCGTTTCGGCCGCGATTGATGAACACCAAGACACCTCGACCCGTTCGCCCAGAAATGATTTCGAGAGGTTCTAAAAGTGCGACGTCGACGTTGTCTTCTGTGATCAGCGATATCTGTGAGTTCGAGATGTTTGGCCGCCGCACGACTTCGCTATTCGACTCTGGGGGCATGGGGTAAGGGAACGCACCCACTTTCAAGTCCACCGCGTCTCCGAATTTGTCGAGAAGAGTCGCGGCCAGTCGTTCCTGATCGGGCTGAAGTTGAATTTGAAGCTGTCCGTGTCCGGTTCCCACGGACAAGAATTTATGGTTATGGAACTCTGACATCTGGCGCGCCGTTTGCCGCATCTCATCGAGTTCGCGACGCGAGTACTTTGTTTCTCGTACAACGAGCTGGTTCGGGTAATTGACGAGTTTGAGGAGCGCGCGCTCGTGCAGATCCCGATGAGGTCCCGCAACGAGGGCGACCAGGCGGACCGTTGGTTCATTTTCGAAGTGCAGATCGGTCCACTCGTCGGGATGCTCTTCGCCGTACGACCGTAGAATTTCAACGTCGCCCCTCAACTTGGCGTGTTCGAATTCACGCTCTTGGCGTACCTGGGGAGAAGTCACTTTTACATTCTGGAGCATCACGAGTGACTGTGAGTTGAAATAACTCGCTGTTACGAAATGTCAGGGCGGGTTCAACCATTCCGGACGGGCCAACTTGCCTCTGAAGAGACGAGCACGCGTCGAGTCACCAATCCCTCCCGTTGAAATGTCAACGTTACACAGCACCTCCGGCAACTTGAAGTGCCAGCAATACACAACTCAAACTCTTTTCAACGATGCCGATATTTACGGTTCACTGATGTCCGCCAATGCATGCCATCGGCTCGGGACCCGTTCACGAGGGTTCAAGACGGTCCAAACTAAGTTCGTTTGCTGGGCTTTCAATTCATCTCCGTTCGTCAAAATTCACCTCGATTCAATTCAACTGCTGAAGTTAATGCTGAAGTAATCTCCTTGCGCGCGGTGCAAGAGGTCGATCAAAACTGCTCATCGACTTCGAAAATCTATTGAAGAAGAAGAGTCTTCTCCCCGAGTAAAGCGGCATCTCATAAACCCGTCGATCGAGGGCCTAATTAAGTACAGTCTCGATCTTTGGTCGGTGCCCCCGACAGGAGTCGAACCTGCGCGTATGGCTTCGGAGGCCAATGCTCTATCCGCTGAGGCCTTTTTTCATCAACTGGTAGATGAATTGAGCGGTGTCGCGTGAAAACGGGTGACGCGACGCGATGGTCGTGGCGCGCAGGGTTGCCAAACTAGCCTGGAGATGTGAGCCGCGAAGTTCCCCTCTCGCGCCGCCGGCGAAATGTCGTGCGGGGTGGTATGACGCTCGCGATCGTGGCGTGTGCGATTCTTCTTTCAGCGTGCGGTTCGCCACCGAAGAAATCGTCCACTGCCACGACCGTGACGACATCGACGACATCGACGACGTTGGCACCCCAAGCGCTCTGTCCGCTTACAGGACTGCCCGCGCCCGGCGGCGTCGTGCCTCAGCGTCCGGCGCTGGCCATCAAGATCGATAACTACTCCCTAGGTCCTACCCCCGCGGAAGCGCGCCCTCAGAGCGGCCTCGACTACGCCGACGTCATCTTCGAAGAGCAAGTCGAAGGATCCATTACGCGTTACGCCGCGGTGTTCCAATGCCGCAACGCGCCCGCGCTCGTCGGCCCTGTTCGCTCCGCGCGCTGGACGGACATCCAGATGCTCTCTGAGTTAGGTCACCCGATTCTGGTGCATGTGGGTGGGATCAATCCTGTCCTCGACCTCATCGAACAGTCGCCACTCGTGAATGTCGATCTCATTGATAACCCCCAGCTCGAAACCGAGCCGCCCGGTCGCTATGCGCCCTACGACACCTACACCACGACCCAGCAGATCTGGGCGGCCAAGAAGTCATTGACGACGCCGCCGTCGCCGATATTCACCTTCTCAAAGACCGTGCCTTCCGGCGAGGCCGTGACGCAAATCCATCTTGACTGGTCGGGTACGTCTGATATCTACTGGCGCTGGGACGCCAGCACGGGCACGTGGATGAGGTTCTACAACGTAGGTTCGGAGTCCGATCCAGATATTGTGCCCGACGTGTTGACCGATGGAGTACAGAACCAGGCTCAGAACGTCATCGTTCAACAGGTCAACATCACCTACGGTCCATGGTTCGAGAACTCTGAGGGTGGTCTAGAAGCCGAGTCGCACATTATCGACAACTCCGGCAAGGCGTACGTCTTTCGCAACGGAAAGATGGTTGTCGGTACGTGGGCCGCTGGCCCCTCCGGCACGCCGACCAAGTTCACCGATCATGCGGGCAACGTCATTACGCTGCAGCCCGGTCGGACCTGGGTAGAGATCTACCCCAATATCGACTCGGTCGTTGTTACGCCACTCACTCCACCAACGACTACTACGACAACCACGGCGGCCTCGAACTAGTCATTCCCGTCGTGCAACGGGTCGAAAAAATTAGGACTTTTGGTTTGTGATCTGCGGTACTTGGACGAGCGATCAACGCCAGCTCCGTGGATCCCAGATTCATTTGCTTCCAATCACACGCGACGTCCGGGTTGTTGCATGCAAATGAGTGGCGTTGCTAAAGGATTTGCTAAAGTGTTGGTCCACTCGATCGAGAATAAATAGTCATTCATCAGGTATGTTAATCGTGGAGGTAAGGGGATTCGAACCCCTGACCCCTTGCATGCCATCAACACTTTGTCCTTCCATCAGGGTTCGTGGTTGTCTAGAACTACATATGTTCATTGAGTTTTCGTCCGTGGAGGTCCATCGAGGTTTCCGGGAAATTTTCGTGGTTGCTTACACGAGAATTTATCGTTCGCGGGTTCGAACGATTCAAGTGAGCATCTGCAGAAAATTATTGCTCCTTAAGTAGCCCTCTCGAAGTTCAGCCCACAATCTCTTCAAACGTGAGGCCGTTGTTGTACGGAACAACAAGACCTAAGTCACCTTGAGTTACCGTAGCGACAGCGCTAGGCGCTGAGTACGTCGTCAGAAGCGATGGATCCTTGAGCTTCATTATTCCGTGGAGACCAAATTTTTCGACTGGGCGCCCGTTCTCTTGGAAGTCTCGAATACTTACGACAGAGCTCGACTCGTTCTCGTACGACTCGACGACGAGATCGTGGTCCGTCAAGACGGTTGCGGAAAAATCGAAATCGTTGGGGTTCGGCGTCGAAATCTTGACGGTCCCGTCTCTGCCAAAGGAATGGAGTGGGGATCCATTTGGTCCAAACTCCTGAATCTCACTGGATGCACTGGACGGGCTGCCATTGCAAGTTTTTGCTAAACCTACGATTCCAACGCCGCCTAGCGGATCAAGAAAGATTGATCCCCAGAATTCCTGTGAGGTAACTGCGGTTGGCCGCGACGCGTTGAATTTTGCGTCGATCGTTGACTGAACATACCCGCTAGGACTCACCCACTCAAAGGGCATGCTGTAACAGCCCGCGCCACCGTATTGTCCGGTCGCAACAATCATTCCGTCAGGCTGCAGCAATAGACTCCCGGCATAGACGAATGTTGAAAAGAGCGCAACGTGGCCGGAGTCTCCGAAGGACGTATTAATGGAGCCATTGGGGTTCAGCTCGTATAGATACGGCTGAACTAATGAGTGCGACTGAGCATTACCCCCAAGGAGGAGCACATCGCCGTTGCGCGTGACCTGAAGGTCGGTAACGCCGGCTTCAAATCCAGATGCGCCTCCGGGAAGCGTGATCGTGACCCAACCGCGATCCCCAAAATTCACGTCAACGTTGCCATTAGACGTGAACTCGCCAACCAACCATGCCTGCCCCTTGCTACTAGTTACGAAGAAGTTTCCCCCACGACCTTGGGCGAGACCATAAGAAGTGAGCGGGGTGCTCGCACCAGATACAGATGGTTCCAGGAAACCATGATTACCGAACGAACGATCAATGGTGCAGCGCGATGTGGCTGAGACAGTGCGGACCGGTCCGTTATCAAAAGCGGCGTCCATCGGGTAAAAACTCAAAAGTGTTCGACCGTCCTTCGTTTCTACGACGTTCGCTGGTACAAGACTGAGACCAGAGGTTGACGAGGAAGTGGCGCCCGAACCGAGAACACCGAAAGAAGGCGAGAAGTGAAGCCCTTTGCCGCTGTTGCACAGTTGGTCTTGCTTACCGATAACCCGGGGCAACGACACAGTCTTTGAATTCGCACAACTTGAAAGCATCGCTGATGCGAGCAACAAAATGACTATCGGTATGGCCCATCGCTTCGTCGTGGAGACCCTACGAGACTGCATCGCTGGCCAGATCATTTTGTTTGCGAGTCAGTAATCCTGTAGCTGACACTCTGACCGGGGCCACCAGCGGCTTCGACTAAGTGATAGTCGTTGCGCAGTCTCGTAAGAGCTCTCCGCACCGAGGGAGCAGAAATGCCCGTTATTGTTGCTAGCTCGGAAGTTGTTGACTGATTATTGTCAAGTAAGGCTAAGTAGATCTTCTCTAGTTGCGTTCCTCGTCTAAGCGACGACGGAGTACGTCTATCCACACTTGGCACTTCGCCTCCTTCCGTTGTCCCTAGGTGCTTGCCACTGGTTAGTTTCACCGTGAAATTAATTCCGTTATCCCAAAACTGGGCAGGAGATAGTTCATTTTCCTCGAGAAGTTCTGCGACCCGAGGCAAACCGCTGGCGAGGGCTTCAATCACCCGTGAATTATTTGTCGAATCTGTTGCGTTCTCGCAAAGCTGAACGAGTCGAGGGTTGCGGGCACTCGTGACGTGTTCCTTGGTGAGTCGATCAACAGTGATTCCGTAAAGCCCACCTGGATTCGAGAGAACGAGTTTCCCTGTTTCAAGACGTAGTTCAATCGCCATTCCCTCTGACCAAGCCTCGAGGTCCCGATGGACGAGAGCGTTGGCAACGAGCTCGCGAAGCGCCTCAAGTGGAAATTCTTGCTGTGAAACTAGGGCACCACTTTTATTAGCTACTGCGGTGTTCGCAAGATTGGAACGAAGCCATTCCAATGTGGCGGAAAGGATTCGCGGGATTGGTCCGTCAATAGATTGCACGTTCCTAGCACGTTCACTTCGTGAAAGACCTCTTCTGTCCGCTACTCGGAGAACGAACTGCGGAAAGAATTGTTGAGGGTACGTTCCAAGGACAAGAAGTCCCGCCTTAGTTAATGAGCCGTCTGCGGCGACTACTCCTCCGCGGCGGAGGAGCTCCACCCCGGCGAACCTTCCAAGTCCTTGTGGGTTGCGCGCTTTGACTTGATCGGTCCAAGCCGATACCAGATCGTTCTCCAAATCTTCTACGGTTGTGTCGGGAACGGACATTCGATCCGCGTGAGATGCCGTGCGGGAATGCAGAAATGCTTGCTCTTCGAGCTCAGAGAGTGGGTAATCACCGTCATAACTGCGTAAGTATGCTTTGCCGTTTGATGCGCGACATGGTTTCTGAGATGGAGGACATTCAGCAACGCGCGCGGTAATTACTGAAATGCCATCAACGTCAGCGTCCTCGATCTCCAGATGAACTGGAGGCGTGAGACTCCTCGTTAAGTTCCCCAGTCCCTGCTTCAGAACGTTCGGATCATTCAGCTCGACCGGTGAAAAGTTGGTATTTTCGTCCAGCCCGAGAATGATGAGTCCCCCACCAGGTAAATTTGCCAACGCGCTAAGCGAAGATTGGAGGGATTCTGGCAAACCTCCTGCTGCCGACTTTGCTTCCACAGCAGCCGTGTCTCCTCCTGTGCGACGTAGATTCTCGACAGTTTCAGTGATATCTATCACGGGCTAAATGTACCAGGAAATGTANNTACATTTCCTGGTACATTTAGCCGCATTCCTCGGTCGAGCATCCTCGTTCATCAGGTTTTAGATTGATCGCGCCCCTTTTCGGCGCTCGCGTCCTGATTCGAGTTCGCGCGTCTTGCCCAGAATGCCATCGCCTCGAGAACCGTTCACTGGCGTTCAGAGCAGGCCAAACCGTGTTGTCGACGCCACCGCCTTCGCCACGGTATTTCGCGAGATCTCCAACCTCTGAGCGATCGAGCGCATTGATTCGCCTTCGCTGAGGTGGAGGTGCCTGATAAGTGCCCAGTTTTCCAAAGTGATCACCTTCCCATCTTGGTTAGGTGGCTCACTTTTCAAGCAGCGTTATGGCTCACTTTTCAAGCGGCGTCGACACAGTCGTTAGATGTTGTCGTGGACCGACTCAATCCCGTGCTGCGGGGTTGGTCGGGCTACTTCCGCTTTGGAAACTCATCGCGGAAGTTCAGCATCATCGACAGTTACGTCGCGGAACGGATGGCCATACTGGCCAGCACCAAGCACGGACTCTCCGGGCGCAACTGGGCCACTCGATTCACTTACGAATGGTTCAAGAGCCTCGGGGTCTACACACTTTCTGGGAACGTGAGATACGGGACTGCGCATGCACGGCGGTGAACGATGTCGGAAAGCCGTGTGCCGGAGAACCGCATGCACGGTTTGAAAGGGGGCCGCTGGGGAGGTTGACTCACGTTGCGGGGACCGCTGGTCTCGGGTCGGTGCGCTGGAAAGCCATCACTATGGCCTGGTCGAGACCTGAACTGCAACAGTGGTCTGCTGAACCAGTGGCCTACCTCACTGCTAAAGGAAATATTTGCCAAAAAGCTCAGCAGTTCCGACCCTTCGGTTCCTAGTTCGAGTTGAGGCGTGTACGACAAGCCGAGCCGAGTGACGGAGCAACTTTCGTGGCTCGAAGGGGCGAGGTTCGGCGCTTCGGTGTTGTGGGGTCGCCGGGACTTGGCCATCATCGTCGCCGAACATCGGTGGTGGCAACTCATCAGAGTTTGGTATTGAATCTGGTGTCGGGTCCACGTCATGTGCGACTCCACTGCAGCGTCGTCGGGTCCCAGTGATCGATTGCCGTTTCGTCCAAAAGTGCATCGACGAATGGCCTCACTATCGCCAGTGCTTCGTCGAGCGTTTGAGCCAAAGGCAGGAGCGAGCGTTGTGCTTCGCTCTCATACCCCGTCTTCCAAAGTTCACGGTCAGGTACATCGAAACGGTTTGGCAGAATGATTCCTCGCCGCGTCGCTTCCGACTGCAGTGCCGTTCTCTGAAGTTTGGCGTCGACCGATGCCTCCGTAATGATGGCGACGAGGTCGACGAGGTCCTTGAAACGGGTAGATGGACGGTCTCCGTGCCGCTCGATGATTGCCACCACTTTGTCGGCCACATGATCTACGAGCGGGTAGACCCGATAACCGTGCTGGGCGACGTCGGGCATCACGATCCGGGCTAGCGCCGGCATTTCATCAGGCTCCCCGGTCATGCGCAGATTCGAGCCCACTAGATCGACGTGGAACTGAGCCCACTCCGTCGCTCCGACATATGCGGTCACTGGAAACCGGACGCCGGCTGCTCCGTCGGAGTGTGCGCGTGCCGGGCCTATATCGAACCTGAACCAGTCGCCGATGTCCAGGTCTGCCGCTCGACCGATGTCGGCTTCAGCAGCTTGACGTTCCACCGCTCGATAGACGTCGACATCGATTGTGGCTCGAACGCCAATTTCGCGGGCAAGGAGCGCCGTAGCGCCCTTTACGACCCACCCGTCATCGACGAGGTATAGCCGCTCTAAGAAGCGGTCGTAGGCCATCTGCCGCTGGAGCTGCGGGAGGTTCCACCGACTCGTCTCCGCGACCACCTTGAGCTTGTCGGTGAGCGCTCGACGGAAGGCCATCGGACTCGAATAGGTGCGCTGGCGTTCGCTCACGCTGGTACTGCCGGTCGTGACGCTGAAGGTGCGCGAGTCGGTGCAGAGCGAGCGATCATCGAACTGCGGGCCTCTTGCATCCATTTCTCAGTGTCCTTATCACCGACGAGATCGAGCAGCCAGCGAAGGAGGGCGAGCCCATCATCGCGGCGCAGTCCGAATCTTCCGGCGTGGGGGGCGAGGCTCACCGCGAAAGCTCCGGGGTAGTCGAAGACCGGGCGGATGGCGTCGACAATAATCTGAGCGACGGCCCCAGGGTCCTCGTGGTCGTACAGCAGGTCAGAGACGATTCGTGCCGGCCGGGTCGCCGGCAGTCCGCGAAGTTGATTCCATTCTTCGTCCGCGAGGTGGCGCTGGTGAAGACGAACATCTCGCCGTCGGCTCTGCTTGCGCCGGGCCAGCGTGAACTCGTGCCGGTCCGCTGGGAGGTGGCCTACGCCATAGAGCGCCGCCGCCGACCGGTGCGACACGACGCCTTCTGCAGGAGTGCGCTCCCACGCGGGTACGTTGGGAGCCAGCTGCAGCCACGCGGCTCGCAGTTCCATGTGATCTGGTGTGGGTGAACCCACGAGCCGGTAGACGCCGTAGGCAACTCGCTTCAGAACTGAGTCTGGCGCCGTAAGGCGCTCGAGCGTCGTTGCTGGAATCTCGACGTTTTCGAGTTGACGGCGGGTCACGAGGCCCCACTGCTCTTCGGCGAGATTTGCGATGCGATCTAGGGTCTTATGGCGTTCCACAACTGCATTATACCCTGATAACGGGGGTTTGTGTAGTACTAATGAGTAATTAGAACTGCATTATACACCGTAAATGGGGGAGTTCGTAGTAGTAGCCACGCATCTGGCCCGTCCGATCACGCAGCGTGCAGTACGAAATTCACGCAGACGGTAATACCAAAATTCCGCAAGAATCATCACCAATTTCACGGATCTCGCACTAGGGGTGTCGCCGGTAGTCCTTTAAGTTGACTTTTGGCCAATAACTTAGGGCGTGGTGATAAGTCGGAAATGAAGAAAGCGGGTCAGGACATCCATGGCTGCAGCGCTTGTTGCAGCCATGAGAAACGCACTCGCTCCTGTTCTAGGCGGACCGCCGGGCCGTAGCGATCCTCAATGAGGTCGTGATACAGCGCCCGCTCAGCATCGTTAAGGTTCGTCAGAGCTCGGCTGGTGGGGCTGGGCTCGGTCACCCACTGCCGGGGATGGGCGAGCAGTGTTTGAAGATCCATCATTATCGATTGCACGGAATCGAATTGAGTCCGCAGTCGGTGCAAGATGTCGAAGCCATGCGTGTCGATGTCACCCCAGTAGACGATCTCCCGTCTATCCATCCAGGGGATGTCTTGCAAGGCAGCGAGGCTGAATCCGGATCCGAAGACGACGATTGAATTCGGAACGGCGGGAAAGGCGAGGTAGGTGATCTCGTTTTCGACGACAAAAACAGTGTCGGCGACGAACTCGAGAACGGCAAGTTCCTCGGTGCGCAATGTGATCTCGCTGAGGTCCTTCGGGAGGGCCGGTTGTGGGTTGAGTAAACGGAGCCGCGTATAGGTTGGCTTGGGTCGAAAGCGGAACCGGCGCGCGAAGTCGGCGGCGCTGTACTCGGAGTCAATCCGATCCTCGGGCAGCACGGCCGTTAAGAGTTCGTTGAGCAGTTTGCGATGGTGGTCGACGAATTTGGTGTCAAGACCCTCGACGTCGATTTGGCGCAGGTAGAGGACTTCCGTGCTGTTAGTGATGATCCAGTTGACCGTGGCCAACAAGTCGCCCCAGATGCCCTGATGCTCTATCGCGCTCAAAGGATGGGCGACCACCCATGGTACGAGCTCCGGCGCTGCTACCTCTGTTTGCATCAGAATGGCATCAAGGAGGCGTACGTCGCGGGTCGTACCAATCAGCGAGCAGAGTTGTTCGAAGCTCTCGATCCGGACTCGTGCCGGCACCGAGTTTGCTCCGAGGTTCTTGCCCTTGACGGTACGGAATGTCACCCCAAAGCGCGCCACGCCTCCGCCGGTATGGCTATCGCGCTGGAATCTTTCGGCCCAGCGCGATGCATCATCGAATCGATCAAGCAGCTCGCTCGCCGACGGTGCCTTCACGGGGAGTTCGACCCGCACCCACGGCAAGTTCTCGGCGTAGTCGCTCAAGTAACGCCCCGTCGCCCAACGCTTGCGCAAGGTGGCTAGCAGGTCATCGACGTTCGTCCAGGAGGTCATGCGTCGCGGTTGCTGGTAACGCCCTTGCCCTCAACGGTCACTTGGCTCGTGACATCGGTGACGGCGATGCGCTCGAGACGACGACGCCGGTACTCGGTGATCGTGAGGCACTGGAGTCGTGAGTAGTTGCCGTTGAGGTTGTCGACAAAGCCGACGGCCGCGACGTGTGGCTCGATCACGTGGATCTTTTGGAGCGGGGTCACGATGAGAAGTTGCAGCCCGAGACGGGTGAAGAGACGTAAGGCATAGCGGGTCGAGACTTCGGAGCCGCGACTAAACGCCTCATCGATGACGACGAATCGGAAGGCCTTCGATCGCTCGGCCTCCCAGTCCAACTTGAACTGGTACGCCAACGATGCGGCCAGAATTGTATAGGCGAGTTTCTCCTTCTGGCCGCCCGACTTTCCCGCCGAATCGCTGTAGTTCTCGTACTCGATGTCGTCGGCTCGCCGCCGCTCGGAGGCGGAGAACAGGAACCACTGTCGGACGTCGGTTACTCTACGAGTCCAGTTACGATCCTGTTCGGTGGCACCCTCTCGACCCTTGAACCGGTCGATGATGCGCTTGACCTGGAGGAACTTCTCTTCTGAGTACTGGTCGGAGGCGCTCCCGCCGACTACGTTGTCCGTGCAGGCGCGCAGGTCAGCACGGAACTCGCGAACTTCAGTGTTAGTTGTCTGGTTCGCCATGAGTCGGATGTAGCGTCCCTCGTTATAGTCAATGTCGGCCAAGGACTCATTGATGGTTCCGATGCGATCTTGGATCTGCTTCTCGTGCTTGTTGAGTTGGGCCGAGAATCCGGCGACGTCGCGGATCGCGTTTTGATTGAGATAGTCCTTGAACTCGCGTTCGAATCGGGGAAGATCGTCGTCGGCTACTCGTTGATGGAGTTGGCGATACTCTCGGGCCGATGCGAGCGAGTCGTCAAACTCGATGGTTTCGTGAGGGTACTTCCCCCGGAATGCGCCCATCGACCTCACGATGCGCTGTGCGAGCGAACCCTCTTGTTTGGTGATCGCGTTGAGCTGGTGCACGAGGGAGGCATTGATGGATTGGTGGACCGTGGTGAGGCGCACCACGTCTGGCGCTGAACCGTCGAGCTCGGACGCCATCGCCACGTCAATCAAGGTGAACGATTCGGTGGCGACCTCCACGGCCTGCGCATTGGATAACATCGTCCCGACGCGGTCCAACTCGGCCTCGGCGGTGCGTTGTCGGCCCTCGGCAGCACCCCGGTCTCGTTGCAAACCGTCACGTGAGTGCTCGTGGGTGGAGATCTCTTGTCGGACTCGTTCGCGCTCTGATGTTAGGAGGACCAGCGTGTCCGATGACGACGTGATACGAAGTCGTTCGTCGTGCAGCGCCGCAATTTCACGCACCAGAGCTTGCCAGTCCAGGTCGTCCCAGTTTGAGTGCTCGCCCAGACGAGCCAACGACTGGAGTTGGAGTGAAGCTGTCTCGTCGTGATTCGCAAGGTCCGCGATGACGCTCGAGAGGGAGATCAGTCGCTCCTGCAGTGTGCCGGCGTGGGTGAGTAGAGCGTCAACTTTGGCCTGATTCGTCCAACCGAGCACGTACTCTCGGCGGTCGTCGATACGTCGGCGGTCGTCCTTCTCGTGGCGTTCTTTGTCCTTGATCTGTCCAGCTCGCGTGACCGCCCGCTGCGTGGTGCGAAACTCGTCAATCGTGTACACGCACGCATGGTTGGCCCGCCGAGAGAGCTCGGCCTTCAACCATGTCTCGAATCCTGACTCGGGTTTCAGTTCGAGCATGTCGACTAGCAGGGGATGGGCCGACCGGCGTTCGGGCAGGGTCGCAGGCGCCATCCGGTTGGGCACTCGGTAGTAGACAATTCGGGCATTGAGATGGTGGTCGTTGATCCAGGCCGCCACGGCTTCGTAACGCTGATCGGGAACCAGCAGGGACAGGGCGAAGTTGTGCAGTACGCGCTCTGCCGCACCTTCCCATTGGCTAGCTTCTTCGAGGACCTGGATCAACTCTCCGGCGAAGGGTAGCTGGTCGGGTTCGATGGCGAGTTCGTTGCACAGGCGCTGGCGTAACTCGAGGCTGTTACGGGGAATGTTGCTGCGACGCGTCTGCAGGCTCTGCAGTTCCCTGTTTACTCCCTCGGATTGCTCGTTGATCGAGCGTTGCTCGAATCGTCGCTCGTTAAGATTGTTCTCGATGGCGGCGAGTTCGCCCTCTAGCTCCATTCGCCTGGCGGCAGCCCGGTCGTGGGTGGCGAGGAACTGTTCAGCGACCGACACCTGGTCCATGCCCACCTGCCCTAACAAGGCGTTGAAGTGGTCGAACTTTGCCTGGCGAATTGGTTTGTCCCGTTGGTGGCGCTCGATCGATCTCTCTATGTCGGCCAGCCGGTCACCTCCGATTCCAGCAATCTGCAAATTCAACTGCGCCTCGGTTTCGCGCAGGTCCCTGACGCTGGCTTCTTGCGACTCAAGTTCCTGACTCAGATCGTGCAACTGGACCGAGAGCGATTCGAGTTCGTGGAGAAGGGCCTGGCGCGTACGGTCAGCGAAGTAGAAGGGCAGCGCCGCAAGTTGGTGCTCGAGGGTGGCACGCGAGTTCGACATCTGATCGTAGGAGTCGAGGTCGATCACGAGCGGCTGGAGCAGGTCCAGTTGGGCGCGAGCCTGCACGACCGCGTCGTGGGCTTGGGTGAGGTTATCGAAGTGTTCGATCAACGAAGCGATGTGACTCTTGGTGTCGAAGGGCTCGAGCATGTGGCTGCGAACAAAGTCATTGAGGTTGTCGACCGCCTTCATTGACACTGTCTGATGGAAGAGCTCCATGGCCTGCTCGGATTCGATGCCGAGTCGGCGTCGAAAGTCCCGACCGTACTCGGGGAAGCTGTCATATACTCTCGCGCCGCCTTCGCGCAGCCGGCGTTTCAGGAAGTTGAACTCGGTGCCGAACTCAGAGAAATCCTTAGCGATCGACTGGTCAGTGTCGGCGACGACGAAGAACCGCTCGGGCTGACCCGAGCCCATATCCTTGGTACGAAACACCTGGGCCAAGGTGACCGTGGTGGCGTAGCCGGTGTTGGTGAAGACTCCCAATATGACCGAGAAGTGCTGGGTATCTCGCAAGGCCACCGGACGTGAAACCCCCGTCGTCTCGTTTCGTTCGGACTTGTAGTGTCCCTGCACGTAGGATCGCAGATCGCGCTCACGGGTCTCGGCACCGGCGGCTTTGTTGTAGGAGATCTTGTTCGCCGGTAAGAGCAGTGTGGTGATCGCGTCGACGAGTGTGGATTTGCCCGAGCCGATGTCGCCCGTCAGCAGCGCGTTGCGACCCCCGAGCTCAAAGGACCAGACCTTTTGGTCGAAGGTTCCCCAGTTGAAGACTTCGAGGCGTTGCAGACGACTTCCGGGCAGTCGGTCGGGCAGTCCGTCGTCGAGGTCGATCAGGCTGAACAGCGGCGACATCAGCCAGACCCCTCGACGTGGCTCAATTCAGTCAGGTATTCGTCCAGTCGGGCGTCGAACTCTGAGAGCCACTGCCCGTCGACATAGGCCTTGAGGATTCGTCGGACCTCGAAGAGGTCCTGCTCGTCGCGCAGTCGGCGAAGGAAACCGAGTTCAGTCACCTTGTTGATGTGGGCGTCGATTGTGTCCACCAGTCGGGCGTCGTTCGTGGAGTCGGGCATGAACAGCCGGAGCATCTCTACCATTTGATCGCGACTGAGGATCAGTCGGGTGTCCGCGCTGCTGGCGTCGAACTCGGCCAAACGCTTGCGCAGCAGGGCTAGCAGAACGCTGACGTGAAAGGAGAGGGCGCGCCGGGCCACCAGTCGGGGAAACTCAGCGGCTTCGTCGTCGATGGGACGGCTGCGCAGGAAGGCGTAGCCCTCGGCTTCGTCGACCACGACGCTCAGTCCAAGCACCGTTACGTAGTCGCTGACCTGGTGGCGCACTCCGAGCAAGACGCTCCAGAGCTTCTCGTGGGTGTCGCGGTACAGGGGTCCCTTCATGAGTTGGATAAGAACAAGGGATAGGTCCGATGGTTCAGTATTTGCGACGGACATCATGTCGGTCATGGCATCTCCAATCGGTCGCGGCTGAAGTTGACCCGTGGCAGGTCGGCCACACGCTCCACGTCCGCAGCGCTCCACTCGATGCGCTCGCGTCGCTCTTCGTCGAAGATCACGGCGAGCCCGGGTTGGTTGAGTGAAAGGTAGCCAACGAGTTCGGCCAGACCCTGCTCCAGTGGTTCGCCGATGATCACCTCGCTGAGGCTGACTTGGTCGTGACGCCCCAGCGAACTGAGCACCCGTTGAGCGAGCATGTCGCGGTCGACGTAGAGCTGGCTTAGCATAGCCGAGGAGTCGAAGTCGTTGTTGCCCTGCTCCATTGACTCGCTCTCCAGCGGTGCTCGCAGCGTTCGCTGGTACAGCGGGCGCTCCATAGGCAGGCTGAGCGCGAGGCCCGTGTCGTCAAGCTCCATGCTCACGGCTGGGTTGGTCAGGTCACGAACTCTCAGCGCCTTGGCTTCGATGGCGCGCAGCAGGTCGAAGACGCGCCGGTTCTCCAGCCATACCTGATCATCGAGAAAGCGTCGGAGTTGATCTGACAGTAAGCGGACGGTGGCCTGCGTTCGCTCGCTGGCGTCGATCCAATCGAAGTGAATACGGCTGAGTCGGTCGTCCTGGCGACCGAGATCTTCGATGTCCTGTAGTCGTTCGAGCAGTTCGGTGAGCTCAGCCTGCTTGTGGTACGACAGCAAGAAATCGTAGAAGGCCTGAAAGCTTCGGCCCTGGTCAGACTCGGAGATGCCGTTACGACTGCCGAGCGCCTCATCGAGCAGCGCGCCCTTCGATCCGCTCCAGCCGGCGATCTGTTCGCGCAGATTGCGGTCGAGCTTCCGGAAGTTCTCCTCCACTTCTCGAAAGTCGGCGAGCAGTTCTCTGGCCGTGCGGGCGAACTGCTGGTACCGATCACGCTGGCTCACGGCGTCAAGCACTGTGATCTCCCCGCGATCGGCTCGGGCAATCTCTTCATCGATTTCGGCGCGCCGCCGCCGCAACTCGACGAGGCGGCGTTCGGGATCATCATCGGCGCCAAACACCATTTGGCGAAGTAGGTCGAAGATGATGTTGAGGCGTGACTCGGTTCCGATGAACTCGCGCGCAGGGAGGTCTCGCACCCAGAGCAGCGCCTTTTCAACGGATGGGGCGAGGTCAAAATGTGCCTCGTCAGACCCCGCCGGATAGTACTTGCGAAGCCAGCCGTGGTCCGCTGAGGCCCAATCGTCTAAGTACGCCGACGCGGTCTTGGGGTAATTGTTCTCACCGAGACGCTGGTTAAGCGCGTACAATTCTTCGTCCAGCGCCGTCGCGAGGACGGAAGCTGGAAGGTCGCTGGAATTGTTGTCAACGAACATGCGGCCAAGGAAACTAAGGACGAGCGCGGCGTTATTGGAGCGAAGGAGCGCCCACGCCGGGTGCTGCGCCCGTAGGTGAGCGAGCTCGTCGTAGTGCATCGTCACAGGGTCCTGCCGCACTTGGGAGTCGAGGCATTCCAATCTTGGCAGAACGGATGGGACACGAGATGAGCGTACGCCACTGGTGTGACATCGATTATTTCTCGAGAACTAGTGACGGGCTAGCCATCTGGGCTTGTCATTAGTTGCTGTATCCCTGCACGCACCCTGTTGTGACTGTCGGACTAGCGTGCATATCAAACGAGTTCAGCAACTACCTCCGCGATCGAGTTGCTAAAGGCGTTGCTAAAGTCCACCGCGCACATTTCCATTTTGTGGAGCTGCGCAAGGCTTATAAAAACTCTTTTGATCAGCCTTTTTGATCAGCCTTTTACTTGGTGGAGGTAAGGGGATTCGAACCCCTGACCCCTTGCATGCCATCAACACTTTGACCCTCCACTGGGATTCGCAGTTGTCCATAAATGCATACATTCATTGGTCTTTCGTCCACGGAAGTCTCCAGGAGTTTCCCGGAAATTTTCGTGGTTGCTTACACGGTTGCTTACATCAAGACGTACGGTTGCGCCCTGTAAAACAACTCAACACCGACCTTGAATTTACTCCCTCGCGCTATCAAGAAACACTCAAGGCTTTCACGTCATCACCCATCGCGTAGTCGGACACGCCAGAATGACCCTTGTGTCCCGTTACCAGCCTCTCGCACTCCATCAACAAAAGCGGCGCTGGCTCACGGTAATTGTCGTCGCCCTGACGTTCCTCGCTTCATCGCTCGCCTACACGTTGGCGACCCTTCCCTCCCAGCCACTTCGAATCGACTGGGGACGCCCCGCGGCGGTGCGCATTCCCCGAGTGCCAGGGTCAGATGATGAGGTCGTGATAAACGCCATCTCGTGTACCTCGGGGACGGCGTGCAGCGCCGGAGGATTCATATCAACCAGCAAGACCACTGATGCCATCGTGCTCAACGAATCAATGGGGCGCTGGAAAAGGGCCCAAATAATCAAAGGCACAGCGATACCCAATGAGGTTGATAACGCCTCAATCAAGGCAATCTCGTGCGCCTCTCCGGGCAACTGCAGCGCCGGAGGATCATTCATCAACGACGAGGGACTCAGCAGTTCCGAACTGCTCGGAGGTGACGGGCCGACAACTGCCTTCGTCGTCGACGAGGTTCACGGGAAATGGCGCGGCGCGCAGGCGGTGACCGGAGCGGTCGCGCCCGGAAACGAAGAAGGCGCGACGATCAGCTACCTGTCGTGCGCGTCGACGGGCTACTGCGCCGCTGCAGGAAGTTTCTCTTCAGTGGGATGCGCCGATGGCGACAACGACTGCGTCTTGGCCGGCGCGACCTACAAGCGACAGTTTGAAAAGTCATTCGTCGTGAACGAAGTCCGCGGAGTGTGGGGGCCACCCGAGTGGCTCCGCGATGCGAACCGCGGCGAGTACCCGAATCTCAATGGTCTCTCGTGCAGCACCCCGGGTACGTGCGCAGCGGTCGGTACATCGATTTCGCCTTCGGGTCAACAAGAAGGTTTCGTGGCCAATGAGACGAACGGACGGTGGGCATCTTCCGTGCTGTTCCCCGGGGTCAGCCTCGCCGGTCAAACGAGCTCGACGTTAAGCGCGGTGTCCTGTGGGTCCCGAGGAAACTGCAGCGCGGGAGGCTCCTATACCGACAAACTGGGACACACTCACCCGTTCGTCGTCGACGAGATCTCTGGCGCATGGCAACGCGCCTCTGAGGTAAAGGGAGCGACCAGGCCTGCCCTCAACCAGTACTCGCAGATTCAATCCATGTCGTGCGGATCGTCAACACATTGCACCGCCTTCGGTGAATCGTTGGGTCCGGCTGGCGCGGGCCTCTACTTTTTCGTGCTCACGAAACGAGGGAGGACCTGGAGCCCTGTTCGGCTCGTACCGGGCTCGGCTTCGTTTGCATTTAGAGGATTTAGTGGCTCCGAGATGGCCTGCTCGGCCAGCGAGAGCTGCACCATCGCAGGATCGTATTTCACGCTGGCCTCGGCGACTCGCCCCTACGCTCTCTCTGAAGACGCTGGTCATTTCACGCGCTTGGCGAGTCTGAAAGGTCTGACCAGACTGAATTTGGCTCCGACTTCTGGGAGTGTCGACGCCTTATCGTGTGGCGCGAAGGATAACTGCGTGATCGTCGAAGAATTCGCCGAAACGGACTACCTTGGCTTATTTTTCGTTCACGAGTCTCCGCGGTGAGAAACTCGACGGACTGATGTCATGCGTCGGGGACTCGACGTGACTCAGTTTTGCAGCCCGGCACTCGCGGCTACCGCGCTAGCGCGCCAATCACTTCCAGAGTGCGCAATGTGGTGAATGCTAAACCAGAAACATGCGGATCACTAGGTATCGAAGGTGTATGTGGGTACTTACGGTGAGCATTGCAGCCATCTCAATGTCACTACTGATTTCTTCAGTGGCAAATTCAGCATCACTTGACGCTACGCATTCGCCGACGTCCGTTGCGACCAGTAAGAGCGCACTCCTCTCAAATACCACCTTGACAACTGTCGCCTTCTTAAGCTCGTCGCGCGGCTACGGAGTCTTCAGCGTCCTGGGACCGTGACGTGTAGTGACCGTGTCGGTCTCACGATAAACAGTGGAGCTTCGTTTTCAATACCGGTATTCGTCGTAACTTGGCCCTGTGCACAAAGTGCTCCAGCGAGTGCACTGGCATTCGATGATCATGGTGACGGCTTTCTCTACGGACCCGAGCTCTTCATTACTCACGACAACGGCGTGACGTGGTCACAGAGTCATCAACGCGGAACCGTCCTCAGCGTTGAGGCTCTCGGCAATTCGATCTGGATGCTCGAAACGAGCCACTCCGCACCGTTCTCTGCGTCGAGCAACTCAACGGTCGCTCTGCGTCTCCTGTCTTCGGCCAACGGGGGTAGGACGTGGTCAGTCTTGCCAACGCCTCAAAGCGCCGAGGTCCGACCGGCGAATGCCGAAGGGAGTGGCTGGCTTGTGCGCATCAATCAGACGTCCGCCTACCTGGCCTCGAGCTCTGGCGCCAGCGACGGAACGCCTACGCCTACACATACGACACCACTTTGGTTCACGACCGACTCGGGCGCCACGTGGTCAAGTCGAACAATTCCCTGCGGCGGCTTTTACACAAATGTGGCGCTCTCTGCGGCTCCGGACGGGACGATCTTTGACGTGTGTGCGGGCGAACCTAGTGCCGGTAACCAGTTGAAGGAGACGTTACGCTCCACGAACGAAGGTCGAAGTTGGCAGGTGAGATCAATGTGCCACTTCTCCACTACGAATGTCTTGCACTGCACCCCGGGTTCACAGTTCTCTGGCTACCTGGGCGAGATCGACGCGGTATCGAGCAGCACGGTCTATCTCGTGGGGGGACGTAGCTCTCTCATGGTCAGCCGGAACGGTGGCACCACGTGGATGGTGGTTCCACCAGGTTTGGGAGGTGACGCAGGCGGCACTGGCCAAGTGATCTTCTTCAGTCCTTCCAACGGCATTGTGCTCGGTGACGGCGAGTTTGAGAACAACCGCCCAACACTGTGGAGCACAACGGACGGTGGTGCCCACTGGACTACTCGAGAACCGCATTACAACTGACGACGTTGACCCGACGCGACGGGAATGCCACCTTGCATTGGCGGCTCACTTAAACTGACGTGCGCTTCGAATAAGCGGACTCGGAGTCACGAGGTCTTAGCTCGGAAGAATCCAACGCTAGCTACAGAAAGACGGTTCGTCTCGCGTATTGGGTGAGACGCTCCATTGGTGTGAAGCAGAGTAGGTTTCCGAATATGTATCGGGGTCACGCGAGGAGTGCGGGCATCGCGACAGGACTTCTCCTTGTTTTGAGTTTGCTCGTTCCATATGGCGGGACCAGAACCGCTGCGGCCTCCGCGACAACGTCCACTTTGAGATGCGGATCTGATGACCTGAGCGTTATCTGGCGCGGGACGACGGGAGGCCTCGCAGGAACGTTTGGAGAGCTGTTCTGGGTCCGCAATGAGGGAGGATCCTCATGTGTCATAAGCGGCTACCCAACGATTTCCTTCCGCGAAAACGGCAAGCGACTATCTATGCAAATTGAGAACGTTGCTGGGCACCGGTACAACGACCAGATGGGTGTCGCCTCCGGTCGGCGAATACCAGTTGTTCGGCTGTCGCCGGACGGAGGTGTCGCGTCGTTTTGGATCTTCGGCAATGACGTCATGTCCAAATGCATTCACGCCAGTCAGATCGTAGTGTCGTTGAGGTCGCTGACTGGGCGTGCGGTAATTCCCGTGCCACCGCACGTGTATTCCGCTTGGATCTACTGCGGGGGCGGAGCCTCGGTGAACCCGATAGTCGCAGGCGTGTCTGGCAGCGATCCTCCACGCCCACTGCGGACGGAAATAATGCAGTGAGTTGAATACAGTTCTGGTGTCGGAGACCCGAAGCAACAGATCTGGCACCAGGCATTGGCGTTTGATGCTCAACTACCGTGAAAGCGATTCGGGGGATCGCTGAAGTAGACATTGTGCATGACCTCAGTTGACTTGCGCTCGAAGTTATCTCGGATGGGCGTCATTCTGTGTGCGTATTCCTTGCACTAACCACCTCAGTGATCTCATCTGCCGGTGCATCTTCCAAGGATTACGTGCCCGCATGCCGAGGTATGGATCTGATTGGGAGTGTCACAGGTTCAGAATCAGGCGCGGGAAACGGCATCTATACCTTCGCGATCATGAATGTCGGTAAAGCCGAGTGTCGCCTCGAAGGCTTTCCGTCGTTAAAGGGTTACAGAGGGCAGCGGTTTTACTCTCTTCCAGCCAGTCACAGCTACAACCTCGATACAAAGTTTCGTCCTTCGATTCTCAAGCCTCGAATGAGCGGGGCCTTCGTTCTCGATGCGACGACTGGTTGCATGCCCGGCGGCGATCCGCACCGAGCAGAACACACCTACATTGAGCTTGAGCTGACACTTCCTGACAATCGGGGATCAGTGACAATCCCGAGTCTGACTCTCTACGTGCCCTGCCAATTAACCGAGAGTGCTCTCGGATGGGCGAAAGGTTTCACGTTCTTAACGCCGTAGAACCGACGCGATGTGCGTTGACTGGTGTCGGAGACCCGACCCAAAGTGTTTGAAACCATGTAATTGCGCATACCAATATCCGCAATGCGAATGCGAACGTAATGCAAGTTGGCTCGTCGCTCGAAAGTTCGTGACTGACGGCTGGTCGACTGTCGGCGACCTCGGAACGTCACCGAGTTGTTCCACCCACAGTCGTGGTACTCGTCGCTCGGCGAAACTAATCTCTTCTGGTGGTCGAAAAGATACAGATCCCGCGGCACCCCACCGGCGAAATCGAGAAGGCACTTCAGGTCGCTCGCGACGCAGGGTGGCTCGCACTCGAGCACTCTCCAGGACATTTCGCCAACATCGTGTGCCCTCATGGTCACAAAGACTGCTGGGCCGGCGTGTGGAGCACCGCCGCGAATGACGGTAGTCATGCCAAAGCAATTCGACGGGCAGTGGAGCGCTGCCCAGGGGCTGAATAGCTGCGCTTCACCTTCTTGCGCCTTGCCTTGACAGCCTCACCGTAGGATGTAATGTGTTGGGAAATCCCAACAGTAGAGGGCACTATGAAACGCTTTGAATTCTCACTTGTCGTCGAGGGCTTCGATCCACTCAATGGCGAGCACATGACCAATTTGTTCAGAGTTCTTCCTGAGGTCACCGCAAGTGGATGGCAGGGTCAAACGCTCATGGAGTTTTCGCTCCCTGGCACCAACGCGTTGTCCGCACTGCGAAAGGCGCGCAAAGACGTTGAAAAGTCCATACCGGGATCTCGTGTCATCTCGCTTGCGGAGGACTTGGTAGGGATCCCTGACATTGCGTCGCGAACTGACCGTAGCGAGGAGTCCATTCGTCAGTTAGTTATTGGAATTCGTGGACCAGGAAACTTCCCGATTGCGCGAGGTGTGCTCAGAGGCGGAACTAGGATTTGGCGCTGGTCGGACGTAGCGCCATGGCTTGTCGAAGACGGCGTGCTCGACTCCCCCGGAGATGAATTTGTCGACCAAGCCAGCGGTGCAACCTTCGGACTAGAACTGATCGGCCAGAGTGCAGGGACTTCGGCGCCAACTCGATTCGCAAGCGGTGGACGTCCGTCGGCCCCAGCGGTGCGACCAAGAAAAACGGCCAAGGCAGCTGCCGCCGGATCGAAATGGAGATCCGACATCGGCAAGCACGTTGCGGCCAAAGGAGTGGGTGCAAAAAAAGCGGCGCCCAGCAGATCCACAGTGGGCAAGAAGTCGCGCGGCAAGGACGCTGACCGGCTGGCGCCGAAAAGGACTCACAATAGCTAGGACTGATGGAAACGCTGCGGTAATTTCTCTTGTCGGCTTAACAGTTCGCAATGCGTGATTGGGCGCTCAGTTCGCTGTTCCGCATTCTGAGCGCCACGCTGCTTCTAGCCAAGTCTTGAAGACGTAATGAATAGTTCATCATCCTTTTCCAGCCACTGACCGTGCCCCATTGTCAACGCTCTCAACTTCTAAATCTTTGGACGTCCGGCTCCTTCGCGGGCACCACCCCACGAGTTCTTCGCGGGTGCCACTGGTTCCCTGGTTATCAACTCATTTGGTTCATGATCAACAACTTCTTGTGCAACTGAAGCCACTCCTCTATACGCTCGACGTCGAGCTGCTGCTGCGGCACGACGCTCTTCGTCGGTTCTATAGATCGCTGGACGTCCGGCTCCTTCGCGGGCTCCACCCCACGAGCCCTTCGCGGGTGCCACTGGTTCCCTGGCCACCAGTTTCCTTCGCTCTTGCTTTGCTCTTGATTTGCGTCCCATGCACCGATTTCTAACAGAAGAATGTCACGGAAATCAAGTTGAAACCTCTAGTGCCAGACGTGTGAGCAAAAAAACTGGGGCCAGCTAGGCGAGGTGAGAAATCGAGTGTGTGGAGCGCGAGAACAGAAGAACGGAAGGCGGCGCGAGTGAAAGAGTGTGAGGCTAGATCAGGGGAAAGTGGTCAGGAGTGGGGCGAAGGGAAGCAGGTGGAAGTCGAGTTGTGTGACTTAGGCGAGCGTCCTATATCCGTCAATAGTGTCGCTTCAACAGTTGACGCTGCGATGCTGTTGATCATATTGAGCCTCACCATGAGTAAGACCCATTAACAAAAGCAATTGTGGAAGGCCCACCGGGGAACTCCGTCCTGGATCTTCCTGAGTAGTTGGATCGAGTCGCTCTTCGCATTTTGCAAATTATTGACAGCTCGCAGATCGAAGGGGTGTCAGGTATCTATGAAAGTTTCTGTTCGCTCCCAGCAACTCCTGAAGCGTCTTTCCTGATGTAGCCGACAAATATCTCTCGTATGTCGGAGGCGGGGAGGATTACGAATTTCCAATTAGTTGGAACCGGAACTGGTGTTCCCTGCGAACGCAAAACCTCAATGGGCTGCTGGAGGGCCAGATCTCTAACGTCACCCGACTCGACGGTATATGAGGCTAAAGTTCCCGTCCACATATCGCCATGGCAGGTCACAATCGTGACCTCGGTATCCGCGTGCAGTGGTCGGAGACCTCGGAACAATGTTTGCCAGACGTCGCTTCTCTCGATTTGCATACCGGGTTGATAATGAAGGACCTTCTCAAACTGACGTTGAATTCGAGTCGCGATACCTTCACCCGCCTCATGGTTCAGTGAGCGATGAATCATGAGGCCTAATATCTCCCCAGCGGTCAAAACGATGAAAATGGTGACCAACAATGCCCACGGATGATGACGCGAGTATCTGGCGGTTCCCAGCTTCGCCATTGCATTCAAACTTACGAAAGCGCTCCTCCGCACCAGCGATATCAATAAATACACGGCTACACCAAAGGTGTCCAAAAGGATACTCACGATGACGATCCGGACGGATTCTTCGAGGTTTGTCTGGCTCCACGAAGATCGACGACGTTGCCGTAGGAGTTCAAACGACATTCCTGGTACAGCGAAAAGGAAAAACAGGAGAATTGCGCCGATGGTCTCTGGCACGATGTCTTTCTTGTTAGTCGGTCGGGGTGCTTGTACCTGGACCCTGTTCGACCATCTTGGCTGAATTCGTAGGTGCCAAAGCGACGGGCATTTCAATTCTCTGTTGCTCGGGAACGATGACTGGTGAAGCCATCAAGTCGGCACCCTTACGAATGCCACCGCTACCCGGCGATACCCTCTTGTGTCTGGTTAGAACCAGTTTGGTCAGCACTCTGATCTGAATCTTTTCTGGACATCTTTAATCACACTTTCAATCACTATGGAGTTGGTTACTCCTTGTGTTAGTAAACCAGAAACTATTGCCGGTACCTTCACTCACGACTGGCAATTGAGGACTGCGTCCTGCGCAAATGTTCACGAGCGATCCTGGACGCTCAAAACAATCTCTGTCGCCGGAGCCAACTGGATCACCATGATACGAATGGGCTAGCCAAGAGCGATCTCAGCTGTCGGTAAGGGGATCCTCATTTAAGTCACTCGAATTGCCTCATCGGCGCATTCGGGAATGCCGTCCTTCGCGTTCCGTCCCAAGAAGACGGAATCGAATGCTCTCATGAGCGAAAAAGTTCAAGTAGTTCTCTACGCGAGACTGCGTTTACCGACATGATTTGAACTAGTTCATATTGTTTAGCGGCTGATTACATGAGTTGCGACCTTGAAGTTGGCGCCGGGATAAAATCTGTAATGCAGTTACAGTTGACGCCGATCTCGGCACTGTGTACATTCACGATTGACAAAGCCGGACGCTCATGAGGGCCGCTGCGGACGTGTTAGCAAAAGGTGAGACATGGGACACGTACGTTTGCGGCGGAGTGTGGTGCGCTGCCGGCTCGAGTCGACTACCGACGGTGCCGGAGCCACCGTGACGTACCGCTACGACGCGGACGGGAACGTCACGTGTCTCTCCTATCCGAACAGTGACGGGAACACGTGCCAGGACGTTGGTTCGGGAGTGGGGATCGTCACGTACGTCTATAACGCGGCTGGCGAGAACACGTCGATGACTGACTGGTTGGGTAACACGACGAGCTTCTCCTACGACCATGATGCCAACGTGACGTCCACTACGCTCCCGTCGGGAACCGACACGACGGTCGCGGACGGTTACGACGACGCCGACAACCTGAACTCTGTGTCCATCACCACGAGTGGGACGCCAACGACGTTGGCGGATCTCACACGTGACGCCGACGAGGACGTCACCGCGAACAGCGCAGGGAGTGGCAGCAGTGATGACTACGATCCTCTGAACCAGGTCACAAGCGCTGGCAGCACTAGTTATGCCTACGACACCGCCGACCAGCTCACCTCAACCACCACCGGCAGTGATACCACCGACTACGCGTACAACAGCGATGGCCAGTTGTGCTGGACCGGCACGAGTTCGGGCGCCTGTTCCAGCCCACCGAGTGGTGCCACCGCCTACACCTACGACACCGCCGGACAACGCACCACGGCCACCCCATCAAGTGGAGATGCAACCACGTACGGTTGGAGCCAGGCCGGTACGCTGACCTGCGAGACAGCTACCAACAGTTCGGGCTACAGCTGTGCCGACCCGAACAGCACCGTCACCTCGACGTACGCCTACAACGGCGACGGGCTTCGGATCTCTGACACTCCTGCTGGCGGCAGCACCCAGGACTTCACCTGGAGCACGCTAGGCTCGACCCCTCAATTACTTGAAGATGGAACTAACTTTTATCTCTACGGACCCAACGTCGGTACTGCGCCAATTGAGCAGATCAGCATCAGTGGATCTACTCCCACTTACCTCGTGTCCGACAACACCGGCGTACGAGAACAAATCAGCAACTCCGGCGATGTCGACGGCACGAACGCATACAGCGCTTACGGTAACTGCAGCAGTTGCGACGCCAACACCCCGTTCGGTTACGCGGGCGCCTACACCGACTCCACCGGATTCCAGTACCTCATCAATCGTTACTATGACCCGACAACCGGGCAATTCATGTCTGTAGATCCCTTGGTCATCCTTACGAAGGCCCCATATTCGTACGCGAATGGCGATCCAATGAATAACACGGACCCGTTGGGATTGTGGAGTCTCAATCCCATTTCCGATATTTCGGAGGCAACGAGCGACGTTGGAGAGGCAGTCGTTTCCACGGTTACAAATCACTGGCGAGGCATTGTGACGGGAGTGGGATTGGTGGCTGGCGTTGCGGCAGCAGCAACGGGTTTCGGTGCAATTGTCGAAGGCTCGATCGCCTTAGGATTAGTTTCTGGAGGGCTCGGTGTTGTAAGTGGTTTGGCCGACTTGCCTGCGTGTATCGGCACTAGCGGACACCATGATGGACTGGCATGCACAGGAGTTGCGGTGGGGGTTGGTTCTGGACTACTTGGAGGTGCTGGCGCATTTGCGGGAGCGCTGGTCGAGACGGGCGCGGTGACGGCAAATGGCGTCGTCGACATCTATGGCGGACTGTCTGGCGCCTTTGGATTCGCGGGCGGGGTCGGAGCCGTCACGTTTGATGGCATACTCGGCGAAAACGGCTATCTCGAAAGTTGTGGTTGATTTCATGGAGCATTCGAACATGAGTCTGGACGAATATTGTTAGGGACAGTTGGCTCCCGATTTCAAGCCGTCTGGACTCGCCGATGCGGCAGTACCGCTGCCGAGCATTACCTGAGAGCGCTTGAATTGGGAATTAGTTTTCTAGCGATAACGCCAACTTGGCTTGCGGCGTTTATCGTTGCGAGTGTCTACGGGGTACCGGCCTTGCACATTGCCGGATTCGTCTTAGTGGCCATTCAAATTCTCGTTTTCGTTTCTGCCGAACTGCATCTCCACCGCTTTCATAAGGCCGCAGGAGCGTACTTAGGGGTGAAAGTGGGCTGGAATGATCCACCATCAAATGAGGAGAAATTTGATCAATGGTGCCGAACGAATGGTGCCAAGGCCGGAGGAATGGACCGCAGTTGATGGTCGCTGTTACAGCTGAGGTTATTGTGCCCCACAAATTGATCCACTAATAGGACAGGGTCCTTTGAAAGGTATACAAACTGTGGACAAAACTGTCAATCAAAACGACTGCAGTCCCGTCCATAAGAAACGTCCACTAATTCAGGTGCGAAAGTCCAGTTGACGTCGCCAACGAAGACGGTACAAGCCCTAGACGGGACTTGGGGTCGTTTATCCAGTTATCGACGGCGTCTGCACATTCTTCATTTGTGACAAACAAGACGTAGCAAACCCCGGACTCATCTTTCGATGAGCGGTAAATGATGCCATCAACCGTATCAAAGCCTCGATTGAGGGTTGAGAATTCCTTATTCCGCTGTCCAGAGAATTGCTCCGAGAGCCTCCGCGGCAGACGCTCGATCCGGCGCCAGCACGTGGCCGTAGACATCTGCGGTCATGCGGATTGAAGCGTGTCCGAGTACTCGGCTTACCACCTGGAGCGCCACCCCCTGCGCCAGCATCAAACTCGCCGCCGAATGACGAAGTTCGTGAACATGCCAATCTCCGAGACCCGCCTTTTTGCACAGACCCTTGAATTCCCTCAAAAGATTTCGGGGATCGAGGGGTGTGCCTGTCGAAGAGGTGAAAATGAAATCAGATGTGACGCTCTCCCTCCCGAGTGCCTCGAATTCGGCCCTCTGGATCTTTCGGCGTGCCTCGAGCAACTCAATCATGGGGGCCGCCAGGTTGACTCCTCGACGGCTCAGTGCGGTTTTGGTGTCAACCACCACCAGACCGGCATCGGCCCGGCGCAGTTGGCGAGTAACGCGGAGGATGCCTTCAACCTCGTCAAGGTCAGTCCACTTCAGACCCAGCGCCTCGCCTCGCCGAAGACCCGTTGAGAGCATCAGGGCGTAGAGAGCTTCGTTGCGATGTCCCTGGAGCACGTCGAGGAACTTCCTGGCCTGTTCCGGGGACAGAGTGCGCCCCTCTGCTCGAGGGACTTTAGGAGAGCGCGACAGCGCGGCTATGTTGCGATTCACGTAACCCCAGCGCATGGCCTGGTCGAGCGCTTGAGAGAGAACTGCTCGGACTCGTCGCACGGTCGAAGGCGCCAAGCCCTCCTCAATTTTTTGTGCCAACAGATGATCGATGTGGACCGGAGTTAAATCAGAGAGTTTCTTCTTTCCCAGCGATGGCAAGAGGTGGTTTCTGGCGATACTGAGATAGTTCGAACTTGCCGATTCTTGAACCTGGTGTCTTAGGACGTCATCGTGCCAGCGCTGAACAAGCTCGCTCAGGGTAATCGACTGTTCGGTTGCTACGAGACCATCTCTGATGTCGCCCTGGAGCCGTGAGAGTTTCTCGACCGCTTCGCGACGAGTCGCTGCGCTGACCGTCCTTCGGCGTTGCTGACCAGAAGAGGTAAAGCCGATCACGATCGAGCCAATCCAACGTCCGTCGACTTCTCGTCGATAGATCGATCCTTCGCCGTTTCCGCGTTTGTGCGCCATCAGTTTCCGCCGTTGCTTACATGGTTGCTTACACAACGGTCGCGGAGACCAGATCTGAAATTAGAAAAACTCGAAAAGCCCTTTAAAATACGGCTTCTGATTCGTGGAGGTAAGGAGATTCGAACTCCTGACCCCTTGCATGCCATGCAAGTGCTCTACCAGCTGAGCTATACCCCCGGCGCCGCGGATTTCCATCGTAGCAGCCGAAGGAAATTGGAGAGTTGGCGGTGAAGCCGTTAGACGCGGGGCCGATCGACGTGCGATATCCGAAGTCGGAGCACTTTCGGCAGTCCCGCGATGACCTGCTCGTACGAATGCGCAATCATTTTCTTTAGTTCTCTATCTGGCACGCTGTCGTTCAACACGATGGTGTTCCAATGATCCTTGTTGAGGTGGTAGCCGGGAGTTACTGCGTCGTACTCCTCTCGTAACTCGAGTGCGATCACGGGGTCACACTTCAGAGAAATGGAGGACGGTTCTTCCTCCGGCGACACGATGGCGAAGACCTTGCCCGCCACTTTGTAGACGTCGACGTTGGGACCGAAGGACTGCTCCTCACTAGTCTCCGGATATCGCATGAGATACGTCGCGATGGCCCCAGTCTTCATCTTGTGCTCAGACTTCACGCAGTCGTAAGAATAAGGTCACAGAGCGCCTCGGGCATCGAGAACATGGGCGAATGTCCGCTTTCGAGAGTCGAGAATTCGCGACACCTCGCCGCCATTAATTCCTGAATGCTCATATCAATCGCGTTGTCGAGCGTGCAGCGAACGTAGTACGAGGGGACGTCGACATCGAACGCACTGCGCGGGCTGCGAAAACTGGCAAGCGTTTGGGCCGTGAGCTGTCTGACAGCCCAGTCCGCCGTCTCCTCAGTGCAGTCCTGGTAGAGGGCTTTTTTGGCGAGCGTGGGTTCGAGAGTGGCGTACTCGCTGTCGACCTGAATCGCTTTGTCGAGCAGGGTTCGAACGTGCACCTCACGGGTTGCTTCGGTCGCGCTTTCGCCGAGCAACGGGACCAAAGCCGCGACGTAGACCAGTCGCTCAAGGTTCGTGACATCTTCCGCGGCTTCCGTGATCACGGCGCCGCCGTAGCTATGTCCGACCAGCACGACGGGACCTTCGAGGTTCGCGACGGCGACAACTTCGTTGGCGTCGTCCGCGAGATACGTATTGGGATGGGCGCCATGAGTGGATGAGGGCAGGTCGACTGCGGTCCACGACACGCCTCGACGGGTGAGTTCGGATCCCACGTCGCGCCAGACCCACGCGCCGCCCCACGCCCCGTGTACCAATACGTAGTTTGGCTCTGCCATCGCTCTCCCTTGCGAGAGAGGTTAGGGCCAATTTTCCCTAGAATGTTGTAATGAGCCGCCCATTTGACGTGACCGTCATCGAGGAGAAGTGGCAAGCGCGCTGGCTGGATGACGGCACCTACGAAGTCGATAACGACGACCCCCGCGAGCGTTTCTACGCCCTCTGCATGTACCCCTACCCGTCAGGGGCGGCCCACCAGGGTCACGTGCGTAACTACGTCTTCGGTGATCTCGTGGTGCGCTATCAGACCATGCTCGGCAAAGCCGTCCTGTCGCCGTACGGCTTTGACTCCTTTGGTCTCCCGGCGGAGAACGCCGCCATCAAGGCCGGAAGTCACCCGCGCCTCTTCACCGAAGCCCGGATGCACGAGCTCAAGACCTCGGTTCGACGCCTCGGGGCCGTCTATGACTGGCGCCGCGAGGTCTACAGCCACGACCCCGAGTACATTCGGTGGTCTCAGACAATATTCCTAGCGTTCTTGGAAGCGGGTCTCGCGTACCGCGCCGAGGCGCAGGTCAACTGGTGCCCGGGATGCAAGACCGTCCTCGCGAACGAACAGGTCCTCGCCGACGGGACGTGCGAGCGCTCGGGCGATCTCGTCATGCGACGCTTACTCGAGCAGTGGTTCTTCAAGATCACGGACTACGCCGAAGAACTCCTTACCAGTCTCGACGACCTCGAGTGGCCCGAACGCGTGAAGACCATGCAACGCAACTGGATTGGGCGCAGTGAAGGCGTCGAGTTCGACCTACCTCTCACGTACGATCCTTCGAAGGCGCTGCGGGTGTTTACGACACGACCCGACACCGGCTTTGGCGTCACCTACGCGGTCGTCGCGCCTGAGCACCCCATGCTGGCGCTCCTCACGACGGACAACGAGCGTCTACGCGTCGAGGAGATCGTCGCTCGCGCCACGTCCATCAGCGAGATAGAGCGCACGTCGTCGTCGAGCGAGGGCGTGGCCGCGGAGAAGCGTGGCGCCTTCACCGGTAGTTACGTGACGAACCCCTTCACGAGCGAGCGCGTACCGGTCTACGTGGCCGACTACGTGCTCGGTAACTACGGCACCGGTGCGATCATGGCCGTGCCGGGTGAAGACGAACGAGACTACGAGTTCGCGAAGGTGCACGGGCTACCGGTCGTGCGCACCGTGCAACCGCCCGAAGGATTCGACGGTGATGTGTACACCGGTGATGGGCCGCACATTAACTCTGGATTCTTGGATGGGCTCAACGTCACCGAAGCAAAAGCCAAGGCGGCGGAGTACCTCCTTAGTCACGCGAACGGCGTCGCGAAGGTCAACTATCGCTTGCGCGACTGGTTGGTCTCGCGCCAGCGTTTCTGGGGTTGTCCCATTCCTGTTGTCTACTGCGATGATGACGGCATTGTCCCGGTCCCGAACGAACAACTTCCCGTCCTGGCACCGGATGACGTCACGATGGACCAGACCGGTCAGTCACCGCTCGCCACTCACGAAGGCTTTCTCTACACGACGTGTCCGAAATGTGGAAAGCGCGCGCGCCGCGAGACCGACACCATGGACACCTTTACCGACTCCTCGTGGTACTACTTGCGTTTCGCGGATCCCTTTACTCCCGACAAGGCCTTCGATCCCGCGCAAGCGGCAAAGTGGATGCCGGTCAATCAGTACATCGGCGGCATCGAACACGCGATCCTTCACCTCATGTACGCGAGGTTCTACTTGAAAGCATTGAACGATGTCGGCCTCGCTACGGGACTGCCGCGCGAGCCCTTCCAGCGTCTCTTCACTCAGGGCATGATTCGCTTGTCGGGTTCCAAGATGTCGAAGTCCAAGGGCAACCTCGTCACCCCCGAAGCCTTCTACGGAACGGTCGGCGCCGACGGTCTTCGCCTCTTTCACCTCTTCGCAGGTCCGCCCGGCGACGATCTCGACTGGACCGATCAGACCCTCGACGTCATCGACGGGTGCGGGCGCTTCATCGACCGTTTTTACCGACTCTGGAACCACTATGACGTGAATTTCCATGACGTCGAGGATGAATCAGACTTCGCCGTTCGCCAAGCGGCGCACCGCACCATCGCGCGCGTAACCCACGACTTCGAGCGATGGAGCTACAACACCGCGGTCGCCGCCATCATGGAGTTGTTGAACACCGTCTCGAAAGCGGCGCGCAGCGAACACGGCATCGCACCTTCGACGCTCGAGGAGTCCCTCGACATCATGGCGAAGCTGCTGGCGCCAATGACCCCACACATCACGGCCGAACTCTGGGAAGAACGTCATCCCGACCAGCCGAGCGTGCACCTGTTGTCGTGGCCCGTCGCCGACCCCGCGCTTGTAGCTGAGGCCGAGGTCACGATGGTCGTTCAGGTCAACGGCAAGGTGAAGGCCCGTGTGTTAGTCGCGCCGTCAATTAGCGACGACGACGCTACCGCAGCTGCTCTCGCCGACGCCGACATCGCTGCGGCTCTCAATGGTGCGACGCCCACGCGCGTCGTCGCTC
This sequence comes from Acidimicrobiaceae bacterium, assembly GCA_003142095.1. Taxonomy (GTDB): domain Bacteria; phylum Actinomycetota; class Acidimicrobiia; order Acidimicrobiales; family RAAP-2; genus RAAP-2. Next base: position 36,140 of record PLON01000041.1, on the reverse strand, counting down.
GTCCGCCTCGACTGGTGAACATAATTCTCTAATGGCGAAGAGCTCAGCGTCGAGCGAGACGCAGATCACCATCGAGCCACCGCGCTTCGACCGACCGGAAGTGGAGATTCGCGCGTCGACGCGACGGAAGAAGACGGGTAACGCGCACTGGTCGGGGAGTCGCATCGTGGTGCAGATCCCCGCGCGCGTACGCGGTCGCGAACGGCGCGCCTTCGTGGACGAGTTGGTGGAACGTCTCCTCACGCAGCGTCCCCAGAACGCCGGGGGAGACGGCGCTCTCGAAGAGCGGGCGCACGTTCTCGCCGAACTCTACAACGACGGTATTCTGCCGGTCTCGGTGCGCTGGGTTACCAACCAGCAGGCCCGTTGGGCGTCGTGTTCTCCAGGAACGCGAGAGATCCGCGTGTCGAGTCGACTTCGTCAGTGCCCGGAGTGGGTGATCGACGCGGTGTTGGTGCACGAACTCGCGCACCTGCAAGAAGCCGATCACTCGGCCAAGTTTTACGAGCTCGCCGATCGCCACCCACGTCAAAACGACAGTGCGCTCTATCTTGACGGCTACGCGCTGGGACTTGGACTGCGAATCGAAAGTGACGTTGACGCGAGCTAGCTAATTGGCCTCGCCGCGCAGGAACCGCTCAAGTTCCGCCGCGAGTTCGTCGCCACTGGGAAGCTCTTCGCCGAGCGATGTACCTTCCGTCTCATCGGCCGCGGCTTCGAGACGTTCGACCATGGTCGAATGATCGGGATTGTTCGTCACGAGATCGTCGACGCGCTGGCGCGCTTCATCCGCCGCCGCCCGCAAGTTGCCGGCGTCAAGCGTGAGTCCTGACATGCGCGCGAGACCGTCGATGAGTGCCGCCGCCGCTTGGGGGTAAGGCATTGAGGCAACGTAGTGCGGCACGCGAGCCCAAAGCGTGATGATGTCCATGTCTACTTCGGCGAATCCAAGTTCCAATGCCGTGCCAATGCCGGCGGGCACTTGGAGATCACCTGACACCGACCCGACCGAGGTCAGGAGGTGCGCGCTCGACGCCGGAGCCGTGCCGATGACCCGAATGGGCCGCGTGTGCGGCGTGGGCGCGGGAAAGGCGCCCAGTCCGACGACCAGTCGCACGTCAAAACGCCCGGCCGCGTCGGTGACGACGTCGACGAAGTCGCTCCAGTGAAAGTCAGGCTCGGGTCCGACGAGAAAGAGCACATCCGCACCGTCGCCGTCTCGTCCGTACCGCAGTTGAATTTCCGGCCACGTGAGTTCCGTCGTCACGCCGTCGACGATGCGCGCGAGCGGACGACGGGCCCGCTGATCGATGAAGTACTCGGTGTCGAATGTGGCGAGCACTTCAGTCGGGATGGTCTCCAGCATCGTGGAGATTGCGGTGCTCGCGGCGATCCCTGCGTCGATCCATCCCTCGAGTCCGATCACGAGCACGGGCTCGTTGAGGTCGGGGTCGGCCAAGAAGATGATGCGGTCGTAGATTTCGTCGTCCATCAGTTCTCCAAAGTTCGCTTCGCCGTCTCGGCGAGCAACGCGATATATGCGGGATAGGCGTCAACGCTGCCCTGGTCGCCCGCGGTCGCTCCCGCGCGATATCGCGCGAAGACCCCTTGCATGATGCAGGCCAACTTCCAGTAGCCGAAGGCTTGATAGTACGCAACGTTGCTGAGATCCAGACTCGAGTGGTTCGCGTACGCCTTTAATACCTCGTCGCGACTCATAAATCCCTCGGCCGTCGTGGGAGCCACGCCGAGGAGAAACTCCGTCGCGTCGCCTCGCTCGGCCCAGTAACAGAGCAACGTTCCGAGGTCCGCCACGGGATCACCGAGTGTGCAGATCTCCCAGTCGAGAATCGCGCGTACTTCGCCGCGTTCGTTCAACACCGTGTTGTCGAGTCGGTAGTCGCCATGCACGACCGCGACGCGCTGCTGGCGTGGAATCGATCGAGCGAGTTGGTCGCCGACGTCTTCGACGATGTTCTCGTGATCGACGTCTTCAACTTTCATTTGTTCGAACTGACTGCGCCAGCGGTTGATCTGGCGTTCGATGTACCCATCGTGTCGCGCGAGGTTCGACAGTCCCGCCGTCTCAACGTCGACGTCGTGCATTTGCGCGAGCGTCGCGGCCAAATGTTCGCCAATCAGGGATCTCGTCGAGATGTCGAAGGTGGTCTCCGCCTCGCCACGGTCGCGCAGAATCGCACCTTCGACGAATTCCATGACGTAGAAGGGGCGTTCGTTCACCTCGGGGTCGACGCACAGTCCGAGTGGCCTCGCGACGGGTACACCCTGGGGGTAAAGCGCGGTAATGATCGTGTGTTCGCGCACCATGTCGTGGGCGGTCGGCAGCACGTGGCTGATCGGGGGACGGCGTAAGGCGAAGGTCGCGCCGGCGGCGTCGGTCACGCGAAACGTCAAGTTAGAACGTCCGCCCGCGATGAGTTCGAAGTTAAGGGGAGCCATTGCGCCGAGGTGCTCCACCATCCACGCCGTGACGCCGGTTTCGTTGATCCCCGTCACCATCCCCATAGTCGCCGAGGCTAACAGCGAACAGCGACCTCTCCATTTAACGGATGCGACAGTTAGGCTGAGGCTCGTGAAAGATGTCACGGACGCCACGTTTGCGAGCGACGTTATTGAGCGATCGAAGACCGTGCCGGTCGTTGTCGATCTGTGGGCTACCTGGTGCGGGCCCTGTACGACACTCAGTCCGATCATCGAAAAGGTGATTGGTGAAACCGGCGGGTCGGTCGAACTCGCAAAAGTTGACGTCGATCAGAATCCCGACATCTCGCGTGCCTTTCAGGTGCAGTCGATACCCGCGGTCTTCGCGATTAAGGACGGCGCCGTCGTTGACTCCTTCGTGGGGGCCCTGCCCGAGGCTCAGGTACGCGAATTCGTCGAACGTCTAGCGCCGGGTGCATCGATCGTCGATCAGTTGGTGAACGCGGGCGACGAAGAGTCCTTGCGCGCGGCACTCGAACTCGATCCGAGCAACGTTGACGCCGTCGTCGCACTCGGTGACTTTTTACGTCAAGAGGACCGACTCGACGAAGCCGAGGCGCTCCTTACCCCATTCGCGCACGTGCTCGACGCAAAGACCATCCTCGCTCGACTTCGTTTGCAACGAAGCGGAGTGCGACTGGATGGCGATTTAGATCTCACCCTCGAGCATTTGCTCGAGCAGTCCTCAACGAATGAACCGTCGAAGGACCAGCTGCTCGAGATGCTCGACGCGCTGGGCCCCGAGGACCCGCGTTACGTGTCGTACCGTCGTCGGCTCGCGAGTCGCCTCTACTAGTGCCGGTCTTTCGGCCCGCGGGGCCGTTGGTGGTCGCCCTCGGGACGCGTCGCGTGGACGTGACGAATCGGGCCCTGGTGATGGGCGTCTTGAACCGTACGAAGGACTCCTTTTACGAACCGGCGGCGACCTACGACCTCGACGCCTTCTTCGCGCGCGCCGAACAACTCGTCGCCGAGGGAGCGGACATCTTGGACGTCGGGGGAGTGAAGGCCGGGCCGGGCGACGAAGTCAGCGAAGAAGAAGAGCTCGACCGCGTTGTGCCCGTACTTCGCGAACTCGCCGCTCGCTTCGACGTACCTCTCAGTGTCGATACGTGGCGCGCGTCAGTGGCGAAAGCGAGCTTTGCCGTCGGCGCTCGCATTGGTAACGACATCAGCGGCTTTGCCGACCCCGCGTACCTCGAAGTCGCGGCGTCCGCAAACGCCACGGTCGTGGCGACCCATATTCGACTGCGCCCGCGCGTCGCCGATCCGACCCCGCACTACGACGACGTCACGGCGTCAGTGAGTGAGTTTCTTCTCGAGCGTCGGCGTTGGGCTCTGGCGGCCGGACTCACCGACGAGCAAATCATCCTGGACGCCGGGCTCGACCTGGGAAAGACGGCCGCACAGTCGCTGCAGCTCCTGCGCGACTCGGAGAAGCTGGCGGCCCTCGGTTCACCCCTCCTGCTGTCGGCCTCGAACAAAACCTTTCTCGGGGTGACGCTGAACCTTGAGATCGGCGAGCGCGCCACGGCGTCAATCGCGGCGACGGCGCTCGGGATCACACTGGGCTGTCGTATCGTTCGGGTGCATGACGTGGCCGCAACCGTTCGAGTGCGTGACGCGCTGGAACGACTGGCGAGCGTGGAATGAGTAACGCGACCGTCTGCGTCGTGGGCTCAGACGCCACCATGGTCTACGACGCCGTGCACAACGCGGTGGCGAACGCGCTCGGTGACCTCGACCCGTCCTTCGCGCTGCAGGACTTTACGGCGAAGGACGTCACCATCTCGGGCGGCGACTCCACGTTGCCGCGTGTCTTGGAGGCTCTCAACACGCCACCGTTCTTGGTCGAACGTCGCGTCGTGGTGGTGCGTGACGCGCAACTGCTCGTCGCCGACGAAGTCGCGCAGCTAACACAGTGGATGGGCTCGCCATCACCGGATACGTATTTGATCCTCGCCGTGGTCGGCACGAAGGCGCACCGCTTGGTGAAGGCCGCCGCGGAAGTCCTCGAGGTCAACGTCGGCGCGCGTGTCGCCGATCGCGTGACCTTCGTTAAGTCGAAGATGGACGAGTACAACGTCTCGATCGATCACGCGACGGCCCAGCGCGTGGCGGAACAAGTGGGCGATGACGTGGCGCGCATCGACGCGCTGGCGCGCACTCTCCAGTCGATCTACGGCAGCTCGCCGCTCGATTTTCGTCACCTCGAGCCGTACCTCGGTGACGCCGGCGACGTTCCGGTCTGGGACCTCACCGACGCACTCGACGCTGGCGACGCCACGAAGGCTATTGTCGTCGCGCGACGCATGCTCGAGTCGAGGCGGCGCGCTGGTCTACAGATCGTCTCGGCGCTGCAACGCCACTACCTCAACATGAGTGCCCTCGAAGGATCTGATGCGCGAACAAAAGAAGACGCGGCTCAACTCCTCGGCATCAATGCGTATCCGGCCGGCAAGGCGCTCGCGATGTCCGAGCGCTTGGGGCCGGCGCGACTCGCGACGGCCGTTCACTGGATCACCGACGCGGATCTCGACTTGAAGGGCGGCGTCAGTTACGGCGGAAAGGATCTCGAGAGCGATCTGGACGTGACCGAACTAACGGTGATCGAGGTTCTCGTAGCGCGACTCGCGCGCCTGAGCTTTGGCGCGAGGCGCCGGTAACTACGCCTCTTCGCGCAGGGCAGCGATCCGCTTCATCAGACCGCTCTTCTTGTTGGCGGCCTGGTTCTTGTGAATGATGCCCTTGGACGCGGCCATGTCAATGCGCTTGACGGCAAGACGCAGAGCGGTCGCCTCGCCGTCGCTGCCCACGGCGGCGACGGCGTTCTTGGTGCGGGTACGCAACTCGGACTTGACGGCCTTGTTACGTTCGCGGTCTTCCGCGTTCTGCTTATTGCGCTTGATTTGGCTTTTAATATTCGCCACGAAAGACAACCTCGTTCTTAGGGCGCAACAACTCGCTGCGCGGGCCTGTCGATGCTACCAGAGCGCCCAAGAACCCTTCCACTCTTACGAATTTCTAGCGGCGCCCGGTAGCCTTAAGTGACCGTGGCCACTACACCATCCTCCGTCGATTCCCGAAAAATCCGCAATATCAGCATCATTGCGCACATCGACCACGGCAAGTCCACGCTGTCGGACCGAATCCTGGAGATTACCGGGGCCGTTGATCCTCGCCTGATGCGCGCGCAGTATCTCGACTCGATGGACATCGAGCGCGAGCGCGGCATCACCATCAAGGCTCAGAACGTGCGCGTGAAGTACCAGGGCCACTTGATCCAACTCATCGACACCCCCGGCCACGTGGACTTCGGCTACGAGGTCTCGCGCTCGCTCGCGGCCTGCGAAGGGGCGGTGTTGCTCGTCGACGCCAGCCAGGGAATCCAGGCCCAGACGCTGGCCAACTGTTACCAGGCGCTCGAGCACAACCTCGAGATCGTGGCCGTCCTCAACAAGATCGACCTGCCCGCGGCCGACCCCGAACGCTGCAAGGACGAACTCGAACGAGTCCTCGGCATTGCGGCCGAGGAGGTGCTGGCCATCTCCGCCAAGACCGGCGAAGGCGTGCGAGAGCTGCTGGACGCCATCATCGCGCGCATTCCCGCTCCGACCGGCGATCCGTCCGCGCCGCTGCAGGCACTCATCTTCGACTCGTATTACGACCAGTTCCGCGGCGTCATCAGTTCCGTTCGTATCATGCAGGGGACGCTTCGCGACGACACCCGGATCCGCATGATGCGCGCCGGCACGAACCACGAACTCGAAGAGATCGGCATTCGCACGCCGGAGATGTTGAAGGTCGATGTGCTCGGACCGGGCGAAGTGGGTTTCGTGGTCGCGGGGATTCGCGACGTCGGGGGAGCGCGATCGGGAGAGACGATCACCGAAGCGGCCCATCCGGCGGCAGCTCCTCTCGAGGGCTATCAGGATCCCAAGCCCATGGTCTTTTGCGGCATCTATCCGATCGATGGCGACGATCTCGCGGACCTGCGCGACGCTCTGGACAAGCTGAAGCTGAACGACGCTTCGATCACCTACGAACCCGAGAAGTCCCACGCGCTGGGCTTCGGATTTCGTTGCGGATTCTTGGGACTGTTGCACATGGAGATCGTCCGCGAGCGCCTGGAGCGAGAGTTCAACCTTGGCATCATCGCCACCGCGCCGTCGGTGGTTTATCGCGCCTTTCTCACTGACGGCTCTGAGGTCCTTGTCGACAACCCGACGGACCTGCCGGACCCGAGTCGCCTCGACCACGTCGATGAACCGATGCTCGACGTCACGATCCTGACGCCGGTCGAGTATCTCGGCGCCGTCATGGACCTCGGCCAGAGTCGCCGCGGCGAGATGACGAAGATGGAGTATCTCTCCACCGAGCGTGTCGAACTGCGCTACCGGATCCCGCTCGCCGAAGTCGTCATCGACTTCTTCGACTCTCTCAAGAGCCGCACCAAAGGCTACGCCTCGCTCGACTACGAACCGAGCGGCTACGTGACGAGTCAGGTAGTGCGCGTCGACGTACTGATTAACCACGAACCGGTCGACGCCTTCTCCACGATCGTGCACCGCGAGAACGCCGACTTCTACGGACGAAAGATGGCCGAGCGCTTGAAGGAACTCATCCCGCGCCAGATGTTCGACGTTCCCATCCAGGCCGCCATTGGCGGACGGGTCATCGCGCGAGAAACCGTGAAGGCTCGCCGCAAGGACGTCTTGGCCAAGTGTTACGGCGGGGACATCACCCGTAAGCGCAAGCTCCTCGAGAAGCAAAAAGAGGGCAAGAAGCGAATGAAGAATCTCGGCCGGGTGGAAGTACCCCAGGAGGCCTTCGTCGCCGCCCTCAAACTCGACGAATAGGCCGCGTCGAGCTACGCGCCCTTTGAGGGATTCACGTCACGCCGCGGCACGAGAAGTTGAGCTTCGAGGGCGTTCGCTTCCAAGGGACGCGAGAAGAGGTAGCCCTGGACGAGAGTGAGATCGGTGTCGCGCAGCAGATCCATCTGCTCGAAGGACTCGACGCCCTTGGCGAGCGTGTTCAGTCGGAGGTCGCGACCGAGGTGGATGAAGGTCATCATCAGCGCACGCGCCTCGGCCGACGTTGTGAGCGACTTGGTAAAGGACTTGTCGATCTTGATCGTGTCCACGGGGAACTGTCGCAGGCTACTGAGTGAGGAGTAGCCGGTGCCGAAGTCGTCGATCGCGACGCGCACACCGAGACCGCGCACGCTTTGTAGCTGAGCCACGATCGATTCAGTATCTTCTCCCAGCGTCCTCTCGGTGACTTCGATGTTGAGAGACCCGGCCGCGAGTCCGCTGACGCGCAGTGCGTCGCGTAGTTGAGTGATGAGAAGTTCCTCGTCGAACTGGCGCCCTGAGACGTTGACGGACAGTTCGAGCGTGTCGCCGTGGGCGTGCCATGCGGCCATCTGCGTGCACGCCTCCTTCAGAACCCACGCGCCGACCTCTCGAATCTGACCGGTGCGTTCGAGGATGGGCACGAACTCGTCGGACTCGAGAAGGCCGCGGGTCGGGTGTCGCCAGCGCAACAACGCCTCGACCCCCACCATGGTGAGGTCCGAGAGTGTATAGAAGGGTTGATAGACGAGGTAGAACTGTCGCTCGGCGAGGGCGGAGCGTAGGTCGAGTTCGAGGGTGACGCGTTCGCCGATCTCCTCTTCCATCATCGGATTGAAGAAGACGTATTTGTTTTTGCCGTTCGACTTCGCCTCGTAGAGAGCGACGTCGGCGTCGCGCAGGAACTCACTGCCCGACGTTCGGTCGCCCACCGCGATGCCAATACTCGTATTGATATAGAGAGGCAGAAGCGATCGGCTCAGTTCGAAGGGCCGACGCATCACGTCGAGAAGCCGTTGGGCGACGACGTCGGGTGCGGCGACGTCGTCGCCGCCGTCGCCGCCGTCGATGAGGATGACGAACTCGTCACCGCCCATTCGCCCAATGGTGTCAGCTTCTCGTAGGGCGCCCTTCATTCGCTCGGCGACCAAGATCAACAAATGGTCGCCGGCAGCGTGGCCGAGTGAGTCATTGACGTTCTTGAAATCGTCGAGGTCGACGTAAAGCGCCGCGCCGAGCGTCCCGCGTCGTCGATTTCTCACGAGCAGCTGATCAATGCGGTCGACGATGAGCGCCCGATTCGGTAGGCCCGTCAGCGCGTCGTGGGTGGCCTGGAAGTTCAGCGCCTGCGTTCGCTCGTCGACTAGCAGCTTGAGACGAGACCGCTCGCTGCCGAGTTGAAAGATCAGAGCCCCGACGAGGAAGCTGAGAGCAATTCCACTAAAGAGTATGGCGAGCGCCGCGTCGTCGCCCCAGAGGCCACCTCCGTTGGCGACGCCTATGGCATCAATGGTCCAGCCGTCGTGCAGATTCACCGTCGCCGCTCCGGCGTCGCGCGGCGCGACGCCGCCATGAAAGACGACGCTCGAATGTGCTCCGCCGTAGTGCAGAGCCACCGCGGTATCGGCGTGATCGACGAGAGCGGTGGTGAGGATGACCTTAGGCAGGAGAGTGAGCGCAATGATCGCGACGAAGGTGCGTTCGCGCGCGGCGCGCGTCGCGGGCACCCCACCGCCTTCATAGATCGGCGTCTCGAGGGCAATGGTGTGCACACCGTCGTAGGTGTAGGGGAGGACCGCGCTCTTGCCCGTATCTCGGGCGTTCATGAAGAGCGGGCCGAGAGCGCTCGCGCACACGTCAATGTCGCGCGGCAGCCCGGCGGACCCGGGGCGCGTGATGCCGAGAGGAGCCAAGCAGTAGTAGGGGCGCTTGCCCGCAGGGACGATGCGAAAGGGCGCCGCTTGCTCGGCGGATTGGCGTTTCGCGAAAGCCGGCAGCTCGGCGGCTGTCACGTAGTCGATCACGCCGAGCACGGTGACGGCGCCGTGGCGCGCGAGAACGCGTACGTCCTTCGACCACTTGGTGAACTGCGCTTGGGTAGCGTTCGGGTCGCCCACGAGAAACGACTCGACGGATTCAATCAAGTCGTGTTCTCCCTGGATCTCAAGTTTCAATGTGGACGCAATCTCGACCGCGGACGTGAGGAAGTTCCTGTGGATGCTTTGATTTTGCGCGTTATCCACGGCGTTCGCTCCGATGATGGAGCTGACGGATCCGAGCACCACGACGATCGCCGCGATGACGGCCCACGTGCGAATCGAGTGCGACGTGCGATGTGGCGCGTCGTTCTTACCCTCGGCGTTGCCAGTAAGAGAACCGCGCATCAGACCAACTACCCGGGTGCTGCGAGACTCATTAATTCCAGTATCGCCACCTGAGGGCAACGGAACGACAGAATCTCACCAACGACGACCCATTTTTGATTTTTTTAGTAGCCGGTCTTTCCGTCGATCAGCTCCCTGATCAGGTCGGCGTGTCCACAGTGGCGCGCATACTCTTCGATCATGTGAACATATATCCATCGCAGGTCGACGTCGCGCCCGGTGCGGGGCTTTTTGGCCCTCTCATCCAGATCGTGACCGGCGGTGAGATCCCGGGAAACCCTCAGAACCCGCTCGTAGAGGTCAAAGACGGTCTCGACGGCGTCGCTGTCGAGACCGTTGAAGTCGGCGTCGCGGTCGCCCTCGGTCTTGTAGTAGTCGAGGGTGTCGAGTCCGGCGAACGTGGTCTCGAACCAGACCTGCTCGACGAAGGTCATATGGCGAACGATGCCGAGAAGCGACAGGGTCGAAGAGGCGACCGGACGCTGCTTGAGCTGAGCAGCGTTGAGCCCGTCGCACTTTTCAAGGACCGTGGCCCGATAGAAGTCGAGCCAGGACTCCAGTTGGAGCCGTTCGGGGCCGTTAAAGGGGATGTGCGGGCGCTCTGGGGCCTCGAAGGTTTCCATGGGCTCACTTTACGCCCATGACGTCAACGCCGTTAGCACTCGGTAAAATCGAGTGCTAACAAGGAGACCTATGGCCCGGCGCGTGAACGCATCACCCCAGCCCAGCAACCTCGACGCACGCAAGGCAACCATTCTGGAGGCCGTGGTGGTCGAGCACATCGACACCGCCCAACCGGTCGGCTCCTCCTCGGTCGCCGCCAACGCCGACCTCGTCGTCTCACCCGCCACCGTGCGCACCGAGATGGTCGTCCTCGAGCGCGAGGGCTACCTGGCCCAGCCTCATACCTCGGCCGGCCGGGTGCCGACCGATAAGGGGTACCGCTACTTCGTCGACCACCTGGAGGCGGGCGTCCTCGGACCGGCCCAGCAACGCCAGATCAAAGAGTTCTTCGCCCACGTACGCGGCGAAGTCGAAGACGTCCTCGAACAGACCGCGACGTTGCTCAGCCGTCTCACCAGCTACACCTCGGTCGTCGTTGGATCGGGTCACTCACGCGCCACGATTTTGAGCGTGCAGCTCGTCAATCTCGACGCGCACCACCATCTTCTCGTGGCCGTCTATTCCGACGGCACCGTCACGAAAAACAGCGTGCTCGTGGGCTTTGACGCGACGCCCTTCGACGTGAGCGAAGCGTCACGACAGTTGAACGCGCTCCTCATCGGCACGACCCTGGAGTCGAAGGTCCAGGTGCCGAGCCGCACCGACACGGTGGCCAAGTTGGTGCGCGAAGGGGTTTCGCTGCTGCACGCCGAAATGCCAACGATGGAGGGCGAGCAGGTCTATATCGGCGGCTCGTCGCGCGTGGCCGAAGTCTTCGAGGGCGTCGAAACTGTACGCCAGGTGCTTTCGATCCTGGAGCAAGAACTGCTCGTCGTCTCTCTCGTCGAAGACATCTTGGAAAAGGGCGTCGCGGTCGCCATTGGTTCAGAGCACGGTTTCGAGCCGTTGTCGTCGTGCGCGGTCATCGTGGCGCCAGTGTCGCTCGAGGGAGAGACCATCGGGGCCGTTGGTCTCCTTGGACCCACGCGCATGAAGTATCGAGAAGTCATGGCCGCCGCCGAGGCCGTGTCGAAGCATCTCACCACCCATTTCGGGGGAGAGCCCGAGCATGCCTAGCAGTACCAACCTGTACGAGATCCTCGAAGTCGAGGCGACGAGCACGCCCGAGGAATTGAAAACGTCGTACCGCCGTCTCGCGCGCAAGTACCACCCCGACGCGAACACTCACGACCCGTTGGCCGAGGCGCACTTCAAAGAGGTGTCGCAGGCCTACGAAATTCTCTCGGATCCCGAGCGGCGAGCTAACTACGACCGTTTCGGTTCGGACGTGGGCGCGGGCGCGGGCGCGGGGGGCAATCCCTTCGGTGCCGGCTCGGTGCAGGATATCTTTGACATGTTCTTTGGCGGCGTCACCGGCAACGCCCATTCGCGTCGTGGCCCTCAGCCCGGCCCGGACGCCGAGGTGTCGATCGACATCACCCTCGAAGAAGCGGCCTTTGGCGCAAGTCGCGACGTGACGGTGACCTTGCCGCAACGCTGTGCCACGTGTGACGGCTCGGGGTGCGCTCCCGGGGCGACGCCGGTGACCTGTGAACAGTGCAACGGCAGTGGTGAGGTGCGTCGCGTGCGTAACTCGATCCTCGGTCAGATGGTCACCTCGCAGGTCTGCACGCGCTGTCAGGGTATGGGTTCACGAATTGAAACGCCCTGCGTTGACTGTCGCGGCGAAGGTCGCCGTCCACAGAGCGTGACCCTCAGTGCGCATATTCCCGCCGGCGTCGAGGACGGATCCACGATGCGTCTGGCCGATCGCGGACCGGCCGGTCTGCGTGGCGGAGCGAACGGTCGACTGTTCGTGCACCTGCGGGTCGTGAGTGATCCACGATTCGAGCGGCACGGCGACGATCTTCACCACGAGGCCCACGTGAGCTTTGCGCAAGCCGTGCTCGGCGCAACTATTAACGTCCCGACGCTGCGCGACGAGCAGGTTCTCGAGGTGGAAGCGGGCAGTCAAAACGGCACCGTCCATCGACTACGCCACGAGGGCGTCGAACACCTGCACGGCCGAGGCCGCGGAGATCTCTATATTCACCTCGTCGTCGACGTGCCCACCGAGCTCGACGATCAGTCCGAGACCCTGCTGCGCTCGTGGGCCGAGCACCGTAAGGAAGAAGTGAACGAACCAAGCGGTGGGCTCTTTCGTCGTCGCAAGGCCAAGAAGTGACCCACCCCGAGTGGCCGCGTCGCGTGGCCGCGCTCGCGCAGTTTCACGTCGACAGTCCGTCTGATCCGGTCCTCGACACGGCGAGCGAGCACCACCTGCGAAAGGTTTTACGCGCGAAGGACGGCGAAGAGGTTGTCGTCACCGACGGGCGGGGGTCGTGGGCGATCTACGTCGTCGACGCCGTCGGACTTCGTCGTGTGAGCGACGTCGAACGAGACGAACAAGCGCCGACGACGACCCTCTACCTCGCCGCACTGAAGGGCGACCACGCACAGTGGGCCGTGGCGAAGGCGACCGAACTCGGCGTTAGCCGGGTGGTGCCGTTGCTCACGAACCGCTCGGTCGTGAAGTTCTCGGGTGACGTGCGCGAGAAGACCCTCGCGCGCTGGCGCCGGGTCGCGCGTGAATCCGCCGGTCAGTGCCGGCGTACCTACGACGTCGACATCGCCGATCCCGTAGCCGTCGCTGACGTGCCCGACGGTGTTGCGGTCGCCGAGATTGGCGGCTCGGGAGACTGGCGTGGGGTCACTGACGTCGCGGTCGGACCCGAGGGTGGCTGGGCTGAAAGCGAGTGGGATGAAGGTCGTCGTCGCGTCGGGCTTGGTCCGACGGTCCTTCGCGCCGAGACGGCGGGTGTGGTTGCCGCCGCGCTACTGGCTTTTCAAGCGGGGGGCTGGGGATTGACCCTGGACGGCGCGCGATATGAGTAATGATGAGAGCACTAGATGAGTGACTGCCTGTTTTGTCAGATTGTTGCGGGTCAGATTCCCGCCAAGGTGGTCGCCGAATCCGACGATTCACTCGCCTTCTACGACATCGCCCCGCAGGCGCCGGTTCACGTGCTCGTGGTGCCGAAGGCCCACTTCATGAGCGTCAACGAGGTCACGGTGAAGCACCCCGGGGTCTTTGACGACCTCATGCGCCTGGCCCAGAAGGTGGCCGAAATTGAAGGCGTGAAGGACAGCGGGTACCGGCTCGTCTTTAACGTTGGCCGGGACGGTCAACAGACGGTGTCGCACATGCACGCGCACGTGCTCGGTGGCCGGCTGATGACCTGGCCCCCTGGATGAGCCAAGAAGCTAAGGCCGACGAGGCCCTCACTACGACGTACGTCGCGAACACTCACCTCATGGCGGGACTGCTCGGCGGGCGCGACGAGAACTTACGCGTCATCGAGCGCTCATTTCCGAAGTCCAAGATTCGCGTGCAGGGCAACCAGATCTCGGTGACTGGCCCCGACGCCGCGATGGTGTTGCGACTGTTCGACGAGTTGGTGCTGGTGCTCGAAAGCGGCCAGTCCCTCGACACGACGAAGATCGCACGCACCATCGATATGGTCGCCGACGACCTTTTACCCAGTGAAGTCCTGCGTCACGAGGTGGTGCGCGGCGCCAAAGGGAAGAGTGTCCGACCCTCCACGGCCGGGCAGAAGCGCTACACCGACGCCATCGACACCTCGATCATCACCTTCGGTATTGGCCCCGCCGGCACCGGTAAGAGCTACCTCGCCGTGGCCCAGGCCGTGCAGGCGCTCCATCGTCGCCAGGTGCAACGCATTGTGCTGACGCGTCCCGCGGTCGAAGCGGGCGAGAACCTCGGTTTTCTGCCGGGCGACCTGATGGCGAAGGTCGATCCGTATCTTCGACCGCTCTATGACGCGCTCTACGACATGGTGGGCGCCGACGGGGCGCAGCGTCTCATCGCGAACGGCACCATTGAAGTGGCGCCCCTGGCCTTCATGCGCGGGCGCACGCTGAACGACTCGTTCATTATTTTGGACGAAGCTCAGAACACGACGCCCGAGCAGATGAAGATGTTTCTCACGCGTATCGGATTCAACTCCAAGGCCGTCATCACCGGCGACGTCACCCAGGTTGACCTGAACGGCAAGCGCAGCGGTATGGCGGACGTCGAACGGATTGTAAGTGGGGTCGACGGAATCAGCTTTGTGTACCTCGGCACCAAGGACGTGGTGCGACACCGCATCGTCGCCGATATCGTGGCGGCCTACGAACGATCGACATGAGTATTGACATCTACGCGGCCGACGAACAGCACGACCACGAAATTGACCTAGAACGCTGGGTCGATCTCGCGCGCGGGGCGCTCGTGGACGAGGGCGTGCGCGGACTCGCCGAAGTGTCGCTGATCTTCGCCGACGAACCGACCATTGCGGACTTGAACCAGCAGTTCATGGGGCGCGAAGGGTCGACCGACGTCTTGAGCTTTCCTATCGACGGCGACCCTGAGCCGTCTGGGCGTGTGCCCGACGGCGGGGGCTCGGGCCCGGGGGAACCCCCGGCGCCGGAGATTCCTCAATTGGTGGGCGACGTGGTGATCTGTCCCGCCGTCGCCGCGCGCAACGCGGTCGAACACGAGGTCAGCCTGGATGACGAAATGGCGCTGTTGATCGTGCACGGCGTGTTGCACCTGCGGGGTTGGGATCACGTGATCGACGAGGAGGCCGAACGGATGGAGGCGCGCGAGAGAGAGCTCCTCGCTCGTCACTACCGCGCGTCGACGTCGTGATCGCCGCCGTCTGGCGCGCTGGCGACACCTACCTGTCGATCGCCGTACTGATCTTGTTGATGTTGTCGGGTTTTTTTGCCATGGCTGAGACGTCGCTCACGCGAATGAACAAGTCGCGTGCGCGCTCGCTGCGCGAAGAGGGACGTCGTGGAGCGAAAGCACTGGTCGCTCTGACCGAGGCGCCCGAGAAGTTCTTGAATCCCTTGTTGTTGTTGGTGCTCATGTGTCAGCTGATCTCGGCCACGATGGTCGGCGTTCTCGCGGGTCACCTCTTTGGGGCGGCCGGCGTCTTCGTCGCGACCGCGGGCGAAGTCATCGTTATCTTCGTCGCCTTCGAGGCCATCCCGAAGAACTTCGCGGTTCAACACCCCGACCAGGCGGCCCTCACGAGCGCGCCGGTCGTCGGACGGATCTTGCGCTTCTGGCTCATTCGTTGGATCTCAGTGGTGCTCCTCGCGGTCGCCGACCGGGTGATCGGGCTCTTCGGGGGAAAAGGCCAGAAGCCTCGCATGACCGAGTCCGAAGTCCTCGCCATGGCCGACGTGGCTCACGAGGACGCGGCCATTGAATCGGACGAGCGTAACTTCATCCACTCCGTCATTGAGTTCGGCGACACCATCGTGCGCGAGGTCATGGTGCCGCGCATCGACATCGTTGGCATTGACGCCACGGCGAGCGTGCGCGACGCGCTCGACCTCGCCATCGACAGCGGACGATCTCGTCTGCCGGTGCTCGGTGAGGGAGGAGCCGATGACGTCCTCGGTATGGTGAACCTGCGCCACCTCGCGAATCTCGTGGTCGACGGCCAAGGTGCGGAGCGTGTCAAAGTTCACATGGGCGCGGCCCACTTCGTGCCCGAGACCAAACGCGTCGCGTCACTCCTCACCGAAATTCGCCGGGCCAAGGTTCACCTCTTTATCGTCGTCGACGAATACGGCGGTACGGCGGGGGTCGTCACGCTCGAAGACGTACTGGAAGAGCTCGTCGGAGAGATCACCGATGAATCGGACCCGAGCATCGAAGACGACGGCGAGCGCACCGTCGGGGGCGGGGTTGAACTGAGCGGACGTCTCAACATCGACGACGCCAACGAGGAGTACCGACTAGCCCTTCCCAAAGATGGTTGGGACACGGTCGGGGGACTGGTGCTCGATCTGCGCGGTGGCGTGCCCGAGGTCGGCGACGTCCTCCAGACCGATCGATATCGCTTGACCGTAACGCGCATGGACGGTCGTCGCATCGAAGAGGTCCTTGTCGAACCGCTCGTGAGTCCGCTGTGACGCGCGCCGGTTTCGTCGCCATTCTCGGGCGGCCCAACGTCGGCAAGTCGACGCTGGTCAATCAACTCGTTGGCACCAAGATCACGATCACGGCGGCGTCCCCGAACACCACCCGTCACGCCGTGCGCGGCATCGTGAGCGAAGGCGACACTCAGGTGATTCTCGTTGATACGCCCGGCCTCCATCGACCAAAAACCACCCTCGGCGGACGGCTCAACGACACCGCGCGCTCCGCGGCCGACGGCGTTGACGTGGTCTGCGCCGTGATCGACGCCTCGTCAGCGATCGGTCCGGGGGATCGCCACGTGATCGAGACGATGATTGGCCAAGGTCGCCCTGATGGCGGACCGCAGCTCGTCGTGGTCGTCAACAAGATCGACCGACCGGGTCGCGAGGCGGTGGCGGCGCAACTGCTGGCCGCGGCCGTCGCGGTCGAAGAGGTCGCCACCGACATGGGTCGGGCCAGCGTCGCCGAGCGCGTTGAGTACTTTCCGGTCTCGGCGAAGTCCGGCGAGGGCACGGCGACTCTATTGGCGTTCTTAACCGAACAGATGCCCGAATCGCCCTTCCTCTTTCCCGATGAAGAGGTCTCCGATGTCACCGAGGCGACGTGGATCGCCGAACTGGTGCGCGAACAATTGGTGCGAAAGACCAAACAAGAACTGCCGCACTCGATTCACTGTCGCGTCGCGGAGTTCGAATGGCCCCACGTCACGGTCGAGATTCTCGTCGAGCGCGAGAGTCAAAAGGGCATGGTGATCGGCAAGGGCGGCCAGCTCTTAAAGGACGTGGGTATTGCGGCGAGGCGCCAGCTGCCCGAAGGTCTCTACCTGGAACTACGCGTCCGAGTCGAGCCGGGATGGCAGAAGCGAGACGACGTTCTCGACCGGTTCGGCTACTAGAGAGTCGGCCTTGCCCCGGCGCAGGTCTCGCACGCTGAGCACAGTGACCCCGGCGGCGACCACGACCGCCGCAACGCCGAGCGCGTCGGTCGTGAAGCCGACGTATTTAAGACCGCTCAAGAGCACGGCTCCCATGATGATGCGACGGAGCAGAAGTCCGTTTGAGCGCGAGGAGAGCAGCGCGCCGATAATGACCGCGGGCACCGATCCGACGATGATCGAGGTCGTGAGCGAGAAGTCGACGTGACTGAAGAGCAAGGTGCCGATCGTCGCGGACAGTGTGAGGGGCACCGACTGAGCGAGGTCGGTGCCGACGAGCTGATCGTTGCGCAGGTTTGGGTAGATAAAGACGAGTAAGACCACGATGAGTGATCCCGCTCCGACCGAAGTGAGTCCCACCATGAAGCCGCCTACGGCCCCGATCGCGATCGTGATAGCGCGCCGCACCACGATGTCCCCGTTCGGGTGGCGACTCGACGCGGCGAGCGAGCGCAACAGCATGGAGACCGCACCGATGATGAGGGCCGCGCCGAGGAGAATCTGAAGACGGTGCTCGGCGACCGCGCTCTCGCCCATGAGGTGCAACGCGTACGTGCCCGCAAACGCGCCGGGTAGCGAGCCGTAACACAGGTAGCGCACGATGCGCGTGTTGACGGTCTTGCGCCGCCAATGGATGGCGACGCCGGCGGGTTTCATGAAGAGAGCCGCGACGAGGTCTGAGGTGATGGCGGCCGTCGGGGTGACGCCGAAGAGCAACACGAGCATCGGAGTCATCAACGCTCCGCCGCCGACGCCCGTCAGCCCGACGAGCAGTCCGACGACGGCGCTGCCGAGAACAAGGTAGAGATCGAGGTGCATGGCTCCAAGCTCGATAAAAACTAGTGAAAAAGTAGTATACAGGGCTTCTTGATCAGAACAGAGTCAACTTGCGTGGAGATCCTTGAGTTCTCGCAGGAACTCGTGCACTTGGCCACGGTCGCGCGTGCGACGCATGGGCGGGAGCTTCTTGAACATCACCGAGCGATACCGGGCTGAGGCGAGGCGAGTGTCCAGCACGGCAACGACACCGCGGTCGTCCTTCGTGCGAATGAGTCGTCCGACGCCTTGAGCGAGCAGCATCGTCGCGCGCGGCAGGTCGACTTCCATGAAGGGGTTATTGGAGCGTTCACGTCGCGCTTCGGCGAGGGGATCGTTCGGCACGCTAAAGGGCAGTCGGTCAATGGTCACGAGGCTGAGTGAGTGGCCCGGCACGTCGACGCCCTGCCAGAAGCTCGTGACGGCAAAGAGGCTGGCCTCGTGGCTCTCGCGAAATGCCTCAATGAGGCGCTGGCGCGAGAGGGATCCCTGCACGAGGACTTCGGTGTCGAGGCGCGGGGCGACGGCTTCGGCCACGCGCTGCATGACGGAGCGGTTGGTGAAGAGGGCGAGAGTCCGTCCTCCGGCCGCGGTGATGAGCCCGACCAACTCCTCGATGATTGCGGCTTCGGCTTTAGGGTCATTGCGCTCCGGGAAGCCGTCGGGCACGTAGAGCAGACCGTTGTCGGCGTAGTTGAAGGGACTCGCCACGTGTTCAACCACGACGTCGTCGAGTCCGAGGTTCTTCGTCAACGTGTCGGGGATCGTGGCGCTCGTGAGAATCGCCGTCACGTTCGGCCAGAGATCGCTGCGCAGGCGGGGCCCGACGTCGATGAGCGATATCTCGACGTCGACCTCGCGGTCGCGACGCGCGAGATACAGCAGCTCCGAGTCCTTCACGTTGTTCACGCGTTCCAAGTCATTCGCGAGATGAATGGCTGGGCCGAGCGCACGGACTTTGCGAAACTCCGCGTCCGATGAGGTCGTCGCCAGGTCGCGCAGTCGCTCCACAAGCGTCGTCACGTATTCGTTGGCGCGCGTCAACTCCGTGCGGCACGCTTCGTCGAGGCCCTTCAGCTCGTTCCTTTCGTACTGAGCGAGGAGCAGACCCGCGAAACGGTCGGCGCTCGAAAGAAGTTGATCGGCCACGGCTCGATCGGCCTCGCCGAGCAGAGTACGAGCAATCGTGGCGAGGGCACGAAGACGCGCGGCATTGAGCGAAGTGCCAAGAAGTGTCGCGAAGATGTCGAGGATCTCATGGGCCTCGTCGAAGACGACATACTCGTGGCTCGGCAACAGCATCGAGCCCGAGGCGAGGTGCGAGGCGTAGAGGTGGGCGTTCACGATGAGGATCGAGCTTTCGTTCGCGCGGTCCTTCGCCAGTTCCGCGAAGCAGTTCTGGCCCTGAGGGCACTTCGCGCGTTGCAGACACTCCTGGGGGGTGACCGAGACGCTGCGCCGCGCGCGCGAGTCCACCTCGAAGGGCAGTTCGTCGAGATCTCCCGTCGTGGTGTCGTTCGACCAGCGAAGAATACGTCGCATCTGGTCGGCCACGCCACGCGGCATGTCGCTGCCGTCGTCCAGCCTGAGTTGCGCACCGCCGCCGAGACTCTGGGCGCGGTTCAAACAGAGGTAGTTCTGTTTGCCCTTTAAGACCGCCACGCGCACGCCTTTGACGTGCGCCGCAACTTGGGGGGCGTCCTTGCTCGCCAGCTGGTCCTGGAGGTTCTTCGTGGCCGTCGCGATGACGACCCGCTCGCCGGACATCACCGACGGCACGAGGTAGGCGAGGGACTTGCCCACGCCGGTGCCCGCTTCGATGACGTGGTGTTGACGACGCGTTAGGGCGGAGGCGACGGCGCGCACCATGTCGCGCTGGCCGTCGCGACTTTCTCCGCCACCGGGGAGGTCGTGCGTGATCGCGTCGAGCAGAGCCAAGGCTCGTTCCGCGTCGACTTCCACGACGTCGTCGTCGAGCTGAACGCCCTCGTCCGCGTCGCGTTCGATAACGGGGGAGTCGTCATCGGGATCGAAACTTTTCACCTATCGACCTTACGGGCCCGGGAGTTCGCAACAGGGAGACGGCTAGGTTTTAGAGGTGCCCGATCCGCGCCCAACTCCTCTTCCTGCGTCCCTCGATCTCTCCAGCGTGCCTCGTCACGTGGCCATTGTGATGGACGGCAGCGGTCGTTGGGCCCAGCGTCGCGGGCTCCCACGCACCGAAGGCCACGGTGCCGGCGAAGAGTCTCTCGTCGACACGACCTACGGCGCACTGAGCTGTGGGGTGAGAGCCCTCACGGTCTTTGCTTTTTCCACCGAGAACTGGCGCCGACCCGTCGACGAAGTGCGCTATCTCATGAACTTCAACCGCGGGCTCTTAGAGCGCCGCCAACACGAACTGAACGCCGACGGGGTGCGCATTGTCTTTTCCGGGCGTCGCGACTGGCGCGTGCCGCGTGGCGTGCTCCGCCGAATGGATGAGGCGATCGAACTGACCAAGAACAACAAGGATTTGACGTTGAATATTGCCTTTAACTACGGCGGTCGGGCCGAAATCGTCGACGCCGTGCGTGAGCTCGTCGCCGATAAGGTGCCCGCGAAGAAGATCGACGAAAAGATGATCAGAGCGCGCATGTATCACCCCGAACTACCCGACCCCGACCTCGTGGTGCGCACGTCCGGCGAGTACCGAATCTCGAACTTCCTGCTCTGGGAGATGGCCTACTCGGAGTTGATCTTCACGGACGTGCTCTGGCCGGACTTTCGCCGCGAAGACCTCTTTCGCGCGATTGAGCAGTATCAACATCGCGAGCGACGTTTTGGGGGCGTTGAAGAGTGACCGTACTGCGCGCCACGCTTCTCGTGGCCGTGTTGTTGTACGTCACCTTGTGGGTGCTCGCCATTAACGGGTCGTCCGATCTCGTCGTGCCCCTCGCGATTCCGGCCATTCTCGCCGCGATGATCATCCTCGGGGTGGTGCTGCAGCGTTACATGGGGATTACTCCGCGCAAACCCCACTTTCGAGACCCCGAGGACGACCAGAAGTCGTGAACGAGATCCACGATGACGCCGTGGTCCTTCGCACCTTCAAGTCGGGCGAAGCGGACCGCGTGGTCGTTCTTTGGACGCGCCACTTTGGCAAAGTGCGCGTTCTCGCCAAGGGCGCGCGCAAGACCACGAGTCGACTCGGCGCCACGTTGGAGACGCTCGCCTACGTGAAGGTCGATCTCGTAAAAACCCGCGGCGAGTTCTACATCGCGCGCCACGTCGCGCACCTTGAGCGTCTCGCAACCTTGAGGGGTTCTTATCCGCGGATTTCTGCGGGATACGCCGTCGTCGAAGCGATTGACGCGATTCCCTCCGATGGGGTACCCGACGAGACGATCTTCGAACTGTTGACTCGCGTGCTATTGACACTCGACGACGAGTCGTACGATCCATCGCTCGTTCCCGCGTCGTTCTTTTTTCGACTTTTAGCCCTCGACGGTTCAGAGCCCGTCGTCGACGTCTGCGTTAACTGCGGACGCCCCGGTCCGCTCGTCGCCTTCAACGCGCAGTTCGGCGGCACTCTCTGTGACGAGTGTCGCCAAGGGGCTGCACTCTCGGGCGCCGCGTTGGCGCTCATCCGCCGCATGCTCGGTGGCGATCTGGCGAGCGTGCTGCGCGATGCGCCGCCGGCGGGAGCCGGCGAGGTCATGGCCATTGCTCAAGAGTCGATCGAGGCGCACTTTGGACGACGGCTTCGCTCACCCGGTGCGTCCGCGCCCTTGGCGGCACCACGCGAACCATAGGGTGGCAGTAAATGAGTGAATTCGGTGTCTACGTCCACGTACCTTTTTGCGCGCATCGCTGTGACTACTGCGCCTTTGCGACCTACGCCGATCGCGATCACTTGATGGTGCGTTATGTCCAGGCGGTACTTCGCGAGATCGACGCCGCGAAGGCCCAGGGACTGGCCGTCGCGGCGTCCGTCTTCTTCGGCGGCGGCACGCCATCGCGGCTTCCGGCCGAGGAGCTACTGCGCATCCTGGACGCCATCCCGCGCAGCGACGACGCCGAAGTCACCGTGGAGTGCAACCCCGAGGACGCCTCACTCGAGCGACTTCGCGCGTACCGCGCGGGCGGGGTGAATCGCATGAGTTTCGGCGTGCAGTCGACGCAGCCGGCCGTCCTCGCCGACCTTGGTCGTCGCCACGGAACGATGGCGCATCGTGAAGTCTCTGAAGCCGTGACGCAGGCGGGATTTTCCACCTGGAACATGGACCTCATCGTTGGTTCGCGCGCCGAGAACTTAAATGACGTGCGTCACACTCTCCGTGACCTCATCGATCTCGAGCACCCGCCGCCACACATCAGCTGCTACGCGTTGACGCCCGAACCCGCGACCCCTCTCGGACAAGATCCGCGTCGCCACCCTGACGAAGACGCGACGGCCGACGCCTACGACCTCGTCGGCGAGGTCCTCGCGGCCCACGGATATCTCTGGGAAGAGATCTCGAACTGGGCGAAACCCGGACACGAGTGTCGCCACAATCACGTCTACTGGGAACACGGCGACTACGTCGGTTTCGGCTCGGCTGCACACTCGCACCAACACGGTCGGCGATTTTGGAACGTTCGCACGCCTGATCGCTACATCGAGCTGCTCGCGAAAGGTGAGTCTCCTCTCGGCGGCGAGGAGTTCTTGGACGAGTCCACCCAACAGTTCGAACGCGACTCCTTAGCAATGCGCACCGCCCGCGGCGTTCCTCTTGAGGCCTTCGACTCGCTCGACGAGATTTCGCATCTCGTCACCGTCGACGCGGGACGCGTGACGTTGACGCCCAAAGCGCGTCTCGTGGCGAACCAGGTGATCGTTCGATTAAAGAGCGCGGGGTAGCCCTGTAACCTTGGAAGATGTCCGAAACGCCTGAACTCGACCCCGCCCTGCTGGAAAAGGTCACGAATCTCGCCAAGCGGCGCGGCTTTATCTTTCAGTCTGCCGAGATTTACGGGGGATTTCGCTCGACCTACGACTACGGCCCGCTCGGCGTCAACATGCTGCGGAACGTCAAAAACGCCTGGTGGTTCGCCATGGTCCAGACTCGTCGCGACATTGTGGGCCTCGATGCAGCGATTCTCGGACCACCGGCCGTCTGGGCGGCGTCGGGCCACTTGGAAACTTTCACCGACCCCCTGGTCGACTGTCTTAACTGCAAAGAGCGCTGGCGCGAGGACAAAATCGACGGCGTCTGTCCGAACTGTGGTTCCACGAAGTTCACCGCCCCACGAGCCTTCAATCTGATGTTCAAAACCCAAGCGGGCCCGGTCGAAGGCGAAGGGTCGACGGCGTACCTGCGCCCCGAAACGGCCCAGGGCATCTTCACCAACTTCGCCAACGTGCTCTCAACGACCAGGAAGAAACCGCCCTTTGGCATCGCCCAGGTTGGTAAGTCCTTTCGCAACGAGATCACCCCCCAGAACTTCGTCTTTCGCACTCGCGAGTTTGAGCAGATGGAGATGGAGTACTTCGTCCCACCGGATCAAGCGGCGGAGTGGCACCAGTACTGGATCGAGACGCGTTTTCAGTGGTACGTCGACCTCGGCATTCCGGCGTCGATGCTGCGCAAGTACGAGCACGCGTTGGCGGATCTGTCGCACTACTCCAAGGGCACGACCGACGTCGAGTTTTTCTTTCCCTGGGGTTGGGACGAACTCGAAGGCGTCGCCAACCGCGGTGACTACGACTTGACCCAACACGCGAAGCATTCGGGCGTGGCGCTCGACTACTTCGATCCAACGACCAACGATCGCTACACGCCCTACGTCATCGAACCGGCGGCCGGTGCGACGAGGGCCATGATGGCCTTTCTGCTCTCCGCCTATCACGAAGACGAAGTGGAAGGCGAGACCAGAAGCGTTCTGCGCCTCGACTGGCGACTCGCTCCCTACCAAGCGGCGGTCTTGCCGCTGTCGAAGAAGACCGAGCTCGAAGGAGTCTCCAACGAAGTGCTGGAAGTGCTGCAGCCGCACTTCATGTGCGACTACGACGTCACTCAGTCGATCGGGCGCCGCTACCGCCGTCAAGACGAGATCGGCACGCCGTACTGCATCACCGTCGACTTCGAGACACTGAACGACCGCGCCGTCACCGTGCGTGATCGCGACACGACCACCCAAGTGCGCGTTCCGCTCTCAGGTCTGTTGGACCACCTACGAGCACTGACGGTCGACGCGGCGTGAGCGACGGACGGGGCCTCAAGTTCGGAACCGTCGCCGAGCAGTACGACATGTTTCGCCCGAGTCCGCCTGAAGGGGCCACGACGCTAATGGGTGACATCACCGGACTTTCGGTTCTTGACGTCGGTGCTGGCACCGGCAAGCTGACTCGTTTTCTCCTGCACCACGGTGCCAACGTGAGCGTGATCGAACCCGACGACGACATGCGCAAGGTCCTGGTGCGACGTAGTCCCGAGGTCGAGGTGTTGATCGGTAGTGCGGAGTCGGTACCCGTGGAGGACGAATCGTTTGACGCGATCTTTATGAATTCGGCGTGGCACTGGTTCACCCAGCCCGACGCCACGAACGAACTCGCCCGAGTGCTGCGCGACGATGGTGCGCTGCACGTGTGGTGGAATGGATATAGTCGTGGCGTTCCATGGATGCGCGAATTGACGGCGCTGCGTAATCGCCCCGACGACACGCGCGCGCGACCGCGCGGCTGGACCGCCGACCTTGATCCTGACGGGCCGTTCGTCGATGCAGAGAACTTTGAACTCCACTGGAGTTGGCCGCGCACCATTGACGAAATCGTCGGGAGCTTCGCTACGTACTCCGGCACCATCATTCAGGGCGATGAGGCGCGGATCGAGGTCGAACGCAAAGTTCGTGAACGTCTTCTTGAGCAGTTTGGTGACGCACCCATCGAACTACCGATGACGCTGCGCGGAACAAACGCGCGCCGTCGGCCTCGTTGACCTACGGGCGATCGCCGGGCGGAATTGAATAGGTGACTTGAGCTTTCGCGACGAGGTCGTCTGACCCGCGCGAGACGAGTTCGACGTCGACAACGGCGAGGCGACGCCCGAGCTTGATGAGGCGAGCCTTTGCGATGAGGTCAGTTACGTCGGGCTTACGCAAGAAGTCGATGTGCAGACTTGTCGTTACCGCGAGCAGAACGGGGCCGATGTGGGCGAGGATCACCAGCCACGCGGCATTATCGGCAAGAGCCATCATCGTAGGGCCCGACAACGTGCCGCCTGGGCGGGTGTCGCGGGTTGACGTCGTGAGCGCCAAGACCAGAGTGTCGCCATTGATCGATTCAACGACCGGAACGTGATAGTCGGGGAAAGCTTCAACCACAATCTCTTGCAGCTGTTCGGCGCTGAGAACGGTCACCGGTTAGGCGACCTTGCGGTACTTGTTAACGGCAAGGGGCGCAAGTACGAGAAGCGCACCGAACGCCCAAGCGAGCGCGATCCAGGAGGACTGGCCGTGGGGTGTACCCAGCATGAGGCCTCTCACCGCATCAGCCGTCTGACTGACTGGTTGGTTGTAGGCGAAGGGTTGGAGCCAGCCGGGCATCGAGGAGACTGGTACGAAAATGGCCGAGGCGAACGCGAGGGGAAAGATCAAAGGGAATGTAATCGCCTGCGCTGCTTCGGAGTTCGGCGCGGCGAGTCCGATGAAGGCGAAGCCCCACGACAGGCAGTACGCGAAGAGGAGCATCAAGAGGCACGCTTGGATGTAGGCGGCAAAACCACCGTGAGGCCGAAAACCGACGAGGAATCCCACGCCAGTGATGATGACCAAGACCAATAAGTTGCGAAAGAGGTCGGAAACCGTACGACCTGCGAGCACCGCGAGGCGCGCCATCGGCAGTGCGCGAAAACGCTCGATGAGGCCCTTTTGCAAGTCCTCGGCTAGTCCGATCGCGGTGCCGACCGAACCGAACATCGTGGTCTGCACCAGGATGCCGGGAATGAGGTAGTTCACGTAGGAAACGTGCGGGATCCTGATGATGCCACCGAAGACGTAGCGAAACAGGAGAACGAACATGATCGGTTGAATGATCATGAAGACGATCGCTACGGGAATGCGAAAGAGGGCCAAGAGGTTGCGTCGCGCCATCGTAAGGACGTCGCTGAATGCCCAGCGAAGGGCGGAGTGCGTGGAAGTGGGGGAAGGTAGCGTACTCACGCGTTGGACTTTCGTCGACCGCGGCGTCCCGTTTCGATGGGAGTCTCTACATCGATGTCCTCGGCTCGGTGTCCGGTCAAATTCAAAAACACGTCGTCGAGACTCGGTTCGCGCAGAGCCAGGCCGTTGAGAATGATGCCCGCGCTGTCAATACGGCGAAGCGCATCAGCGGTGACCGAGGGCCCGTTGTCCACGGTCATCTCGAGTACCGATCCTTCGATGTTCGCCGGCTGGATGGATAGGTCTGCCAGCAGCGGCTGTGCACGCAGGGCGTCGCCTGTCGAAGAAAAGGTGAGTGCCAACACCGTCGCGCCCATTTGCTCTTTGAGTTCTTGGGAGGTGCCTTCGGCGATGATTTTTCCATGATTGAGGACGACGAGTTGCTTTGCGAGTCGATCCGCTTCTTCGAGGTATTGGGTAGTGAGAAGCACTGTTGTTCCGCCCTCGACGAGCCGCTCGATAATGCCCCAGAGGTCCTGTCGGCTCTGAGGGTCAAGGCCCGTCGTCGGTTCATCCAGAAACAAAATGGGCGGACTGGCGACGAGCGCGGCCGCTAAGTCGAGTCGACGTCGCATGCCGCCTGAGTAGGTCTTGGTAATGCGGTTTCCTGCGTCCGCGAGGCCAAAGTCGTTGAGGAGCTGGACCGACTTTGCGACGACGTAGGACTTGTTGAGATGATTTAACAGGCCGACCATGCGTAGGTTCTCCAAGCCGGTCAGGTTTTCGTCCACCGTCGCGCTCTGGCCGGCGAGACCGATACGGCGACGAACCTGATTGGGCTGTTTTACGACGTCGAAACCGGCGACGGTGGCAGATCCACTACTCGGCGTGAGAATCGTCGCCAAGATCCGCACCATCGTCGTCTTGCCCGAACCGTTGGGTCCGAGCAGTCCGAAGACCTGGCCAGTGGGGACGCGTAGCGTGACGTCATCCAGCGCACGCACGTCGCCAGCGCTAAAAGTGCGCACGATGTTGAGGGCCTCGACGGCGTATTCCGGCATTGCGAGCAGTTTACGTAAGTCGATGTAACACTCGACGCGATATCGAGGTAGAACCGGTACCTTCTTTCTATGGCCATATCCGAGAACGAGATTGCACAGGTCCGCTCGGCGACCGACATTGTGGCTCTCATCAGTGAGACGGTGGCGCTGAAGCGCACCGGGCAGCGCTGGACCGGACTCTGCCCGTTTCACGGCGAGAAAACGCCGTCATTTTCGGTGAACGCCGAGGAGGGCCGCTACTACTGCTTCGGGTGTCGAGCCTCAGGTGACCAGATCACCTGGGTACGCGAAACCCAGCATCTCGATTTTATGGATGCATTGCGCCAACTCGCCGATCGTGCGGGGATCGAACTCCACGAAGACGCCAACGCGGGTCCGGAGCGTAAAGAGCGCCAAGAGGCCATGGTTGCGATGGACCGTGCCGTCGCGTGGTACCACGAGCGGCTGTTGTCATCACCCGACGCACGACCCGCGCGCGACTACTTGCGTTCGCGTGGGATCAGCGGAGACGTGGCCCGCCAGTTTCACCTCGGTTGGGCACCCGACGAGTGGGACGGTCTCGCGAAGTCTCTTAACCTCAACGAGAAGGTGCTGAGCGCAACGGGACTCGGCTTCGTCAACAAGCGTGACCGTCGCCAAGACGCTCTTCGCGCGCGAGTGATCTTTCCGATTTTCGATCCAAGCGGCAAAGCCATTGCGGTGGGTGGAAGAATTCTGCCGACGTCGGGCAACCAGGAACCGCGATCCGATGGACGTGTTGAGCCGAAATACAAGAACAGTCCCGAGACTCCGATCTACTCAAAGCGGCGCACGTTGTACGCGCTGAATTTTGCGAAGGACGACATCATCAAGTCCGGCGAGATCATCGTGTGCGAGGGCTACACCGACGTCATCGCATTTTTCACGGCAGGCCTGCCGCGCGCCGTCGCGACGTGCGGGACCGCCCTCGGCGAAGATCACTTTCGCATCATGCGCAACTTTGCCAAGCGCATCGTTCTCGCGTACGACGCGGACTCCGCGGGCCAGAGCGCCGCCGCGTCGGTCTATCAGTGGGAGCGCCAACACGAAGTTGACGTCGCCGTGGCGAAGTTGCCCAAAGGAACTGATCCGGCCGAGCTCGCTCAGCGCGATCCCGCGGCTCTGCGTCTTGCAATTGAGCAAGCGGTGCCATTCTTACGATTCCGCCTTGACCGGGTCTTGGAGGGCGCGAACCTGACAACTGCCGAGGGCCGGGCGCGCGCCGCCGAAGCGGCGATGGATGTCTTGGCCGAGCATCCGAGTGAACTGGTGCGCGATCAATACATCCAAGACCTCGTAGGTCGACTCGGACTCGACCAGAACATGCTGCGCGCACGTGTACGAGACCTCGCGAAGAGCCCTCGTGAGCACGGTGTTCGCGAGATCCCCAACGAGCCGGCCCCTCGTCGACCAGCGAAATCACCGATGCCGCGTCCGGGTCTTGAGGCATTGCGTCTCATCGTGCACGGACCCGTCGCGATGAAGGAGCGCTTTATCGCGCCGTATTTCCTCAACGAAGTGCAGCGTGACATCTTTGAAGCGCTGAGTACTAATCAGAGGGCCAACGACTTGATCGACGAATTCGAGCGGCGCGGCGAAGAGGAAGAGGCTCTCGTTCTCAGCGAGCTCGTTGTCGAAGAACTAGACCGATCGTTTGACGTGACGGCAGTCGTGGCACAACTCATTCGCGCCGCCGTTCGCGCGGAGCGGAAGAATCTCAACCGGGACATGCTCGAAGGCCGCATCTCTCCGGAGCTGGCCGGCGCGATGGACCGCGATGTCGAAGAGCGAGTGCAACTCCTCGAGACCGACCAGGGCGGGGCCGCCGAGAACGATCTTCGCAAATGGCTGCTTGAGCGCGCGTCATTGACGTCATCGTGACGAGGGGAATGCACGGTTTCATCGGCGGCATGGCAATCCTGGCGCCTCTCGACGTCGAGGAAGAGCGGGCCCTGTACCCAATCATTGAAGAAGGGCGACGCGCGAACGAACTCATCGCGACCAATACCAGTACCGTCGATCCTCAGCAACGTCGTCAACTCCTTCGTTCGCGCCAGGAAGGTCAAGAAGCCGAGTCGACGTTGCTGCGCGCGACGTTCGGACTCGTTCGCGCGCGGGTACTCGAGCGGGGATACCACTTCTATAACGAGGATCTCGAGGCCGCTGGCGTCGAGGGGCTCGTCAATGCGCTTCACCGATTTGATCCACAAAAGGGAAATCGGTTTTCGACGTACGCGAACTACTGGATCATGAAACTGGTGAATCAAACGGTGCAACAACAAGCGGGACTCACTGACGCGGAGATGCGGTTGATCTTGAAGTACCAACGATTCGAGCGCTCGAATCAAGACAAGCACTTAACCAAACGCGAGGTTGCGCACGAACTCGGAATCTCGCAAGTGAAGGCGCACGAGGTCATGCAACTCAGTCGAGAGTTGCAGTCGCGCCGCTTCGCGTCGGTTGAGTTGGAAGATGTCGCCGATCCGCGACCGTCGAGCAATCTCAACGACGCGCCCGCGTGGGTCATCGATGAAGTTCGACGTCTCACGGGTGAAGACTTCGACGCATTCTGGCAATACACATTCAAGACGATGTCGATTGAAGAGATTGCGAAGGCTTATGGCATTACGCGCCAAGGCATGGCCAAGCGCATTGACAAGAGTCGACGCGCGGTGCGCGAAAGCCCCGAAGCGGAACGATTGCAACGCTGGTTCGACCAACAGTGAGCGTCGCGGCTAGTGATATCGTAACTAGGCTTTCAGATTCATTCCCAGATAGCTCAATTGGCAGAGCAAGCGACTGTTAATCGCTAGGTTGCAGGTTCGAGTCCTGCTCTGGGAGCNNTCGATCCCCACCGGCCCTACCAGGTAAAATACAATTTTTAGCTGGCCACGGAGATGAACGTTAGCCAAGCCGCCAGATTACGGCTTGTTCCATCTTGTGTCGCCGACTTCCCACTCTTGCCGTTTCAACCAGTTCCCGGTGTCGCAATTGGTGTTCCCATTGTGGATTTGCATAGACGACAGCCACTGGCCGGGGGTCTGATCTCCATGACTGGATAACTCGATCAATCACCGCCGCCACCGTCTGTTCACCAAACGGGTTGTACATAAAAAGCAGGAATTGACCGGCTGGTGGCTCGTAACTCGCCGCATCGCCCTCGATGATCTCGAAGCTCAAGTCAGGCGACGACAGCCTCCGACGCGAGTACGACTCGGCATTTTCTCGAGCACGAGCCGCGAGTTCCGGATCATATTCCACTCCGACCAATCGCCGCCAGCCAAACTCCGCGGCGACAACTAAGGCACGACCCTTTCCGCATCCCAAGTCGACAAATGTCGAAGCCTGCGGATCGATTTCAACCGCGCGTAACGCCTCGTTCATCAATCGTCGCTTGATGGGCCCGTAGTGGTATCCATCACCATAGAGAGCGTTTGCAATCACCTCCTGCGAGGACCAATAGGCACCTCGTGTTCGAGTTTGCGTACGCGACTCGAACATAATCTCTCCCGGAAGGTGCAACAGACTGACCCCGAAAGCCTTACCCGTTCGCATTGCAGCGGCGAGAACCCACCAAAGTCCGTCGGAACGCAGCCGGGCTCTTGTCATAGCTGCCAATTCCTTGATCCTCATCCACCGCGCCGCCATGTTACGAAGGTATCCCGGTTGGCCGAACGTCGTCGTCGGTGTGGATTCGTTGTGATCTCCGACACGGACTTTTGCAGCGAATCGAGGAGCGATTCCCTCCGCGATAATTCTTCGTCTCTCTTACGCTCGAAAAAATCAATCTTCTTTTCGGCTTCGATTAGTCCCGCCGGATTCGTGTAGTCGACGTCAAGCATCTCGAGGACCAGGGCGGGAGTCTCGAAAACCCACTACTCCGTGATCTTACCTAAATCCAGTCCCATTTCCGCGATCGCGTGACGACGACGTCGGAAGGAGTAATCATCTTCAGCAGAATGCCGTCCGTAGCGCTTCCACTTTTCAAAGAGGATCGCGGGATCCGCGAGGAGGAGACGACCGCCCTCCCTCGCCGCGGTGTCTCGCTGTTCAACTTCTTCTTGCAGCTCTTCGCAGTGCAGCATAAGTTGCTGTAGTTCCGAATCCACGCTGGCCTTTGTCGATGAGAACGAGCGAAGATTATCATCCATAAGCGCCGCCGTTGAGCTATTAATTGTTGGTGTCGGAGACCCGGTGGCCTGGGAAGGGGAGGTTTTGGTACGGATTCGACTCACCAAAAAACTCACACACCGCAATACTTCAAAACAACGAGGCAGCTTCAGGCCGACGAACGTCATTGGAAAACGAAGACAAGATCATCTAAGGCGACAACCACGAACTGGCCTCATCGCCCTCATAATCCCTCGGTCGTGGGTTCGATCCGCACCGGCCCTACTGCTTGAAATTTTTGATTGCGATCGACTGAGACTCAGCGACTTTGAACCAGCCGCAATTGGTGATTCCCGCGCTCTACCTCCATTGCGAAGTCGAACAGATCAACGTCCGTCGCATAGCGAACGTCTAAATGATGAACGTGTTCGTTATCGTTGTCCCGGATTTGGAGTGCCCATGGTGTTTCGGCGACCGCTTTTGCAGTAGCTACTGCGTCTATGGGATCACCACGGCGCGCACGCTCTATCAATTTTGCAGTGAGCAGATCGTCTTCACCGCTGTCTGAGCCGTCAGGGAAGCGTCCCGTTATAACGTATGTGGGCGGCGTTGCATCAATTCTGTTGACGGCGGCCGCGGTCGCAGAAGCGCAAACGAGGCTAGCGGCAAATAGTCGATCTGCATTGGAGGCCGCGATTACGTTTTGCGTGCCTGCGGACGTCCGCTGCACCAACACGCGACCTTGCACGTCTGCGTTGGCAATGACCACTGGCGAGTTCGAGAAATCAAACCCCCGTGGCCTATTACCGTGTTCTTCTCCCATTGTCAGAGCTCCAGGAATACTCCGAGCGAGTTCCAATGCTTCTGCAACAGTGCCGACTAGATATATTGACGCCGCTCCTGCCGCAAATGCGTAAGCCGCGGTCGTGAATGCCCTCAAAACGTCTACAGCGACTACTACGCCGCTGACATCTTGAAGTTCCCAATTCGGGACGAACTTCGCCTGACTTTCCATTCAAGGAAGTTAGATCAGTACGGAGTGCGAGTGCTGCCCAAAAAATCCCACGTTTCATCCCTCATACCAAACCGACACCACCGGACCAATCCGACACCACCGGACAAAGACATCAGGCATTTTCGGACCAATTCGACGCCACCGGACCAGTCCGACAGATTGCTCCCACCTCATAATCCCTCGGTCGNNTCGATCCCCACCGGCCCTACCAGTACTTTGGCAGGCTTCGCTGTCTTGCATCGATGTTCACAGTCCTCCCGTCGCGAACAGTGCGATTGCCGCCGCCGCCATGATCGCGGCCGTGAGCCACCCCAGAATATTGGCCGCGAGACCGTTCACGCTTTTGCCCATGAGGCTCTGGCTACTCGACACGCGCATCACGACAAAGAGGAAAGGAGCAGCTGCCACACCATTGATCACTGCCACCAGGACGAGCATCTTGATGGGATTGACGTGCAGGAGACTGAACGCCGTGCCGCCAATTGTTCCCACGAAGAGAAGGCCGTAGAAGACGGGTGCTTGGCGGATGGAGCGACTAAAGCCCCATTCCTTGCCGAGCAGGCCCGCCATCCCGACCGACCCGGAAGCTGCGAGAACCGGAACTGCCAAGAGGCCACTCCCAATGAATCCAAGGGCAAAAATGAGGCTCGCGAAGCGTCCGGCGAAGGGTCGGAGAGCTCTTGCGGCCTGGGCCGCGCTTTGAATGTTCGTGAGGTGGTGGATGTGGAGCGTCTGCGCGGTCGCCACGATGATGGCAAACATGACGACATTTGAGAACGCCATTCCGGTAAACACATCGAGACGACTCATTCGTTCCTTGCGTCCGGCCCGGCGCCGACTCATCCGTTTGAGCGGTACAGGTGCGGCACCCCCTTCGGGCGCGTCGCGCATCTCTTCGATCCGGTGAGCACTTTGCCAGAAAAAGAGATAGGGAGAGATCGTTGTGCCGAGCACCGCGACCAAAAGCGCCAGGTACGTCTTGTTCAACTGGATGTGGGGAACGACCGTGTACGTAAGGACCTTGCCCCACTGATGGGTCACCAAGATCGCGACCACCACGTACGCCAACAACGGCGCGCACAGCACTTTGAATACCAGGGCAATTCGCGCAAACGATCCAAGTATTAGCAACCACGTGATCGCCCCGCCCGCCAGCAGCGCCCAGAGCCAGGAGGGACCGGCATGAAGAAGGTTCATGCCCGAGCCAATGGCGACCAAGTCGGCGGCGATATTGAGTGTATTCGCGACGATGAGGACGATGAGGAGAACGCCCAGGACCGCTCGACCGGTCCGGTGGAATCGCTTGACCGCCAACTCGCCCAGACCGGCGCCGGTCGCGAGGGCCGTTCGATCGCAGATCTCTTGGACTGCCGCCATCAGCGGAAAGGTGATCAAGGCGGTCCAAATAAAATTCAGACCGAACTGTGCTCCGGCTTGCGAGTACGTCGCGATTCCGGAGGGGTCGTCATCGGACGCTCCGGTCACTAATCCCGGCCCCATGGCCCTCAAGTACTGGCGCCAGATCGGTCCCTTGGACTCGGAGGCGAGATCGAATTCCGATTGGTGCCTGGACGAGAGAGCGGGTTCTACGCTCTTTTTTCGCGAACTCGATTTGCGCCTAGGTTGAATCGCCATTCATCAACTCCAGTGAACGTGACCTTCAACGTCCTTTGAACATTAGCCATACGATCGTTGATTCTCGTGTTTTTCTAATATCGACAGATAAGTCGTCTTGCAAACTCTTCGGTGCACAGTTCGCTCTGAAGTTGAACACACCTAGGAAGTTGAGATCACTGCACTGGATCACCAAATTCGGCCGATGGGAGTTCTCGAAATCCCACGGATCATCCCACACACCAATTCGACCTCACCGGACGAATCCGACGCCACCGGACAAGAGATGCAGAGAATCTCGGATGAATACGACCTAACCGGACCAGTCCGACCGTTTGCACCCACCTAATAGTCCCTCGGTTGTGGGTTCGATCCCCACCGGCCCTACCAAATGGGCTCAAAGTCAACCTAAAGTAATATGGCTTTCTCAGGTTGAAAATTTGAAGGCAAATACGTAGTCACCATGATGAAGCGAAAGTCTGTCGAAGATACGGATTCCGTGACTCTCACGACTACCATCTTCGGTGCCTCGGATGGGCTTGTCGCGAGTATCGCGTTGATACTTGCGACGATGACCCATGGACAAAGGGTCGTGATCGCCGCTGTGATTGGCCTGCTCATTGCCGAAGGGCTAGGTATGGCGGCAAGCCAGTTCCTCTCTGATCCGAAGCGCAACCTCCGACAGGCAATGATTATGGGCGTAGCGACGTCACTTACGATCATCGTGCCCGCAGTGCCGTGGATCTTCTCGTCTGGTGGTGTCGCCTCAGTTTTCTCTTGTCTCATCGCACTGGTCTTCGCTGGACTTATTTCGCGCGCGCGCCCTGGTGGTTGGTCGACTTGGCTACAGACCTATGGCGTCCTTGTTGGAGTCGGCGCAATAGCAGCGATTGCAGGGCGTCTCACCTAACTGGGCAACGGTTAGTGAATGGTCACTACCGGATCTTCAGGTTCCGGTAGTCCCTTGAATGTTCACCAATTTGAATCGAGACGAGTTGCGTCTCATTTATAGAGTCACACATCCGGCTGAAAAGTGTGCCATTGACACCTTGGCCATGATCGCGGCCGTGAGGCCCCAAGAATTTTCGCGATCCTGCCGTTCACATAATTGCCGATGAGGCGCCGTTCTCGATGTAGTCGACGATGGCGACAGAGCGATCGACTTTCGTGGTCCGGCATTCGTGGTGACGTCTGGCGTGGCCCTTGGCCGACGATCTCGTTCATACAGTCCAGCGTGCTCGTTGCTCCAGCGCATCACACGGGGAGTCGATCGGTCCGCCGTCGTTGTGCTCACCCGGCAATCCGAAGCAGCCCCACAATTCCGACTACGTAGAACAGCAGCGCCAAGATCGATTCGGGTCCTAGTCGATGCGGTCGCGAAGGACGCACGATCACACCGGCGACGTACATCACGGTCAGCACCAAACTGAGCGAAGCTAGCCATGCAATCGCGGGACCGGTAGTCGGCAATACCGGTTTTGCGGCAACGAGGTCTGCCAGCACGAATAGACATAGTTGAAACGCATTGCCACCAAAAATGTCGCCCATCGCGAGTTGATGGTCGCCGAGACGAACGGCCTCGATTCCCGAACTGATCTCCGGTAGCGCCGACGCTAACGCCAGGAAGGTGGCACCGAAGACCACCCCGTTTATACCGGCGCGGTTTGCCAGTTCGTTACCGCTGATCTCGAGCGCGACACCCGCCAAGAATGTCACCGCCGCCGAAACACCGAATAGCGTCACAACACGCGTCGTTGATTGCTTTGCGCGCGCGGCGTCGGCAACCGGATGACGGACGCGGCGATGAGGACGCCCGGGCTGACTGCC
Organism: Acidimicrobiaceae bacterium; assembly: GCA_003142095.1. Taxonomy (GTDB): domain Bacteria; phylum Actinomycetota; class Acidimicrobiia; order Acidimicrobiales; family RAAP-2; genus RAAP-2. The sequence continues at coordinate 221 of PLON01000041.1, read as the reverse complement.
CGCCATGACGATCTCCCACTTTGGATGCGATCTTGTACGGTTCAGTACCCAGATTCCGCCGATCCAGATGACTGCGACCGCCAAAGACGCCGGACTCAAGCGCCCCGCTATGACTATTGACTTCGGCAGCAACGCGCCCATGAGCACCACTGACACGGTGAGTACAACCAGCAGTCCCTCAAGAACTGGCACGAGGGAACCGACGAGGAATGTCAGAGGTC